>NZ_JAWLKF010000014.1:0-130200 GCF_033042195.1 Rhodococcus cerastii
CATCGTCGATCCTTCCCACCAAGCTGAGCTCGGCGTGTCGAACCAAGGACCGGATCAACCGTTATTCAGACAGTCCCCGCGATGTCAGGAGCCCAGCGGGCCAGGGTCGAGATCGGTGCTCCGGTGAGTGCGGGCAGTGAGAAGTACAGCAGTCCGCCTGCGCCGAGGGCAGTCAGAACACGCGCCAGTGCCCATCGTCCGGGAGCGGCTCCGAATCCGAGCAGGGTTCTCGCGGCACATATCGCCAACAACACCGCAAGTGCAGTCGATCCGATCAGGGCTATCTCGTAGAGACCGAGTCCGGCGGCGCGGGGTTCGTCGATACCGAGTCGGGTGAGTACGAGGGAGCGGGCCGCGGAGGCAAGGTTGTCGGCGTCGAGTTCGCCGTATCGGTTGGTCGCGAACACCACGGCCAGGTGTCGTTCCGGAACGAGTGCGACGTGAGTGAAATAACCAGGGACGGCCCCGGAATGCCATCGAATCTCGGTACCGTCGGGCAGCGTCTCGACGTACCACCCGTATCCGTACGCCGTGCCCGAACCCGTCGGCACCGTATCCGAACTGTTCGACGCCGGTGCGGTCAGTTGCCTGCATGCATAGCGGGAGAGCTCGTCGATGGATCCGCTCAGATAGCCGTAGCCCAATCCCGCGGAGTCGATGCCGGTGTCGATGCTGCGCGGGAAGGTGAAGAACGGTACGTGGCCGGGTGTGACGGCACCGGCAGTGTGCACTCCGGTCTCGCGGGCGACGACGTCGGCGAAGGGTTCGGCGGTGACCTTCTCGACAATCGCCTGCAGCAGTAGGTAATTGAGGCTCGAGTAGCGGAAGGTGCCGCGGTCGGCGACGGTGACGTCCAGGGTGGGGACGACGTCGAGCGCTCGTTCGGAACGTCCCCACACGTCAAGTTCGGTGACGTCGTGGGGGAGTCCACTGGTGTGGTGGATCAGGTCGTCGATCGTGACATCGCCGGGGACGATCGAATCGACCTCCGGGAGAATCGAATTCACGGTTCTACTCAGATCGAGACGATGTTGCGAGGCGAGGGAGTACACCGTCGCCGCCGTCACCGACTTCGATACCGAACCCCACACGAACGGCGTGCTCTCGTCGATCGGCACCCCGTCCCCGTCCACCCCGTACTCGACGTCCTCCAACACCTCGTCCTCGGAGACGACGCGGAACGCAACCCCCGGCAATCCGAGTTCCTCGGCGACAATCTCGATGTCCGACGCCATGCCGGGTTCCAGTGGGGTGGGGGAGCCCGCGGTCAGGACTGCTGCGACGGTGAGCAGGGCGTGGACGATGCGCATAGTTGGAGTGAACCAACCTCATCGAGGTCGACGCCTCGGTGAACACCCTGATTTCACACCTGAGATCCACTCCTGCCTATCGGGTCGTTCCCGCAGGCTCCACTCCTGCGTGAATCAGCCCGGCGATCCAGGGCATCACGTCGGAGTAGGCCGCGAGAGCTCCGGGCAGGTGGTTCGCGCCCTCGACCGGTATGTCCGGGAGGTCGTATTCGCGGTAGGTGATGTCGGCACCCAGATCGCTCCAGCGTCGAAGCAGGGTGCGGCTCTGCTCGATCGGCACGGTGTCGTCCTCGACTGCGTGCGAGAGGTACACCGGCATGACAGGAGCGATGCGCCCGACGGTGTTGGTCTCGACGATGTCGGCCAGAACCGGGTTGCTCAGTTGATCGTCGAGGGGTCGTCCGTCGCGGGTCAGTTCGGTCGTGCGCACTGTCGCGGTGGCCGCGGGGTCGGTGGTACACCAGTTCTGCGCGGCGTCGAGTGCGGCGATTCCGTCGGAGTCGAAGAGGCTGCGGATGCTGTCCGCCCGATCCGGGTAGGCATTGATCATTCCATCCACGGCGAAGAGCACGGCGCTGCCGAGGCCGGTGTTGTCGAGTGTCTCGATGTTGAGCGTCGGATCTGCCGGTGGCGCACCGACATACGCTCCCCGGATCTTCAGCTCTGGGGCATAGGTGGCGGCGAGTTCGGCAGCGGCCCCCGACGCGAATCCGCCTTCCGAGTAACCGAACAACACCACGGGGGCGTCATCGTCTGCGGTTCTGGCGGCGTCGAGCAGAGCTCGGCCCGAGGCGATTCGGTTGAGGTAGGTGTGTCCGCCGGGGGTGCCCAGGCCCTGGTAATCGGTTGCGACGACGCGATATCCGGCGAGCAGAAGCGGCAGGATGGCCGGTGACGAGCCGACTGTCCCGAGAACTACCGAACCGGCGCAACGGTCCGCCATCCCGGAAGTGCCGGGCGCATAGGCGATCACCGGCCGCGGTACGGGGCCGGTCCACGGAGCCGTGGGTGTCATCGAGTAGCCGGAGACGACCATGGGGTCATCGTGGGTGTCGGTGGAGCGATAGAGAATGCGTTCGATGTCGAATCCGAGTCCGAACCCCTTGGGTGAGTTGACGGGCAGGGTTCTGAGTACCTCGCCCGGCGACGCGGCACCGACCGTCGTGACCGGCGCGTCGTAGAAGTCCGTCAGGGGGCCTGCCTCTGCCATCGGCGTCGAGAATCCGACGATCGACAGCATCGCGATGGCCGCGATCGTCGCCGTGCGCGAGAACTTTTTCGTTTGTCGCACCCGTCGTGTCGACATCCTCGCACTCGGTAGCCCGGTCACCCCGCTGACGTTAGCCTGAGAAACAGGCCTACACAGGGTCGACAACGAAAGGATTCGGTTCGATGCCAACTCGCACCTCACGCACAGCTTGGAACGGAACGCTGGAACAGGGCTCCGGCCAGGTGGAGCTGTCCAGTTCCGGCGCAGCGACTTTCGACGTGTCGTTTCCCAAGCGCGCCGCCGAGAACGCAGACGGCACCACCAGTCCCGAGGAACTGATCGCCGCGGCTCATTCGAGCTGCTATGCGATGCAGTTGTCGGCGTTGATCGCGGAGGCGGGCGGCACCCCGCAGAGCCTCGAGGTCACCGCCGATGTCTCGCTGGGGCCCGACGAGCCGGGTTTCAAGCTGACCGGCATCAAGCTGACCGTGCGGGGGGAGGTCGAGGGTCTCGACGCCGACGGCTTCGCCAAAGCGGCTCAGGCGGCAAAAGAAACTTGTCCTGTCAGCAAGGCTCTCACCGGCGTGGACATCACACTGGACGCGGCTCTCGAGGGCTGAACGGACAAACCGCCCGAAGTGAGACTGGCGAACAATCGTCAGGTTTGAAATAGTTCGTTTCTCGACCCATCTGCAGGGTGGATCAGCAACGAATCGTGATCAAACGTCGGGTTCGATCGGCTGATGCGTACGTTCGGGGTATGCACCGACCGGCCTAGGAAGGATCAGCCCCACCATGTTGTGGACGCGCTTCCTGGGCCTCGGTGTTTTCGCAGTCGCGGCGTACGCGATAGGCCCCGCAGGGATACCCCAGAGTGCGTTGTACGCAATCGTGCTCCTGGCCACAGTCGCTGCGTTCGTGTACCGGTACCGTCGGGAACCCGGTCCGGACAAGCGGACTTGGAAGTACATGGCCGTCGGTGTCGGCTCCTGGGGCATCGGTGACGCGTTGGTGTCGATGGCGCAGGTCGGCGGCGGGCGAGTATCGACGTTCTCCTCGTCCGACGTCTTCTACCTGATCGGCTATCTGGTGATCGCCATCGGCTTCGCCCGAGCCGCCGACGAGAACGGGCTCGTGTTCGGGATCGAGGAGCTTCTCGAATGTCTGGTGGTTGCAGTCGGCTTCGGCCTCGCCACCTGGGTCTTCGTCATCTCCGACGGTTCGTCGTGGTCGTTTTCGTCGGCGCTGGAACTGTGGCCGGCCACGATCTACCTCACTGTCGACGCATTTCTGCTGACGCTCGTCGGCAGTCTGTACCTGCTGACCCGGGCGACCACGGTGCCGTTCCTGGCAGCCACGGCGGGAGTGGTGTTGCTCGTGGCTGCCGACTTCGCGTCCTATGCGGCGGTCGGCAGCCACGAGCTCTACCGTTCGACTCTCCTGAACACGCTGTGGCTGGCGGCCTACGTGTGTTTCGGGGTGATCGCCCTGCACATTCCGGAAAGAACGGTCTCGCGTGTGGACCGGTCCAGCCCGTTCAGATTCGGGCGCGTGAGATTTCTCGGACTCAGTGTCGCGGTCGCCGTGACGCCCTTCGTGATGGCTGTTCAGTTGGCCCGCGGGATACCCGTCGATCAGTGGGGTTGGGTGATCGTGGCCTCGTCGGCCTTGGTCATCGCCCTCGTCGGGTGCCGCATGGCGTGCTTCCTGACCACGCTGCGCCTGCAGGCCGCAGTGCTCGAGGACGTGGCTCGCACGGACGCGGTCACCGGACTGGCCAGTCGGCGGCTGCTCCGAGAGCGGTTGGACACGATGCTCGCCACGCGTGGTGAGTCGGACGTCTTCACGCTCGTGGTGGACATCGATCGCTTCGCCCAGATCAACGAGACCTTCGGGTACAGCGTGGGAGACAGTGTGCTGCGCGAGATCGGTCACCGTCTGGTCGCATCGGTGCGATCCGATGACCTGGTGGGTCGGCTCGGTGGGGATCAGTTCGTCGTCGCCATGCGTCGGCGTCCCGCCCAGATCGACGTGTCGGATACCGCTGAGCGGCTCCAATTCGCAGTCAGCAGAACGATGTTCGTGCACGACATCAACGTTGCGCTCGATGCGGTCGTCGGAATCGCGTCGACCGAGGAGCCGGACGCGAGTCGAAGCGGCATCGAGAATCCGGAGGCCAATCCGGTCGACGGTGAGGCGATGCTTCAGCGCGCCCACGTGGCGTTGACGGCCGCGAAGGCCGGCCACACTCGAGTCGGCCGCTACGAACCCGACATGGATCGCGACCGCCACGATCAGATGCGGTTGCTGGGTGAACTCGACACAGCCATTCGTGACCACCAGCTTCGAGTGTTCTTTCAGCCGTGCCTGGATCTGGAATCCGGCAGCGTGGACCGCGTCGAGGCGTTGCTGCGGTGGCAGCACCCGCGTGAGGGCCTGATCGGACCCTCGATGTTTCTGCCCGACGCCGAGCGCACCGGCATGTTGCCCGCCATCACCGCGCTCGTGCTGGACGAGGCCTTGGCACAGTGCAGCGAATTGCGTCGACGCGGTGTCGATCTGTCTGTGTCGGTGAATCTTTCGGTGAGAAACCTACTCGACGAGACACTCACCGAGCAGGTCGCAGCAGCGCTGGCGAAATACGCGGTTCCCGCTCATGCCTTGGAATTCGAGGTCACCGAGACGACTGCGATGACCGATCCGGTGCGTTCGGTGAATGCGTTGACGTCTCTGCGTGGCCTCGGCGTCACCATCGCGATCGACGACTACGGCACCGGCTACAGCTCGCTGGCCTATCTGCAGAGTCTGCCGGTGCAGACTCTCAAGATCGACCGCTCGTTCGTGTCGAAGATGAACACCGACGACACCGACGCGTCGATCGTGCGCTCGACCATCGACCTGGCTCGAAGCCTCGGGGTGCGGGTCATGGCAGAGGGGGTCGAGGACGCGGGCACGCTGGATGCGCTTCGCGAACTCGGCTGCGACGGTGCCCAGGGCTACTTCCTGGGAAGACCGATGCCCGCTGAATTCCTGGCCGATGCCGTGAGAAAACTGGATTCGGAGATGCCGACGAAACTCGAGTGGAGGCTCGCGCGCCAACACATCTGAGCGGCTTCACGAAGAAGCAGGCACGTCCAATACGACCTCGAATTCGAGCAGCGACGCTCCGGACGACACCGGCTTCGGGGAACGGGCACCGGCATGAGCCTCCCGCGACGGTCCCGCCGACCATGCCTGGAACGACTCCTCGTCCTCCCACTGGGTGACGACGAAGTAGCGCGTTTCGCCCTTGACCGGCCGCAGCAGTTGGAACCCGAGGAAGCCGGGGGAGCCGTCGACCGACCCGGCGCGCGCGGCGAAGCGCTTCTCGAGTTCGGGTCCGGCGCCCTCGGGTACGTCGATCGCATTGATCTTCACAATGGCCATGCTCGCGAGATTACTCCGCCGTTATGCTCGGCGGTGATGCTCTACGACGAGGGTGGATCCGGCCGTTCGATTCTGCTGCTGCACGGGCTGATGGGCAGTGCTGCTACCTGGCGCAGGCAGGTCCCGTGGCTTCGAGAATTCGGGCACGTGCACACCTACGACGCACCGGGGCATCGTCGCCCTCCGCCGCCGGAGCCCACCACCGAGTACTTCGTGGCCGACCTGCTCGAGCATCTCGACCGGCTGGGTCCCAGCGTGCTGATCGGTCATTCGATGGGCGCGCTGCACGGGTGGTGTGCAGCCGCGCAGCGACCCGACCTCGTAACTGGACTCGTGGTCGAGGACATTGCCCCGGACTTTCGGGGCCGCACCGCAGACGACTGGGCCACCATGATGCGGGCCTGGCCCCAGCCCTTTCCCGACGCCGACGCAGTACTCGAATTCTTCGGAGATGTTGCGGGACAATATTTTCTGGACTCTTTCGTTCGCAGCGAAGACGGCTGGCGATTGCACGGCGAGGTGGACTTCTTCGAGTCGATCTCGCAGGAATGGGGGACGCGGCATTTCTGGGACGAGTGGGAGGCCGTCACCGCTCCGGTGTTGCTGATCGAAGGTGAGCACACCATCACCACGGCCGGTCAGATGCAGCAGATGCACTCGGACAAGCCCGGATCGACTCACATTCGGATCGAGAAGGCGGCCCACCTGATTCACGACGAGGCTCCCCAGCGGTATCGCACGGCGGTCGAGGAGTTCCTGCGCGCACTAAGATGATCCGAATGCCGCTCGCGAAGCTCAACGGAATCGACCTCAACTACGACGTCACCGGAGACGGGCCGCTCGTGGTGTTGGTGATGGGCACCGGTAGCCCAGGACGAGTCTGGCGAACCCATCAGGTCCCGGTCCTGGTGAAGCAGGGGTACCGGGTCGTCACGTTCGACAATCGCGGAATCGCACCGTCTTCCGAGTGTGCGAGCGGGATGACACTCGACGACCTGGTCGCCGACACCGCTGCCCTCGTCGAGCACCTCGGTGGCGGCGCAGCACGCGTCGTCGGCACCTCCATGGGTGCCCGCGTTACCCAGGAATTGGCCTTGGCCAGGCCGGATCTGGTGTCGCATGCAGTGATGATGGCCACGTTCGGCAAGACCACCACCTTTCGTGCGCAGATGTCGAAGGGCGAGAAGGACCTTCACGACGCCGGGGTCGAACTACCCGCGTCGTACCGGGCTGCGATGACTGCAATGCAGAACTTCTCGCCCAAGACGCTGGCCGACGACAGCGCGATCGGTGACTGGCTGGCGATCCTCGAATACTCGGGCGGCAAGAAGACGGCGGGCATGCGAGCGCAGATCGGGCTCGAAATGCGAGCGGGGACAGACCGATTGGCTGCATACCGGGCAATCAGGGCGAAATCTCTGGTGATCGGATTCGCCGACGACCGCATGATTCCCGTGCAGCAGTGCCGAGACGTCGCCGACGCGATACCTGGTGCTCGATACGTCGAAATCGCCGATACCGGTCATTTCGGCTACCTCGAACGCCCCGACGCCGTCAACGCGACTCTCGTCGAATTTCTCGCTCGGTAGCGAAGATTCAGCCGTCCGAACCCTCACCTGCGAGGGCGAACAATCCCGACTCCGTCTGTTCGATCAAGCCGTCGGTCAGCAGTGAATCGAGAGCTCGGTCGCGTTGAGTCGGGTCGGTGGGCCAGACGATGTCGAGTTGTGCCCGCTCGACGGGGCCGGTGCTCTCGCGTAGCACCGACATGAGCTTGCCTCGAACCTGACGATCCGTGCCTGCGAACTTCTGGACCTTCTTGGCCGGGCCGGTGTGCGCGGGCCTACCTGCCTCGATCCAGGCGCACTCCGGGAGCGGGCACAGCAGGCATGCCGGATTCTTGGCCGTGCAGATCAGCGCACCCAGTTCCATCAACGCCGCCGAGTAGCGGGCGGCCCGCGGGACGCTCTCCGGGAGCAGCTGATCGACGTCGGCGAGATCCCTTGTCGTGGATGGATTTCCAGGCTCGGCGTTGCCGTGCAACGCACGAGCGACGACGCGTCGAACATTGGTGTCGACCACAGGAACTCGCTGGCCGTAGGCGAAACACGCCACTGCGCGCGCGGTGTAGGCCCCGATGCCCGGCAGGCCCAACAGTGTTTCGACGTCTCCGGGCACCTCGTCGCCATACTCCTCGGCGAGCACGCGGGAGCACTCGTGCAACCGCAGTGCTCGACGCGGATAGCCCAACTTGCCCCACGCACGGAGCACCTCGGCCTGAGAGGACGCGGCCATCGCAGACGGCACCGGCCAACGCTGCACCCACTCCTCCCAGATGGGCGCGACCCGCACCACCGGCGTCTGCTGCAGCATGATCTCGCTCATCAGGATCTGCCAAGCGCTGACGCCGGGTCGTCGCCACGGCAGATCGCGTCCGTCGGTGTCGAACCACCCGAGCAGAGCGTCGGCATCGATCGGCAACTGGTCGCCCTTCTCCTCGTGTCTGTGATCGGTCCCAACAGTAGTCAACCCGACTCGCCGGTAACTCGATCCACGTGCACAATGAGACTCATGCCTGCTTCGAATCCGATCGCTGCCTGGAAGTCCCTCAAGGAAGGCAACCAACGGTTTGTCTCCGGAGAGGTCCTGCACCCGTCGCAGGGCATCGAGGATCGTGCCCGCCTCGAGAGTGCTCAGCATCCCAGTGCCATCCTCTTCGGCTGCGCCGACTCGCGTGTTGCTGCCGAGATCATCTTCGACCAGGGCCTCGGCGACATGTTCGTCGTGCGCACTGCCGGTCACGTGGTGGACTCCGCGGTGCTCGGCTCCATCGAGTACGGCGTTGCCGTGCTGAACGCGCCGCTGATCGTGGTGCTCGGCCACGATCACTGCGGTGCAGTCAAGGCGACCGTCGACGCCCTCGAGAGTGGTGACGTGCCCGGTGGCTACATCCGCGACGTCGTCGAACGCGTCACCCCGTCGGTGCTCTCGGCCCGCCGCGACGGCTACCAGGGCGTCGACGAGTTCGAGGCACGCCACGTCGAGGAGACCGGCAATCTGCTGATGCAGCGCTCGCGGATCGTCGCCGAGAAGGTCGAAGCCGGGGAACTCGCGATCGTCGGCCTCACCTACCAGCTATCGAAGGGTCATGCGCAGTTGCGTGAGGTCATCGGCGACATCGGCGAAATGCCCGCCTGAACCGACTCGAACCCCAACCTCAGTGAGGTCGCCTACGCGACACGCCGCGCGGGCTCAGGGATAGCGTGGCTTCGGCCGCATACGGTTGATTCGTGTTGGAACCGACCGGGCCTTTGCCTCCCGAAATCTACTGGCGACGCCGCGCTCTCGCCATCGGTGCGGCCGTTGTCGTCCTCGGATTGATCGTGTGGTTCATCGCCTCGCTCAGTGGCGGTTCCGACGACACCGAGGCTGCTCCCGCAGGCGTCGTTGCGGCTCCGGCAACAACTTCGGCCCTGCCGTCACCCAGCTTGTCTGCCACCGACGCCGATTCCGGCGGTTCGGGCGGCTCCGGCGACAGTGCGGGCGGATCCGGCGGCTCCGGTGGCTCCGGTGGGGCGACCGACTCCGCTGCCGGTGGCGGCGCGGCCGCGACCACCAGCGGCGCTCCGGCCCCGGTGATCTCCAACCAGTGCCCGGATCAATCGCTCGCAATCAAGGTGACGCCGGAGAAGGCCACGTACCGTCTGGGTGAAGAGCCCGTGTTCACCGTGGTCATCACCAACATCGGCTCCACCGAATGCCAGCGTGACGTCGGTGCCGGATTGCAGCAGGCGCTCGTCTACACCCTCGACAATCAGCGCATCTGGTCCAACGTCGATTGCTTCCCCAACGCCGCGTCGGATTTGCGTACCTTCAAGCCCGGCGAGCAGGCCGGCTTCACCGTCAAGTGGTCCGGCACGAACTCGGTACCCGGCTGCGGCGAAGAGCGAATCCCGGTCGGCGTCGGTGCTTACCAGGCGATCGCTCAGCTCGGCGAGCTCAAGAGCGTGCCGGAGCCGTTCAACATCACCGGCTGAGTACGGTCGAATCTCATGACCACCTCGACCGCACTCGCCCGCTCCGCCTACAAGACATTCGAGCCCTTCCATGTCACCGCGTACTTCAACCCTGAACTGGGTGCGGCATACGAGGACACCGGCCTCGACGGTCATGCCTGGTACGTCGGCGCTCGAGCTGCCCCGATGGGTCCGTGCGCGCCGAGTGTCGTCGCAGCGGCGTTCTACAACTTCAACCCGGTGCTCATCGAACGCGCCTGGCCTGCCGCTGTTGCCGTCGGTTTGGACTCGGTGTCGGATCGCCGGTGGACACTGCTCGATTCCGTCCTCGGCACCGCGCTGGGTTCACTTGCCGCCGACCCCGGCCTGGCCACGCTCGCAGATCGTCTGCGCGTCATCGGCGACGCAGCCTCGTTCGCCGGTCGGCCACTCGCCGCAGCGTGGCATTCGGCCGAGCACCCCGACGTGCCGCATCTCGCGCTCTGGCACTCGATCACCGTCCTACGCGAGTGGCGCGGCGACGGTCACCTCGCCGCCTTGATCGACGCAGAACTCGACCCGACGGAAGCCGCCGTCTTCCACGAGGCCGACCGCACGACCCCGCAGCCCGGCCGTCGAGCACTCGGCAAACGCATCACGCAGCTGACCCGGCAGTGGTCCGAAAGCGAATGGGGCTCTGCTGCAGAACGACTCGCCACTCGCGGATTGCTCACCACCTCGGCGGACGGCGAGACGTTGACCGAGGACGGACTCGCTCTCGATCGGCACATCGAGGATCGGACCGACGTGATGGCGTCGGCCGTATGGCGAGACGTCGAGGACGCCGATCAGTTGATCACCAGCGCACGACCGTACGTGAAGGCCGTGATCGACGCAGGCTTCCCCCCCGGAACCAAGAAGGCGTCCTAGTCGTAGGGTCCCGAGATCGATGCCTCGGCCAGTCTGGACAGACCTTCGCGGATGTGACGAGCCCAGAGTCCACCGATACCGTCGACGGACTGCAGGTCGGCTGCGGTGGCCGCGAGCAATCCCTGCAGGGTGCCGAACGCGCCGACCAGCCGGTGAATCTGGCTGAACTGCAACCGCGGAACTCGGGTGAGCACCCGGTACCCGCGGGGACTCATCGGGGTGTCGAGGGCCTCTATGGTCGCGGGATATCCGAAAGCGCGGGCCAGCGTCGTCAGATCCAGCAGATCGACGTCGGTCAGCTTGTCCAGTGCGGCGAGCGCTTTCTCCACTCCGGTGGTGCTCGACGGTTCGTTGCCGGCCAGGTAGTCACGGACGATCAGTTGGCGATCGACGTCGTTGTCGCCCAACAACTCTTCGAGCTGAAGAGCGAGCTGGCGGCCGTCCGTGCCGAGTTCGAGGACGTTCTGCTCGATCTCGACCGACACTCGCCGCACCATCTCGAGACGCTGCGCGACGGTCAGGGCGTCGCGCAGTGTCACGAAGTCCTCGATCTCCACCACCGAGAGTTGACGGGTGTTGTCGTCGAGCCGGGCCTTGTAGCGTTCGAGAGTCGCGACGGCCTGATTGGCGCGCGAGAGGATGGTGGCCGAGCCTTCCACGACGTGCCTGATGCCACCGATGTAGACACTGACGATGCTCATCGACTGGCTCACCGAGACGACGGGATAGCCGGTCTGCATGGCGGTTCGCTCGGCGGCGCGGTGCCGGGTACCGGATTCGACGGTGGGAATCTTGTGGTCGGGGACCAGCTGGACGTTGGATCGGACGATGCGCTTGCCGTCGGTCGAAAGCACCACTGCGCCATCCATTTTCGACAATTCGCGCAGCCGGGTTGGGGCGAACTCGACATCGAGCTCGAACCCTCCGTCGCAGATCGCCTCGACCTCGTCGTCGTAGCCGAGGACGATCAACCCGCCGGTGCGGCCGCGCAGAATTCGCTCGAGACCGTCTCGCAGTGCGGTTCCCGGTGCGAGCCGGGCGATGGTCTCGCGCAACGCTGGGGACGGCGTGGTGCCCTCCATCGGCCAACCCCCTCGTGTCTTGGCAGCGGCTACGGCTCGGGCTGCGGATTCTGTGCGTGCGAACAAAGAGTACTGCGCTGCCACGTGCAGGCAGCCAGACAAAGGATACTGCGCTGCTACACGCGGGCGGTCGGACGAAGGATACCGCCCGGTGTCATACGGGCCGCATACGCGTGTAGGTCAACGCCTCGCCGACATTGGTGACGGTCTTGACCTTGATGCCGTCGGGTATGGGACCGGCGTCCTCGGGGACGATGGCGTAGTTGAACCCCAATCGGGCGGCCTCGGCGAGACGGCGACCCAGCCCGGCGACGCGGCGCACCTCTCCGGCCAGGCCGACTTCGCCCAGAATCACCATGCCCGCGGGAAGTGGTTGATCGCGAACCGCCGAGGCCACGGCCGCGGCGAGCGCGAGATCGGCGGACGGTTCGCTGGTGCGCATCCCACCGACCGTCGCCGCGTAGACCTCCGCCTTGGACACTTTGACGCCGCAGCGACGTTCCAGTACGGCCAGGATCATCGCCACGCGGGCGTGATCGAGCCCGCTGACCGCGCGCCGGGGCGACGGCATCGTGGTGTCGACGATCAGCGCTTGTAGCTCGGCCAACAGCGGCCGTTTGCCGTCCATCGTGACGGTGACGGCAGTGCCGGGTACGGCGTCGTTCCGATGATGCAGGAACAAACCGGACGGATCACTGATGCCGACGATGCCGGTCTCGCGGAGCTCGAAGCAACCCACCTCGTCGGAGGCCCCGAACCGGTTCTTGACGCCCCGGATCATCCGCAGGGTGGAGTGCTTGTCGCCCTCGAAGTTGAGCACCACGTCGACGAGATGCTCGAGAGATCGCGGACCGGCCACCGCGCCTTCCTTGGTGACGTGCCCGACGAGCAGTACCGCGACGCCGGTGGTCTTGGCCAGCGTGGTCAACGCGCTGGTGATGGCGCGAACCTGGGTGACGCCGCCGATGACGCCGTCGACGTCCGCGGCGAGCATCGTCTGAACCGAATCGACGATCAGCAGGCTGGGCTTGACCTGCTCCACGTGGCCGAAGACGGTGGCGAGATCGGATTCGGCGGCGAGGAAGACGCGTTCGTGTACCGCGCCGGTGCGATCGGCACGCAACCGCACCTGCCCCGCCGACTCCTCGCCCGTGACATAGAGCGCGCGTCGATCCGGTGCCGAGCGGGCCCATCGGTGCACCACCTCGAGCAGCAGCGTCGATTTGCCGACTCCGGGTTCGCCCGCAAGTAGGACGACCGAACCGGGAACGAGGCCGCCACCGAGCACGCGGTCGAACTCGTCGATCCCGGTGGTGTTGGCCTGCGAGGTGGCACTGCTGATGGTCGTCAGAGCCGCAGCGGGCGTGCTGGGAATCATGGCTCCGCCGCCCGAGCGAAGGGACGATGCGCCTGCCCGCGTCGCGAGCGGAGCCGCAGTGGCCTGGACCTCTTCCATCGAGCCCCAGTCACCGCATTCGGGACAGCGACCGACCCACTTCGAGACCGAGTGACGGCACGCAGAGCAGCGGTAGCTCGACTTCAGTTTGACCACGTCGGCAGCCTAACGATCGGCACCGACAGGGTCGGAGCGGCGGCTATTCGCCTTCGCTGTGCTCGGTGACCGCGGACGGGTCGCGCTCGAGCTCGATACCGGCATCGACGGGAACGTTGACGACGACCTCGCCCGCGTTCGCGAACTCGAACGTGACCGGCAGCGTCAGGCCCGGTCGAACGTTCTCGGAGATGTCGGCCATCTCGACCTTGATCAGCTGGATCGGCAGCAGTGGATCGTCGAGCTGAACGTCGGCGGGTGAACCTGCGCCGAGCGCGGTCTGCGGAGCGATCTCGTTGCTGCCCGCTTCCGCCTCGTCGACGATGGTGACCTGTGCCTCGGGGGAGGAGATGCCGGTCAGCTCGTCGGCCACACTCGTGTTGGCGTTGATGGCCGTGAAGCCGAGCTCGACGGTGCCGCCGGGCTCGATGCTGTATTCCTCGGAGGTGGGGTACACCACGTGCACGTTGCGGAGCTGGATGTCTCCGACGTCGGCGGAGTTACCGTTGACCGCGGCGACCTGAGTGGCCGTCTGGGAGATCTGACCTGCGCCGCACGCGGTGAGGGCGAGCGCGCCACCGGCGAGAAGAGCGAGGGCGGCGGCCGTCCTGCGATGGCGGCCAAGCGGTGTCGCAGCGTCGATTGCAGTCACTTCGGTCGTCCTCCATGTGGTGCCGGGCCGGCTCGGTCCTTCTCGTCCACTAGGCAGAGTAGTAGTTCTGGTCCACCGGCCGCTCGTGGGGTCTGCCGACGGCCCGATGACGCCAGGTGAGGGTGCATGTCGGGAGTGGAGACAGTGGAACGAACCGTCCGAAAATGTGGCGTCGAATACATGTCGAATCCTCTGTGTCAACCCCTGATTCGGCACCGCTATGCCCCTGACCTGCACCGTTGATATGGGCCGTGGTATTCTGGATAAATCGAAAGGGGCACTTGTCACATGATTTTCAAGGTCGGAGACACCGTCGTTTACCCCCATCACGGAGCGGCGCTGATCGAAGCGATAGAGACACGCACCATCAAGGGTGAACCGAGAGAGTATCTGGTTCTCAAGGTCGCGCAAGGCGACCTCACCGTTCGAGTTCCCGCGGACAACGCAGAGTACGTAGGCGTTCGCGACGTCGTCGGGCAAGAAGGTCTCGACAAAGTCTTTCAGGTGCTCCGCGCGCCGCACACCGAAGAGCCCACCAACTGGTCGCGTCGGTACAAGGCCAACCTGGAGAAGCTCGCTTCCGGTGATGTGAACAAGGTTGCCGAAGTCGTCCGTGATCTCTGGCGACGCGAGCAGGACCGCGGACTGTCGGCAGGCGAGAAGCGCATGCTCGCCAAGGCACGGCAGATTCTGGTCGGCGAGTTGGCACTGGCCGAAGGAACCGACCAGGCCAAGGCCGACACCATGCTCGACGAAGTTCTCGCTACAGCTTCTTAGAGTGAACGGTACTTCCGGCGACGTGGTCGCCCTGGTACCCGCTGCAGGCAAAGGCCTTCGGCTCGGACACGACGAGCCGAAGGCATTCGTCTGTCTGGGTACGGACTCTCTCCTGACGCGGTCCGTCGACGGCCTCCGGGCCTCGGGTGCCGTCGACCGCATCGTCGTCATCGTGCCGACCGAGCTGCTCGACGCGGCCCGCCGTCATGTCGGCGACGACGTCGCGGTCGTGGCCGGAGGCCTCGAACGCACCGATTCGGTGCGCGCCGGTCTCGCCGCCGTCGGCGACGCAGCCGTCGTTCTCGTCCACGATGCCGCCCGCGCCCTCACCCCACCGACGCTGATCGCCCGCGTGGTGGCCGAGGTGCGCGCCGGCCGCTCCGCCGTCATCCCGGTTCTCCCGGTCGTCGACACCATCAAGGAAGTCGACATCATGGGCGCAGTGGTGGGTACCCCGGACCGCGCGAGCCTGCGCTCGGTACAGACCCCGCAGGGGTTCGACGCCGACGTCCTGCGCCGCGCGTACGACGCGACCACCGACATCTCCACCGACGACGCGGGCCTGGTCGAGCGCATCGGCGAGACCGTGCACACCATCGTCGGTGACGCCCTCGCGTTCAAGATCACCACCCCCCTCGACCTGCTGCTGGCCGAGGCACTGACGAGAGGCGATTCATGAGAGTCGGCATCGGTACCGATGTGCACCCCATCGCCCCCGGCCGGCCCTGCTGGCTGGCCGGATTGCTGTTCGACGACGCGGACGGACTCGACGGGCATTCCGACGGCGATGTCGCCTCCCACGCCCTGTGCGACGCGTTGCTGTCCGCGGCCGGACTGGGCGATCTCGGATCGGTGTTCGGGACGGGGCGTCCGGAATGGGACGGGGTCAGTGGAGCTGCCATGTTGACCGAGGTCAAACGCCTGCTCGACGCCGATGGATTCGCGATCGGCAACGCTGCGGTGCAGATCATCGGCAACAGGCCCAAGATCGGACCGCGCCGCGCCGAGGCCCAGGAAGTCCTCTCGCGGGTACTCGGAGCGCCGGTATCGGTGTCTGCGACCACCACCGACGGGCTCGGGCTGACCGGTCGGGGCGAAGGAATCGCGGCCATCGCGACCGCACTTGTCATGACGAGGTAAAACCACCGGTAGCATTGCTGGTCGTGACCCTTCACCTACACGACACCGAGACGAGGGCCCTGCGGGAATTCACCCCCTTGGTCCCTGGCCATGCATCGGTGTACCTGTGTGGGGCGACGGTGCAGGGTGAACCTCATATCGGTCACGTGCGCAGTGGCGTCGCGTTCGACGTACTGCGCCGCTGGCTGTTGGCGCACGACTACGACGTCGCCTTCGTTCGCAACGTCACCGACATCGATGACAAAATCCTGAACAAGGCGCGCGACGCCGGCCGGCCGTGGTGGGAATGGGCTGCGACGTACGAGCGGTCCTTCACCTGGGCGTACGACCGACTCGGCGTACTTCCGCCGTCGGCCGAGCCACGCGCCACCGGCCACATCACCCAGATGGTCCAGATGATCGAGCGACTGATCGAACGCGGCCATGCCTACGCCGACGAGTGCGGTGACGTCTACTTCGACGTGCAGAGCTTCCCGAGCTACGGCGCGCTGTCCGGTCACAAGCTCGACGACGTGCACCAGGGCGAGAGCGTCGCCGAGGGCAAACGCGACCCTCGCGATTTCACGCTGTGGAAGGGCGCGAAACCGGGTGAGCCGTCGTGGCCGACGCCGTGGGGCCCCGGACGGCCCGGCTGGCACCTCGAATGCTCCGCGATGGCGGAGAACTACCTCGGGCCGGATTTCGACATCCACTGCGGCGGAATGGATCTGGTGTTCCCGCACCACGAGAACGAGCGGGCCCAGTCCATGGCGGCCGGTGACGGCTTCTCGCGGTACTGGCTGCACAACGGCTGGGTGACGATGGGCGGCGAGAAGATGTCGAAGTCTCTCGGCAACGTGCTCTCGGTACCCAATGTGTTGAAAAAGGTTCGGCCGCAAGAACTTCGGTTCTATCTCGGTGGCGCGCACTATCGTTCGATGCTGGAGTACTCCGACACTGCGCTCGACACCGCGGCCGTGACCTACCGGGGTATCGAAGGGTTCGTTCGACGAGCCGTCGAACGTGCCGGCGAAGTGCCGCTGGGTAAGTGGACCGCCGGATTTGCCGAAGCCCTCGACGACGACCTCTCGGTTCCCAAGGCGTTGGCCGAGATTCACGCGACCGTCACTCTCGGCAACACTGCACTCGAATCCGGTGACCTACCGGCAGCGGTGGAGCACGCAGGCAGTGTCCGGGCGATGCTCGACATCCTCGGTGTCGACCCACTCGATCCGCACTGGGCCAGCGACAGCGGTTCCGACGCAGCAGCTCTCGGTGCCCTCGGCGTCCTCGTCGAGGCCGAGCTGGAGCGTCGAGCAACGGCGAAGGCGACCAAGGACTGGGCCGCCGCAGACGAGATACGGACGAGACTGGCCGAGGCCGGAGTAGACGTGACAGATACACCCAACGGGCCCGAATGGTCGCTGGGTACGAGCAAGACCGACGAAGCAGGTTTGTGATGGCAGGCAATTCGAGTAGGCGCGGCGCGATCCGCAAGGACGGCACCAAGAAGGGGCAGGTCGCCGGATCGGGCGGCAAGCGTCGGAAGGGTCTCGAAGGCCGCGGCGCGACGCCTCCCGCCTCCGAGCGCACCAAGCACCCCGCCGCGCGTCGGGCCAAGCTCGCCGAGAAGTCTGCCCAGAACCGTGGCGGTAACACCGGTGGCCGCGCGGGTGGACGACCGGCCGGACGCAAGGTCGAAGACGGTCCCGAGGTGGTGCTCGGTCGCAACCCGGTCGTCGAGTGCCTGCGTGCAGGCGTGCCCGCCACTGCACTGTGGGTCGCCGTCGGAACCGACAGCGACGATCGGCTCAAGGAAGCCGTGCAGCGTGCAGGCGATGCGCGGATCTCCATCCTCGAAGTTCCCCGCTCCGATCTGGACAAACTCAGCGCCAACGGATTGCACCAGGGCCTGGCCCTGCAGGTGCCGCCGTACCGCTACGCGCACCCCGACGATCTGATCTCGAACGCGCGCACGCACCAGGAACCCGCACTGCTCGTCGCGCTCGACAACATCACCGACCCGCGCAACCTCGGTGCCGTCGTGCGATCGGTGGCTGCGTTCGGCGGCCACGGCGTCGTGATCCCGCAGCGACGCAGCGCGAGCGTGTCTGCGGTGGCATGGCGAACCAGTGCCGGCGCGGCAGCTCGCCTGCCCATCGCACGCGCAGTGAATCTGACTCGCACACTGAAGGATTGGCAGTCCAAGGGCGTCACCGTTGTCGGCCTCGACGCAGGCGGCGACACCGAACTCGACACCTTCGACGGCAAGGGCCCGGTGGTCATCGTCGTCGGGTCCGAGGGCAAGGGCCTCTCGCGTCTGGTCAGCGAGACCTGCGACCACATCCTGTCGATCCCGATGGCCGGCCCGGTGGAATCGCTCAACGCATCCGTCGCGGCGGGCGTCGTATTGGCGGACATCGCGCGGCAGCGTCGCGGGTAGTTCTACGTTCTGATGCGGCCTGCGGTCTCGTGCATCGCGGGAACGACGATATCGACCATGTCGGTGGCGCTGTAGTTCTTTGCGTGCAGTGATGTGTTCAGTGCTGCCACGACGGTGCCGTTGCTGTTACGCAACGGCACTGCGGCAGCACGCATTCCGACGTCCAGTTCGTCGACCACCTCGGACCAGCCGGCGTTGCGCACCCGAGTGATCTCGGCGCGCAGTGCATCTCGATCCACGAGCGTGCGCGGGGTCAGGGCTTCGATGGGGGCGTCGGTGAAATAGCGTTCGAGGTCGCTCTCGGAGAGGGCCGCGAGCAGCACTCGACCCGATGACGTCGCGTGCGCGGGGAATCGAGTGCCCAGCGTGATGACGACCCGCAACATGCGCGAGGACGGAACACGCGCGACATAGACGATGTCGAATCCGTCGAGGATGGCCACCGAGGTCGTTTCGCCCAATTGTCGTGCGAGCGCCTCGATGTGGGGTTCGGCCAGACGGGGTAGGTCCATGCCGGACAGGAACGAGAAACCCAGATTCATCACCCGCGGGGTGAGGGTGAACTGACGGCCGTCCTGGCGGACGAATCCCAGTTCTGCCAGCGTCAGCAACAGTCGACGGGCGGTCGCTCGGGTGACTCCGACGGCCTCGGCGACCTCGCTGAGGGTTCGGGCCGGGTGCGCGTCGTCGAAGCACTGCAGCACGCTCAGGCCGCGTTCGAGTGACTGCACGAACCAGGCGGGGCGTTGGTCGTCGGGAGCGATCTCGGCCGTCATGGTTCGAGTCTGCCTCATTGCTCTGTTCGCGCCGCATCACATCGCTCGGTGCTTGTGGTCTTGACCACAGATGGCGCATCTGGTTACAGTTGTGCGAATAACAAACAACTGTGCGCTATACGCACAAAATCGAAGGGCCGACAAGTGAACGTTGACGTCGCAGTCGCGGACGGATCCAGAGCACGGAAGGCTGCCATCGGCAGCTTCGTCGGTGCCGTGGTCGAGTGGTACGACTTCCTGCTGTACGGCATCATCGCCGCGCTGGTGTTCAACTCCCAGTTCTTTCCGAGCGTCTCGCCCGCGGTCGGCGTGATGGCCGCGTTCGCCACCTTCGGCGTCGGCTTCCTCTTCCGTCCTCTCGGCGGGATCTTCTTCGGCCACTTCGGTGACCGCCTCGGGCGCAAGCGCATGCTGATCTGGACGATGCTGCTGATGGGCGTCGCAACCGCGTTGATCGGCCTGGTTCCCAACTTCGAGTCGATCGGTTGGTTCGCGCCGCTACTGCTCGTGCTGCTGCGTGCGATCCAGGGCTTCGCGGTCGGTGGCGAGTGGGGTGGCGCATCGCTGATGGCCGTCGAAAGTGCGCCGGCGAAGAAGAAGGCGTTCTACAGCAGCGGCGTGCAGGTCGGCTACTCCGTCGGTCTCATCCTCGCGACCGGCGCGGTCACCATCATGAGCAACCTGCTCAGCGACGACGCATTCACCAGCTGGGGCTGGCGCGTACCGTTCCTGGCCAGCGCCGTGCTCGTACTGTTCGGCCTGTGGATCCGATCCGGTGTCGAAGAATCGCCCGTGTTCGAGCAGGCAGTCGAGGAGAGCGGCGAGAAGAAGAAGCTGCCGGTCATCCAGGCGATCACCGAGCACCCCGGTTCCTTCCTCAAGATCATCGCGCTGCGTATGGCCGAGCTGTTCACCATGTACATCGTCACCACGTTCGCCCTGAGCTACACCGTCAACGAACTCGGCTACGAGCGTCAGTTCATGCTCAACGTCGCGCTGCTGGTCGGTGCCATCGGCATCCTGAGCATCCCGGCCTACGCGGCCATTGCCGACCGCTTCGGCCGCAAGCCGATCTTCGTCACCGGTGCAGTCGTCGGCGCACTGGCGGCCGTGCCGTTCTTCCTGTCCCTGCAGGCAGCCTCGGTCGTCGCCATCGTGATCCTCGCCGTCATCCTGGTCAACGTCTCGCACGACATGGTGGTCTCGGTGCAGCAGCCGCTGTTCACCGAAATGTTCGGCCCCGAACTGCGCTACAGCGGAGCAGGTGTGGGCTATCAGGTCGCCAGCGCGATCGCCGGTGGCTTCACCCCCTTCATCGCAGCCGCTCTGGTCAGCTGGAACGACGGCTCCTGGCACTACGTCGCGGCATACCTGGCCCTGGGCTGCATAATCTCGGCCGTGGTCGCAGCACTGATGAAGAACATGGGCTCCTCGGATGTCACCTCCATCTCCGATCAGGCCGCCCCTCCAGCAGAAGCCGTTGTTGCAGAGCGCGTCTCGAAGTCGGTATGAGCTCACTGACCCTGGTCGGCTCGCACGCGTCCACCGCGATGTCACCCGCGCTGTGGACGCGTGCGTTCGAGATCGCCGACGTGCCCTCCCGCTACGACGCCTGGGAGGTCGCCGACGTTGCCGACCTACCCGATGTCGAGGATGCCCTGCGGGGCGGCCGTACCGATGCTGCGAACGTGACCATGCCCTGGAAGCATTGGGCTGCAACGGTTGCCGACGAGGCGGATCCCGATGTGGTGGTGTCGGGGGTGGCGAATCTGTTGTTCCTGCGATCGGGTGCGCTGTTCGCCATGAACACCGATATCGCGGCGGTGCGAGCGGCGACCTCGGGACGTACCTTCGGCTCGGCGCTCCTGCTCGGAGCAGGTGGCGCCGCGCATGCGGCCGCGTTCGCGCTACAGGGCCACATCGAGAGGCTGGTGGTCTCGGATGTCGACAGTCGTGCGGCGGAAGGTCTCGTGGGCGAACTCGACGGGTACGACGGTTCCGCATCGGTCGTCGACTGGTCGGATCGAGCAGTGGATCTGGAGTGCTACGACCTGGTGATCAACGCGACGCCGATCGGCCGCGACGGCTCGGAGGATCAACTCGTCTGGGGTGCAGGTGAACTCGGGCCAACGGCGACGGTGTACGACTTCGTCTATGCCGACACGCGCAATGCCGTCGAGTCCTATGCGGCGGACCGAGGAATCGAACTGATCGACGGATGGACTCACCTGTTCCACCAGGCCGACGCCATGGTTCGCCCGCTCGGCCTGCCCGCTCGGATGTCGGATGCACTGCGTCGCAGCATTCGTGAGATCTGCCCCGCTGCAGCCGGGATCAACCGATAGCGCGGAAGTGTATCTGTGTTCCCGGCGTCAGCTGCGCGGCTGCGGAGACGTCTGCCGCAGTGACAACCGCGATCACCGGATAACCGCCCGTGACGGGGTGGTCGGCGAGAAACAGCACCGGCTGCCCGGACGGCGGAACCTGAAGCGCACCCAGAACCATTCCCTCACTGGCCAATTCGTCCTCTCTCGTGCGGCGCAAGGGTTCGGCACCGTCCAGCCTGATTCCGACGCGATCGGAATCCTGCGTGACGGTCCACGACTGCTCGAGCAGAATCGATCGGGCGCGCGCGGTGAACCAGTCTGCACGTGGACCGAAGGTGATGCGCAGTGTGTCGGACCACGCGGGCGGTGGAACGAACTCTGCTGCAGGCCACTCGGCTTTGTCGTTCCCGACGGGCAGGGCGGTACCGGGGGAGACCACAGCCGGGCCGAGACCGGACATCGTGTCCGTCGACCGACTGCCGAGGACGGTAGGAACGCCGATCCCGCCCCGCACCGCCAGGTAGCTACGTAGACCGCTTGTTGGCGTGGACAGCTCCAGTTCCTGCCCGGCTCGGAGGAGGATGGTCGAGTACAGACCCTGCTCCGCACCGTCCACGCGGCAGACCACGTGCGCCCCGGTGACGGCCACGATCGCGTCGAACTCGGCGCGGACCTTAAGCCCACCGAACGTCACTTCCAGTGTTGCGGCCTCGGAAGTGTTGCCCACCAGCCTGTTCGCTGCATCGTGCGAGAGCAGGTCTGCCGCCCCCGAGCGACCGACCCCGATCGACGCATGCCCCGGGCGACCGCGATCCTGCACGGTGCACAGCGGTCCCGTCTGCAGAACGGTGAGGGCTCTCATGCCTGCTCGAATCGGACGGTGGTGCCGGGCCGGAGCAGCGCCGGTGGGTCGCGGTCGAGGTTCCAGAGTGGTGCGTCGGTGCGTCCGATCAGCTGCCAACCGCCCGGCGAGGAGCGCGGATAGATACCCGAGAACTCACCTGCCAGGCCCACCGAACCGGCTGGGACGCTGGTGCGCGGCGACGAGCGCCGCGGAACGTGTAGCCGCGCGTCGGTGCCGACGAGGTAGCCGAAGCCGGGCGCGAAACCGCCGAACGCAACGGTCCACGTCTGATCGACATGTGCCGCAACGACCTCCGTGGTGGACATGTCGGTCAGACGGGCCACCTCGTCGAGATCCTCGCCGTCGTAGACAACCGGGATCGTGACGGTCTCCGAGTGATCTCCATCGGTCGTCACGGCGGGTGACACTGCCGCGATCCAGTCCAGTATCGGCTGCTTCGGCCCGTCGAACATCACCAGCACGGTCCGAGCAGCGGGAACCAGATCGACGACGCCGGCCGGTGGGTCCAGCGTGAGTGCACGGTAATACGCCATCGCCTCGTTCAGGCCGTCGAATTCGACGAGTGCTGCACCCTCGCCGGCAGAGAGAATGCGCATCAGACGAAAGCGGTGATGTCGATGTCGTTGGCGCGGAGGAACTCCGAGACGGCAGTGGCCATCGCGACCGCGTCAGGGGAGTCGCCGTGCAGGCAGATCGATTCGGCCCGAACGTCGATTCTCGAGCCGTCCACCGCCTGCACGGTGCCGTCGGTGATCATGGTCAACACGCGCTGGGCTACGGCGTCGGGATCGGACAGTACTGCGCCGAGTTCCGAGCGCGAGACCAACGTTCCCTGTGGGGTGTAGGCGCGATCTGCAAAAGCCTCTGCGACGGTGCGCAATCCGGCTCGCTCGGCTTCTTCGAGGAAGATCGAATCGGGGAGCCCCAGTACCGGCAGCGTGGGGTCGTAGGCGAGGACTGCGTCGACCACGGCCTTGGCCTGGCCGTGATGGTGCACGATCGCGTTGTACAGCGCCCCATGTGGTTTGACGTAGGCGATGGCCGATCCGGCGACCTGGGCGAGGCCGTCGAGTGCGCCCATCTGATAGATCACGTCCGCGGTGAGGTCGGCGGGGGAGACGTCGAGAAAGCGTCGGCCGAACCCGGCGAGGTCGTGGTAGCCCACCTGCGCTCCGATGCGTACGTCCGCTGCCGCGGCCGAGCGGCACGTACGCAGCAGAGTGGTCGGATCACCGGCATGGAAGCCGCACGCGACGTTGGCGCTCGACACCAGGGCGAGCATCGCGTCGTCGTCGCCGAGAGTCCATGCACCGTAGCTTTCGCCGAGATCGGCGTTGAGATCGATGGACGTCACCCTCGACATCCTAGGCGGCGACGAGCCGTCCGGAATTGGCCTTGCGGGTTCCGCCGATCGCGCGGCAGACGAGGTAGATGACGAACGAGATTGTGGTGACGAACGTCGACACCGGCAGGCCCGGGGCGAGGGAGAGCAGGATGCCGCCGACGGCGGCGACCTCGGCGAACAGAATGGACAGCAGCGTCGCCTTGAGCGGGCTGGCCGTCACTCGCGCGGCAGCGGCGGCCGGGGTGATGAGCAGCGAGAGCACCAGCAGTGCGCCGACGATCTGGACGCCCAGTGCACAAGCGACGCCGACGAGTACGGCGAACACGACCGAGAGGGCGCGGACGGGAACGCCGCGGGCCAGCGCCACCTCGGGGTCGGTGCTGGCGAACAGCAGCGGCCGGTAGACGACGGTGAGCACGATCAGTACCAGCACCGCGCAGACCAGCAGCAGCTGGATACCGCTCTGTCCGACGCCGACGATCTGGCCGATGAGCAGCGAGAAGCTGGTTCCGGTTCGGCCGGGGTAGAGCCAGATGAACAGCACCGACAGTCCGAGGCCGAAGGACATGATGACGCCGATGACCGAGTCGCGGTCGCGGGCCTTGCTACCGAGCAGCGCGAACATCACCGCTGCGACAACGGATCCGACGATGGCTCCGAGGCCCACGGTGATGCCGACGAGCAGGGCTGCGGACGCACCGGTGAGCGAGAGTTCGCTGGATCCGTGCACGGCGAACGCCCACTGGCGGCTGACGATCAACGGTCCGAGGGCACCGGCGAGCAGCCCGAGAATGGCGGCGGCTATGAGTGCCTGCTGGACGAAGTCGTATGTCAGCAGGTTGGCGGTGGTGTCGAAGTCGAGCATCTTCGAGAATGCGTCGAGAACCTTCTCGTTCATGCCTTGTCTTCTCTGTCGTGCGGCACGGGTGGGTGGTGTGCGCCGGCCGAGCCGAGCGCATCGATGGAATCGCCGGTTCCGACGACGATGAGCCGGCCGCGGACCTTCAGCACCTCGACCTCGGTGCCGTAGAGCTCCGAGAGGACCTCGGTGGTCATGACGTCCTCGGGAGTTCCGATGCGGAACCGGCCGTCGACGATGTAGACGATGCGGTCGACGAGGGGGAGGATCGGGTTGATCTCGTGCGTCACGAACAACACGGCGGTCTCGTGCTCCCGCCGTCGGCGATCGATGAGGCTCGAGACCAGGGATTGGTTGGCGAGATCGAGGCTGAGCAGGGGCTCGTCGCACAGCAGTACCGACGGATCGCCGACGAGTGCCTGGGCGATGCGCAGTCGCTGCTGCTCACCGCCGGACATGGAGCCGACCGGCGC
The DNA here is from genome assembly GCF_033042195.1 of Rhodococcus cerastii. Lineage (NCBI taxonomy): Bacteria > Bacillati > Actinomycetota > Actinomycetes > Mycobacteriales > Nocardiaceae > Rhodococcus > Rhodococcus cerastii. The sequence goes on from NZ_JAWLKF010000014.1 coordinate 25,142, forward strand.
ACCCGCGAACGAGTTGGCGTCGACCTGATCGATCGCTCGCTGCACCGTCTCCTTGCGCCTTCGTATGCCGCGCAGGCCCATGCCCCACCGATGGCCGTCCCAGCCGAGGCCCACGAGGTCGCGTCCGCGCAGCGGCAGATCGTCGTCGATGTTGCGCTGCTGGGGGATGTAACCGACGCCCGACTGGCCGCGACGGACGGGATTGCCGTCGATCGCGGCCGTGCCGGACGTGAGGTGATTCTGGCCGAGCAACACTTTGAGCAAGGAGGTCTTACCCGAGCCATTGGGGCCGAGAACGGCGACGAACTCACCCTTCTCGACCGTCAGGTCCAGGTTCTGCCACAGCGTGCGCTCGCCGAACGCCAGTCCGGCATCGCGCAGTTCTACAGCAGGCATGTACTACAGCTTTCCATCACGCCGGTTCGGGTCAGGAGGCGGTGGTGAGCGCGGCCTGCAGATCCGTTGCAGCCTTGGTCTGCCATTCGAGATACGTCATGCCGGCAGGCAGCGTTTCGGTGACCTCGACGACGGGGATGCCGGCCGCCTCGCTGGTGGAACGGATGTCCTGGGTGACCGCATCCTCGGTCTGGATGTTGTAGATCAACGCGCGAACCGAGTTCGACGTGAACAGATCTCGCGTCGCAGCGATGGAAGCGGGCGAAGGATCGTTGCCTTCCTCGATGGAATCCTTGAAGTCCTCGGGGGTGCGATCGTCGAGATCGGATTCCTCGATGAGGTAGTGCGCGATCGGTTCGGTCTGTGCCACCGGTGCATTCGGGAAATCAGCGGCAATCTGTGCGGTCACGTCGGTGATGGCGTGGACCTGCTCGTGGAAGGTCTCGGCGTTGGCGGTGTACTGCGCGGCGTTGTCGGGGTCGAGCTGACCGAGCTTCTCGGCGATCTCCTCGGCGGTGTGCGCGGCGACCTCGGCGTTGTACCAGACGTGCTCGTTGACCTCACCGTGTGAATGGCCGTCCTCGCTCGCCGGTTCGGCTGCTGCTTCCGAGGTGGGCTCGTCGGAGGAGTGATCGTGGCTGTCGTCGAGCAGCGTGAAAGCGTCGACGGACGGTACGTTCTGGCCCTCGGAGGCGAGGATGTCCTCGATGAACTCGTCGTAGCCGCCACCGTTGTAGACCACCAGCGAAGCCTCGGCGACGGCGGCAGCATCGGCCGGGCTGGCCTCGTAGGAGTGCGGGTCGGCAGAGGGATCGGAGATGATCGACGTCACTGTCGCCAAGTCGCCTGCGACTGCCTCGGCGACGCTTCCCCACACGTTCGTGGATGCAACGATCGTGATCGGTCCGTCGACGGCGGTGGCCGGTGCGGACTCGGTGCTCGCGGATTCGGTGGAGCTGCACGCGCTGAGCGTGAGCGCTGCGGCGCAGGTCAGGCCCAGTACGGCCGTGAGCTTGGTCCGGGACGCGCGATGGTTGGACGACATCGATGTACTCCTGATGAGCGGAACTTGACGCTAATGGAAACCGTTACCGTTGTACTCTAGCGCGCAGTGGGGTGGCGGATCGAATCGGATGAACGCGACCTCGAGTTTCTCTGCGCCGCGTTGTGGGACTAACGTCCCGGTTATGGCCAGGTCAAGCGAACCGCGACGTCAGGCGACGTTGGCGTCGATCGCTGCCGAGCTCAAGGTTTCTCGCACCACTGTCTCGAACGCCTACAACCGACCCGATCAGCTCTCCCCGGAGCTTCGCGAACGCGTGCTCCAGGCCGCGAAACGCCGCGGCTATGCCGGTCCCGACCCGGTCGCCCGATCGTTGCGCACCCGTAAAGCAGGTGCCATCGGGCTGCTCCTCACCGAAGCACTCAGTTACTCCTTCCGTGACCCAGCCGCGATGAGCTTCCTCGCCGGACTCGCCGAATCCTGCGAAGCCGCCGGACAGGGCCTGCTGCTGATCCCCGCCGGAGCCGAACGCGACGACGTGCAAGCCGCCGCTGTCGTCCAACAAGCCGGAGTCGACGGATTCGTCGTCTACTCCGTCGCCGACGACGACCCCTACCTCGCTGCCGTGCGCGAGCGCCACCTACCGATCGTCGTGTGCGACCAGCCCCGCAACATCCCCGAAGCCGCCCTCGTCGCCATCGACGACCGCGGCGCGATGAAAATGCTTGCCGCACATCTGATCTCGCTGGGCCACGAACACCTCGCGGTACTGTGCATGCGTCTCGGACGCGACCGCCGCGATGGCGTCGTACCCCCGGGGCGGTTGGCCGACAGCCACTTCCACGTCCAACGCGAACGCATCGCCGGAGTTCAGGCCGCCATGATCGACGCCGGACTCGACCCCGACACCCTCACCGTCGTCGAACGCTTCGACCACACCGTTCGCTCCGGCCACTCCGCCGCCGCCCAAGCACTGCAGGCCAACCGCGAAACCACCGCACTGCTGTGCACCACCGACGTCATTGCCCTCGGTGCACTCAACTTCGCCCGGGTCTCCGGAATCGATGTGCCGAGCCAACTCTCGGTCACCGGATTCGACGGCATCTCCGACGCCATCCGCGAAAACCTCACCACCGTGCGCCAGGACGCCGAGGAAAAAGGCCGTCGAGCAGGCAAACTGGTTCTCTCGTCCTCGCACTCGGGCATCGTCGCCGCCGAAACTCTGCCGACCGAACTCTTCCGCGGCCGAACTGCCGGACCGCCGCCGAAACAACCGCCCGCTATCGCCTGAGCTGTCCCTCGCCCGCCCGCCCGCCCCAGTTCGCCCGCCCGCCCTCGTTCGCCCGCCTCAGTTCGCGTCAATGGACCATTGCACGGCTCAGACGTATGCAGGGTGCCATCCACGCAGCGGACCCCAGTGGGTGAATGAACCACTGCACCTGTCAGACGTATGCAGTGGTCCATTGACGCAGCTGGGGGGGGGTGAGCCCTAGGCGCTGAGCAATCTCGCGCAACGCAGCAGGCCCAGGTGACTGTAGGCCTGGGGATGGTTGCCTAGTGATCGTTCGGCGATGGGGTCGTATTCCTCACTGAGCAGTCCGGTGGGGCCTGCGGCACTGACGAGTTGAGCGAACAGTGCTTCGGCCTCGGCGCGTTGTCCCACCAGCAGGTAGGCCTCCACGAGCCAGGCGGCGCAGAGATGGAAGCCGCCCTCGCCGCCGGGCAGGCCGTCGTCGTGGCGGTAGCGGTAGACCGTCGAGCCGCTGCGCAGTTCGGCTTCGGTGGCAGTGACGGTGGCCGCGAAGCGGGGGTCTGCCGGGTCGATCAGTCCGGACAATCCGATGAACAGCGTCGCGGCGTCGAGGTCGGTGCCGTCGTACGCGGCGGTGAAGGACTGCACTTCCTCGTTCCAGCCGTTGGCGAGCACTTCCTCGCGGATGGTATTGCGCAACGATGCCCAACCGGGTTCTGTTGTACGACCGAAGGTTTCGGCCAGACCGATGGCGCGATCGACGGTGATCCAACCCATCACCTTGGAGTAGACGTGGTGCCGGGGGTTGTCTCGAATCTCCCAGATGCCGTGGTCGGGCTCGAACCAGCGACGCTCGACGGCCTCGACCATGGCGCGGACGAGTTCCCAATCGTCGTCGGACAGGCCGTTCTCGGACCCCTTGGCCTTGCGTGCGTGGGCGAGGGCGGACACCAGTTCGACGATGGGGCCGAAGACGTCGAGCTGAACCTGTTGATTCGCAGCATTTCCCACGCGCACCGGACGCGAGCCGGCATAGCCGGGCAGCTCGTCGATGACAGCTTCTGGCGGTAGACCCAGACCCCAGATGGTGTAGAGCGGGTGCAGACGCTCGGGGCCGGAGACCGACTCGAGTACCCCGTGAATCCAGGAGAGGTAGTTCTCGGCCTCGGCCGTCGAGCCGACGTCGACCAGCGCGGCTGCGGTCAGTGCGGCATCGCGCAGCCAGCAGTAGCGGTAGTCCCAGTTGCGCACTCCGCCGATGTCTTCGGGTAGCGAGGTGGTGGCCGCGGCCATGATCGAGCCGGACTCCGCGTGGACGAGGCCGCGGAGGGTCAGTGCCGATCGCTTCATCAGATCGCGCTTGAGCGGCGGCAGGTCCAGGCCGTCGGCCCAGTCCTTCCAGTATGCCTCCGACGCGCGGCGACGCTCCACCTCGTCCCACGGATGCTCGCTCAGATCGTCTGTGCCGAGCCGCAATTCGAGAACGATCGGCCCGTTCGAGGGATCGACCTCGGCGTGCGCGGCCTGCTGCGAACCGTCGGACACGATGTTCCAGGTGACGCCGGGACTGCGCAGCACCATCGGATCTGCCGTACCGAGAATGCGCAGGCCGTCCACATCGGGTTCGAGTGAGGCCCAGGCCTTTCCGAACTCCGGACGCGGCGCGAAAGTCACCACGGCGGTGGCCTTGCCGGTGATGACGCGGGTCAGCGCGGTCTGGCCCTGGCCGATGTCGTGCGGCAGATAATCCGTGACCTGCAGGCTGGCCCACTTGGTCTGCACCGTCATCGTGCCGTCCACATACTGCTGGCTCAACGGAAGCGATGCGCGGGTCGGCCCGACGCTGAAGTGGCCGGCCTGATCGCCGCCGAGCAGGTGTGCGAACACGGCTGCGGAATCGGGTTCGGGGTGACACAGCCAGGTGACGTCGGCGTCGGGGGTCAGCAGGGCAACGGCATTGGGGCTGGCCAACATCGTCAGTCGTTCGATGCGCGGGGCGTCGGCTCCCGAAAGCCACTGCCGTCGCTCCTCGAGCAGGAATGCCAGGGCGAGGGCGACCTGCTCGGTGCTGTCGATGCGAAATTCCGCGAGGGTGTCTCCCGGTCCGATCTTGACGCCGATGTCCGGCCCGTGCAGGTGTCCGAAGGCCTTCTCGTCGGTGACGTCGTCGCCGAAAAAGACTGCGGCAGTGGCAGCTTCCTGGTGTCGAAGGATGTCGAGGGCGACACCCTTGTCGGTGACGATCACTGCCAGCTCGATGACTGACTTGCCCTCGGTGACCTGAACGCCGTCCCGCGCCGCCGCACCGGATCGCACTGCTGCGAGGGCTTCCTCACCGGCGGCGGTCTCGGCGTTGCGGACGTGCAGCGCGACGCTGGCCGGCTTGGTCTCGATGCTGACGCCGGGATGGGCGTCGGCGATCGCCTGCAGTTCGCCGGTGATGACGGTGAGGAGCTTCTTGGCGTTGTCGTCGATGGCATTGACGAACCCGGCGTCGAACTCGCTGCCGTGACTGCCCACCAGCTGCACCTCGGACGGCAGGCGCGAGAGGATCGCGAGATCGCGGAGGGCACGTCCGGAGATGACGGCAGCGTTGGTGCCGGCGAGGGAGGCGAGGCCGCGCATGGCGCTGACCGACTCGGGGTGGGGGAAGGCCTTCTGCGGGTCGGAGACGATCGGCGCCATGGTGCCGTCGTAATCGGACGCGACGAGCAGACGCGGAGTCCGAGCTACTCCAACGAGCGCGCGGCGAAGTTCGAGCGGCAATTCGAGAGCAGTCACCCGTCGAATCTAGGCGATGAACCCCGCCTCGGCGTACCTGGCTTTGTGCGCGGGATGTATCACTGCTGGTCGGGGACCAGACCGGGCGACGGAGTCACACCGGAGGCCGCCGACATCGAGGCGGCGGACTTGGTGACGATGGCCAACATGGCTCGCTGGGCGCCGTCGGCGTCGCCGGATTGGATCGACGACGCCACCACGCCGTGCAGTCGGATCGCCTCTGGGTCGGCTTGGCGGGACATCAGGGCGTGGCGGGTGCGGCCCGCGAGCACCTCCACGACGATGTCGGACATCGACCGCAGCATCGGGTTGCCGGAGGCCGCGAGCAACGTGCGATGGAAATTGCTGTCGTGTTCGAGGTAGGCGTCGGAGTCGGCGGCCCGGGACGTCGACGACATTCCGATGACGGCGGCCGTCAGCGCGCCGCATTGCTCGGGTGTTGCTCGATGCGCAGCGAGCTTGGCTGCCAAAGGCTCGATCCCCGAACGTAATTCGCTGAGCAGCAGCAACTGCTCGGCGCGGGCCGGCCCGGCCAGTTGCCAGCGGATGACCACAGGGTCCAGGGAGTTCCAGTTCTGCGAGCCCTGCACGGTGATCCCCACGCGTCGACGCACGGTGAGCAACCCCAGCGATTCCAGGACGCGAACCACTTCCCGGACGACGGTCCGCGACACGGTGAACCGCACGGCGACGTCGTCGGCCGAGATTCGGGTCCCGCTCGGGATCGCGCCGCTCACGATGTCGCGACCGAGCTCGTCGAGCACCGAATCGTGCAGCTGGCGGAAGTCGCTGGTCTCGCTCATGTCCGGTCGATCGTCCCACGGGTCGCCCGGTTTCTCGCGTCTGTCCGATCCGCGCGAGCGTGATGGAGCAGTATCGAGGGATGGCAGCACAGACGACAGGCAGAGCACATCATCCGGTTCTCGTGGTGATGGGAGTGTCCGGCTCGGGTAAATCCACAGTGGCGGGCATCCTCGCCGGAGCATTGAAATGGGACCTGCAGGAGGGCGACGACCTGCACCCGGACGCCAACGTGGCGAAGATGGCGTCGGGTCAGCCTCTGACCGACGAGGACAGGTGGCCATGGCTCGACGTGATCGCGGAGTGGATCACCGAGCACACCTCCACCGGTCGATCGGGAATCGTCACGTGCTCGGCCCTCAAGCGGTCGTACCGAGACGTGCTGAGCGCCGCATCGAGGGACGGGGCCGAGGTGATCTTCGTGCATCTGGCCGGCACCAAGGACCGAATCAGCGGACGCCTCAATGCTCGAATGGATCACTTCATGCCGTCCTCGCTGCTCGACACGCAGATCTCGACCCTCGAGCCGCTCGGTGACGACGAGAACGCGATCGTCGTCGACATCGGGCCGCCGCCGACCAAGATCGCCGAGCGCATTCTCGTCGAGCTCGAAAAGCGTGCGGGAATGTCGGAAAGTCACTGATCGCCGTTTTGTGACCGCCATGGTGGATCAATGTGACTTTCAGTCGGTCTGACTGTGGCAATGCGACATTCATCCGGGCCTGGGGCCGCAAACGGGGCGCAGATCTGCTGACGGCTGTCCTGAACGTGCAATTTTCAAGCAAGCGCGCTTGCTTTTAAGTACTACGAATGACCGAAAGGACTTGTAAAAGTATGACGAATGCGAGATAGTGAGCTTGTTCACTTTTTCAGTGAGGAGACAGCTCATGGTGCGAGGCGCACCCGCCAGGCCGGTCCAACTTCCCGTTCCCAACGCAGACGTCTGGGACTGGCAACTCGACGGTCTGTGTCGCGGATTGGACTCGTCCGTGTTCTTCCACCCCGAAGGCGAACGAGGCCGCGCTCGCACCTCGCGTGAGAAATCCGCCAAGCAGGTCTGCGGCCGCTGCCCGGTACTCGAACAATGCCGCCAGCACGCCCTCGAGGCGAACGAGCCCTACGGCGTATGGGGCGGAATGTCCGCACACGATCGCGCCGACTTCTACCGCGGAGCCGTTCGTACCGCTTGATCCCTCAGCGGGTTCGGTGCGGTGGCAGTGGGGGATTGTGGCAAATGCGCGCGCATTCGCCAGGCGCGTTCGCAATTGTCAACGCGCGCATAGCGATTTCGCGCGCCCCTGGCAAACGCGCGTGCGTTCGCGAAGACTGCTGGGCGGACAACACCGGGCGGCAACGAGGCGATCAGAATCCGCAGGTCTCCTCGGACTTACCTCCGGCGCACTCGCTGTCGACACTGCTGTGAAGCCCGGCCTGATCGACATTCGCGGCGGCGACGCATCGTTCGCGCCGCCTTCGAGCTCTGACCGTCGCAGCCTTCACCGAACTTGTCGGTGGGTTCGTGTTTCATGACGATCCATGAACAAGGTCCTGCGTGCGACGCTCGTCAGTGCGGTCGTCATCACCACCGTCATCGGAATTGCGTCCTTCGTGCTCAGTTTCGCTGCACTGTGGGATCTGGCCACGATGGCAGGTGTCCCACGCTCGCTGTCCTGGCTGTGGCCGGTGATCGTCGACGGCACCATCCTGCAGGCCACGATCTCCGTCATCGCGCTGGCCCAATTCGAGGATCAACGCAGTGGTCGACGCTTCTTCTGGGGTGTGTTGATCACGGCAGCTCTGGTGAGTATCGGCGCAAATGCCATGCACGCCTTCATCTCCGACGCCGGCACACTGCATCCGGCCTTGTCGGCAGCGATCGCGACCGTCGCGCCGGTCAGCTTGTTGGCCGCAACCCACGGACTCGGCATCCTCGTCCGAATACCGGCGGAACTGCCGAAGTTCACAGACGAAGAACCCGCCCCCGAAGAGGTGGCCATCGCGGTCCCGAAAGCCGAACCCGTGACACCAGCGCCCGAATTCCCCACCCCCGAGATACCGACCCCTGCGCAGATGGCGCGCACCGAGCCGGTCCGCACAGACCCGATCCGAACCGAGCCGGTCCGCACCGAACACCGCCCGCCGGAATCCCCGGTCACCTCGGTGCGCACGGTCGAACCACTCGACGAGGTCGATCGCTGGATTCTCGACGAGGAACGGGTGGACGATCTCTATCCCGTCGACGCCCCGTGACGCCCGGTGGCACCATCGAAGGATGAGTACACACTTGCCGAGATCCGTCGTTCCCGAGAAGCCGAAGCCGGGCCAAGAATCGGTCTGGGATTACCCTCGTCCACCCAAGCTCGAAGCCTCGAATCGTTCCCTCGTCGTCCGGCTCGGCGGCCAGGTGATCGCCCGCACGACCGCCGCGTACCGCGTGCTCGAGACGAGCCATCCGCCCACCTGGTACATCTCGCCTGCAGACGTCGTTCCGGGCGCGCTGACCCCCTCGGCGGCGCGATCGACGCACTGCGAGTGGAAAGGCGCAGCGACGTACTGGGACGTCCACGGCGGAGACGCTGTCGCAGAGGCCGCCGGGTGGAGCTACGAGAACCCCACCCCTCGGTTCGCCGAGATCGCGGGTTACCTGGCGTTCTCGCCCAGCCGCCTCGAATGCGAGATCGACGGCGAAGCGGTCCGACCCCAGGAAGGCGGGTTCTACGAGGGCTGGATCACCGACGACGTCGTCGGCCCGTTCAAGGGAATCCCGGGCTCCTACGGGTGGTGACGCCCTAACCGACCGGTAACTCGGCGCGGGGGATGATCTGAATCGAACTCGCCGCGCCGGGGTCGCTGCCGGTCACCAGCACGTCGCCGTTCCGCGGATCGACCGCCACCGAGTTGGCCTGCGTCACCGTCGGAACATCGCCCAGGATTCGCGGAGCTGCGGGATCGGATACATCGACCACCCGCAGTACGTTCGACGCGGTCAGCGTCACGAACAGCACCCGACGTTCGAGATCCACGGCGAGCCCGTACGGGTTACCCGGCGCGTCGATCGACGCGATCTGACGAATGCCGCCGGCATCGTCGACCGACGCGAGCAGGACCGCACCGCCGTCGGTGTCGGCGAACCCGGCCACCGTCTGATTCACCGTCACCGCGTGCGTGAGCTTGACGCCGATCGGAGCCTGCGACACCTCCCGCTGCGTCGCGCCGTCGTAGACCCACACACCGTTGCCCTGCACGTCCGCGACGGCCGCGAACGGACCGAGAGCGGCAGCACCACCGGGCTGAACAGGGCCCGGCGGTAGCTCCGACACGATCGCCCCGTCGCGCAGGAAGATCACTCCGCCACCCATCTCGTTGGTGGCCACGACGGTGCCGTCGGAGGTCTGCACCGCATCGTGTGGCTGACGACCGACACCGGTGGCCGTCGACAGAATCGCGCCGTCGGCGAGCGAGATCTCGAGCAGCTCGTCACTGCCCTCGAGCGGAACCAACACCGGGCCGTCGGGACCGGCCAGTGAAAGATGTCGCGGCGCACCCGTCGTCGAGACCATCTGGCGCACGGCACCGGTGGCCGCGTCGAACAGCACCACGCCGTCGGGCTCCCGCACCCCGGCAGCAGCGATCCCGGACGATCCCACCACGACACCTTCGGGAGCACCCGCAAGAGGAACGACGGTACCGATCGGGTCGGCCGCATCCGGGGCCTGTGCGGGCTCGGCCGCCGGAGTGGTTGCCTCAGTGGTCGGTTCGGTCGGGGATTCGGCCGCAGAGCAGCCGGCGACGAGCAGGCAGACAGCGGCCGCCGCGACCAGGGACGCCCTCATCGGCGGTACTGCTCGAAGTGCAGGGCGTCGTCCAGTGGACGGCGGCTACGCCAACCGAAGCGTTCCAAATCGGGTACCTCCTGAAACGATTGGACCGGACCGACGCACAGCCAGGCGATCGGGCGGACCGGTGCGGGGATGTCGAGCAGCTCGGTGAGGTACGCCTCGTCGTAGAACGAGACCCAGCCGACGCCGACGTTCTCGGCTATCGCTGCGAGCCAGAGGTTTTCGATGGCGAGGACGGCGGAGAACAGTCCGGTGTCGTCGACGGTGTCGCGGCCGAGGACGTGCCGACCTCCACGGTCGGGATCGTAGGTGACCACCACCCCGGTTCCGCTGGTCTCGATTCCCTCGATTCTGATGGGATCGAACGTCTTTCGTCGTTCGGCGTCGAGCTTGTCCGCAAAATCCTGTCGGCAGCCGGCCACGTGGGCCGCGAATGCGCTCAGAGTATCGGGCTTACGGACGACCACGAAGTCCCAGGGCTGGGTGTTGCCCACGCTCGGGGCTTGATGCGCCGCTCCGAGGATTCGTCGCAGAACCTCGTCGTCGACGACGGTTCCGTCGAACTCGGCGCGGACGTCGCGGCGAGATCGAATCGCGGCATACACCGACAGGGCTGCTTCGGTCATGATATCCGTTCTCCTGTAGCAGTATTCAGATGCGCATTCAGTTCGGCGACGAGGGCGGGTAGTCGGTCTGCCGAGGTGGGACGGCCGAGGTGGTAACCCTGCGCTCGTCCGCACCGTAGTTCGCGCAACGCCGTCATCGTCACCTCGTCCTCCACTCCCTCTGCCGTCACCGACAATCCCAGCGTACGGGCGAGCTCGACGGTCGATCGCACGATGGCGGCATGCGCCGGGTTGTGTGCCATGCCGCCGATGAACGTGCGATCGATTTTCAGCTCCTGTACCGGCAATCGCTCGATGTAGGCGAGCGAGCTGTAACCGGTTCCGTAATCGTCGATGGCGACCTGCACGCCCATCGCATGCAGTATCGACAGCGTCTCGGTCGCGCCGATCGGGTCGGTCATCGCCGAGGTCTCGGTCACCTCGACGGTCAATCGGCGCGGTGGACAATCGAATTCCTTCAGCGCCGTACACACTTGCTCGATGAGGGTGTCGTCGAACAGGTTTCGGGTCGAGATGTTGACGGCGATGCTCAGCTCGAGCCCATCGGTCATCCACTGCCTTCGTTGGGCGAGGGCCTGGGTGAGGACGTAGCTCGTCAACGGCCGGATCAGTCCGGTGCGTTCGGCGGTGGGCAGGAATGTGCTGGGGGACAGGACGGTGCCGTTCGGATGATGCCACCGCAGCAGTGCTTCCACGCCGACGACGGTCATCGTCGTGAGGTCGATCTGCGGCTGATAGTGCAGTTGCAGTTGATCCGTCTCCAGTGCCGTGGTGAGTTCGCCGAGCATGATGAGCTGCTCGCTCTTGTCCCGGTCCATCGACCGGTCGTAGTACGCGACGCGAGACTGGGCGGCTTTCGCGGCCTGGACGGCGAGGTCGGCGCGCTGTACGAGGCGATCGGGTGTCGTTTCGTCCTCACCGTCGCCGGGAGAATTGGACGCGACTCCGACGCTCGCTTCGATCAGCAGGGTCATGTTTCCCACCTCGAAAGGAGTGGCGAACAGGAGCTGAATCCGGTGCGCCAACGCGGCCGGGTCCATCGACTCCGATGCTCCACACAGGGCGAACTCGTCGCCGGCCAAGCGCGCCAACAGAATCGAGTCGTCGGCGACGCCTCGCAGTCGCTCGGCGACCACCACGAGGACCTGGTCGCCGAGGCCGCGTCCGAAGGTGTCGTTGATCTCCTTGAATCGGTCGATGTCGACGGTGAGCAAGGTCGACTCACCCGCATTGCCCCAGAGTCGATGCTCGAGCGCGCGTAGGTTGGCCAGTCCGGTGAGGTGATCGGTACCGGCGACGGCACGAAGCTGGACGGTCTGAGTGTGCAACAACCGCAGCAGATCGGTGATGCGGAGCATCACCAGGACCACCAGAGCGAGAGCACAGAGCAGCACCGCCCATCCCCACTGGGCGATCGGCTCGTCGCGAACGACCTCGATGAACATCACGATCGGCGCAGTCAGGGTGGCTGCGGTCAGCACGACGACCGTGGGAGTGGTGAACGACGCCATCAGGTGGGCGTCGGATTCGATGTTCGGGTTGGTGATGCGCCGCATGGACGGGTGAAGGGCGGCGACCCCGATGAGGACGTAGGACATGATCCATCCGACGTCGAACACAGACCTGTCGGACGAGGAATCGGAGACGATCGCGAAGTTGTTCACGGTGTCGGTGACCACTAGCAGCGCTACGGCCACGGTGAGGAGCCGGTAGGACAGGGTCCGCCACTGCCGTGAGCCGACGAAGTGGGCCAGCAGTCCCAGCAGAAAGATGTCCATCGCGGGGTACGCGACGTCGACCAGGCCTGCGGTTCCGGAGATGCCGCCTCCGCCGAGCGACGGCTGCACGGCGAACACCCAGGTGAGCAGTCCGAACGCGACCATGATGATGGCGCTGTTTGCCACGTGGCCGCGTTCGCTCGGTCGCCACTTGTGGCGAGCGAGAAGGAACAGGCCGAAACCGTAGACCGGATAGCCGACGAGGTAGATCGCGTCCGCCGGCGACGGGTAGGGGACACTGCCCTGGGTGATGTGGATCCACTCGTAGACGATGTCGCCGATCACCCACAGGGCGGTGCCCATGGCGATGGCCAGCCAGGCCGAACGGTTGCGGGGCCGGTGCATCCTGGTGCCGACGACGGTGGCGGCAACGGCGGAGGCTCCGACGAGTGCGAAGACCGACTGGCCCCAGACGGTGGTCGGGACGACGAAGTAAGCGGCGCAGCCGAGTGCGCCGAGCGCTGCGTACCACCGCCACCAGGCCGTCACGATTTTCTCCAGCCGTTCACGCCGATCCGACGGCTTCAACAATGTCACACGGACGTGATGTAGGTCACCTGCGCTGCGCGTCCAGTGACAGAAGTATGCCTCAGCGCTACGCTCGGTAAGCGGTACGAAACTGTTTCGATTCGATAAGGGGGCACGGATGAGCGTCGACGCCCCACGTCGGTCGAGGGTGAGTGTGGAGCGCGAGGGCGAATTTCTCGACGCCGCACTACTGTGCCTCGGCGAGGTCGGTTACGACTCACTGTCGATGGACCTGGTTGCCGAGCGAGCGCAGTGCAGCAAGGCCACCCTCTACCGGAGATGGTCGAGCAAGGCCGAGATGGTGGTCGCGGCCATCGAATCGGTCGGCCCGCCCCCGTTCGTCGGCATCGATACGGGAGACCTTCGCGGAGATCTGCTCGAGTTGATGAATCGGGTGTCCGAGGGGGCAGAGCACGATCAACGTTTCGCCGCGGCGATCCACCACGCGGTGATGGTCGACGAACAGTTGGCGGCAGCGGTGCGGAGAACGTTCCTCGAACCCGAGGCCAGATTCCTCGAGTCGGTCGTCGTGCGCGCGGTGCAGCGGGGGGAATTGTCGAGCAGGCCGAGATCGGCAGACTTTCTGCAATACATGGTGTTCAGCGCAATCATGACTGGCCCATTGACCGACGCCAAGCCTTTGGATTCGGAATACCGAACGCGAATAATCGACGAAGTAATTCTGCCGTCACTTCGCTCGACGACCGATTGACAACGTTTGTACGGAATGCGCACGTAATCGATTGACCCGCAACATAATTGAAAAATTCGACCGACCGACGTCCGAGTGGGACGCCGGGTCGTGTGCGTTCGAAATTCGATCGCTGCCAGCGAATGAACGGCTGAATTGGCAGGAAACTGCCAGCTTCTGAGGTGGAATTTCCGTCGCAGCTGTCTCTAGGGTTAACGGCATCCGAACAAACGGTAAACAGCATCGGTTGCGGATGTCGGCGCGCGGGTCACGTGCTCCCGGTGACCGGTGCGGAATTCGACTCGACTCGATCGGAATGCAATGAATTTCAACATTCAAGACCTGAGCGGAACGTTCTCGACGTTCGACATCGTGGTGTCCCTGACACTGTCGTTCGTCCTGTCGGCGATCATCGGCTGGGTCTACCGACTCACCCACAAGAACGTGTCGTACAGCCAGTCCTACGTACAGACCCTCGTCACGGTAGGCATGGTCATCAGCTTGATCATGCTGGTCGTCGGATCGAACGTGGCACGTGCTTTCGCGCTCGTCGGCGCGCTGTCCGTCGTCCGATTCCGCAACGCCATCAAGGAAACTCGCGACGTCGGGTTCATCTTCCTCGTGATGGCGATCGGCATGGCCACGGGGACTCGCTTCTACGTACTGGCGATTGCGGCCACGTTTGCGATCTGCCTGGTGATGGTGGTGATGAGCAAGTTCAACTGGTTCAAACTCGATGTCCAGCGCCAGGTCGTCAAGGTGCAAGTGCCGCCCGACGCCGACTACACCGATCTCGTCGAAGACGTACTGATCAAGTACTGCAAGGAGTTCGAGCTGGTCAGTACCGAATCGGTGCGATCGGGTGCATTGACCGAGCTCTATTACACGGCCCAACTCAGATCCGGCAAGAAACCCGGCGAGTTGATCGCTGCTCTCAGTGAGGTCAACACGGGGCAACGGGTCTCGGTACTCACCGGATACGACCAGACGGACATCTGATCGTGACCGACCCGAACACGAACTTTCCCTCGGCCCCGACAACCCTGCGAAGGAGGCTCGTCCACCGAGTACCGCGGACGGTGCGGCAGCACTGGAAAATTGCTGCCACCCTGCTGGTGTTCGTCGTGGTGATGGCGACCGTGTTCGGGTCGACCCGGATCCGCCCGTACATCACCGGTGATGCAACCGTGATCGCCTCCGAGATCACCGAGAACGTCCAGGGCACGGTCGATCTGTTCGATCCCACTGTGTCGCACTCCATTTCGATCGACGTTGACGTCGGCGACTACCAGACACTGAAGGACTCCTTCCAGAACGAAGGGGTCAAGGAGTCGGTACCCGCAGACATCACCATCGACGGAACCCTGATCGCCGACGTCGGTATCAGGTTGAAGGGCAATTCCACGCTGGCCACTCTCAGCAGCGACGACGGCTCGATGCCCGGGCGCGGCGGAGGTACTGCCGGGACATCCGGTCGACCAGCACCTGCAGACGGTGCAGCCATGCCCGAGGGTGCAGCCATGCCCGAGGGTGCGGCCATGCCGGAAGGTGGGGCCATGCCGGAGGGTGCGGCCATGCCGGAAGGTGGGGCCATGCCCGGCGGTGCTGGGATGAATATGTTCGGGGAGCCGCTCAGTTTCGATGCGCCCGAGGATCTTCCGTTTCTGATCGACTTCGCGGAGTATTCCGAGGGGCGGGCCTATCAGGGTCACACGACGCTGTCGCTTCGGCCGTATACGCCCGCTTTGAACGAGTCGGTGTCTCTTGCGATCACCGAGGCCTCGGGTCAGGCGACCCAGGACTTCACCTACACCACGTATTCGGTGAACGACTCGGCCGAGACGACGCGGCTGGTCGTCGTCGCTCCCGACGACGACTACGCCAACTCCCTGGAGGACGGCGACGGGGTGCTGTACAAGGTCGGTGCCGAAGCCAGTTTCACGTACGAGGGAGACGATCAGACGACGTACGCCGAGCAGTACACCCAGATCAACGCTCTCGGCACCGCGGACCTGCAACCGATCATCACGCTGTTGAAGTGGCTCGACGGTGCCGATCAGGCCGAGTTCGATGCGCATCTGGCCGACTATGTCGATGTCGACTCACTGGCGAATTACCTTGCCCTTCAGAACTTGCTGGGCAACGGCGACGACATGGGCGGCCCGGGAAAGAACTTCTACCTGTACTACGACCTGGACTCGAAGACGTTCTCGGTCGTGTCGTGGGATCTGAATCTGGCTCTGAACTCAGATTCCACCGCCGGTGCGAACGACGCGGTGTCGATGATGCCCGGTGGCGGCGGGGCAGGTGGCGGCGGGATGCCGCAGATGCCCGAGGGGTTCACACCGCCGGAGGGAATGGAGATTCCGGAAGGCGGGGGGATGCCCGAGGGCGGCCCGATGTTGGGTAATTCGCTCAAGGACATGTTCCTGGACTCGACCGAATTCACCGACGAGTACGACGCTGCCTTCCGCACCATCTACGACGAGCTGTGGGCGAGCGGCCGAGTGCTCGACATCGTCGACGAGGTCACCGCATCCATTCCGACGTCGGCGGCGCTCACTCAGGAGGAGATCGACGCCGAGGCTGCGGAATTGAAGTCACGGCTGCAGATTCGCACCGATGCACTCGCCGACGATCCTGTCGTGACGGGATCGTCGTGATGTCTCGGCGGTCAGCGCAGGGTCAGGGTGTCTGCCGGGGAAACTTCGCGGCGAGGATCGCGCAGCGGCAAGCCGTTGATCAGGACCATTCCCTCCATCACGAAGGAGGCGGCCTGCGACAGCGTGCGCGCAGTGCCGGTGGCGACCAGCAACTCGGGAACAGAAGTTCGACCGTTCATGAGCTGATGCTGCTCCCGCGCAGTGACCGCCGACGCTCGATCTCGTGGCGGATAGGCGACGGTCGGATGAACACTCGGAGACGGAGGTTTGGCGTGATCGTCGCTGCGTGCGGAGCCGGTGCCTCGGTACTCGCGTCGTGCGCGTCGGCCGAACCCCCAGCAGCTGCGAGATTCGAAACCTGGTGCACCCCCACCGACTCGGGCCTGTCCGAGTTGTCGGGTCTGGCGTGGACGGGCGATACCGGCTACGCGATCGGGGACCGCGGCAGTGACGATCGGCTGGCGGTGCTCGACCGTGCCTGCGAGGTGACCGGGTGGGTCGACGTCGGAGTCGAGACGGTCGACGTCGAGGACATGGCCGTCGACAGCGCGGGGATCGTGTGGCTCGCCGACACCGGTGACAACGACAGCGACCGGGAGAGCGTCACGTTGATCGGCGTCGACGTGGCCACCGACCGGCGCACCTCGGTCACGATGCGCTACCCCGACGGCGCACACGACGTCGAGGCGTTCGCTCTGACGCCCGCCGGGCAACCGGTGCTGATCACCAAGGTCTCGGGCGGTGCGGCCGCGTCGATCTACAGCAGTGACGAAACCATCGACACCACAACGACATCCATCGATCTGGTCCGTTCCGGAACGGTGTCTGCGACTGCGCCGGACGGGTCGAGCAGACCGATCACCGGTGCAGCCGTCGATGCCGACGCCACAGTGGGGGCACTGCGAACCAAGAAGGATCTGTTCGTCTTCGAAATCGCCGACGGTGATGTGCCCGCGGCATTCTCGGGCGCTCCCGCCCGTGTTGTCGAGGGACCCGATCAACCACAGGGGGAGGCCGTCGCCTACACCGACGCGGGTGAACTGCTGCTCGCGTCCGAGGCCGACGGAGCCACCGAACTACCCCCGATCGTGTTCGCGGAGCCGAACTGAACGCGGCGTCGCCCGACCATGCACACCCACCGAAGGAAGGTTCGATCCATGAATCTGTTCGACAAATTTCGACCCAAGGCCGCTTTGGAGAAGCAGGGTGCGTCGCCGGAGGACCTGAACACCGAGCCCACCGGTTACCAGCAGACCGCCAGCAAGCTGCACTCGTTCAATCGGTACGAGATCAAGTACTTCGTTGCCGAGGCCGACGTCGCTCAGGTCCGTGAAGAACTGACGGCACGGATGGACACCGACCCGTTCTCGCCCAAGGGTGGCTACCCGGTCACCTCGCTGTACTACGACACCACCGATCTGCGGTTCTACTGGGAGAAGATCGAGGGCCTGAAGTTCAGGCGCAAGGTGCGGGTACGGCTGTACGGGGCGCCGTCCGAGTGCACCGACGACACGCCGGTGCAGATCGAGATCAAGCAGCGCGTCAACAGGGTCACCCAGAAGCGCCGAATCTCGTTGCCCTACGACGTTTCTCAGCGGTGGCTCAACGGCCGCGAGGAGATAGAATGCGATCCCAGTCAACGCCCGTTCGTCAACGAGGTCAGCACGTTGATCGCCAATCTGGATCTGCGTCCGATGGTCACCACCGGTTATCTGCGCGAGGCGTACATCGGTCGTGAGGCCGACCTCGGTCTACGGGTGACGATCGATCACAAGGTGCACGGTCGGGATCGCGACTTCCGATTCGATTCCGGTGCCCAGAACCGCTTCATCATCCCGCCCAAGCTCGCGATCCTGGAGATCAAGGCCAACGAACGAGTGCCGTACTGGGTGACCGACATGACGGCACGGATGAACATGTCCGTCATCCGAGTCTCGAAGTACTGCCAGTCGATCGAGGCGTTCGAGATGGCACCTCGATCACGCGCCGGTGCGCCCGAACTGGTGCTGCCCGCCGATGCCGACCACCGCGTGCCGTCGGATCTGCTCGAGCCCTACGCCGGCGCTCGCCGGTAGCCGCACCACTCAGGAGACGAAAGATGTTCGCACGCTTGGACCCCGAGTCCGTACTGTTCGACTCCTCGACGCAGCTACTGGACATAGGAGCCACGATGTCGACCCAAGCGCTGCTACCTGCACCCGAAGGCGATGCTGTCGCGGCGCGAGTTCGCCTTCTTGCGGAGGTGGTCCGTTGATGCGGCGCGCGGGTCGGATATCGATGGGCGCTGCACTCTGCCTGATGGCACTGAGCGCAGGCTGCAGTTACGAGATGACGTCGACCGAGACCGGCACCGGCATCTCGCGTGACGTGCAGGAGGCCAGGGACGGATTTCTCGAAACTCCGGGAATGAGCGAACTGTTCGACGACCTCTACGGACAGGGCATCGGAACCACCGTCAACGAGGTGTTCGCACTGGGCATCTACATTCCGGGTTTTTGCGAGACCCGCGCCCAGCAGGGGCTCACCGAAGAGCAAGCCGTCGCCGAGGTGACCGATTCGCTCGGTGCTACCTACGAGAAGGGGACCGGTGAGCCCTGGGCCGAGCCCATAGTGCAGGCCGCGGAGGACCACGTCTGCGGGTGAGCGGGCCGAGGGTGTCGGTGGCCTGTGCGAGCATGGAACGGTGGAGTCCACCGGTAGACCCGTGGCGAGCATCATGCACGCCGACCTGGACTCCTTCTATGCCTCGGTGGAGCAGCGGGACGATCCGCGGCTGCGCGGCAAGCCGGTGATCGTCGGCGGGGGAGTGGTGCTGGCCGCCAGCTACGAGGCCAAGGCCTTCGGTGTGCGCACGGCGATGAGCGGCGGGCAGGCACGCGCGGTCTGCCCGCAGGCCATCGTGGTGCCGCCGCGTATGGACGCCTACTCGCAGGCGAGCAAGGACGTGTTCGACGTCTTCCACGACACCACCCCGCTGGTGGAGGGCATCTCCATCGACGAGGCATTCCTCGACGTCGGCGGGCTGCAGAAGATCGCGGGCAGTGCCACCGAGATCGGACAGCGCCTGCGGCAGGACGTCGCCGAGCAGGTGGGGCTGCCCATCACCGTCGGGATCGCCACCACCAAGTTCCTGGCCAAGGTTGCCAGCGCCTTCGCCAAGCCCGACGGCCTGCTGCTGGTACCGCCCGGCGGCGAACTCGAATTCCTGCACCCGCTGAACATCGAAAGACTTTGGGGCGTAGGAAAAGTGACCGCCGAGAAGCTGCACGTTCTGGACATCATAACGGTCGGCGACATCGCGGCCTACGGCGAGCGGTCGTTGGCCTCGGTACTCGGCAAGGGTGCGGGTGCCCACCTGTACGCGCTGGCCATGGGCCGGGATCCACGACGCGTCCAGCCCGGTAAGTCGCGCAGTTCCATCGGTGCGCAGCGGGCACTCGGCCGTGGCAGGCACGACGCGGCCGAGGTGGAGGCATCGTTGATCGGGCTCGTCGATCGCGTCACGCACCGTATGCGCGCCGCGCAGCGAACCGGCCGAACCGTCATGTTGCGCTTGCGCTTTGCCGATTTCACCCGGGCGACGAGGTCGCACACGCTCGATCGAGCGACCGCCGACACCCGCGACATTCTCGACGCCGCACTCGAATTGCTGCACGACGCGGCGCCGCTGATCGCGGAGAAGGGCATCACGTTGGTGGGGGTCACCGTGTCGAGCATCGACAGGGGCGGTGCGGAGCAATTGGAGCTGCAGTTCGACCCGCCGCAGGTACGGACACCGCCGGAGGCCTCGGCCCTGGACCGGGCGCTCGACGGGGTGCACAAGAAGTTCGGCTCGACGTCGCTCACTCGTGGGGTGTTGCTCGGCCGTGATCCGGGGATCTCGGTTCCGCTGCTACCCGACTGACTACTGCCGTACTGTGGGTTTTACCCGAAAGCCTGTGGGCATCATGGTCAGTCGCTCCTGGACCTTCAGTCGGTACGACGGGTCGGCCTGCAGGTCGAAGCGCTGCAGAATGGTTCCGAGCACCAGAACGGCCTCGTGGATGGCGAATTGCCGTCCGATGCAGGCGCGTTCACCGGTGCCGAAAGGCTTGTACACGTGAGCGGGCCGGGCCTTGATGCGATCGGGCAAGAAGTTGTCGGGATCGAACTCGTGCGGGCGGTCACCCCACACAGGATCACGATGCAGCGCCGTGGCGAGCACGATCGCCCAGTCTCCGGCCGCCATGGCGTAGCCGTCGCCGACGACGGTGTCGGCGCGTGCCCCGCGACCGAACGCCGGGACGGTGGGCCACAGGCGCAGTGATTCGTCGAGGACGCGTCGGACATATCGCAGCTTGGGGACCTGGCCGAACTCGGGCTTGCCGGTACCCCAGACCTCGTCGACCTCGGCGCGGGCGCGCTCGAAGACCTCGGGGTGCGTCGCCAGGTAGTACAGCGCAAAAGAGAGTGCACCGGAGGTGGTCTCGTGACCGGCGATCAGGAATGTCAGTATCTGGCAGCCGATGTTGGCTTCGCTCAGGGCATTCGGATTGTCGGCGTCACGCGCGGCGTCCATCATGATCTGGAGCAGGTCGCTGAAGTCTTCGGTGGATCGGCGCCTGGTCCTGACGACATCTGCGAGGACGTCTGCCAGGTACTGCTTGTTGTCCGCGTACCGGCGATCCGAGCGGGCGAACAGAGGCTTGGCGAACGCGGGAACCTTCAGCAACGCCCGCCGCTGGTTGTACGTCAGCGCACCGACCATGGCCGAGACGAACGGATGCGGCTCGGCACGCGCGAACGAGCCGAAGCTGTAGCTGAATCCGGTCCGGCCGATGGTCTCGAGCGTCAACGTCGTCATGTCGGCCGATACATCGGTCGGTGACGCGTTGCGAGAGAGGGACTCCCAATGCTCGATCAGGTCGTCGGCGACGTCGACCATGATCTCGTGGTACCCGCGCATGGCCCCTGCGGTGAACGCCGGGCGCAGAAGATCATGGGCGCGTTGCCAATTCGGTTCGTGGTTGTAGGCGGTGAACAGCCCGTCGGCTCCGATGTCCCGTAGATTCTCGACGCCCGGGGGCAAGAACTTCTCGAAGCGCTTTTCGTCGCACAGCTCGCCCACCACGTCGGCACCGGAGGCGAAGACGAATCGTCGGCCGAGGATGTGCCGCTCGAACAGCGGGCCGAGCGTGCGGGCCATCGCGGTCGAATCCTGGACGGGGGTGCGGGGATCGACGCCGACGACGTCGCCGAGCACGGGGAGTCGGTGCGGGGGATGGGGCAGGGAGCCGCCTCGTACCGCGAACTGTGTCGACATCGCCACTCCATCGTCTCGGGACCGGCCCTTGTTGAACCGTGTCAAATAGTGACCGTACTCACTGTTGAACCGGTGTCAAGTAAGGTTCGAGGCCCATGACCACACCGCGCAAGCGCATGACGCCGGCACTGCGGCGTGCGCAGCTGATCGAGATCGGCTCGGCACTGTTCGCCGAGCGGCCGTACGAGGACGTCTGGATCGAGGAGGTCGCAGACCTTGCCGGCGTGTCACGCGGATTGATGTATCACTACTTCCCGTCCAAGCGGGAGTTCTTCGTCGAGATCGTCCGCGCCGAATCGGAGCGCAACCTCGGTCTGACCGCGCCGGACACCTCGTTGCCGGTATTCGAGCAGATCGCCGCAGGCCTCGATGCGTACATCTCGTACACCGACGAACATGCGCACGGCGTCCGCGCGGTCAATCGCGGCACGTTGCTGGGGGATCCTCTGATCAACGAGATCCTCACGCGCGAGTTCGACGTCCAGCAGCAGCGGATCCTTGCCGCGCTGCCGACGACGTTGCAGGACGACGAAACGGTACGCACCGCGCTGCGCGGCTGGATCGCCTTCGTGCGAGCTGTGTGTCTGGACTGGGTGGAGCGCAGAACTCTCGACCGCGAGCAGGTGCGCGCGTTGTGTCTACGGGCGTTGTCGGGTCTTCTCGAGGTGTGAGATGCGGGGCTATCGTCGAGATATGTGCCGAAACATCACCCACCCTGCGAGGGTTGGAACCGCACGCCACCGACGCCGAGATCGAAGCGGCCGCGCGTCAGTACGTCCGCAAGATCAGCGGCGTACAGAAGACGTCGGACGCCACCCGCGATGCGTTCGAGCTGGCCGTCGCCGAGGTGACGGCGACGACGCACCGACTCCTCGATGCGCTTCCCGAGCGGCGTCAGCCACCGCCGACGGTGCCGCCGCTGCGGCGTCCGGAAGTGCAGGCAAGGATTGCCGCCAGGGCCGGGTCCTAGCGGGTTCTAACGGGTGCTGTCCGGCGGCACCGCGGGTAGGCCTTCGCTCACGCGGAGTTTCTCGGCCATCGAGCTGAGCAGATTTTGCGATTCCTCGGACAGGTCGAATGCCCGAGCGGACAGGCGGCGCAGACCGTAGCCCTTCAGTTGGGTGAGCAGTTCGAGATCGTGGTCGACCTTCGTCGCATAGATGTTGTCGAAGAAGTAGTCGGGCTTGACCTTGAAGAACGCGGCCAGCGCCGCGACGGTGTCCGCGGACGGATTGGCGCGCTGCCCCGACCGCAATTGCGAGATGTAGGGCTTGGAGATCTGGTGTCCGCGCGAGGCGAGAGCGTCGGCGACCTCGGCGTTGGTGTGTGGCTTGCGTCCGGGCGGGTGGATCGTGGCGAACAGATGGTTCAGACGTGCGGCGAAATCAGCGGACATCGGGGATGTGTGTGCCTTCCTGATACAGCCGCTGCCCACCCGGGCAGATCGGTCCGCCGCGGACCGAACCGGCTCATAGTAGCCGCTGCCGTGGATCCCGCGAACCATGGCTGACCTGCAGAAATTCGTCAGAAAATCGTACTGATCGGTTTCATGCGTCGGTGGACATAGAGGGGCGAGCCCGGGCAGGCGGGTGCCCCGAGAGCGGGATCGAACGAATGGTTTTCCGCAGAATCGGACGCGTGATTCGAGCCCCGGTGGCAGACTGTCTTGCCAGGCGAAGGGGGTGGAGATGACCGATCGTCGACGGCGAACGTTCGATTCACGAGACGGTGACGCGGAGGTGGTCGAGCCGCTGCTACGCGCCGTGCTGTCCTACGCGCCGCGGGACGAATCGCGCCTGCCGCACCCCTCCGAGGGAATCACGCTCAGGGCCGAGGACGGCTCCGGGTTCGTTCGGCTCGCACTCACCATCGCAGACGATCTCGGCGCGGGCATCCCGGGGCCGTTCGGGTCCCGATTCTACGAATGCGGATCGTTCGAAGTCATTGTTCCGCAACGAGATCCCCGCGACGGCGCGCTGTTGATGATCCACCTGCTCGACGCCCGAGCGCCCCACAGATTCGAGTTCGCCACGTCCATGCCGCCTCAGTGGAGCCTGCGGCTCGAGCGCGATGGCTCGGTGTCGGTACTCGACGATCTCGGCGATGCAGTGATATTCATCGGTCGCCCATGGGCATTCGACTCCGACCTGTATCCGGTTTCGGTGCACTACACCATCGAGAACGGCCTCCTGGTGCAGAACATTCTCGCCACCGCAGACACCGGCTATCCCATCCTGATCGATCCCGACCCCGACGCGATCATCACCGGAGACGGCCGGCTCATCACCGAGACGTGGACTCCGCGACTGGTGGCCGGCGGAATCGTCGAGGATCTGCCGCCGAAATCGCTGTCCAGCTGATTGCCCTGCAGCGCAGACTGATTCAGAACGGATCGTGCTGAATGTGCTCCATCGGCGTGCCCACTTTGCGGAGGGCGTAGATCGTCGTTCGCACCATCGACGGAGACCCGCAGATCTGAATCTGCCGATCGGCCCACGAGCCGAACTGGGTCACCACCTTGCCCACCGCACCGTGCAGACGGTGGTGCATTCCCCACGGCAGTTCGCGAGGCGTGCCCGAATACCACCACGGATTCTCGAGCTGCTCGGTCACCGGAACGATCGTCAACCATGGATTCGACAGCGACAGCTGCCACAACGTGTCCAGATCGTAGAGATCGCACGGATACGTTCCGCTGACGAACAGATGCACCCGCGGATTGTTGCTGCGCTGCGCCATCTCCATGACCTGCGCACGCAGCGGAGCCAGACCGGTGCCTCCCGCGATCATCAACACGTCCTCGCCGATCGCGCGATCGACATGCATCCCGCCCAGCGGCGGACTGATCGACCAGCGATCACCCACCGCGGTCTCGGTGACCATCGCCGGTGACACCCAGCCCCCGGATACGCGTCGAACATGGAACTCGATCTCGCCGTACGGATTGCTGGGAATGGCCGGGGACAGATACCGCCAGAGCTTGGGCCGCTGCGGAATCTGCACACTGACGTACTGCCCGGGGAAGTACGGGATCTCGCCGTCGGTCTTCAATCGAACCACCGCGAGGTCGTCGAGCACCCGCTGATGCTCGACGACGGTGGCACTCCAGAAAGGCGGCAGTTCGTCGTCGTCGGCGGCGACGGCCATCGCATCGCTCACCACGGTCAGTGCATCGTTCCAGGCCGTCTCGACCTCGTCGGTCCATACCTCGTTGCCGGCGAAGGTGCGGAACGCGCTGATCAGAGCCGAACTGCCCGCACGGAAGTGCGCGCCGGAGATTCCGTGCTTGCGGTGGTCCCGGCCGAGTTGTTCGAGGAACGGTTCGACGCGGTCGGGATCGTCGAGATGCTCGAAGACGTAGCCGAGTGCCATGACGAAGTGTTCACGCAGGGCATCCATCGAGGCGGGAAACAGAGCTCGGAAGTCGGGGTGCTGGGCGAAGAGATGGCCGTAGAAGGACCGGGACAGCCGCGCCGGACCGTCCTGAGCGGCCACGACGGATTTGAATCCGGTGCGGACCAGGGAGATCGTGCGTGCGTCGAGCATCGATCCACCTCCACCCCACCGAATCACTGCTGTCGACCGACACCAAAGTAGACCGGTCGAGGATATCGCGCACGTCGCAGAATGTGGAGAAATCCAAGGTTGAGCGGAACAGACTCAACTTCGCTATGGTTGTACCGAGCGACAGTCTTTGCAGAACCCAGTCGAAAGAAGGTGACCGGTGGACAGCTTCACTCCCACCACGAAGTCGCAGGCAGCACTCTCCGCTGCTCTGCAGGCCGCATCCGCGGCCGGTAACCCGGATATCCGTCCGGCACATTTGTTGGTGGCGTTGCTCGATCAGACCGACGGCATCGCCACTCCCTTGCTGAAGGCCGTCGGCGTCGACCCCGCAACGGTGCGTCGAGAAGCGCAGAGCCTCGTCGACCGGCTGCCCTCGGCAACCGGTTCGACCACCACTCCGCAACTCGGCCGTGAAACCCTCGCCGCGATCACCGCAGCGCAGCACCTGGCCACCGAACTCGACGATGAGTACGTCTCCACCGAGCATCTGATGGTCGGCCTGGCGACCGGAAACGACGACGTCGCCAAGCTGCTGACCGGCCACGGAGCCGGACCCAACGAGCTGCGCGACGCCTTCCAGGCCGTCCGGGGCAGCGCTCGGGTCACCAGCGCCGATCCGGAGAACACCTACCAGGCGCTGGAGAAGTACAGCACCGACCTGACCGCGCTCGCCCGGGAAGGCAAGCTCGATCCGGTCATCGGCCGCGACACCGAGATCCGGCGAGTCGTACAGGTTCTCTCCCGACGCACCAAGAACAACCCGGTGCTCATCGGCGAACCCGGCGTCGGCAAGACGGCCATCGTCGAAGGACTGGCCCAGCGCGTCATCGCCGGCGACGTACCCGAAAGCCTGCGCGGCAAGACCGTCGTCTCTCTCGACCTCGGTTCGATGGTCGCCGGCGCGAAGTTCCGCGGTGAGTTCGAGGAACGGCTCAAGGCCGTGCTCGACGACATCAAGAACTCCGCCGGTCAGGTCATCACGTTCATCGACGAGTTGCACACCATCGTCGGAGCCGGCGCGAGCGGTGAATCGGCGATGGATGCGGGCAACATGATCAAACCGATGCTCGCCCGCGGCGAACTGCGTCTCGTCGGTGCGACGACCCTCGAGGAGTATCGCAAGTACATCGAGAAGGACGCCGCTCTCGAACGACGCTTCCAGCAGGTCTACGTCGGTGAGCCGTCGGTCGAGGACACCGTCGGCATCCTGCGCGGACTCAAGGAACGCTACGAGGTGCATCACGGCGTCCGGATCACGGACTCCGCCCTCGTCGCCGCGGCAACCCTGAGCGACCGGTACATCACCGCCCGGTTCCTGCCGGACAAGGCGATCGACCTGGTCGACGAGGCCGCGTCCCGTCTGCGCATGGAGATCGACTCGCGCCCCGTCGAGATCGACGAGGTCGAACGCGCCGTCCGTCGCCTCGAAATCGAGGAGATGGCACTGGCGAAGGAGACCGACGACGCGTCGAAGGCTCGACTCGACAAGCTCCGCCAGGAGCTGGCCGACCTGCAGGAGAAGTTGGCCGGGCTCAGCACCCGCTGGCAGAACGAGAAGAACGCCATCGATTCGGTACGGGCACTGAAGGAGGAGCTCGAGAACCTGCGCGGCGAATCCGATCGCGCCGAACGCGACGGCGATCTGGGCAAGGCCGCCGAACTGCGCTACGGACGCATCCCGACCCTCGAGAAGGAGCTCGCAGCCAAGACCGAGGACTCGCCCGCCCAGGGTGACGTGATGCTCAAGGAGGAAGTGGGCCCGGACGACGTCGCCGACGTCGTCGCAGCCTGGACCGGAATTCCGGCCGGCCGGATGCTCGAAGGCGAGACCGCGAAGCTGCTCCGCATGGAAGACGAGCTAGGCAAGAGAGTCGTCGGACAGAAGGACGCAGTACAAGCGGTGTCCGACGCCGTCCGACGCTCCCGCGCCGGAGTGGCCGATCCCAACCGTCCGACGGGATCGTTCCTGTTCCTCGGACCCACCGGCGTCGGCAAGACCGAGCTGGCGAAAGCGTTGGCGGAGTTCCTCTTCGACGACGAACGCGCGATGGTCCGCATCGACATGAGCGAGTACAGCGAGAAGCACGCCGTCGCTCGGCTCGTCGGTGCGCCTCCGGGCTACGTGGGCTACGAGGCCGGCGGCCAGCTGACCGAAGCCGTGCGCAGGCGTCCGTACACCGTGGTGCTCTTCGACGAGGTCGAGAAAGCGCACCCCGACGTGTTCGACATCCTGCTCGCCGTACTGGACGAAGGCCGCCTCACCGACGGCCAGGGCCGGACCGTCGACTTCCGCAACACGATCCTGATCCTCACCTCCAACCTCGGTGCCGGCGGCACCAAGGAGCAGGTGATGGACGCGGTGCGGCGCTCGTTCAAGCCCGAGTTCGTCAACCGCCTCGACGATGTCGTGGTGTTCGACGCCTTGTCCGAGGACCAGCTCGAGTCGATCGTCGACATTCAGCTCGGCTTCCTCGCCAAGCGTCTCGCGGCTCGTCGCCTGACGTTGGAGGTGTCCTCGCCGGCCAAGTTGTGGCTCGCGGCCCGCGGCTACGACCCGCTGTACGGCGCGCGTCCGCTCCGCAGGCTGATCCAGCAGGCGATCGGCGATCAACTGGCGAAGCTCCTGCTCGCCGGCGACGTCCACGACGGCGACGTGGTGTCGGTCAACTCGAGCCCGGACGGCGAACGCCTGATCCTGGGCTAGCGGCGGCCCTTCTCCGCAACAGGCCCACCCGAGCACTGCTCGGGTGGGCCTGTTTTGTGCCTTCAACCGGGAAGTGCCGGATAGGTACGCTCGTGGAATGACGAATCCGGACGACCCACGGTCACCTCGGGAGCGCGATCAGGACGCAGCACCCCAGGCGGAGCCATCCGAGCCGACCAAGGACTACGGTCGGCCGTACCCCGGAGCCCAGCAGTATCCCGACGGCGCTCACCCCACCGAGGCATATCCGACCCAGGCGTACCAGAACCCGGCGTACCAGAACCCGGGCTATCAGGATCCGGCCTATCAGTATCCGACTCAGCAGAATCCTGCCCAGCAGAACCCCGACCCCCAGGCCTATCCGCCGGGGTATCAGCCCACGCAGGCATTTCCGCCGTACGACCCCGAGCAGCAGGCGGCGGCGAATCAGGCCTACGGCCAAACCCAGCAGTACGGCCAGGGGTACGAGACTGCGCAGTACGGGCAGCCGCAGCAGTACGGCAACACTCAGCAATTCGGCCACACCCAGCAGTTCGGGCAGCCGCCGGAGTACGGCGCTCCGCCTCCCGGCGATGATCCGAACGCCGCCGATTCCGGCAGCAAGGGGCCACGACCGTGGGTTCTGGCGCTGATCGGACTCGTCGTACTCGCCATCGTCGTGGTGTTCGGGATTTCCTTCCTGAGCGGGGGATCCGACGAGTCGACCACCGCTTCTGCGCCGTCGACGTCGATCCGACCGCCCACCTCGAGTGCACCCACGACCACGCCGCAGCCCACCGAATCGGGCACCGCCACCACGCCCGAGCTGATCCCGGGAGGAATTCCCGAGATTCTCGGTCAGCTGGGGTCGTCGGTGGGAACGATCAGCGCCAACGACGGTTCGACTCTGACACTCGACGGACTCGACGGCGCTCCGGTGACGGTGCAGACCACACCCCAGACCCAGATAATCTCGTTGTCCGGTAGCGATCTGGCGTCGCTGGCGGTCGGTGCTTTCGTCGTGGTCCAGGGCGAGGCCGTCGAGGACGGAACGATTCGCGCGAACGTCATCATCGAAACGCCCAGTCTCGGTGGCTAGGAGTGGAGCCTGCGGAATGACCCCATAGGCAACCCGAGCAGTCGTAGGGACCGTTCACAGGACCCGGCGGTGGTGGGCGGTGAAGGTGTGGATGTCGATTAAGGTGGTTCGCGATGACGGCAATGTGGTTCGGCCTTGCGGCAATTGCACTGATGGGTGCAGTGGCGCTGCTCTACATCGACAGGTCCAAGCGAGATCGGTCCGGACGTGTCCGGCAGATGTGGGCCAAGGCGCAGGGGTACGAGTATCGACCGCACGATCGAGAACTGGTCACTCGGTTCTCTCGCGCTGCTCTGTCCAAGCCCGAGTTCGACGTGGCTCTGGGAGTGGTGACCGGTGTTCGGCGCGGTGAGGAGTTCGTTCTCTTCGACGTCGAGGAGACAGGCACCATCGTGGCCGTGCAGCGTTCGGTCGGTTCCGATGTCGACATCGACCTCCGGCCCCGCTCGACGCCGCCGCCGCGCGACGAGGACATGGAACTGCTCGGTTCCATCGGGCCGCGCGTGGTGTTCGCCACCGACGTCGATATCGCTCGCCGTGTCTGCGACCAGCGGATGGCCGCGTTCACCGAGTCCATTCCAGCGAATCTGCAGTTGCTGTGGAGCGAGAAGGACTGGACGCTCGGGTCCTTGCCGCTGAACAGTTCGGGTCGCGATTGGGACGCCGCGATCGACGCGGTCGCACGACTGTCGGGCATGTTGCACGTGCTGCCCCCGGTTCGTGGAAGTGCCGTCTACGGCGCTCGCCCCGGCGATCCCGGCCGCGATCGAAGCGATCCGGGTAGGCCGCTGGTCCATGAGCCACATAATCAGCAAGCGGACGTGCCGCACGATCCCCAGCCTCGGGTGGCGGAACCCCGAATCCAGGCGGTGCGAAGCCCGGAGTCACGTGTTGCCGAGCCGAGAACGCCTGCGCCCAAGACACCCGAGCCTCGGATTCGGCCTCCTCGGATAGCCGAGCCCCGTACCCAGGAGCCTCGTACCCCGGAGCCCCGCACCCGAGATCCTCGTACTTCCGAGCCACGTCCGCAGGAACCCGGACGTAGGCCGCGTCCGCCGCGGCCCGATGCGGCCGGTCCGCAGGCTGCGCGTTCGGCGAATCCGTCGCGTCCTGTGCCGCATCCGCCTGCGTCGCGTCCGATTCCTTTCGACTCGGAGCGCCGACGCAACCAGCCCTGACGAAAGTTCGGGCGTGTTTACAGGCACAGATGCGCTTACGCGGCTAAATTCGTACCTCGTGACGGTTTCTTCGGGTGTTGTCGTGGCAGTGGTGGTCCTGGTCGCGGTTGTCGTGGTCGGTTACGTGCTGATCGCGCTGCGTCGACTCGGTCGGTACAGCGAGCAGACGGAGCAGAGTCTGCGACTGGTCGAGGTCGAACTGGATCGGCGTCACGAGCAGTTGGGCCCGTTCCTCGCGGCCGCGGAGGCCACCGGGCTGTCCGGTGATCTGTTGCGTCAGCTCGGCGGTGCACGGTCGTGGTCCAAGGCAGTGCGCGATCGCAGCCTGGGTCTGCAGTCGCAGGCCGCTGCCGAGAATGCGTTGTCCGCCGCGTTCCATGCTGTGCTCGCCGACGCCGATGCGCGTCAGAATGCGTTGGGCAATTGGGCTTTTCAGGGTCCGGCCGGAGAACTGAACGTCACCGAGCGTCGTATCGCAGGCGCGGTACGCGTGTACAACGACAACGCGTACCGGCTGTCGCAGGCGATCGGCACGTTCCCGTCCTCGCTCGTCGCTAGGTCTCGTTCGTTGACCGCACCGGAACCGTTCGTGGAGACCAAGGAACTGCTCGACGAGCAGCAGTCGGCCCACATCGCTGCCTAGTGGCAGAAACGACCCGAGATCGAGCATCGGAGCCGCCGGGAGCGGTCGCGCGAGTCGGTGGGTAAGTTCGTACCGACCTATCGAAGATCCGTGGTGCGACGAGAGGAATCCGAACATGGCCGAGAGTGCCGCGAATTCGGACCGGCAGGAACTGGCCGATTTGGTGAAAGAGCTTGCCGTCGTGCATGGGAAGGTCACGTTGTCGTCGGGCAAAGAAGCCGACTACTACGTGGATCTGCGTCGCGCGACCCTGCATCACCGGGCAGGTGCGTTGATCGGTTCGCTGATGCGTGATCTGGTTGCCGATTGGGATTTCGTCTCGGTCGGCGGCTTGACGATGGGCGCAGATCCGGTGGCGATGTCGATCATGCACGCCCAGGGACGGCCGATCGATGCATTCGTGGTGCGCAAGGCAGCGAAGGCGCACGGCATGCAGCGTCAGATCGAGGGACCGGACATCGTCGGCAAACGTGTTCTGGTGGTTGAGGATACGACGACGACCGGAAATTCTCCGCTCACTGCCGTCAAGGCTCTGCGGGACGCAGGCGCGACGGTCGTCGGAGTGGCCACGGTGGTCGACCGCGCGACCGGGGCGGACGAAGTCATCGCCGCCGAGGGACTCGAGTATCGATCCTTGCTCGGCTTGGCGGACCTCGGCCTGTAATCCCGGTCCCGAAAGGGCTTGTCAGCGAACCAGTTGCGCGACGACGACGAAGTTGTCGTCGGTGGGTTCGCCGCCTTGGACGTCGCAGTTCGCCAGGATCAATCGTCCGGGCACCGAGCGTCGGAGTTCGTTGTCGGCCAACAGTGACCCCTTCGGTAGGGGGCCGACCGATTCGACCGCGTACTCCAGAGTGCCGCTCGCTGTGCGCAACGCGACGGTATCGCCGGGCATCACCACGCGCAGCGCCTTGAACGGCGCGTCGCGCTTCGAATAGTTGTGTCCGGCAACCACTACCGTCTGTTCGGTGGAGGTTCCCGG
The DNA here is from genome assembly GCF_033042195.1 of Rhodococcus cerastii. NCBI lineage: Bacteria > Bacillati > Actinomycetota > Actinomycetes > Mycobacteriales > Nocardiaceae > Rhodococcus > Rhodococcus cerastii. Next base: position 56,954 of record NZ_JAWLKF010000014.1, read on the forward strand.
CATGCCGCTCTCGGCCCACCATGCAGGTAGCTCGTCGACCGGGTTGAGTACCTGGCCACTGTCGCCGCCGCGGTAGAGCGGATCGGGGTGGATGGGGCTGCTCAGATAGGTCGTGCCGTCCGAGGACCGGAGTTCGATGTGTTCCGGCTGAGCGGGAGCGATGTCGCTCGTCGGTGCCGCCACAGTGATCTGTGACTGCACCGGCGAGCGATCCGGCGCGGCGACCCCGACTTCGTCACTCGCACAACCTGATACGAGGAGAACGAAGGTCAGGATCGCCGTCCACAACCAGCGGGTACTACGAGGTGGCATCGGTGGAGCTGCGGCGACGCAGGTAGAACGCTCCGCCTGCAGCCGCGACGACGACCACGCCGACTCCGGCGAGAATCACCGGGGTGTTCGACGAGCTGTCCGATGCGCCCGACGCCTCGTCGGAGGAGTCGCCGAGAGCGAGATCGACCGGCGGCAGATCGCCGGCAACACTGACGACACCGTTCTCGTCGGTGGTGAAGTAGTCCGCGACCGTGAACGATCCGTCCTCGTTCTTGACGCCAACCAGGGAGACTCCGGTCTTGTCGACGACGACGGTGTTCTCGTCGACCTCGGTGACCGGAACGTCCTCGCGGACGGTGTTTCCGAGATTGATCGTCCACTCGAACTTCGGTCCGCTGGCGGCCAATTCGGCGGCTGCGGCCTTCAGATCGGCTTCGGCCTTGGCCTTCTCGTCGGAGTTGGCCTTTGCTGCGGTCACGTCTGCCTGTGCGGCCGTCAGCGCCGTCGCGGCGTCGGTGGCCTTGGTCTTGGCTGCTGCGGCTGCCTCGGTCTTGAGCTGCAGATCCGCGTCGGCGGCCACAACGGCTGCGTTGGCATCGGTCACCGCCTGTGCGGCGTCGGCGGCCGCGGCTTCCAACTCAGCGATATCGGCGTCCGACGGCGCGGCGTCGAGTGCAGCCTGAGCTGCGGTGGCCGCGTCGGCCTTGGCTTCGGCGTCGGCCCTGGCAGCATCGGCTGCTGTCCGGGCGTCGGCTGCGGCCTTCTCGGATTCGGTTTCCTCACCTGCTGCGGCCTCGGCTGCAGCTTCGAGGTTCAGAGCGTTCTGCTCGGCCATCGCGGCCACGGCAGCGGCCGTCTGCGCTTCGACGTGCAGTGCGAGCGACTTCGCTGCGGTCGCGGCTGCGGCCCTGGTGGCCGCAGCGATCTTGGCGAGGTTGAGGCTCTTGAACGACTCCTGCAGTGCCGCGACGGAATCCTCGACGGCCTTGGTCGACGCATCTGCCTCGACCTTGGCGCTTGCTGCCAGTTCGGCCTTGGCGTTCGCATCGGCGCGAGCTGCCTCGGCTTCTGCGGTGGCCTCGGGATCGCCCGATACCGCTGCGGCCTCGAGCTGGACGGCAAGCTCCTCGGCTGCGGTCGCGTCGGCTTCGGCCTGGTCCGCTGCAGCGTTGGCCTCGTCGGCGGTGGTCTTCAGCTCGGCAGCGTCGTTCTTGGCTGCGGTGACCGCAGCACTGGCGGCCGTGCTGGCGACCACGGCGGCCTTGGCCTCTGCGGCGGCCGTCTTGGCCTTGACGTCGGCCTCGGCTGCGGCGACCTCTGCCTTGGTGGCGTCGGTGCTCGCGGTGGCCTCGGCGGCCTTGGCGGTCTCGAGCCGCACCTGGGCGGCAGTGGTGGCTTCCACCGCTGCCTTGCTCTCGGCCTCGGCGTCGGCGATCGCCTGCTTCTCGGCGTCGGACAGCTGCGGGATGATGTCCAGGTTGACCGTCGCGGTGCCGTCGTCGTTGAAGACGACGCCACCGGTCACCTGCGGCAGTGGGCGGATGGCCGACGGGACCTCGGGGGCCGGCACTGCCGCTGCGGCGGCCGCTGCGGCGTCTTCAGGGGTGACGGCCGGAGCAGGCGCTTCGATCTGCCCGTCGACGGTGGCCGATCCCTCGACGGTTGCGCCCTCTTCCGCGGTGGGAGCGCCGGACTCGGTGCCTTCTTCGGTGGCGGGCTGTTCGACGGAGGAGCTTTCGGGTGTCTGATCCTGCGCACTGGCAATTCCCGGTGCGGCGATGGAGAGGGACAGTGCCATGGCGGCCCCGGCAGCGGCGAGGCGCGCCTTCTTGGACCTGGCGATCGACTTCTGCGACATGGAGATTGTGGCCCTTCGGTCAGTGGCAGCATCGTGCTGCACGCACCCGCCCTCCCACGCGGAACGGGTGTAGTTGGTGAGTCACACGAACAACCGTGTTGACGTGACCGTAAACCAACCGGCCGGTCTCGGGAACCGTTCAGAGCTTTACCTGAGAATTGGTTATGAAAGTGTTACTGATGGGACGTATGTGACGAGAGAGATTTGAGACGTGAAACGGCGGTCGAGATGCGTACATCTCGACCGCCGCGAAAACCCAGTCGGGTGAACGTATTTCAGTCGCCGACCGTCACCGCGCGGGCCTCGTCGATGCTGTGAGGTGCGGGTTCGTGATCGTCGACGTGAGCGAGCACCTTCCGGCCGGTTGCCAACGCGACGATGGCCAGAGCAGTGCAGGCGGCACCCACCCAGAACGGGACGTGCATGTTCGACTCGCCCAGTTTGCCGGCCAGATAGGGAGCCGCGGCCCCGCCGGTGAAGCGAACGAAACTGTAGGCCGCCGATGCCGTCGAACGCTCGACCGGTGCCGAGATCATCACGGTCTCGGTGATCAGCGTGTTGTTGACGCCGAGGAACAACCCGGCCACGACGGTTCCCACGACGAGGACGGTCTTGTTCTCGGTGAACATCGCCATGACGGCCAGGTCGACGGCGAACAGCAGCAGCGCGAGCATCATCATGTTCAGCGTTCCGAAGGCCCGCTGCAGCTTCGGCGCGATGAACACCGACGCCACGGCCAGGCACAGGCCCCAGCCGAAGAAGATGAAGCCGATGGAGTAGGTGCCCATGTCCAACGGGAAGGGGGTGTAGGCGAGGAGGGTGAAGAATCCGTAGTTGTAGAGCAGCGCGGTGATGCCGACAGTGAGCAGGCCGCGGTGACGAAGCGCGCGGAACGGATCGAGTATCGACGTGGTGTGGGCGGGCTTCGGGGTGTCCGGAAGCATGACGATGAGCAGGATGAACGCGACGGCCATCAGTGCGGCCACCCCGAAGAACGGTCCGCGCCAGCTGAACCCGCCGAGAACTCCACCGACGAGAGGGCCGGTCGCGATACCGATACCGAGTGCGGCCTCGTAGAGGATGATCGCGCGAGCGACACCTCCCGATGCGGCACCGACGATGGTCGACAGCGCCGTCGCGATGAACAGGGCGTTGCCCAGCCCCCAGCCTGCGCGGAATCCGATGATCTCGCCGACCGATCCGGACGTGCCTGCCAGGGCTGCGAAGACGACGATGATCGCCAGTCCCACCAGCAGCGTGCGCTTGGGGCCGAAGCGACTCGACACCACTCCGGTGATCAGCATCGCGATGCCGGTGACGAGCATGTAGCTGGTGAACAGCAGTGACACCTGCGACGGCGAGGCGTCGAGCTGTTCACCGATGGGCTTGAGGATGGGGTCCACGAGACCGATGCCCATGAAGGCGATGACGCTGGCGAATGCAACTGCCCATACTGCGCGAGGTTGCTTCAGCAGGCTGTCGGTTGAGGTGCTGGTGGTCACGAAAGAGTTCCTCTCGTTTCGTGATCGACGGGCTCGAGGATGCTGCGAAGCTCGCTCAAGCCGTCGGTCAGTTTCTGGATCTGTTCTGGGTCGCGGTCGGACAGGTACGGCAGAAGTCCGTCGACGAGGTGGCGTCGACCTTCGGCGAGCCATCGGTGGCCGGCCTCGGTCATCTCGATGAGAACGGCACGCGAATCGTCGGGGTCGGGTCGCCTGGTGACGAGATCGGCGTTGCTCAACTTGGCGAGCAGCGCCGTTGCCGAGGGTTGGGAACAGCGGTCCAGCTCTGCGAAGGTGCTGATGCGCAGGGGCTGGTACTCCTCGAGCAACGACAGGGCCCGCATCCACGCCCTCGGCCATTCGTCGCTGCCGAACCGTGCGGCCAATCGGACGAAGCGCGACGAGCTGGTGACCAGCTGCGAGAGGAGATCTCGGATGTCTTCGTCGGAGTGACTCACCGATTTATTGTTACATACACTAACTATCTATCGCAAAGCGCTGGAGCCCAGGGAGATGGATGAGCTCGGATCAGTGTTGCCGCAGCAGATCGGCGATCTCGCGGTCCCACTCGGCGTCCCGTCGACCGTCGTAGCGGAAGCGCATCAGTTGATAGGCACCGATGAGAACGGATGCCACGAGTACCCAGCTGCCGATGGTGTTGAAAATGGATGCGGCGACGACATCCGACGAGGTCAGGGGGCGCATACTCAGATCGCCGCTGTTGTCGACCCAGATCTGCGTGGTGGTCCCGGCAGGCGATCCGGTGTCGACGCTGACGCGTCCGGTGTGCTCGACGCCTCGGTAGACCCAGCGTGAGTCGACGGCAGTTGCGGCTGCGCCGGATGCGCCGAGCTCGGTGGATACGGCGGGCACGGATTCCGCAACGGCCGTCGTGGTCGCGGTGACCTGGTGAATCGAATTCTTCTGGTCTTCGAGTCGCTGCTGTTGGTCGGAGTGGGCGGTGGCACCGATCCACAGCGACACCGGAACCATGAGTATCAGCAGTGTGGTCACCCAGCGCTTGATGCGCGCCTGACGAACGTCGCAGTCGCGGAGCAAAGGGTTGGGATTGCCGGCGAAGGCGGATCGTCCCGAACTGTCCTGCCCGGTGAGTTTGCGGCGCATGATGGTCCCCACTACCTCGATATGATCCGACCGACCTCTCCACGATGGCGACGCGACCTGCGAGTATCAAGCGATAGGGGTCAGCGTCACATGTGACTTGCGCTGTGACGAGATTGTCGGTGGAGGTCTGCGATGGTTGTCGGTCGGGTTCGGCGGGCTCGTGCAGCCGCGCTGGTGGCGGGTGCGGTGACCGTGGTCGGTGCGGCGGCGGGGTCGATGCCCGTGCAGCGTATGGCCAAGCCTCTGATCGTCCCGGCGCTGGCGAGCGGGCTCGATCCGGCGCGAGATCGGGTGCTCCTGGCGGGTCTTGCGGCGGCCACGGTCGGCGATGTTCTGTTGATCGACCCCGACGACGATTCCGCTCTGGAATGGGGCGCGCGTGCGTTCGCGGTGATGCAGGGCAGTTATACGTATCTGCTGCTCCGTCGGGGTGCGCGTCCGACGCTGCTCGACGCCGCTCCGCGATACGCCGGATGGGCAGTCGCATCGACGCTTCTGGCCAGGCGGCAGCCCGCGGTGGCGTCGACCCTGGCCGGCTACGGTGCGGTGCTCGCGACCACGTCGACCCTGTCTGCGCGTTCGGTCTCGCGCGGCGGCGATCGCAGGCTGATCATCGGCGGTGTTCTGTTCACCGTCTCCGACGCGCTGATCGTGTTCAGACGGCTCTTTCTGAACGAGGACCGTCGGCGGCGCGCCGCGGAAGCGGTCATCCTCTCGACCTATGTGGCGGCGCAGGTCCTACTCGTCGAGGCCCTGGCTTCGAGGTAGAAGCAGTACCCGCTCGCGGTGGGCAGGGTCGACGCGAACGGCGATGACGGTGCCCGGCTCGAATCGTGAGCTGTCCGAACGTGGGATGTCGTAGACGATCTTGCCGAAGTAGCTGCCCGAGCCCGGCACGGTGAATTCGAGATCCAACTCGGCGGTGTCGTCGTCGATCCGGCGGATGGCATCGACCGTCGCCCACCCCTCCACGCCGTGTTCGATCAGTTCCTTCTGCTCACGTGTGGGGCGTCCGGCGATCAGCATGGCCAGTCCGAGAGCTGCGCCGAATCCGGCGACCAGGGCTGCCAACTGATACGGAAGCGTTCCCGGTGGGGTGCGGTCCCTCAACCAACCGATCCAGATCGCCAGCACAAGGGCGTAGCCGATCGTCACGACGACGACGGATCGCACGATTCTCGCGTTGTTCACTTCGGTGCTCCTACGCCGCCGAAAGCGGCCGTTGGATATTCGACGATAGGGGGTTACCGGTAAGTAGGGTTACATGTACGGTGATCGATGTGACTCGACCAACTGTCTTCATCTCAGGCGCAGCTGCCGGTATCGGCCGCGCGACGGCCCTCAAGTTCGCCGCCAGCGGCTACCTCGTCGGTGCCTACGACATCGACGAGACCGGCTTGGCATCGCTCGGCAAGGAAGCTGCCTCGCTCAGCGGCCGTGTGGTCACCGGCATCTTGGATGTAACCAACTCCGACCAGTGGGAAACCCGGTTGAAGGAGTTCGTCTCCGAGGGCGACGGTCGACTGGACATTCTGATCAACAACGCCGGAATCCTCGCCGCGGGCGCTTTCGAGGACATGCCGCTTTCGGTGCACCGCCGTCAGATCGACATCAACGTCAACGGGGTCGTCTACGGCACCCTCGCGGCTTTCCCGTACCTCAAGGACACGGCAGGCGCGCAGGTCGTCAACCTGTGTTCGGCGTCGGCCATCTACGGTCAGCCCGAGTTGGTGACGTACGGCGCAACCAAGTTCGCGGTACGCGGCATCACCGAGGCGTTGGATCTCGAGTGGAGCAAGTACGACATCTCCGTCAAGGCCATGTGGCCGCTGTTCGTCCAGACTGCGATGACCCAGGGCGTGTCGACGGGCACCACGAGTTCGTTGGGTGTCCGGCTCACCGTCAAAGACGTGTCCGACGCGATCTTCGACGCGACCCGTCCCGTCAAGCGCCGGTTGCACAAGGTGCATTTCCCGGTCGGCTTGCCGTCCAAGGCGCTCTCGCTCGGCTCGCGCTTCTCGCCCGCGTGGCTCACCCGCGAGGTCAACCGGCGCCTGAGCCACACCTAGAACTCGTCGCCGAACGATGCCGGCCCTGACGCCGGTATCGTCGGTCTTTCGAGCAATCGGTGTCGAAAGGTGGGTCGGGGTTTCTTCATGCTGAGTACGTGGGGTTCGAGCAGGTTGCGTTCGAGCAGGGCAAGGCGAATGGGTCGGTTACGAGCCTTGTCGGTGGGAATCGGGGCCGCGGCGCTCGTTCTCGCCGGTTGCAGCAGTGAGTCCGCTGCCCAGCCTCCGCCGCAGCCGTCGACCACCACTCTCGCGCCGACGACGACAACGGCAACCACCACTCCTGCACCGGTGACGACGACGGAAGAAGCGCTCCCGCCGCCCCCGCCTCCGGTCGAGCCGCCGCCCACCGCAGAACCGCAGACGACGTACGCCGCCATCGGCGGCGCGTTCTACTTCAGTTCCCCCGACGGTCTGTTCCAGTGCGGAATCGTGCCGCTGTCGAACCGCACCGAGGCCGGGTGTCAGGGCACCACCACTCCGGTGCCGCCGCGTCCGGAGGACTGCATGATCAACTGGGGCAACGGTATTCGAGTCACCAATCAAGGGCCGGCTGCCTTCATGTGCTCCGGCGGCGTGGTCTACACCTCGGGTGGGGAAACGATCGATCCACCGCTCGCGGTCGGGGCGACCATCGCCGAGAACGGATTCACCTGCACGTCCGCCGAGAACGGCATCTCGTGCGTCGACGATGCGACCGGACACGGATTCCGCATCGCACCGGACAGCAACGAAATCTATTGAGCAGCGACAGCACTCCTCCGTCGGACGACGCCGGCCCCACCGAGTGGGGCGAGAACCCCAACGGCGTCGGACCGTGGTCCGACACCCACGCCGAACCACCACCCGACGACCCACGGTTGGACCCGGAACTGCTCGCAGACGGTGACCGCCGCAACGTCGTCGACGCCTACCGCTACTGGCGGCGCGAGGCCATCGTCGCCGATATCGACACCCGACGGCATTCGCTGCACGTCGCCATCGAGAACTTCACCAACGACGCCAACATCGGGACGGTGGTGCGCACCGCGAACGCCTTCGCCGCCCAGGCGGTGCACATCGTCGGGCGACGTCGGTGGAACCGCCGCGGTGCCATGGTCACCGACCGCTACCAGCACATCCACCACCACGACACGGTGGAAGCGCTGATGGAATTCGCCGCGGAGCAGGGCCTCGTCGTCGTGGCCGTCGACAACACCCCGGGGTCGGTACCGATCGAGACGGCGGAGTTGCCGCGCGACTGCCTGCTGCTCTTCGGACAAGAGGGACCGGGCGTCACCGACAGTGCCCGCGAATTGGCGTCGATGACGGTATCGATCGCCCAGTTCGGTTCCACCCGCAGTATCAACGCCGGGGTTGCCGCGGGAATTGCCATGCACTCGTGGATTCGGCGGCATGCCGACATCGATACTGCGTGGTGACACCACAGCGGGTTCCGGAACGGTTTCGGGGGCGGTTTCCGGGGCGGGATGTAACGAATCTGCAACGGTAGTGGCAGGATTGCGGGTATGCAGGAGTTGTGGTCGCAGCGTGCGGACGCCGCGGAGGGGGCCGTCGTCGCGCGGCACATGCGTCGGCTCTGGGGGCTACCGGGCACGACGTTGGGAGTCGTCGCCTGGCCACCGGTCCGGAAGGAACGGATGTTCCTGCGCTGGCACTACTGGTGGCAGGCCCACCTGCTCGACTGCGCGGTCGACGCCGCAGATCGCGATCTCACCCCCAAGCGCCGTCGGCGACTGAACAAGATCACCCGAGCGCACCGAACCCGCAACGTCAGCGGGTGGACCAACAACTACTACGACGACATGGCGTGGCTCGGGTTGGCGCTCGAACGGGCGCAGCGGAAGCACTTCGTCGGCAATCGCGGTGGCATCCAGCAGATCGAGATGGAATTGTTCGACGCCTGGGCTCCGGCCGAGGGCGGCGGCATTCCGTGGCGCAAGAAGTCCGACTTCTACAACGCACCCGCCAACGGTCCGGCCGCGATCTTGTTGGCGCGCACCGGTCGGCTGTGGCGTGCCCAGGAGATGGCCGACTGGATGGACCGCACCCTCAGGGACGAGCGCACGGGGCTGATTCTCGACGGAATGCATTCCACTCGCGCACTCGTCGACGCCGGCAAACCCGGTGAGATGGAACGCGCCGTGTACAGCTACTGCCAGGGCGTCACGTTGGGCCTCGAGACCGAACTCGCAGTTCGGCTCGGCGAACCCAGGCACGCGCACCGAGTCCATGCTCTGGTCGACGCAGTCGACAACCACCTGACCCGCAACCTCGTCATCACCGGCGGCGGTGGGGGAGACGGCGGCCTGTTCAACCCGATCCTCGCGCGGTACCTGGCGATGGTCGCGGTGAAGCTGCCCGGGGACTCCGACGCCGACGACCGAGCTCGCGAACTCGCAGCTGCGATCGTGCTGAACTCGGCCGAAGCAGCGTGGGAAAACCGCCTCGAAGTGGAAGACAACCCCCTGTTCGGGGCCGACTGGACCCGCGAAGCCCGATTCCCGGGGCAAGGTCTGCACATCGCCAGCTTCACCGAAGGAACGGTCCGACCGTCCGACGTACCCGAGCGAGACCTGTCGGTCCAACTGGGCGGCTGGATGCTCATGGAAGCCGCATACCGCGTCGCAGCTGCAGGTTTCTGAGTCGTTCCGCAGGCTCCACTCCCGCAGGTTTCTAGAGCCGCTACTCCACGACCTCTTCGACCTCGATGGTCTCTTCGGGGCGTGCCATTTCCTTGCGGTACTGCCAGATGCCGAGTCCGGTTCCGACGACCAGCAGCACGACCATGCCGATGAGGACGGCGGGCATCAGCCACGGGATGCCGTCGATGAACGAGCCGAAGTAGAACCCGATCAGCAACAGCACCGGAGCCCAGATGATGGCACCGAGCGTGCTGGCGATCGTGTACTTGCGGTGATCCATCTTCGCGGCACCGGCGACGAGCGGGCACAGGGTGCGCACCCAGGGGATCCATCGCGCGACCAGCACCGCCCAGAATCCGTGCTTCTCGAGCAGGAGATTGACCTTGTGCAGGTTCTTGGTGTTGAGGTATTTGCCGTTCTTGCGGGCCACCAGCGTCGAGCCCGTGCGGTGACCGATCGAGTACCCCACCTGATTGCCGGCGATGGCGGCGACCATCGCACCGAGCGACAGCGCCCAGATGTGACCGGTGCCCGACGCGTGGGTCGCCATCACGATTCCTGCCGTGATCAGCATCGAATCTCCCGGCAGGAACAATCCGATGATCACCGCGCATTCGATGAAGACGAAAGTCATGACGATGATCCACACGACGAGGGGGCCTGCTGTCTCCAGCGGACCGAAACTGCCGACGGCCTGAACGGAGACGGTCGGCAGCGCAGTGGTAATCGACGACATGGACTCGATCACTTTCGGAAGATCTCGATCAGGACTTGGTGTCCGGGGCGTCTGCCTCGATCATGTCGGTGGCCTCCCCGAGCGGAGTCTTGCGGGCCTTGATCATGCGCTTGCCGACCTCGATGACGATGGGCAGTACGGAGACGGCGACGATGAGCAGGAAGATGATGTCGACGTGGTCGCGGATGAACGCGATCTGCCCGAGCAGGTAACCGAGGGTGGTCACACCCGCGCCCCAGAGCACGCCGCCGACGACGTTGTAGGTGAGAAACAGTGAGTACTTCATGTGCGACGCACCGGCGACGACCGGTGCGAACGTCCGCACGATCGGCACGAAGCGCGCCAGGATGATGGTGATCGGACCGTGCTTCTCGAAGAATATGTGCGATTCGTCGATGTACTTCTTCTTGAAGAAGCGCGAATCGTTGCTCTTGAAGAGGGCTGCGCCGCCCTTCGTGCCGATCAGATAGCCGACCTGATCACCGAGGATTGCCGCAATCGGAATCAGGATCACCAGAGTCCAGATGGACGCGAACGGCTCGATCTCGGTGGACTTCGACGCTGCGATCAAACCGGCCGTGAAGAGGAGCGAATCGCCTGGGAGCAGCGGAAATAGCAGCCCGGACTCGATGAACACGACCAGCAGCAGCCCGATCAGCACCCAGTGACCGAAGGAGTTGAGCAGGTTCACGGGGTCGAGAAATCCAGGTAACAACGCCAGATTGGTCGTCACCGATTCCGAGGCAGCTAGAAGACTCACCGCGCCCACACTACCGGCCTGAACCGGGAAGTCCCTCCGTAGTTGGTGTCGCCCGGCTGTGAACACGCTGCCCTGTTCGATCTCCCGCGTAATGACGTCAGCGATGCGGGTACGCACGACACCGGGCTCGGAGGTTGCCATACTGCACAGGACACAACCGAACTTTTCAATGGAGGAATGACGCCGTGCCTATCGCAACTCCCGAGGTCTACGCCGAGATGCTGGGCCGGGCGAAGGAACACAAGTTCGCCTTTCCGGCAATCAACTGTGTGGGTTCCGAGTCCATCAACGCCGCCATCAAGGGCTTCGCCGACGCGGGTAGCGACGGCATCATCCAGTTCTCGACCGGTGGAGCCGAGTTCGGGTCGGGACTGGGCATCAAGGACATGGTCGTCGGCGCTGTGGCGCTCGCCGAGTTCGCGCACGTGATCGCCGCCAAGTACGACGTCACCATCGCTCTGCACACCGACCACTGCCCCAAGGACAAGCTGGACACCTACGTTCGGCCGCTCATCGCGATCTCGCAGGAGCGCGTCGATGCAGGCAAGAACCCGCTGTTCCAGTCGCACATGTGGGACGGCTCGGCCATCCCGATCGACGAGAACCTCGAGATCGCCAAGGACCTGCTCGCCCGCGCGGCGGCAGCGAACATCATTCTCGAGGTCGAGATCGGTGTCGTCGGCGGCGAGGAAGACGGCGTCGAGGCGGAGATCAACGACAAGCTCTACACCTCCAACGAGGACTTCCTCAAGACCGTCGAGGCCCTCGGCGCAGGCGACGCAGGCTCGCGCTACCTGCTGGCGGCGACGTTCGGCAACGTGCACGGCGTCTACAAGCCGGGCAACGTCAAGCTCAAGCCGTCGGTGCTGGCGGACGGCCAGAAGGTCGCGTCGGAGAAGCTGGGCCTGGCATCGGGTTCCAAGCCGTTCGACTTCGTCTTCCACGGCGGATCGGGCTCGGCGAAGAGCGAGATCGAAGAGGCTCTCGAGTACGGCGTGGTGAAGATGAACGTCGACACCGACACCCAGTACGCGTTCAGCCGTCCCATCGCCGGACACTTCTTCTCCAACTACGACGGCGTTCTGAAGATCGACGGCGAGGTCGGCAACAAGAAGGCCTACGACCCGCGCAGCTACCTCAAGAAGGCAGAGGCCGGCATGACCGCCCGCGTCGTCGAGGCCTGCAACGACCTCAAGTCCGCCGGTCGCAGCGTGAGTGCCGGCTAGCCGGCAGTGGCGTGGATAAGTGCCCTCTGGGGCGCCTGTCCGCGCCACTGCAGCGTCAGCTGCACACCTTCCATTGATCGCCCTCGAGGCGCAGGTCGAAGGTGCGCGGCGATCGATCGTTCGGGTTGGCCTCGGTGTGCGCGATGACCTGGGCGATCGCGGTGGTGTCGTCGCCGACCTGGATGGCGTCGATGCTGTCGAGGGTCGGGATGTTGCCCTGCTCGGCCGAGACGCGGTGGACATCGGTGAATTCCGCGTCCGGGATGTCTCGGTAGAAGGTCGCGAGGTCACCGCACGAGGTACTGCGCAGCGTGGCGAGGTCGCCGTCGGCCAATGCGCGGGTGAACGACTCGACGGTCGTTCTGATCCGGGCCTCCGGGGAGTCGTCGACGCTCGTACGGTCGATCAGCAGATACGCACCGGCGGCGACTGCCGCGACCACGACAACCGCAGCCACCAGCGCCGCCCACCATTTCTTCCGACTCGGTTTGCCGGGTTCCGTCGGCGGGGGACCGACGCGCTGGGGACCGACCTGCTTCGGTCTCGGTTGTTGCGGCTCGATCTTCCTCGGCCCGACCGGCTGCGGCACGGCGGCTGGTGATTTCTTCTCTGCCGCAACATCTTTCGCCGGAGCGCCGGACGGGTTTCGCGGCGGGATGCGACGCGGGGCCGCAGTCGGCTTCGCGACCGGCTTCGCCTCCGCTGCCGGTTCCTCGGCTGGGGCAGTGACGATCTTCTCGGTCGGAGGGTCGGCGGGCTCGTCGACCTGCTTCTTCTTGCCCAGATCGATCTTCTCGGTGGCCGCGTCGGCCTCGGAGGGCGCCTTCTTCTTCTCGTCCGGCATGCGTTCTCCCTCGTTCACCGAATTCATCCGAGAACTCGGAGGTTCTCGATTTCGTCAGCTGGCAGCCTATCGACCGGGTGTGCCGCTCGCCGCGAGCGCCACCGGGGGTGTTCGGACACGATTCGGTGACGTAAGGGCACAATGAGCGCCATGACTTCTTTCGGTGATCTGCTCGGACCCCAACCCACACTGTTGCCCGGAGACGACGAGGCCGAATCCGCGCTGCTGAACCACGAAGCGCCCGAGGCTGTCGCGGCGGCGCACCCGACGGCGTCCATCGCGTGGGCGTACCTGGCCGAGGCCGCCCTCGAGTCCGGTGCCACCATCACGGCGTACGCCTATGCTCGTACCGGTTACCACCGAGGTCTGGACCAGTTGCGTCGTAACGGATGGAAGGGATTCGGGCCGGTCCCGTACAGCCATGAGCCCAACCGAGGATTCCTCCGATGCGTCGCAGTCCTCGCCAAAGCGGCCCGCGACATCAACGAGCACGACGAGTACGCCCGCTGCCTCGACCTCCTCGAAGACTGTGACCCCAAGGCAGCAGAAGCGCTCGGCCTGGGCTGACCGGGCCCGCGCCAGCCGGGTGCGCGGCCGAACCCGAGTGAAATCGGGCAGCGCTCGGCTGAAGTTGTCGCTGCTGCCCATCATTCAGTGCGCGTTGGCGGCAGGTGTGGCGTGGTTCGTCGCGACGGACATCGTCGGTCACGAGAGCCCGTTCTTCGCGCCGATCGCCGCTGTCGTCTCGCTGGGCGTCTCGCTCGGTGCTCGAGTGCGCCGATCGGCCGAGCTCGTCGTCGGAGTGACGGTGGGCATCGGCATCGGAGATCTGCTCATCTCACTGATCGGAAGCGGTCCGTGGCAGATCGCTCTGGTCGTGGTGTTGGCGATGTCGGCTGCGGTGTTCCTCGACGGCGGCCCGATCATCGCGATGCAGGCCGGATCGTCCGCCGTGCTGGTCGCGACACTCATTCCACCCGGCAACATGGGTGGCCCCAACCGCATGGTCGACGCGTTGGTCGGTGGCCTGGTGGGCATCGCGATCGTGGCGTTGATCCCGACGCATCCGGTGTGGCGAGCCCGTAAGGATGCGGCGAGCGTGTTGGCGACGGCTGCGACTGTGTTGCAGAAGGTGGCCGACGGTTTGGTGGCCAACGATCCCAAACCGATCGAGGAGGCGTTGCGCAAGGCGCGTGCGACGCAGTCCGGTATCGATGCTCTGCGGACCGACCTCAAGGGCGGCCGGGAGATCGCGCGAATCTCTCCGATGTATTGGAACCACCGCAATCGTCTTGCGGCGCTCGCGGCCACGGCCGATCCCATCGACAACGCCGTCCGCAATATCCGGGTGCTCGCGCGCCGGTCGCTGACGTTGGTGCGCGACGACGAGATTCTCGATCCGCGTGTCGTCGACGAGGTGGAGAAGTTGGCGCATGCGGTGGAGGTGTTGCGGCAGATGATCCTCGCCGATCCGGGACAGAAGCCCGACGCGGCAGAAGCAGCGCGAGTGTTGAGGTCGGTTGCGGCCGGTGCCAAGCCGGAGTTGATCTCGAACGCCGGTCTGTCGGCGACGGTGGTGCTGGCGCAGTTGCGATCGATCATCGTCGACTTGCTTCAGGTCGCCGGGCTCAAGCGTATTTCTGCATTGGCGACACTTCCACCGACGGTGGACCATCCGCACGTCCCGCCGGAGTTGTGACCCGAGCACACCATTGCATATATGCGTATGTACGCATATGGTGACTTCCGGAAGTCGACATCGGTCACCAGGGGGAGTCATGGGCGCGGGTCACGGGCACAGCCACGGCGCGGGCGGTCACTCGCCCGCAGGTGCGGGGCCGCCCAGGTCTCGGGTGCGCAAGATGGTCGTCGCGCTGGCGATCCTGGTGGTGTTCCTCGTCGTCGAGGCATCCGTGGCCCTGGCTATCGGGTCGCTCGGCCTGCTCGCCGACGCCGGCCACATGCTCACCGATGTGCTCGGCATGTCGATGGGTCTGATCGCGTTGATGCTCGCTCGCAAGGGAAGTGCAGCAGCGGCAAGAACATTCGGCTGGCATCGGGCAGAAGTGTTGACCGCCATCGCAAATGCCGTTCTGTTGCTCGGTGTTGCGGCGTTCATCATGTACGAGGCGATTTCACGCATCGGCGATGCTCCTGAAATTCCCGGCGTACCACTGATTCTCACCGCGACGGCCGGTCTCGCGGCCAACATCGTCGTGATGCTGCTCATTCGCGGCGACGCCAAGGATTCCCTGGCCGTCCGCGGTGCGTACATGGAGGTTCTGGCCGATGCGGTCGGTAGCGTCGGCGTGCTCGTGGCCGGTGTGCTGATGGTCGTGTTCGGGTGGACGTGGGCGGACATCGTCGTCGGCGTCCTGATCTCGCTGTGGGTCATTCCGCGTGCGATCAAGCTCGCCGGGTCGGCGCTGCGCATCCTCACCCAGGCGAGCCCGGCAAATGTCGACGTCGACGCGCTGACCGGCGACCTGCGCGCGCTACCGGGCGTGACGGGAGTGCACGACCTGCACGTGTGGACACTCACCACCGGAATGGATGTGGCCACAGTGCACCTCGAATGCGAGGGGTCGTCGTCGATGGTGCTCGATCGTGCCAAGTCGTTGCTGTCCGGCTACGGCCTCGACCACGCCACGGTGCAGGTCGAACCCGCCGCGCACGGCCGAACCTGCAAGGAAGAGCTCACCTGGTGACGGTGTGTACGTCGGAGCCGGGATGCCACACGTCGATCTGCATGTGATCGTCCACCAGTGAGGTCAGTACGACCTCGGTGATGTCGAGATCGAACACGTGGTACGGCACCAGCTCGCCCGGTGCGGCGTCGAATATCGGTTGCAGCACAGCAGGATCGGTGATTTCGACGGCACGCCCGCCGATCTTCGCGTCTCCGCCTTCCATCGAATGGTGACCCGGATTGCTGTGCAGCGCGAACCGTCCGTCGCGCTGCAGATCTCGTGCTTTGACGGCTCCGAGCATCGAGCCGAGGCGTAGTACGCCGCTGTCGTCGAACTCGACCTCGGTTCCGCTGACGCGCGGTGAGCCGTCCACCCGGAGCGTCGCGAGTACATGGTGCTTGTGGGCGGTGAATCTGGCGCGCACCGCCGATGCCAGGCTCGGTGCTGCCGTCGAGAAGTCGTTCCACGTCGTCATGGGGAAATTATGCGACCGACCACCGACACAATCGGGAGAGTTTGCACAGAACCTGCCTGCATCGACGGAATCCCGTCGATCGCGCTCGAAACCGTGCAATTCTTCCCGCTGCTCCTGGATGAACCAGCCGTCACAGCCAGAATCGCATCAGGTAGTTGCCGTTGCCTGCGAAGAACTCGGGAACACCGGACAGCCCGAACAGGGTGTAGATCGCACCGAAGAATACGGAGTTGACTGCGGGCACGAACAGCAACGCGACGAGCACGAGGATTCCGTAGCCCTTGAACTGGTTGAGCGATGCACGGGTGGCGGGCGAGAGCGAGGGCTCGAGTGCGGCGTAGCCGTCGAGTCCGGGTACCGGAATCAGGTTCAGGATCGTGGCCATGATCTGCAGGAACGCCAGGAAGCTGAGCCCGTACCAGAAGGCCTGATGAGTGCCGTCGGTGCCGAACATGCGAATGACGATCAGGAGTGCCACGGCGACAACGGCATTGGCGAAGGGGCCGGCGAGGGCGATGCGCCGCTGCGTGGACGCCGAGAACTGCCCGGTCCGCAGGTACACGGCCCCGCCCGGAAGTCCGATTCCGCCGATCGCGATGAACACCACCGGTAAGACGATCGAGAGCAGCGGGTGGGTGTACTTCAGCGGGTTGAGCGTCAGATAGCCGCGGAGTTCGACCTCTCGGTCGCCGGCGCGGAATGCGGTGAATGCGTGACCGAATTCGTGCAGGCACACCGAGGCGATCCAGCCGGCCAGTACAAGGACGAACACTCCGAGGCGCGCGGTGAACGACGTGACGTCCTCGGCCGTCCACGCGAGTGCGCCGCCCACTCCCGCGACGGCGAGGACGGCAACGAACACCGGGCTCGGCAGAACGGGACTGCGGCGCAGCGGAACGGTCATCGGACCAGTAGCCACTCTTCGTGGTGACGATAGAACGTCGACCGCTTCACCGTTCGGTCGCCGGCGATGCCGTCGCGCATCAGGTCTGCGGCGGGGGAGCCGAGCTGCATCGCCCGTCCGCTCACCCAGCGGCGAGGCAGAAATCGTCGACGGCTGATCACCCGCGCGCGCAGTCCCGGCAGTTCCGGGGTCGGTGCCACCTCGACGCCTGGTACGACTCCGGAGAACAACCGAGTGTCGTCGACGTACGCCTCGCCCTCGAGTTCCGCGCCGCCGGCACCGCCGAGGAGCGCCCGACCGACAACGGCCTTGCCTGCGTCGTCGCGAATGAGGGGGGTGCTCGACGCCTTGCCCGTCAGTGCCACCTTTGCGGCACGGGATCCGGTTCCGAGCTTGTAGATGTGGGCGGCGTCGGTTGCGGTCTCCGGTACGAACGCGACTTCGACGTGCAGACGATCGGTGCGCATCAATCGGGTCAGTACGGCCGCCAGGGACGCGTCGCTGCCCAGGACGATGATGCGGGGGGCCGGTGCGGATTCGATGTCGGAGAAGATCGCGCTGCAGTCGTCGTCTGTCGGTACTGCATCGGCGGTGCGCAGTGGGACGTCGGTCAGCGTGATCGGCAACGGCGGATTTCCGCAGTGCAGAACGAACGGTGTCACGGCGCTCCTAGATCTTCGTCGAACCCTCGAACGACCATAGTGCCCTCGTTTCGGCTCCACCGTAGCGGCATGCGGGCCAGCTCACCGCCTCGGCTAGACTGTTCCCCCGGCCACTGTCGCGCCTGCGGCAAATGGTGACGGCTGCGTTCGATCGAGCAGTATTTGCAGCGCGTCCTCGCACGAAAGCAACGTAGGAGAGCACATGCCGGCGATAGTCCTGATCGGCGCCCAGTGGGGCGACGAGGGCAAAGGCAAAGCCACCGACCTGTTCGGCGAACGCCTTCAGTGGGTCGTTCGCTACCAGGGCGGCAACAACGCCGGTCACACCGTCGTCCTTCCGAACGGCGACAAGTTCGCGTTGCACCTGATCCCGTCGGGAATTCTCACGCCCGGCGTGAAGAACGTCATCGGCAACGGCGTCGTCGTGGACCCGGGTGTGCTGCTCACCGAGCTCGAAGGCCTCGAGAAGCGTGACGTCGATACCACGAACCTGCTGCTCAGTGCCGATGCGCACCTGATCATGCCGTACCACGTCGCCATCGACAAGGTGACCGAACGCTTCCTCGGTGCCAAGAAGATCGGGACCACCGGCCGCGGTATCGGGCCCTGCTATCAGGACAAGATCGCTCGCGTCGGCGTCCGCGCAGCCGATGTGCTCGACGAGAAGATCCTGACCCAAAAGGTCGAGGCCGCACTGGAATTCAAGAACCAGGTGCTCTCGAAGATCTACAACCGGCGGGCGCTGGACTCACAGCAGGTGGTCGACGAGGTGCTCGAGCAGGCCGAGGGCTTCAAGCACCGCATCACCGACACCAGGTTGCAGCTGAACCTCGCACTCGAGCGCGGCGAGACCATCTTGCTCGAGGGGTCGCAGGGCACCCTGCTCGACGTCGACCACGGCACCTATCCTTACGTCACGTCCTCGAACCCGACTGCGGGCGGCGCATCGGTCGGTTCCGGCATCGGCCCCAACAAGATCGGGACCGTCCTCGGCATCCTGAAGGCGTACACGACGCGTGTCGGCTCGGGACCGTTCCCGACGGAGTTGTTCGACAATTACGGTGAGTACTTGGCCAAGCAGGGCGGCGAGGTGGGCGTCACCACCGGGCGTGCTCGACGTACCGGCTGGTTCGACGCCGTCATCGCGCGATACGCCACCCGCGTCAACGGCATCACCGATTACTTCCTGACCAAGCTCGACGTGCTTTCCAGTCTGGACACGGTGCCGATCTGTGTCGCGTACGACGTCGACGGCGTCCGGCACGACGAGATGCCGATGACGCAGACCGGTTTCCATCACGCCAAGCCGATCTACGAAGAGATGCCCGGTTGGTGGGAAGACATCTCCGGTGCCCGCACGTTCGACGAACTGCCGATCAACGCGCAGAACTACGTGCTGCGTCTCGAAGAGCTCTCGGGTGCGTACATGTCGTGCATCGGAGTCGGACCGGGCCGCGACGAAACCATCGTTCGCCGCGACATTCTGCGGTAGGGAACCACTGCGAAATTCAAGCCCCGAGGCGTAATGCCTCGGGGCTTTTTCGTGCCCGGATGCGCCGTCGATTGTCGACTCCGCACATCGGGCAGAAACAGCGGAGCGGGTAGCAAAAATGAGGACGAAATCGTTTCGTCCGCTGTAATCGGACGCGCGACCTGGGGTGATCCGCCGCAAGGTGGCAGTTTTCGTAATTCGAGTAGCTTTACATGGCGAGATCATGTGTAAACCAAAAGTATGAAAAATGCGGCCGAACATTCCCTCGGACTTTTACCTTCACTTGGGTAACGGCCTAGGAGGTCGTTCCGAAACAATGGGCATCGCACCAGTTGCGGAGGCCTCTTCGGATGGCCGACCGACCCACATCCGGGTCACCTCCCCCTCCGGCCTCACGAACAGGGCCACCGAAGAAAGCGACAACGAATGAACAAGGCAACCAAAGGCGCCATAGCCGCGGGGGCGGCAGCTGTACTGCTGCTCGGCGGTTT
Organism: Rhodococcus cerastii; assembly: GCF_033042195.1. Taxonomy (NCBI): domain Bacteria; kingdom Bacillati; phylum Actinomycetota; class Actinomycetes; order Mycobacteriales; family Nocardiaceae; genus Rhodococcus; species Rhodococcus cerastii. The sequence continues at coordinate 76,706 of NZ_JAWLKF010000014.1, forward strand.
GGGCTCCTATGCGCTGTGGCAGGACACCGAAACGGTGACCGGAGGCGAGATCAACTCCGGCGAACTCTATTTCGATCCGGTCGCAAATACTGCGAACTGGACAGAGACGACGTCCGGGACGGTAATCGGAACCGACCCCTCTGGCTTCCTCATCGTGCCGGGCGACGTGCTCGAATACACGACCGACTACAACGTCACCTGGGCTGGAAACAATCTTCTTGCAAGCATCACCGCCGACTTCGCCGACGTTACGGGTGATGCCGAGCTTGAAGCGGCTTTGGCCGGTGCAACGGTGTCAGTCAACGGTGGCCCGAACGTGCCGAACGGCGATCCGGTGAGCCTGCCGCTCGGGGCTACATCGCCAACTCTCATCACTGTCGCTGTCACGATCCCGTTCGATATCGATACCGGCGGACTCATCGCGCAAGATGAGAGCGTCAGCCTCGCTGACATCACCCTCACGCTCGACCAGGTTCGTCCCTGACCGGTAGCAGTGACGAACAAGCACGGTCGTTATTGGGCGCTCGCAGCCGCGTCCGTCGCGGTGGTGGTCTTCGGATCAGCACAGTCGACGGGCGCGCTGTGGCGTGACGAGCAGATCGTTGCAGGCGGGACCATCAACTCCGGCACCTTGGACATCAAGGTCGGCCCGAACGGAGCAGAAGTGAACGATTACGTTCTCACTGCACTCGGCGCGGCAGACCTCGGACCGAACGGTTTCTCGCAGGCACCGCTGTCGATTCGGAACTCCGGCAACGTACCGTTCAACTTTCGGCTGCAGGGAACGACCGCGACGGGAACGGTCCCCCTTGTCTTGACTGCGACAACTGTTGCGGCCGAGGAGAATTGCCCGGCCGCAGGTACGCCGACGGGTCCGACGACGCAGTTGTACACCGGAAATGCCAGTGGTGCGCAAGCTCCGGTGCCACCGGCAGCAAGACTGTTGGCCGCAGGCGCCCGCGAAGTGTGGTGCTTTCGGCTCGCCGTCGGTGCCGATCCGCCGCAAAGCGCGTCGTCGACGGTGACGTTCTCGTTCAGGGCGGACCAGACGTGAATGCCGACGACGACACGGACGTGATCGAAACCGTCACGGACGTATCCGAGGAGAACCGGACCGGTGTCTGGTGGTGGGCGAGCCGGATCGCGTCGTACACGCTTCTGGCGGCGATGTTGTTCGTCCTCGGGGTGACCGTCGTCATTCCGAAAGTCACCGGTTCGACGCCGTACACGATTCTCACCAGCTCGATGAAGCCGACGTACCCACCTGGAAGCCTGGTGGTGGTCAAGCCCGCCGACGCAGCCGAACTCGAGGTAGGCACGCCGATCACCTACCAAATCCGTTCGGGCGAGCCCGAAGTGGTGACTCACCGCATCGTGGCGACCCGGCAGAGCGGACGAGGTATCACCACCTATGTCACTCGCGGGGACAACAACGGATCCGACGACGAGAACCCGGTGCAGATCGGGCAAATTCGCGGAAAAGTCTGGTACTCGGTGCCGTACATGGGCTACGTCAACAATTGGCTCAACGGTGAACAGCGAAAGATCACAGTCATCGTCATCGTCATCGGCTTGGCCGGGTATGCACTGTTCATGTTCGTCGGGGCAGGTGTCGATCGCTACCGCAGCCGAAAGGAGGAGTCGCCGTGAGGCACAGTACTTTTGTCGCCTGCACGGCCGTCTTCGCCGGCGTCGCAGTCGTGTTGTTCCTCGGTGCCGGATCCACCCGAGCGCAAACGATCAAGTACAGCGACGACGGGAGGGAGTGGGCACCGACCCTTCGAAGTGCATTCTTCGACAACGATATTCGGTGGGTTCCCGGCGACTCGCGTGAATCGCAGTTCCACGTGTTCAACGACACCGACCGGGACGGACGTCTCTGGCTGACCTTCGACAGCGAGAACCCGGCGTTCCTTCGAGCCCTGAGCGTCTCCATCGGCGGCGGCGAGTTGGCCGAATCGTGCGCGTGGATCGACCTCGAGGCCGGAGAGAAGAAGCGCATCGACGCGGAGGTCTCGATGGCCGATTCAGCCGGAAACGACACTCGAACCTCCATCGCACGAATCGATCTGATCGTGCAATGGGACAACAGCAACAACGCCGAGTGCCCGGAAGTCTCGGGCGCGCGGACGGATACGGAAGGGGCGCAGCCCTGATGTCGCGTCACAGTGGCACCGCCGGTGCAAGGTCGGTTCTCCGCCGAATAGGCTCTGCGCTCATCAGCGCGCGCGCCCGAGCCATCATGTCGATCGGTATTGTCCTAGGCCTCGGTGCCGTGGGAACCCTTGCCGCATGGTCGGATACGGCGACCGCGACGTCGGGTGTGTTCACAACGGGTCGGCTCGACATCAAGGTGGGTGACCCCGCTGTGGACAACAATCCGCCGGCGTTCACCACGACGCTGGCCAATCCTGCGATCTGGCCGGGAGATACCGTCGCGGCCGGGCTTCTGGTGACCAACGACGTCGGTTCGGTCGCCAATTCCTACACCATTTCTGTTCTGGCCAGCAATGCCACTCTCGGGAATCTTCTCAACTCTTCGGTGCACTCCGGCCCGCCTGTGTCCGGCGTGTGTACTGGAAGCCCGATCAGCACGGTGACGGGACTCGGAACATCGAAGGTCTTCCCAGGTCTCAATCGGTCACTGATTGCGCGGCCGACAGAGGCCGTCATCGCTGGGCAGACCGACCAACTGTGCATCAGCGTGACCATGCCGGCCGGGACAGCTCAGCCCAATCCCGTTGCCACCGGTACCATCACGTACACCATCACCGCGACTTCGACGTAGATCATGTCCGCTACCCACGCCGCCTCCGCTGACCGCACCCGATCTCGCCCACGCCTGTTTCGCGAAATTGTTCTGACCGTCGGCGCTGTCGCCGGACTCGTCTGTGTGCTTTTTGCGCTCGCGGCCGTGTTCTTCGGTATCACCCCCTTGGTCTTCCGCTCGGGGTCCATGGCCCCCGCCATCGACACCGGCGCTCTGGCGCTGAGCAAGACGACTCCGGTCGCGGACATCGAGGTCGGCGACATCGTCAAGGTCACCAACTCGTCGGGAGCAGGAATCACCCACCGCGTGGTCGAGATCGGGGCCGTCGGAACCGATAGCGCGCAGCTGTTCCTTCAGGGTGACGCGAACGCTGAGCCCGATGCCGAGAGTTACGTGGTGTCAGAGGCCGATCGCGTGTTCTTCAGCGTCGGGAAACTCGGTTACGCGGTCAGCTGGCTCAGCGGCCCGGTCGCAGTGTTCATCGGTGGCATCGCCGTCGGCGCACTTCTCATGACTGCGTTCGGTTTTCGTAGGCCCAGCGTGGAGTCCGATGCAGAGTCCACTGCGAAGCCCGACGACGATCGACTGCAGGAATCGCGCAGTGGGCGGCACAGTGCCCACGGACGTGGGCCGTCGACCCTCGGGGTGGTGCTCACGTTGGCGACCATCTCGGCCGTGGGTATCGGTGCCTCGAACACTCCGACAACCCTTGCTGCGGGACAAGATACGGCGACGGCCCTCAGCGGCACCATCACCACGGCGTTGCCTCTTCCCGCACCGCTGTCTCTGACTTGTACCAATGACGAGCGGGGGCTTATCGGTACGATTCGCTTTGTGAATCTCACCTTCCCGTCTCGGGGGGCGCAGTACACCTACCAGCTGACATTGAAGAAGGCCGGCGAAAACGACCGCGAGTTCGCGGTAGCCGGGACCGCTGCTACCGGAGTGGTCATCACTCAAGCAGTGGAAAACGGAGCACTCCTGGAATTGCTGCCGCTACCCCTGGCTCCGGTGCTCGACGGTGTCTACACCGCATCGATCCGGACCAAATCGGGCACCAGGTTTTCACTGCCGAGTCCCACCGTGAACATAACCATGAACAACGGTCTGCTCCTCGGCCTGGCTGCCAGTGCTCGTTGCGGAGGCACCGCTGCTGCCGCCCGCAGCGCCCCCCAGGCCCTTGTTCCCGAGACCACCACACCCGCGCCGACGGTGACGTCGCCTCTCGTTCCGGAGTCGACACTCGCACCGGCCCCGACCACGACAACGACAACGACCGTTCCTCCAACGACCACGACGACGACCGTTCCGCCGACGACAACGACGACTATTCCTCCAGCTACGACAACAACGACTGTCCCATCGCCGACCACCACGATTACCACAACCACTCCGCCTGCTCCCGCGGTTCTGTCGGCCCCGGTGACCTCGCCGTCGGGTGCGTCGACTGCCCAGGTCGTCGACATCGACGGCGTTCCGACGTTGCAGATCGTCGACGCCATCGGAGCAGTCCAGTACAGCGCTCCCGCCACGTCCAGTGAGGCATACGGCTATGGCGTGAACTGGTCGGCGGGAGACCAGCTGTGGCTGCTCGGTCCCGATCAGTTGGTTCGTCTCGACAGCAGCGGCGGTTCGTGGTCTCGAACGGTGATAGATCCGACGGCGACGGATCTCGTTCCGGCCGATATTCTCGAGCTCCTGAACTAGCCCATTTCACATATATGTCTTATTCGTCAGGCGCCGCCGCTGTTCGACGTGGATAATTGTCGCCAGGTCGGGCGACGAAAGGTCGAGTAATGACTGAAAATTACAATGGGTTGGAAGTTTTCAGCTACCAATTCGATCGCTTCGCATACGAACATCCTTGGATCGGCGCTCAGGCCGGTGAATTCATGCTCGGCCCCGAGGGTGGGGGAATGCTCGAATTCACCCATGCGACCGTGTTCGCTCTCCCCGAAGGTGGCGCGCACGAAGTGCACGGCCCGATCCTCGACTGGTATCTCGGCCACGGGGGACCCTATGGCGCACTTGGCTATCCGATCAGCAACGAGCGTCCGACGCCTACCGGATCCGGTCGCTACAACTTGTTTCAGCGCGGAGCTATCGGGTGGTTGCCGGATGTAGGTGCATTCACCATCGGCGGTCGGAGCGAGGAATCCGATGTCAGTCCGGGACCGGAAGCCGTGTTGGTGTCCGCGGTCGATGAACCTATCCCGGCACTCGGCATTTCTGCCTGAAACCCGTTCTTGCTCCCTGTTTCGGGCGATTTATTCGGCCGAGTAGTTTCATCTGGTCCGGCAGCAATTCAGAACAATCTCGGCTCGTCGAATCCCGGTACGCCCTCGATGCCGAGTATCTTTTGTTTGGTATTCGTACCACCCGGTGCCGAAAAGCCGCCGACTTCCGTACCGGCACCGAGCACTCGATGGCACGGGACGATGATCGGTACAGGGTTGCGTCCCAGTGCACCGCCTACGGCCTGCGCTGCGCCGGGGTGGCCGAGACGGCGGGCAATGTCGCCGTATGTGAGTGTCGCGCCCCGGGGAATCCCACTGCATACGGTGTACACCGCGGCGTCGAACTCGGAGACGTCCAGCACCAGCGGAATCGGGCTCATGTCGACAGTACGTCCATCGAGCAGGGCGACAATTCGCTCGATCGCGTCGGCCGCGAGGGCGTCGACCGGTCGTTCGACTGCACCGAAGCCGGCGAGGTAGTCCGTCATCGCCTCGTCCGATGGTTCGGGCAGGGCGACCGCGACCACGCCGTCATCGGTCCACGTGATGCCGCAACGGCCGATGGCGGTGTCGAACATCGTGCTACTCGGCATCGGTTCAGTATCCACCTGACCTCGGTCGGCAGTCCAGTGAAAAGTGCAATGGACTTGAAAGTTGAAGACCAGTGGGCGAATACTGGTGAGCATGGCTTCGAGAGTCCTCAATGCAGCGTCACTGGCCCGTGATCTCGGCAGCTGGCGCGGCGACGCGTCCTCGGACGGATCCGGCAGGCGCAAGGCGTCGCGTCCGACGTATCGGGCGTTGGCCGACGGCGTTCGACTTCTCATTCACGACGGTCGCATTCCGCTCGGTGTCGGTCTGCCCAGTGAGCGTGATCTGTCGGCGGCTCTCGATCTCAGTCGTACCACCATCACGTCCTCGTATTCGGTCCTGCGCGACGAGGGCTATCTGATCAGCAGGCAGGGATCGCGCAGTACCGTCGCCCTGCCCGCAGCGCCCACCCCCAATGGACTATTGATTCAGTCGACGACACCGTCGGGTCCGGTGGTGGACATGTCCCACGCGGCGATGGCAGCGGCGGACGGCACCATGACCGCGGCGTACGAGTCTGCGCTACAGGCACTTCCGACGTATCTGCCGACGCACGGCATGGAACCCATCGGTCTGGCGGTGCTGCGGGAGGCCATCGCGCAACGCTTCGTCGAGCGTGGCCTGCCGACGACGGCCGATCAGATCATGGTGACTTCCGGTGCGCAGCAGGCAGTCCGGCTGTTGCTGGGCACGTTGACCTCGCCCGGTGATCGAGTGCTGATCGACCATCCGACCTATCCCAACGCGCTCGAAGCCATCAGGCGAGTCGGTGCCCGTCCCGTGCCGGTGCCGGTGCGTCCGGCCGACGGCGACTGGGATCTCGACGGGATCCGCAGTGCCGCAAGGCAAACCGCTGCCAAGGTCGCATATCTGATACCGGACTTCCACAACCCCACCGGGCAGGTGCTGGGTGCCGAGGGCCGAGCGGAGCTCGCCCGCATCACCCGTGACACGCGCATGACGCTCATCGTCGACGAGACCATGGTCGACCTGTGGCTCGACGCCCCACCACCCCCACCGGTCGCGTCGTTCGGGCGGGTCTCGGGGTCCGATATCGTCACGATCGGGTCGGCATCCAAGTCGTTCTGGGGTGGCCTGCGCATCGGATGGATCAGGGCGCATCCGTCGCTCGTCTCGCAGCTGGCGGGCTCGCGGGCAGCACACGACCTCGGCACGTCGATCATGGATCAGTTGGCGTCCTCGTTCCTGCTGCAGGACGCGGAACCGGCGCTCGAGCTCCGTCGATCTCAGCTGCGTGAGCGTCGAGACGTACTCGAAGATGCTCTGGCCGAACATCTTCCGGATTGGCGTTACCGACGCTCCGAGGGTGGCATGTCGCTGTGGTTGCAGTTACCCGCACCGGTGTCGAGTGCACTCGCTGCCACCGCTCCCGCCTTCGGCGCAGTGCTGGCCGCAGGACCGAGGTTCGGCGTCGAGGGTGCCTTCGAGCGCTACCTCAGGCTGCCGTACACCCGTGAGCCGCAAGAGCTTCGGGCCGCGGTGATGGCGACGGCGGCGGCGTATCGAGCCCTGGCCCCGAGCGCCGAATCGGAACAACCGGCGCTGGTCTTCTGACCGCGAACTCGAAGTTAAGGACGGAAATCAGCCGAAATCCGTCCACAACTTCGAGTTCGACGCACAATCAGCTCCAGACCGAGCCAATGTCGGTTGCTGTGGAGGGCGGTGGCGTCGGGACTCCGTTTTCGGTGCGGGAGAACCGCGGTGCCGGACGGTGCTGGGTGACGCCGCCGACGTCGATGAGCGAGTCGCGATCCTTCATGTGCGGGTGGTTCGGTGCCTCGGCGAAGGTGAGGACAGGTGACACGCAGGCGTCGGTGCCGTCGAAGATCGCGGCCCACTCGTCGCGGGGCTTGGACAGGAACGTCTCGGTGAACTTCTCGCGCAGCTCGGGCCAGCGAGATTTGTCCATCTGCGGCGGCAGGTCCGCATCGGCGAGGCCCAATCCGGTGAGCAACTGAGCGTAGAACTGTGGCTCGAGCGAGCCGACTGCCATGTACTGGCCGTCGGAGGTCTCGTAGGTGTCGTAGAACGGCGCGCCGGTGTCGAGCAGGTTGGTGCCACGGTCGTCGCTCCAGGCTCCGACGCCACGCCACGACCAGATCATGTGCGAGAGTGCGGCGGTGCCGTCGACCATCGCTGCGTCGACCACCTGGCCCTGCCCGGAGCTCTGGCGCTCGTAGAGCGCCGCCATGATGCCGAAGACGAGGAACATGGAGCCGCCGCCGAAGTCGCCGACCATGTTCAGTGGCGGCACGGGCCGCTCGCCCTCGCGGCCGATCGCGTTGAGCACACCGGTGACGGAGATGTAGTTGATGTCGTGGCCGGCGGTCTGCGACCAGGGGCCTTCCTGACCCCAGCCGGTCATCCGGCCGTAGACCAGACGCGGGTTGCGGGCCAGGGCGTCGTCGGGTCCGAGGCCGAGGCGTTCGGTGACGCCGGGGCGGAACCCTTCGATCAGCACGTCGGCGCGCTCGATCAGGCCGAGGACCTTCTCGATGTCGGCGGGATCCTTGAGGTTCGCCTCGACGATGGTGCGGCTGCGTAGCTGATGGTCGTGCGGGGACACCTGGCCAGCGCGTTGGACTCGTACGACGTCTGCGCCGAGGTCGGCCAGCAGCAGTGCGGCGTGCGGGCCGGGCCCGATGCCCGCGAGTTCGACGACGCGGAGCCCTGTCAGCGGTCCACCAGTGTTCGACACGTTGTTGCCTCGTTCCGACTCGTCAGCTGCGAATGTGAATGGAGACTAACTTGTACTAGGTCGTCCAACTGATCGGGGTGTGGATAATAGGGCTGTGACTGCCCCAGATCCCGTCCGCATCGGTACTCCGCTCACTCCCGGGGCCACCCGGGTGATGTTGCTCGGCTCGGGTGAGCTGGGCAAAGAGGTGATCATCGCGTTCCAGCGCCTCGGCGTCGAGGTGATTGCCGTCGATCGCTACGACAACGCCCCCGGTCACCAGGTGGCCCATCACGCGTTCACGATCGACATGAGCAACCCCGAAGAGCTACTGGCGCTGATCGATTCGCAGCAGCCGGACTTCGTGGTGCCGGAGATCGAGGCCATCGCCACCGATGCCCTGGCCGAGGTGGAAGCGCGGGGCAGGACGGTCGTGATCCCGACGGCTCGCGCGACTCAGCTGACCATGAACCGTGAGGGCATCAGACGTCTCGCGGCCGAGGAGCTCGGGCTGCCGACGTCCCCCTATGCGTTCGCCGATTCACTGGAAGACGTGCGAGAAGCGCTGTCCACCATCGGCTTTCCTGCAGTCATCAAGCCCGTCATGTCGTCGTCGGGCAAGGGTCAGTCCGTCGTTCGCAGCGAGGCCGATGTCGAGGCGGCGTGGGAGTACGCGCTGAAGGGCGGCCGCGTCGACCTCGGTCGTGTCATCGTCGAGGGATTCGTCGATTTCGACTACGAGATAACGCTTCTCACCGTCCGAGCAGCGAACGGAACCTCGTTCTGCGAGCCGATCGGGCACCTGCAGGAATCCGGCGACTACATCGAATCCTGGCAACCCCAGCCGATGTCCGACGCGGCCCTGGCCGGTGCGCGCGATGTTGCCGAGCGGATCACGACGGCCCTGGGTGGGCGCGGGTTGTTCGGCGTCGAACTGTTCGTGCAGGGCGACAACGTGTATTTCTCCGAGGTCAGTCCGCGGCCACACGATACGGGCCTGGTAACGCTGCGGACGCAACGGTTCTCGGAGTTCGAGCTGCATGCCCGGGCAGTTCTGGGTCTGCCGATCGACACGACGCTGCTCTCGCCCGGTGCGTCTGCGGTCATCTACGGCGGCGTCGATGCGGAGGGCATTCACTTCGACGGCGTCGCCGACGCGTTGGCGGTTCCCGAGACCGATCTTCGTCTGTTCGGCAAGCCGACGAGCTTCGTCCGGCGTCGGATGGGAGTGGCGGTGTCGACGGCGTCGGATATCGACACCGCACGGAGCCGGGCACGCGAGGCAGCGGGCAAGGTTCGTCCCGTCGTCTGACCGGACACAGGGCACACTGAGCTCATGAGCGCGCTCGGAGAAGTCCTAGTCGGCCTGGTGATTCTGGTCGGCCTCGTCGGTATCGTCGTCCCGATTCTGCCGGGCACCATCCTGATCTTCGGGGCCGTCGCAGTGTGGGCGTGGGTCACCGGCGGAGCCGCAGCGTGGACGGTCTTCGCGATCGCGACGGTGCTGCTGGTGATCAGCGGCGTCGTGAAATACACCTGGCCCGGGCGGCGCATGCGGGAGGCGGGTGTGCCGACGCGATCGCTGATGATCGGCGGACTGCTCGGCATCGTCGGATTCTTCGTCATCCCCGTCCTCGGCCTGTTCGTCGGCTTCATCGCCGGCGTCTACGTGGCGGAAGTGCCGAGACACCGAAACCATTCCGAGGCATGGAGATCCACCGTGCACGCCACCAAGGCCGCTGGTCTGTCCATTCTGGTGGAACTGTTCGGTGCCCTGCTCGCCTCGGCGGTGTGGCTCGGCGGCGCGGTGTTCGTCTAGGTCAAGGGACCCGATACCAGGCCCGGGCGTTGCCGTCGAGCACCGCCGGGAGATCGCCGCCGACGGCGTGAGAAATGATGTCGATGTCGTTCGCCGAGAACGGGCGTGGGGCGCGGGTGCCCGGTAGATCGGTGCCGAACATCAACGCCGCGGGATTGACCCGGTGAATCTGCTGCAGGGTGTCGGCGATATCGAGATCGACCCGGCCGAATCCCGTTGCCTTGACGCGTACTCCGCGGTCGACGAGATCGAGCAGGTACGGCAGACCCTGTGTCGAGAGTCCCAAGTGATCGATGCTCACCGCCGGCAGTTTCGCGAGGACGGGTTCGAGCGAGAGCAGCAGGGACGCATCGACGTACAGCTCGGCGTGCCACCCCACCAGATCGTGGACACGACGCGCCTGAACGGTGAGCATCTGCAGATCCGTCTCGCCGCGTTTGAGATTGAACCGCATTCCCCGCACGCCCGCGTCGTTCAGTGCGACGATGTCCTCGTCGGAACATTCCGGATCGATCTGAGTGACGCCGACCCAGCCGCGTCCCAGAGTCTCCAACGCAGCGAGCAGAAAACTTTGATCGGTGCCCTGGAACGACCCCGTGACCACTGCGCCGCCGGTGATACCGAGCCCGTCGACGTCGTACAGGTAGTTCGAGACGGTGTACGGATCGGGCAGGAAACCGTGGTTCTCGATGAGCGGAAACTTCGGGTCGATGATGTGTAGGTGGGCGTCGAACACGGCCCCCAGCATGCCAGCTCACCCATTCGGCGTCGCGGCCACCGTTCGCGGTGTTTGAATTCGAAACATGAAACCGGAGACCACTGTCGTTCTCGACGGATACACCTATTTCGAATGTCCACGCTGGCACGAGGGGAGGATCTGGGTATCGGACTTCTACTCCCATCGCGTCGTGTCCGCCCTCGAGGACGGCTCCGACGTACGAGTCGAAGCCGAAGTACCCAATCAGCCGTCGGGCCTGGGATGGTTGCCCGACGGGCGGCTGCTGATCGTGTCGATGCGCGACTACAAGCTGCTACTGCGTGAGCACGACGGCTCGCTGACCGTGCACGCCGATCTGTCGACGTACGTGAAGGCGAATCTCAACGACATGCTCGTCGACGCGCAGGGCCGCGCGTACATCGGTAACTTCGGGTTCGATCTGATGAACTTCGCGCCCGTGGAGACGGCCGATCTGATTCGCGTCGATCAGGACGGTTCCGCGCACGTGGTGGCGTCGGATCTGTACTTCCCCAACGGGATGGCCTTTACGGCGTCGGGCGAACTGCTCGTCGACGAGACGGTCGGCAACCGAGTCAGTGCCTTCGACATCGCCGAGGACGGGTCGCTGGGGGAGCGGCGCGACTGGGCGAAATTCGGTGAGTTGCCGTCGTCGACGGACATGGCCACGGCCATGAGCGAGGTGAAGGTGGCGGCCGACGGTTGCTGCATCGACACCGACGGCACGATGTGGATCGCCGACGCGCTGGGGCAGCGAGTGCTGCACGTAGCACCGGGCGGGGAGATTCTTCAGCAGCTCGATTTCGATCTCGGGGTCTTCGCCTGCGGACTCGGCGGATCCGACGGTCGCACGCTGTTCGTCTGCGCTGCACCGGACTTCAACGAGCATCAGCGCAAGATCGAGACCGAGGGAAAGCTGCTGGCAGTGCGGGTATAGAGCGCTCCGCGCATGTGAACGGAACTTCGACTCCTGCTACGAAGTTCCATTCACATGCGGCGCAGCCGCTCTAGGCCTTGTCGGGCTCGGATGCCTTCAGCATGTCCTCGCGTTCGACGACTTTGACGCGTTCGCGGCCTTCGGGTTCGCCGAGTGAGCGTTCGTGGGCGTCGAGGCGGTACCAGCCGTCCCAGGTGGTGAAGGGGACCTGCTTGTTTTCGAGGAACGAGGTGACGGCGTCGAGATCGGGCTCGGCCGCACCGGCGAAGGTCGGCGCGTCTTCGAGCAGGTTGGCGACGGTTTCGTTGGCGTCGCCTTTGGTGTGGCCGATGAGGCCGACGGGTCCGCGTTTGATCCAGCCGGTGACGTAGGTGGCGGGGACGGGTGTGGTGGACGAGGGGGATTCGACGACGCGTCCGGCTTCGTTGGGGATGGTGCCTGCTTGCTCGTCGAAGGGGAGTTGGCTGATGTTCTGGCTGAGGTAGCCGACGGCGCGGTAGACGGCTTGGACGTCCCAGTCGTTGTATTTGCCGGTGCCCGTGACGTTGCCGGTGCCGTCGAGTTCGGTGCGTTCGGTGCGGAGGCCGACGACCTTGCCGTTGTCTCCGAGGACTTCGTGGGGGGATTCGAAGAAGTGCAGGAACAGTTTGTGTGGGCGTTTGCCGACGTCGCGGATGGCCCAGTCCTGCAGGGTGTTGGCGACCATGTCGATTTGCTTGGAGCTGCGGCGGGCTTGTTCGGAGCCTTCGTCGTAGTCGATGTCCTCGGGGGCGACGATGACCTCGATGTTGGGGGAGTGGTCGAGTTCGCGGAGTTCGAGTGGGGTGAACTTGGCCTGTGCCGGTCCGCGGCGTCCGAAGACGTGTACTTCGATGGCCTTGTTGGCTTTGAGGCCTTCGTAGACGTTGGCGGGGATTTCGGTGGGGAGCAGTTCGTCGCCGGTTTTGGCGAGGACGCGTGCGACGTCGAGGGCGACGTTGCCGACGCCGAGGACGGCGACTTTCTCGGCGTCGAGGGGCCAGGTGCGCGGGACGTCGGGGTGGCCGTCGTACCAGGAGACGAAGTCGGCGGCGCCGTAGCTGCCGTCGAGGTCGATGCCGGGGATGTTGAGTGCGCGGTCGGCGTTGGCTCCGGTGGAGAAGATGACGGCGTCGTAGAAGCGGCGCAGGTCGTCGAGGGTGATGTCGGTGCCGTAGTCGATGTTGCCGAGCAGGCGGACCTGGGGCTTGTCGAGCACCTTGTGCAGGGCGGTGATGATGCCCTTGATGCGTGGGTGGTCGGGGGCCACGCCGTAGCGGATGAGCCCGAACGGCGCGGGCATGCGCTCGAAGAGGTCGATGCTGACGCCCGGTCCGCTGACATTGTGGTCGGACTTCATGAGCGCGTCGGCGGCGTAGATGCCTGCCGGTCCGGCACCGACGATGGCGACGCGGAGTGGACGAGTCTGATCAGTCATGTGCAGCGAGCTACCTTCTTCGAGGGAAGTGCGGACACCCCAGCATAAATTAAGGACAACCTGAGCTGGGGCAGTGGGCAACTTGCCGGATTTCCCGGTTTCCGGTAGGAATTGCTCTGTGGAGACGACATACCTGGTCCGGCGGTTCACCGTCGACTTCTGTCGTACCTGCACCAACATGTGTTGTCGGTGACAAGACCCGACGCCCTTCCCCTCCTCCAGCAGGACGGGACCCCTCTCTCGACGGCAGCGTTGCCGAAGATCAGCGCCCGGCCGTGCACAGATTCGAGGACACATGACCACTCTGGAACAGACCTCAACGCTCACTGTCGACAAGCTCGGCCCGTCGTTCGGTGCCGAGGTCATCGGCCTCGATGTCGCCGCGGCGTCCGATGCGCAGATTCACGCCGTGCGCCGAGCCCTCGTCGAGCACAAGGTTCTGGTGCTGCGCGGGCAAACGCTCGACGACGCTGCACACGTCGAATTCGGTCGCAGGCTCGGCGACCTGACGGCAGGCCACCCGGTGCACGACAGCGGCCACGTCGCCCCCGAGGTCTACGCGCTCGACAGTCAGGACAACGGATTCGCCGACGTCTGGCACACCGACGTCACGTTCATGGAACGTCCGCCGATGGGTTCGATCCTGCGGCCCGTCGTCCTGCCACCTCATGGCGGCGACACCAACTGGGCCGACAGCCAGCTCGCCTACGAATCGCTGTCCGCACCCGTGCGTCGAATGATCGACGGGCTCACGGCAATTCACGACGGCAACCGTGAATTCGGCTACTACCTCGCGCAGAAGCGCGGCGGAAAAGGCAACGTGTGGGACGGCAAGGAAGTCACCGCGCTGGTCCCCGTCGAACATCCCGTCGTGCGGGTCCATCCGGAAACCGGCCGCAAGGGGTTGTTCGTCAATCCGGGTTTCACCTCCCACATCGTGGGTGTGTCGGAGGCCGAGAGTCGCGGGATCCTGGATCTGCTCTACGCGCACCTGACCAAACCCGAGCACATCGTGCGGCACCGCTGGCGGCTGGGCGACCTGGTGCTGTGGGACAACCGCAGCACCTCGCACTACGCCAACCGCGACTACGGCACCGAGCACCGCAAGATGCACCGCATCACGTTGCGTGGAGACATCCCCGTCGGCCCCTCTCACTGAGAGGCCCCAGCTGAACGCGGACCCGTCGGATCGAGGAAGATTGGCTTCATGGCGTCGTGGAGTGAACGTAGGCAGCAGTGGGTCGACAGTCGTGAGGAAGCGCGCAACAACGCATCCGAGGCGGCTGCCGAGTCCGGTGAGCAGCGTCCGCCCAACGCGTGGCCGTTCTTCATCGCTGTGGGCATCGTCGTCGTCTTGCTCGGCGGCATCTTCGCGGCCTCGAAGTTCGCTCCCGCGGAGGACAACGTGACGCAGGCCCAGTTGCTCACCGACAGCCTCGACGGGTTCCTCGAAGCGCAGAACACCGGTAACGCGGACCTGCTGCGTCAGAACACCTGCTTCGATCAGGTCGAGCGCCTGATTCCGGGTGACGACGCGCAGTACCGAACCGATCGGGCAGGCGAGGTCGAGCGCAACGGCGAGACGTCCATCGACGGCGTGCCGACCGAGTACCAGGTCAACGGCGACCGCGGAATGGTCACGGTCCCGCTGAAGGAAGAGAAATCCGGAGTGCAGACCGACAACGTGTGGAATTTCGTCCGTGTGGACGACAAGTGGCTGGTGTGCAATGTCTGACCGGTACGTGTGTGATGTCGAAACAGCGAGTGACGGAAGGCTGATCAAGTGACCTACGCAGGTGACATAACCCCGGAAGCTGCCTGGGAGTTGTTGCAGAGCAACCCCGAAGCAGTGCTCGTGGATGTTCGGACGCGCGCCGAGTGGCAGTACGTCGGTGTCCCGGACACCTCCGGCATCGACCGCCCGACGCACCTGATCGAGTGGGTCAGCTTTCCCGACGGTGCCCGCAATGCCAACTTCGTCGACGACCTGAAAGCCGCAGGCGTGGACGGCGATCGGCCGGTGGTGTTCCTGTGCCGCTCCGGTCAGCGATCCATCGGTGCCGCCGAAGCCGCGACCGCTGCGGGAATCGGCCCGTCCTACAACGTGCTCGACGGTTTCGAAGGTGCCACCGACGCCGACGGCCACCGCGGAGCCACGGGGTGGCGTGCGGTCGGGTTGCCCTGGAGGCAGTCGTGACGAACATTCCCAAAGGCGGGGGTTTCGACAAGCCGTTACCCGAGGGTGTGGGTCTGGGAACGCTCGGCGTTCGCGGCGGTCTGATGCGATCGGGCTTCGACGAGAATGCCGAAGCTCTCTATCTCTCTTCGGGTTTCGTGTACGAGAGTGCCGGAGCCGCCGAGCAGGCGTTCACCGGAGACATCGATCATTTCGTGTACTCGCGCTACGGCAACCCGACGGTCAAGATGTTCGAGGAGCGACTGCGCCTGATCGAGGGTGCCGAGGCGTGCTTCGGTACTTCGAGTGGAATGTCGGCGGTGTTCACCGCGCTGGGTGCGCTGTTGAAGGCCGGTGACCGATTGGTTGCTGCGCGTAGCCTTTTCGGCTCGTGCTTCGTGGTCTGCAACGAAATCCTGCCGCGCTGGGGCGTCGAGACCGTCTTCGTCGACGGCGAGGACCTCGAGCAGTGGGAGCAGGCCCTGTCGGTGCCGACGACGGCGGTGTTCTTCGAGACTCCGTCCAACCCGATGCAGTCGTTGGTCGATGTTCGACGCGTCTCCGAGATGGCTCATGCGGCCGGTGCAACTGTGGTGCTGGACAACGTGTTCGCGACGCCGCTGTTGCAGCGCAGCCTCGAACTCGGTGCCGACGTGGTGGTGTACTCCGGTACCAAGCACATCGACGGTCAGGGGCGGGTGCTGGGCGGTGCGATCCTCGGATCGAAGGAGTACATCGACGGTCCGGTGCAGACCCTGATGCGGCACACCGGTCCGGCGCTGAGCCCGTTCAACGCGTGGACGCTGCTCAAGGGACTCGAGACGATGCCGGTGCGAGTGCGACATTCGGTGAACTCCGCGCTGCAGATCGCCGAGTTCCTCGAAGCTCACCCTGCGGTGCGTTGGGTGAAATATCCTTTCCTGCAGTCACATCCGCAGTACGAGCTGGCGAAGTCGCAGATGTCGGGCGGCGGCACCGTCGTCACGTTCGAGCTCGATGCTCCCGAGGGCGAGGCCAAGAAGCGTGCCTTCGAGGTGCTCGACGCGTTGCGCATCGTGGACATCTCGAACAACCTGGGTGACTCGAAGTCGCTGATCACCCACCCGGCGACCACCACGCATCGCGCGATGGGTCCGGAAGGTCGTGCGGCAGTGGGCATCACCGACGGCGTCGTGCGCATTTCCATCGGCCTCGAGGATACCGAGGATCTGATCGGAGATCTGGACCAGGCGCTGAAGTAACTGGTTCAGCGGACGAATCCACGCCCCGCGTGGAGATCCACACCCCGTTCGGCGGGCGTGGATTTCTGCGCGGGGCGTAGATGTTGTGCGGCCCGGATCGAATCAGCGGTCGAAGACGCTGAGCACGGTTCTGAATTTCGCTGTGGTTTCGTCGAGTTCGGCGTCGGGATCCGAATCCGCGACGATGCCCCCGCCGGCGGTAGCCGTTCCGGTCAGGCCGTCGGCCGAAAGTTCGACGCAGCGAATGGTGACCATCCACTCGCCGTCACCGCTGCCATCGGTCCATCCGACGGCCCCGGCGTAGAAGCCGCGGGACCCCTCGACGCTGTCGATGGTGTCCATCGCCGCAGCTCGGGGCACACCGGCGACGGCGGCGGTGGGGTGCAGCGCAAGCGCCAGGTCGAGTGCCGAGGTCGCGGGATCGGCCAGCGTCCCGACGATGGGCGTCGACAGGTGCCACAGCTGCGGAGTGCTGCTGAGCTGCGGCGACTCGGGCACCTCGAGCGTCTCGCAGAACGGCGTCAACGCAGCCCTGATCTCGTCGACGACGAAGCGATGTTCGGCCTGATCCTTCGCACTCGCCGCCAACGCCGCGGAGATGCGCGCTTCCTCGTCGGGGTCGGTCGAACGCGCAGCCGTTCCCGCGAACGGATGGCAGCTGACGATGTTGCCGCGCTTGCGAACCAACAGTTCCGGACTCGAACCGACGATGTGTCGACCGGCAGGCGCGGCGGGGGACAGGTCGGCCAGAAAACCGTTGCCCATCGGATCGCGGGAGACCAGCGCGCTCAACACCGAGACAGGGTTGATCGGCGACTCCGCTGACACCTCGATGGCCCGCGCCAGCACGATCTTCTCGGCCACACCGGCTTTCAATTGCTCGACGACATCCCGGACTCGCTGCACGTGAACGCTCGGATCGGGAATCTGCCGCGCAACGGTCACGGTCGGCAATGGCGGGAGAGCATCGACCGTCGCCCACGGCCCGTCGAGGCGGTAGAACTCCTCCGGCTCGATCAGCGCGGTGGCGTCGGACATGTCGAAAGGGATTGCGCCGACGACGTTTCGGCCGTCTCGCACCGCGGCCACCGCGTCGGCGATATCGGGAAAAGCGTGCCGGACACCCCGCCCGACAACGTGGTGATCCTGCCGGGAGAGTACGAATTCGAGTGTCATCAGAACGGGTTCTGCGTGCGGCCCACCAGGTCTGCGACGGAATCGAGGACTTTGGTCGGGCGGTACGGATACTGCTCCACGGACTGGACCGTCGAGATGCCGGTGAGAACCAGGATGGTCTGCAGCCCGGCTTCGAGACCGGAGAGCACATCGGTGTCCATCCGGTCGCCGATCATCAGCGTGTTCTCGGAATGGCCACCGATCGCACGCAGCGCCGAACGCATCATCAACGCGTTGGGCTTGCCCACGTAGTACGGCTCCTTACCGGTGGCCTTGGTGATCAGCGCGGCAACCGAACCGGTCGCAGGCAGCGAGCCCTCACGGGACGGTCCGGTGGCGTCGGGGTTGGTGGCGATGAAGCGCGAACCCTTCTCGACGAGGCGGATGGCGGTGGTGATGGCCTCGAACGAGTAGGTCCGAGTCTCGCCGAGCACCACATAGTCGGGGCTCGAATCGGTGAGGGTGTAGCCGATGTCGTGCAGGGCCGTCGTCAGACCCGACTCGCCGACGACGTAGGCGCTGCCGCCGGGTCGCTGATTGCCGAGGAACGTCGCGGTCGCGAGAGCGGAGGTCCAGATCGACTTCTCCGGAATGTCCAGACCGGTGAATGCGAGACGTGCGCGCAGGTCACGAGGGGTACGAATCGAATTGTTCGTCAACACGATGAACGGAATCTCGTTGGCCTGCAACTCGGCGAGGAACGTGTCGGCACCGGGAATCAGATGATCCTCGTGAACCAGAACGCCGTCCATGTCCATCAGATACGTCCACTGCTGAGGCTTCTCGGTTTCGCTCACCCTTCCATTGTGAACTATCGGGTCGCTCCGCCGGCTTCACTCCTGGACTATCGGGTCGCTCCGCCGGCTTCACTCCTGCTACTAACTCGCCCGCAGTTCTTCGGCACGTCGGGAGTTGGCTCGGTGCTGTTGTCGCTCGCGGGCCGTGGTGCCACCCCAGACGCCGAAGGGTTCGTTGGCGGCCAGTGCGAATCGCCGGCATGCCTCGATGACCCCGCAGCCCGCGCATACTTGCTTCGCACGATCCTCCCGTGCGCGGCGTGCGGAACGCCCTTCGCCGGACGGGGAGAAGAAGATCTCCGAGTCCTGTCCGCGGCACAGTGCATCGACCTGCCAGTCCCAGGATTCGACGGCAGGGGAGATTCCGCGCTCGATCATGGCAATCGTGCTGTTCCTCGACATCGTCCGATCGTCACCGGATTCCCGAGTGCGCACAACGCTTCGAATCAGCGTGATTCGAGGACGGATGGGACATGGCGACAGTGAAGTTCGGTCGTGGTTCGGCATACTGACCGTGTGACAAAGGCCGACCTCGATCCCGCCGAGATCGAGAATCTATGGCCGGGTTACGGCGCAGCCGAGGTCAAGCGATTGATCAAGGCGACTCGTCCGAGTTCGGTTACACGCCAATGGGGTCGATTGTCTTCGATACTGACTGCAAACCTGGGCGTCGAGTACTTCGGTGCGACCGACGAGGCAATCGAAGCCGCCGAGGCTTCGACATGCCGGTGGCCCACGGAACTTCGAGAGCTGTACCGATGCGTCGAGCGAGCAGACCACCG
This sequence comes from Rhodococcus cerastii, assembly GCF_033042195.1. Taxonomy (NCBI): domain Bacteria; kingdom Bacillati; phylum Actinomycetota; class Actinomycetes; order Mycobacteriales; family Nocardiaceae; genus Rhodococcus; species Rhodococcus cerastii. Next base: position 96,122 of record NZ_JAWLKF010000014.1, read on the forward strand.
CCGAGGAATGCTGCTTCTGCCCCCACAGTTCGAGCTGATGCCTGTTGCGCAGGTCGAGAAGCGGCACGAGTTCTGGGTCGAAGCCAACAGGAACCTTGCGTTCGGACGTCGGATCGACATAGAAGCCGAGATGGCCAAACCGGCCGGAACAGCTGCTGGCGCAATGCTTCCTGGGTTCATTCCTTTCGCCAACGACGATGCCGACACCTTGTTCGTCGATGCGCGTTCCGGTCCGCTTCACGGCTGCGTCAACTTGTGGCCGGATGCGGACGTGGCGCGGCGGCCTCCGATCTGGCGATCGCTGAGTGCGATGTTGGAAGATCTGGTGTTCGCGCTCGAGCGAAATACGACTATGTCGATGCGGTTGACGGGCTGGAGCCGGTATCAGCCCTACGTCGAAGGAGATCGACTGGTCTGGGAGGCGCGTGCCTGAAGAATCGATGCCGGAGATATACGTGCTGCAGGCAGGGCTGTGCCCTGACGCTGGTACGGGTTGTCGTGGTCTTCGTCTCCTGCATCTCCGGGATCGTCCAATGAGTGGAGAACGTCTTCTGGGTTTTCGTCGGAGTAGTCCCTGCAATTCATGGTGTCCTGGCTGTGAGGTGGATGGCTTGCCCTCGGAATTGTGACGTTGTCGATTTCCGGTAACGCCGAGTCGCGCGTGCGCTGGTCACGGCGTTCAATAACGGGCAAGGCAGACGTAACGACCACAGCAGCGTTGCTTGTTCGGCGACAGACGCCACTGCATTGCAGCACCTCCCGAGCTCGATACCGAGCCGGTGTCCGTTGGCTGAGTGTTGACCCAGTGGGGATGATCGACATGAACGACGCTTTTCGCTTCGCCGCTTCGTGCAGTTCACCGAGGGAACTGATCGCCCGACTTCAGTTCGGGATGACGGAGTTGTGGCCCGAAGGCGCGGCAATTCCCGTCCGCTGGCACTACATGGCAGACATGATCGATTCGGAGCGAGGCTTGCTCGTCGAATTGGACGGTGCGGTGTCGAGTCCGGTTGTGGACGCGCTCGTTGCGACGGCGGAACTGTGCAGGCAATCGGCCACCGAGTCTGTGCCTGCGGCTGACTGGGAGTATCTCCGGCGGGCGTTGGGATGGCTCGAGCGTGGCAGTTCCGGTGTCGATCGCGCACTCATCGCCGTGGGCGACGAGTTGGCACTGATCGGGCTCGATGGGGTGGGGCAGGACTTCTCGGTCGCGACCTGGATGTGCATGGACGTGCTGGATCGGTTCGCCTCCGGCGAAACGATCGGATACTGGATGGGGCGTGTGAAATTGTGCTCCTCGAACATGGCTGAGCAGCAGTACAATTCAGTTTCGAGTGGTAGAGAAGGCTCTGAGCTGACAGTTGCCGTGTAACAGCTGGGGTCGTCCCGTTCAATACTTTTCGGGTCTTCCGTCCGCGACAATTCCTACCCCGGTTGGCATGTGCGTCGATCCTCTCGTAGTATCGGCAACGTAGGACCATCCAGAGCGACCGAGAGACCTGGCTCTATGACGTCGCAGCAACCCCCCGCTCGTCGGGTGAGGGTGCTACCGCCGGGACCGATGGAGGAATGCACGTGAACACCCGAGTCGCCTCAGGTTTCGTCGACGGATGCCGTCGGATCCATGTCGATCTGTGCCGTCTGAACGGTTCGACCTGTCTTAGCTGACATTTCGGCACCGTTTTTTTCGACACCACACCTCATCATCTGCACGAACTCCTTCCTGGGCGCACGTGGCTCGGACGCGGGAGTTCGCGTGCGATCGACCAGATACCGGAGACACCCACGTGTCCACTCGCCCTGTACTTTTGGTAGCCGGAGTAATCGCCGCCACCGCCACACTGCTCGCCGGGTGCGCAGGTAGCGCTACCACCTCGGCCGCCGACGCCGGGCCCCCGCAGTCGGGAGGGACCCTCCGTTACGGCCTGTCCGGGGCTCCTACCTGCTCCGACCCGGCTCAGGCGGGTACGAATCAGACCATCTACGTCACCCGGCAGGTGGTCGATTCGCTCACCGACCAGAACCCTGAAACCGGAGAAGTCGAGCCCTGGTTGGCCGAGAGCTGGGAGGTCGGTGCCGACGCGAAGTCCTTCACCTTCCAGCTGAAAGACGGTGTGACGTTCAGTGACGGCACCCCGCTCGACGCCACCGCCGTCAAAGAAAATTTCGACGCCATCACCGGCACTCTCGGTGCGGCCAAGGCTCCGCTGGCTGCCAGTTACCTGACCGGATATCAAGGTGCCACGGTCGTCGACCCGCTCACTGTCCGCATCGACTTTTCGGCACCCAATGCGCAGTTCCTGCAGGCGAGTTCGACGCCTCAGCTCGGCATCCAGGCCGTTGCGACCTCGGGTCAGTCGGCCGAGTCGCGGTGCTTGGGTACCAACATCGGATCGGGACCGTTCGCCTATGCGGACTACCAGCAAGATCGTTCCGTCGCTTTGGCCAAGCGAAGCGGATACAACTGGGGCTCTGCGGTATTCGGCCACGAGGGCGAGGCGTACCTGGACCGTATCGAGTTCACCATCGTGCCCGAGTCGGGTGTACGCACCGGCAGTCTGTCCTCCGACCAGCTCGACGCCGTGAGCGACGCGCTACCGCAGGATGCGCCACAGATCGAGGCGACGGGTGGCCGGATCCTGACGGCATCGAACCCGGGCGTTCCGTTCGGCATTCAGCCCAACGTCACTCGCGGTGCTCTTCAGGACCCTGCTGTCCGGACGGCACTGGTGCCGGCGATCAACCGTCAGGAACTGGTCGATACGGTCCTGGGACCGGACTTCCGAACGGCGACAAGCACGTTGGCCAGCGCCACCCCGGGGTACGTCGAACTCGCCGACGTCACCTACGACCCCGAGAAGTCGAAGTCGCTACTCGACGCGGCGGGCTGGGCTCCCGGTGCCGACGGGATCCGCGAAAAGGACGGGCAGAAGCTGAGTTTCAAGGTCATGTACTCGGCCGTGTTCGCCGGCAACCAAGCAATTCTGGAACTGACCCAACAGCAGCTGCGTGCAGTGGGTGTCGACCTCCAGCTCGAGCTGGTCTCCACTTCGGAGGCGACGGCGCGGCAAGGCACCAGGGACTACGACTCCACGTACTACAACAGCACTCGCGCCGACGGTGACATTCTGCGTACTTCGTTTGCAGTGGACGGCCGGAACTTGAACGCGCGCGGCCTGATTCCGGATCTGGATGCATCGTTGAGCGATCAGCTCTCGACCACCGATGTGGCGGCGCGCAACGAGATCCTCGCTACCGCGCAGCAGCAGGTTCTCGACAACGGATTGTGGATTCCGACGATCGAGCTCTCGCAGGCAGTCGGCGCGGCGTCGACAGTGCAGGATCTGAAGTTCGAGGCCTCCGCTCGCCTGCAGTTCTTCGATACCTGGCTGAGCGGGCAGTAGAGCCATGACCCGCTACATCGGACAGCGAGTACTGCAGGCACTGGCAGTGCTGTGGGCTGCGTTCACCATCTCGTTCATCGTGCTCTTCCTGCTTCCCTCGGACCCGGTCAGTCTTGCCGTGGACTCGGCAGGCTCGGGTACCCCGGCCGACGCTGCGGCCATCGCTGAACTGCAGGCCCGCTACGGTCTCGATCAGCCGGTGCTGGTGCAGTACTGGCACTCGCTGGTCGGGGCCGTGCAAGGCGACTTCGGATTGTCCATCGCCATCGGCCAGCCGGTGACTACGGCCATTCTCGACGCGGTACCCAGTACACTCGGCTTGGCGGGGACAGCCCTGGTGCTGGCCATCGTGTTCGGATCCGCGGTGGCCTACGCCGCCACCTACACCCAGATCGTCTGGCTGAAGAACCTGCTGCTCGCACTCCCACCGCTCGGGGTGGCGGTGCCGACGTTCTGGGTAGGACTACTGCTGCTGCAACTGTTCTCGTTCCGACTGCGCTGGTTCCCGGCGTTCGGTGACGCAGGCGTAGCGTCGTTGGTGCTGCCTGCGGTGACACTGGCATTGCCCACCGGCGCTGTCATCGCTCAGGTCCTGGCTACCAGTATGGCGACCACATGGAAACAGCCGTTCGTGGATGTGGCTCGGGCCAAGGGGGTCTCACGCCTTCGGGTGCAGACGCGACATGTTCTACGTCTGTCCTCGATCCCGGCCTTCACGATTGCCGGGGTCTTGGTGGGCACTCTGCTGGCCGGATCGGTGGTGGTCGAGACGGTGTTCTCGCGCGCCGGGGTCGGACGGCTGACCCAGACGTCGGTGCTGGCGCAGGACATTCCGGTGGTGCAGGGCATCGTCGTCCTGACTTCGCTGGTCTTCGTCCTGGTCAATCTCGCAGTCGACCTGCTCTATCCGCTGATCGATCCGCGCATCGTCCGCGAATACCGGCCCGCTCAGGCCAGCGCAGAACCGGAGAAAGCTCATGTCTGACATACTGATTCGCGAGACCGCCGTCCATTCGGCAGTTCCCCCGGTAGTCGAAGAAGCACCGGCACCCGCGCGGCGCCGGGGTCCCCGAGACGTGCTGAAGCACCTCTGGCTCGGTGCCTCCGTGGTCGTGCTGTTGCTGGCTCTCGGGTTCGCGCTGTTCCCGTCCGTCTTCGCGAGCGGCGACCCACTGGTCGGGACACCGGCGGACAAGCTGCAAGCCCCCAGTGCGGCGCACTGGTTCGGCACCGACAACATCGGCCGCGACGTTTTCACCCGGGTGGTCCACGGTTCGGGACTGTCTCTGACGGCAACGCTGTTGGCAGTCGGCATCGCCCTGGCGGTCGGCTCCATCATCGGTCTCGTCTCGGGTGCCGTCGGCGGAATAGTCGATGCGGTACTGATGCGAATTGTCGATGTGCTGCTGTCGATTCCAACGCTGCTGCTCTCGTTGGCGCTGGTGACCGCTCTGGGCTTCGGCACCGTGAACGTCGCCATTGCCGTCGGCGTCACGCTGATCGCCAATTTCGCCAGAGTGATGCGCTCGGAGGTACTGCGGGTGCGCAGATCGCTGTACGTCGAAGCTGCCTACGCCTCGGGTGTGCGGTGGTTCGATGTGTTCCGCAGGCACATTCTCAGGAACTCCTACGGCCCGGTGATCGCACTCGCTGCAGTCGAATTCGGTATGGCAGTCCTTGCGGTATCGGCGCTGAGCTTCCTCGGTTTCGGCGCTGCGCCGCCCACTCCTGAGTGGGGATCGCTGATTTCCGAGGGCCGCAACTTCCTGGCCACCGCATGGTGGATGACCACACTGCCAGGATTGGTGATCGTGGCCGTAGTCGTGTCCGCGCACCGCCTCGGGCACGCACTCGAGAGGCGATCGCAATGAGTCCCATTCTCGAAGTCGAGAATCTGCACGTGAACTACGGTGAGACGACCGCCGTCTCCGGCATCGGGTTCACCGTAGACCGCGGTGAAGTGGTGGCCGTGGTCGGTGAATCGGGGTCCGGGAAGTCGACGACGGCGCACGCCCTCATCGGTCTGCTCTCGGGTTCCGGACGCATCGTCGGCGGATCGGTGACGTTCGACGGGCAGCGGCTCGACACTGCCTCGGACAAGACGTTGAACCGGTTGCGCGGCCGTCACATCGGGCTCGTCCCGCAGGATCCGACCACCTCGCTGAACCCGGTGGTTCGCGTCGGCGACCAGGTTGCCGAGGTATTGCGGGTGCACGGCCTCGCAGATCGCCGCTCCGCGAAGGTCGAGGCCATCCGCATCCTTACCGAAGCCGGTCTGGACAACCCCGAGGTGCGTGCGCGTCAGTATCCGCAGGACCTGTCCGGTGGGCAGCGTCAGCGCGTGCTGATCGGAATCGCTCTCGCCTGCCGCCCGGAACTGGTGATCGCCGACGAGCCGACCAGCGCCCTCGACGTCACCGTGCAGCGACGCATCCTCGACCACCTCGACGCCAGGATCGCCGAAACCGGTGCCGCTGTTCTGCTGATCACCCACGACCTGGGTGTGGCTGCGGACAGAGCCGCTCGCCTGATCGTCATGAGCGCGGGTCGGATTGTCGAAACCGGCCCCACCGCAGAGGTACTGGCGAACCCGACGCACGCGTACACACGTCAACTGTTGGCCGCGGCACCGTCGCTCAATACAACCGTACGACCCGCGCGCACCACGGCAGCCGAGCCGATCCTGATGGTCAGCGACGTCTCGAAGCGGTTCACCATCGGCCGCGGCGTCCACCTCGATGCGGTCAAGGGAGCCACGTTGACCGTCGACCGCGGGCGCACCGTCTCGCTCGTCGGCGAATCCGGTTCCGGCAAATCTACGTTGGCGCGGATCGCGATCGGTCTCGAGACCGCGTCGTCGGGTTCGGTGACGTTCGACGGTGTGGACATCACCGGTCTGCGGGGGAAGGCCAGGCGTGAACTGCGGCGACGCGTCCAAATCGTCTACCAGAACCCGTATGCATCGCTGAACCCGAAGCTGCGCGTCGGCGAGATCGTGCGAGAACCCCTGGACGCGTTCAAGGTCGGTTCCTCGCGTGAGCGTTCCGAGCGTGTCCGGACTCTGCTCGATCAGGTGGCACTCACCAGCGACTACCTGGCCCGCCGGCCTGCCGAGCTCTCCGGCGGGCAGCGTCAGCGCGTTGCCATTGCCCGAGCTTTGGCTCTCGCGCCGGAGCTGGTGGTGCTCGACGAGCCGGTCTCGGCGCTGGATGTGTCGGTGCAAGCACAGATCCTGACGTTGCTCGACGATCTGCAGTCCCAGCTGGGTCTGAGCTACCTCTTCATCTCGCACGATCTGGCCGTGGTTCGCCAGATCAGCGACACCGTGGCCGTCATGCAATCCGGCGTCATCGTGGAATACGGCGACGCCGCAGCCCTGTTCGACAATCCACAGCAGGACTACACCCGCGAGCTACTCGGGGCCATTCCCGGAAGCGCGCACGAGAAAGCGAGCACCAGTGTCTGACAAGCTGTTCCTGACCGCGATAGAACTGAAAGGCACCGGCGCACATCCGCAGGCCTGGCGTCGGCCTGATTCTCGCGCGGAAGAGGTGTTCACGGCAGGGTTCTGGATCGACCAGCTCCACGCTGCAGACCGAGCGGGTATCGATCTCGCGTTCCTGGGCGATTCGTTCGCCGATAGGACGCTCGAGGCTGCAGCCATCGCTGCACGGGCAGCCGCCCTCACCGAGAAGATCGGGCTGGTGCCCACGATCACCGTCACGCACACCGAGCCGTTCCACATCTCGAAGCAGGTCGCGAGCCTCGATTTCGCCTCCCACGGCCGGGCCGGGTGGCAGGTCGAGGTGAGTCCTGGTGCCGAGCAAGCGGCGCTGTTCGGTCGGAAAGCGGAGCAGGACAACGGCAGTCTGTGGCGCGAGGCGGACGAGGCAGTCGAGGTCGTCACCAGGCTGTGGGACAGCTGGGAGGACGACGCAGAGATTCGTGATGTCGAGTCGGGACGGTTCATCGACCGAGACAAGCTGCACTACATCGACTTCGAGGGTGAGAACTTCTCGATCAAGGGTCCGTCGATCACTCCGAGATCTCCTCAGGGACAGCCGCTCGTGGTGATTCGCGGCGATTCCGCGGAGTCCGTGTCGGTGGCCGCCGCGCGCGCCGACATCGTCCGAATCGTCGCCGACACGGTTGAGAATGCGGCGGCGACTGCCGCCCGCATTCGACGGGCCGTCGTTGCGGAAGGCCGTGACCCGGCCGACGTGTTCGTTCTGTTGGATGTGGAGACCCTGGTATCCGATTCTGCCGCCGAAGAACTCGCACAGCTCGACAACTGGGCGGGGGACGTCAGAGCCGCTGAGAGCGTGTCGCATATCGGCGAGCTGGCAGGCTTGCATCTCCTGCTCGGTTCCATCGAAGCGGTCGGCCTGGACGGTGTGACTCTGGTACCGCTCGCGTTGCCTTCGGGGATCCGATCACTACCGGCCACAGACACTCGGAGCGGATCGACTCTGCGCGAGCGTCTCGGCCTGAAGCGTCCCGTCAATCGCTATGCACTCGAAGGGAAGAGCCTGTGACGAAGAAGCAGATACATCTGGGTGCGCATTTTCCGGGCGTCAACAACACCACCGTCTGGGCCGATCCGGAATCGAAGAGCCAGATCGAGTTCGATTCGTTCGTGCACCTCGCGGAATCGGCCGAACGCGGTCTGTTCGACTTCTTCTTTCTCGCCGAAGGACTGCGACTGCGTGAGCACCGCAACAAGATCCACGATCTCGACGTGGTCGGTCGACCGGATACGCTCACCGTCCTCAACGCGCTTGCGTCGGTGACGACCAAGCTCGGACTCGCCGGGACGATCAACACCACGTTCAACGAACCGTTCGAGCTCGCCAAACAATTCTCGTCACTGGACCACCTGTCCGACGGTAGGGCGGCATGGAACATGGTGACGTCTTCGGACGCGTTCACCGGCGAGAATTTTCGGCGGGGCGGCTATCTCGATCGTGCCGACCGTTACGTGCGGGCCAACGAGATCATCGACGTCGCGCGAAAGCTCTGGGACTCCTGGCAGTCCGACGCGTTCGTCGTCGATCGCGAGCGTGACATCTTCGGTCGCGAGTCCGAGATTCGAGCCGTGCGGCATACCGGCCCGCAGTTCGAGGTCGAGGGCCGCTTCACACTGCCGCGCAGTCCGCAGGGGCATCCAGTTCTGTTGCAGGCAGGCGATTCCGACGAGGGCCGAGAGTTCGGGGCTGCCAAGGCCGACGCCATCTTCACCATCCACGGCACGCTCGAGGACGGACAGAAGTTCTACTCCGACGTCAAGGGGCGGCTCGCCAAATACGGCCGTGAGCACGTCGACCTGAAGGTGCTGCCCGCGGCGACGTTCGTGCTCGGCGATTCTGCGCAGGACGCGGTCGAGAAGGCGGACCACATCCGGCATCAGCAAGTCAGCGGTAAGACGGCCATTTCGTTCCTCGAGCAGGTGTGGGGACAGGACCTGTCCGCGTACGACCCGGACGGTCCGTTACCCGACATCGAACCCAGCGGCGATGTGTCCATCACCCGTGGCCGTGCGCGACACGGCGACCCCAGAACCATTGCCCAGCAGTACCGCGAGCGTGCCGAAGCAGACAACCTGAGCATTCGCGAACTGATCATCGCGATGACGACGCGGCAGCAGTTCGTCGGAACCCCGGCACAGGTGGCCGAGGAGATCGACAACTACGTGCAGAACAACGCGAGCGACGGCTTCATTCTCGTCCCGCATATCACCCCAGCCGGCCTCGATGAATTTGTCGACAAGGTGATTCCGGAACTTCAGGACCGCGGCAGCTTCCGCACCGAATACGCCGGAACAACCTTGCGTGACCACCTCGGTCTGCGGCACCCGTACGAACAGCGTGAAGGAGTGCGAGCATCATGAGCGATTTCGAGCAGGACTGGAAGCAATGGCATGCCGACCGAGAGGCATCGTACGGTGATCCTCTCGGTTGGGTGTCATTGACCGGTTTGTATTGGCTGACGGATGAATTCGAGACCGTCGCGGACCTTCCCGGCCGTTGGAAGGCCGACGCAGATTCGGTGACTGTCCAGGGGTTCGACGGCGTGTCGGCGCTGAATCCGGTGGAGGGCGCACCGGGCATCCTGGTCGAGGACGGCGAACGGCGAATCGAGGTGATCCGTCGCACCGGCTCGGTCGCGCTGCGGGTACACGACCCGAAAGCACAGACCCTGCAGTCCTACAGCGGTATCCCGGCCTACGAGCCGAGCGAGAAGTTCGTTGTCACCGGGACGTTCACCCCGTACGACTCACCGGTGACCGTCACGACCGGAGCCGTGGTGGAAGGACTCGAACACCATCACACGGCCGTGGGCACTCTCGACTTCGAGTTGGCCGGCACCGAGCAGCAGCTGATTGCGTTCGGCGGCAACGGCAATGGTCTGAAGGTCCTGTTCACCGATGCCACAAGCGGGGTGACCACCTATCCGGCCGCGCGGATCCTCTCCATAGCGACACCCGAGAGCGGATCCGTTGTGCTGGATTTCAATCGGGCGTCCAACCTTCCGTGTGCGTTCACCGACTTCGCGACGTGCCCCGTCGCGCCTACCGAGAACAGGCTGACCGTCGCCGTCGAGGCCGGGGAGAAGAACCCGAGATGACGCGAGTTCCGTTGTCCGTTCTCGATCTGTCCCCGATCAGCGAGGGGTCGACCGTCGCTCAGGCTCTGCGAAACACTCTGGATCTGGCACGCCAGACCGAGGAGTGGGGCTACGAGCGCTATTGGGTGGCCGAGCACCACTTCGTGGCGGCGGCCAGTTCTTCGCCCGCAGTGTTGATCGGTTTGATTGCCGCTGCCACCAACCGGATTCGTGTCGGATCGGCTGCGGTCCAGCTGGGTTTCACGACAGCTGCTGCCGTTGTGGAGTCCTTTGGGACAGTCGACGCCCTGTATCCGGGACGCATCGATCTGGGTGTCGGTAGGTCCGGGCAGCGCAGGGCAGCAGCCCTGGCCGGTGCCCAGCCGGCTGCGCCCGAACGCGCGGTGGCTTCGGGGCCCGGTGGACTGTTCCCGGTTGCCCCTGCCGCGGCGGCCCCGCGCAAGACCCCGCTGCTGGCTGCGTCTCTGGCTGCGCTGCAGCAGCCGCACGCTCAGGCCCCGGATTTCGTCGATCAACTCGATGACCTTGTTGCACTGCTTGCCGGTAACTACGAGCGCGACGGGGTGCCGTTGACGGCATGCCCGGGTGTCGGGGCCGACGTGGCGTTGTGGCTGTTCGGCAGCAGTGCTGGGCCGACGGCCCGTGAGGCCGGTGCCCGCGGTCTGCCGTTCGCGGCGAGCTATCACTTCAGCCCGGGGACGACTCTCGAGGCGATCGACGAGTATCGCCGTGCTTTCGTGCCGTCGGCCGGATTGTCCGAGCCCTATGTTGCGGTGTCGGCTGATCTGGTTGTTGCAGAATCGGATTCGCAGGCCCACGAACTGGCAGCGTCGTTCCCGCACTGGGTACACAGCATTCGCAGTGGTCGAGGTGCGATCGAGTATCCGGATCCGAAAAACCTGGCACCGCTGACCGAGGAGCAGTATCAGCTCGTCGCCGACCGGGTGGACACCCAGATCGTCGGATCCGCGGCAACGGTGTCGGACCAGCTGGAGGCGCTGCAGGACGCAACCGGTGCCGATGAACTGGTGATCACCTCGGTGACTCACGATCACGCGGACCGGCTGCACTCGTACGAATTGCTCGGTAAGGAATGGGGACTACCTCGGCTGCGGATCTGAAGCGGAACATTTGTGTCGTGTCGACCGTTGTACTGCCCATGACACGAGTCGCAGTTGCAGCGTCCTACGGTGGACCGGACGCCATCGAGATCGTCGAACGAGAGCTGCCCGCGCCGTCCGAAGGCGAGGTTCTGGTCGAGCTGAAGGCGATCGGCGTCAATCCATTCGACTTCAAGAGCTACAGCGGCGCGTTCGGCACCGACGCATCGAAGCTTCCGATCGCGTTGGGCAGCGAGGCGTCGGGGATCGTGGTGGCGGTCGGCGGTGCCGTCGAAGGTCCGGGCGGACCGATTGCCGTCGGTGACGAGGTGGTCGTGTCCGGTCAGAACGGCACGTACGCCGAGAGGATTCTGGCTCCGGCACGGTTCGTGTTCCCGAAACCGGCAGGATTGGACTGGAACGTTGCTGCGGGCGTCCTCGCCGTGGCTGGAACCGCTTACGACGCATTGGAATCCGTCGGTGTGAAGAGCGGCGACACCGTTCTGGTGCACGGAGCGGCGGGCGGCGTCGGGTCCGTGGTGGCTCAGCTCGCTCTGGAGCGTGGTGCCACCGTCATCGGGACTGCGCGTGCCCAGAACCATGATGCGCTCCGGGGCTACGGCGTCTTGCCCGTCGAATACGGCGAGGGACTGATCGACCGTGTGCGGGTAGCCGCACCGAACGGCATCGACGCAGCCATCGACACGGTAGGCACCGACGAGGCCATCGACGTGTCTCTCGAATTGCTCACGGATCGAGCAAGATTGGTGACGACGGCAGCCTTCGGACGGGCGTCGGCCGACGGGTTCCTCACCGTCGGTGGTCCGGAAAGTATGGAACGTCGACGGCTCGCGTCGCCGGTGCTGTTGGAGCAGGCCGGCGCGGGAGTGTTCGAGGTGACGGTCGCGAAGACTTTCTCGCTCGCCGACGCCGCGAGGGCGCATACGGAATTGCAGTCGACGCACCCTCGCGGCAAGTTCGTTCTGATTCCCTGACGCGGGAGTTGTTCGAGCCGCTCCGGTAGCAGGCCGCTGCCAACGTTCTGCGATCGATTAGCGTGGGGCCGCGTGAACTCGGCGACGGACGACCTGGTGGCGAAGTACCTCGACGCCCTGCATAGCGCTGACCTCGATGCGATCGTGAGTCTGTTCGCGCCCGGTGCGGTCGTGCATTCGCCGTTGTACGGCCCCACTCCCGCACCCGAGTTCTATCGGGCATTGTTCATCGATACTGCAAGCGCCGAGCTGACGTCGAAGGGCGTGGCCGAGGGGCGTACCTCGGCAGGAACGCGACTCGTCACGTTCTGGTTCCATTTCGACTGGCGGCTACCCTCCGGGGTGGCTGCCCCGTTCGACGTCGTCGATGTTGCTGAACTCGACGACCACGGCCGCATCACAACACTGTCGATCGTGTACGACACCGTCGACGTGCGACCAGCGTTCGAACGGGAGACCGGATCTTCCTGGAGGTCGACGGAACAGGATCGGTAGCGCCAGGCCTTCGAATCAGAGTGATTGCAACGGGTGCACTGTCTGGGAGGCGAGCCTAGCGTTGCATCCATGACATGGCTCAAAGCGCGAGTAGTGGCTCTGATCGATCACCTCGGATCCCAGTCTGCATGCACCCACGCTGCCGTCGACTTCGGCATCCGCGGCTGACATCGCAAGCAATGGTTCGGGGTAGACGGTTACTGCATGCCGCACGCAGGCGCGATCAGCGGTAGTAGGAATCCCACCACGTCAGCACTCGGGTTCCGATCAGTGTCAGCCATTTCGAGCGTTCTCCCTCCGGTGCGTCGGTCTCGAACCAGACCTGACCTGAATGAGGGCGACCCTGCAACCATGTTCCATCGGTCTGGCGGGCGGCCCTGATGACTCCGATGGCCTCCTCCATGCGGGGATCCGGCGCGGTCCCATCGAGCAGAGAGGCTTGCCGAAAGTAGTCAGCAGCGGTGATGGCGCTGTACGTCCACCGGGGCGGATAGAAAAAGTGATCCACCCATGGTCCGACCTTCTCGCCCGTGGACAACGTGTACAGGAGCTTTCGCGTCAGCAAGTACTCTTCACCGGCGCGCCGGGCAGCTCGAGTCTCGTCCGTGCCGCCGAGGGCTATGTCGAACTCCAGCAATCCTTTCATCGAGTTCAGTGTCGAGTGAAACGACGCGCGGGTCGACCCCTCGACCCACTCGCAGTTCCAACCACCGTCCGGCAGTTGATGTTCGAGAAACCATTCGACGATGCCTTCGACGTCCGCACCGAGCCACACCCCGTTGGCGACCGTCCACGCGTTGATACAGCAGTCCACCTCGCCGCCCCAGTACGGCAGATTGTCGTACTCCCACCGACTGTTCTCGTCGAGCAGCTCGACCGTGCGGCGCGCTCGCAGGACCGCGGGGTCGAGACCCCACTCGCGCAGCGAGTTGAGCGACCACGTGGTGGCAGTCCAGGGTTGCCCCGGAGCTTCGGAACCATCGAAGTCCGCAGGGAAGAATGCGCCACCCGCCCATTGTCCGTCCGGATTCTGCAGCGCCAGGAGTTGCGCTCCGAAACCCTCGGTAGCAACGCGGGCGCGAGTTGCTTCCCATACGTCGGCGGGTTCGCGCAGGACATCGCGCTCGACCTGCCAGCGCAGCGCTGGATCCGAGTCGATGAGCCAGCTGCGCAGAGAATCGGCGACCACAACGGCGAAGAGTAACGCTGTTCGTCCCTGCGGACAGAACAGCTAACAATCGGGTCTCGACTCGAGTGGGGTACGGCCACACACGATCTACGATGTCCTCATGACTGCCGATCCGACCACGCCCGCACCGTCGACCAGCTCGGCGAACTGGAAGAGGCGGGGCATTCTCGTCGGAGCCGGCATTGTCCTGCTGTTGATCGCCTACTTCATCCTGGCAGCGTTCCTTCCGCGCTGGTGGAGTCTGCGGGTGGAGACCCTGGCCGACCGCACGTTCACCAAGGGCATTCTGTGGGGCCTGTTGTTCGGCATCGTCTGCACGTTCGCGCCGCTGGTGTTCTTCTGGAGCGCCTGGTCGGTTCGGAAGGGCAGGGCGGGCAAGCAATTGGCGATCGGCTCGGTCGTCCTGGCCGTCGTCACGGCCATCCCGAACCTGTTGACGCTCACGATCGTTCTCGGAACCAGCAACGCCGCTCATGCCGGTGAACGCACCCTCGACACCAGCGCGCCTGGCTTCCGTGGTGCCACTGCACTCGGGGCCCTCATTGCTGTGGTTCTGTTTGCCTTGCTGGTGTTCGTGGTGGTCCGGCGGAAGCGTCGCCGCAGAGCTGCTGCTCTGTCGCAGTAACGGTCAGGCGCTACGCAATACCGTCGGTTGGGTGATGACGCGTATTCCCGGTTCCGGGTCGAAGCGATAGCCGGTTCCCCGGACCGTGGTGATCAGTCGACCGAACTGACCGAGTTTGGTGCGCACTCGGGAGAGGTGGACGTCGACACTGCGTCCGCCGTCGGAGGTGCTGAGTTCGGATCTTCCGACCACGACCCGAGGGTGCCGCGCCAGGTAGGCGAATATCTCGAACTCGGTGTGGGAGAGACGAACGCTCCTGCCGCCGAGGATCACGTCGCGGGCGGGGATATCGATGACCAGTGGTGCGTTCAATTCGTTGACCCTCACATCGAATCGCGTGAGGATTTTCGCATGCGGGGCATAGCCTTTGGCGGCGCTGCGGAGCGCATCGGCGAGTGCGTGCAACTGCGGTCGGGTCAACCCCTGCAGGGATGACGTTCCGGAATCGGAGATACGGACAACGACGGTGGCTTCTGTGGTCATGGCTCGAGAACTCCTGGGGAGAAGGGTTGCTGCAGATCCTGGGGCGATCGGTCAGTGGTGGCAGCGACAGTTCTCGTTCACAGTCACATGGTCGACGACGAATCGAAGGTTCGCCATGGATCTGCTCACCGTGATCGCAAATGTTGACCCGACGATCCTCGGCATGTTGCGATCGGGCGTGACCGATGTGTGCCAACCACGAACCGAACTCACGATCCGCACCGTCGACTGGGATCATCCCGACGCCGAAGCTCTGCGTGCGGCGATGGCCGCCGAGGTGGGTCCGCGTTACGCCGACCGAGCCGCTCTGATGTCCAAGACCCAGGCCAACGCCGTCGACGAGAGCTCTGTGCACCGGACGTTCGTCGTGTATCGCCGTGACTCGGAGGGTGCCGAGCGCGCTGTCGGACATGCGGCGCTGCGTTGGAACGGACCCGATCTCGAGCTCAAGCGAATGTTCGTTCACCCCGACCATCGCGGCACGGGAGTATCGGCTGCCCTGCTGCAGGCGTCTGAGAACAGCGTCCGTGACCAGGGCCTGCCACGCTTGATACTTCAGACCGGAGACCGTCAGCCCGACGCAGTTCGGCTGTACGAGAAGAACGGTTACACCCGGATCCCGGTGTTCCCGCCCTACGAGGTTCTGCCCTTCTCGAACACCTTCGAGAAACGGCTGTAGCTACGCGGGCAACGTCATGATCTCTGCACCGTCGTCGGTGATCATCACGGTGTGCTCGCTGTGCGCGGTGAGACATCCCGTCGTGCTCCGCAGGGTCCAGCCGTCAGGGTCGGTGACGAGTTCGGCGGTGTCCTCCATGACCCACGGCTCGAGTGCCAACATCAAGCCGGGGCGTAGGCGGTAGCCGCGGCCGGGCCGTCCGGAGTTCGAGACGTGGGGATCCTGGTGCATCGTCGAGCCGATGCCGTGGCCGCCGAACTGCATGTTGATCGGGTAACCGGCAGCGCTGAGCACCGTGCCGATGGCGTGGGAGATATCGCCGATCTTGTTGCCCGGTCCAGCTGCTTCGATTCCTGCAGCCAACGCACGTTCGGTGGCGTCGATCATCGAGAGAGCCCTGGCGGGCTTGTTCTCACCCACGACGAAACTGATGGCCGAATCCGCCGCGACGCCGCCGAGGATCACGGCCAGGTCCAGCGTCAGCAGATCGCCGTCGGCCAGCGCATAGTCGTGTGGAAGGCCGTGCAGCACAGCATCGTTGACGGAAGTGCAGATGTAGTGACCGAACGGACCGCGGCCGAAGGACGGCGCGTAGTCGACGTAGCAGGACGTCGCCCCGGCTCCTTCGATGATGTCCTTGGTCCACTGATCGATCTCGAGCAGGTTGGTGCCGACTGTGGCGCGTTCGCGGACGGTTCGGAGAATTCCGGCCACCAGAGCGCCGGATTCGCGCGCGAGGGGGATCTTGGTGGGGGGAAGAATTTCGATCATGTGGAGCCTTTCGCCGTGTGCCGAACAACGATACCGGTATAAGTATTGGTGACGAGTCCGACGGCACGCATAGCCGTGAGCTGGATCGTGCGACGCTGTGTGTCGTGTCTGCTCATCCTCTCGACGACCCCGTTCGCAATTCCCTGGAGGGCCCACTTTCGCGGTTCGCGGTCCGGCGCGGACGGATCATGCGCGCCGATCCTGCGGTGTCTCCGTTTCTGGTGCACCCCGACGTCCTCGAGCCCAAGGACTGGGACGACATAGCTGCGCTGTTCGGCCCACGAACCGTCGTCGGGCTGAACGGCCCGGAACGCGCACTGCCCGAGGGGTGGTCGCACCTGGAGACTTTCGGTCTGGTGCAGCTCGTCGGCACGCACCTCGAAACGCGGCCCTTCGCCGAGGCGGTGGAGCTGACAACAGCGGACGTCCCGGAGATGCTCGATCTGGTGGGCCGCACCGAGCCCGGGCCGTTCCTGCCCCGCACCATCGAACTCGGCACGTACCTCGGTGTTCGACGCGATGGCGCGCTGATCGCGATGGCAGGCGAGCGCATGCATCCACCGGGGTGGACGGAGATCAGTGCCGTCTGTACCGACCCGGCGTTCCGTGGGCAGGGGTTGGCCACCGACCTGGTTCGAGCGGTCGGTCACGGTATTCGTGCCCGCGGCGAGGAGCCGTTCCTGCATGCGTCGGACGCGAACGTGCGCGCCATCGAGCTCTATCTCTCCATTGGATTCGAGTTGCGTCGTACCTCGCGTCTGACATTGGTTCGAACGCCCGCGCCGAAGCCCCAGGGTTCTGTCTGAGCGAACGCACCGTCTAGAACGGCGGCTCGGCAGTGTCTTCGGCAGTGTCTTCGGCAGTGGGTTCTGTTTCGGGGTCGTGGTTGTCGGGTGGGTTGGGGTAGGCGATGTGGCCGGATCGTTTCGGTGTGGTGGGGATGTGCGGTCGCAGGTCGTTGCCGAGGATGGGTACGGATGTTGCGTTGGTGGGCAGCGTGATTCGGGTGGTCTTGGAGGTCGATGTCCAGAGGATGGCTCCGCCGGGGAGCATGACGGCTGTCCAGTAGCCGGCGGTTTTGACGGTGTGGTGGTAGTCGCAGAGGCATTGGAGGTTGTTGACTGTGGTCCAGCCGCCGCCGCGAGGGGTGGCGTGGTCGAAGGCCACGATGTGGTCGAGTTGGCAGCGTGCGGCGGGTCGGTGGCAGCCGGGGAAGCGGCAGTGTTTGTCGCGTAGTCGGACGGCTGCTGTGGTGAGGGTGTCGGGTCGGTAGATCAGGGCGCGGTCGGTGTGTGGGTCGCGTGGGACGGATTTGCCGAGGGTGGGGTCTGCGGCGATGGCGGCTTCGAGAGCCGCGGCCAGGGACGCGTTGCCGAGGTAGAGGCCTGAGGGTGTGCGGTGTGCGGGTGTGTGGCCTGTGGGGGTCGTCGGGTTGTTCAGCCGGATTGTCGAGCGTAGGTCGAGTGCTCTCGTGTTGCGGGCGGGATGTCTGATGTCGTCCAGGTCGAGGGCAGAGCTGTGCCGTGTGCCCCGGCCGATGGGTGTGTGGGTGCAGAACAGGGCTGCAGCGGACGTCAACGATCCCAGGCGACGCTGGCGTGGATTGTCGCCGGCGGCAGTAGCAGCGGCAGTGGCAGCGTCAGTCGAGCCTGTTCTCGGTTCGGGTCCTCGGGCTGACGTCGGACCAGATGTCGTGGAGTCGGATGGTGTTGCGGGAGAACGTGATTCCGAACAGTTCGGTGCGATAGCAGGCATTGGCGGTGTCCGTCTCGCAGGTGGTGGTGACGCTGACGCCGGTTCAGGCGACGCAGCGACGTCAGGGCCGGTGGCCGACGTTGCCTGAGCTGGAGGGTCGATCACAGGCGTCCCTGCGCGTGTCGCTGCGTGCTTCCGAACAGGATCGGCGTCTGGCTCGGGAGTTGCCGGCGGGTCGGTCGCAGGTGCGGGTGTGGACTCGTCGTTCTCCTCGGCATCGCCGGTCACGTCGACCCCATCTGCCGGTGCCTGTGGTGGCGCTGGTGCCGATGCGGATGCGGATGCTGCTGGTTCCGGTGTCGGTGTCGAGGTGTTTGCTGGGACTGGATCTTGAGCTGGGGCCGGTGCAGGTGAGCTGGCCGGGGTCGGTTCGGTCGAGGAATCTGTCGCCGCCCTCGAGTTCGCATCCGACTCAGTTCCCTCATCCGCATCCGCAGCCAAGCCCGAGCCCGTGTCGTTGTCTTCGTCCGCCGCTGTTTCCGTCTCGGGTTCTGTTGCAGCCCCTGTCTTCTCGCTGTCCGGGCGTCGTTCCCATTCCCCGGTCTCCGGGTTCTGCACAGCGAGCCCGAGTTTCTCGGCGAGGGTCACTGCTTCGGTGAGCAGGATCTGCCAGTGACTGTTGCGTGCCGACTCTCGTGCGAGATCGGGGTCGATGGAACCGTGCCCGGCGAGGTAGGCGGGGTTCGCCAACAACCCGATGAGGGTGGCGATGTCGACGGTGATCATCGTGAGCGGAACCCGCCGATCCGGCAGCACTGCCTCGGTTTTGGGGCAGTCGGTGCGTTGGCACAGGCATGCCAGTCGGGGTTCGCCGTGCATGCGGGCCATGAATGCATCGCACAGTCGTTCTTTCTTCCCGCGCGGGTCTTTCGGGCAGAGGGTGTCGGCCATCTCCTCGAGGAGTTGCCATGCGGCGGCGGCTTCGGGTGCGGTCAACTCGGCTCGGATACGGGCGAGTTCGCCGGCGGGACTGTAGGTGACGGTCCGGAACTTCTTCGCGAACTCCCGCAACGCCGCGGCTTCCTCGGGTGCGACCCGTAGCAGGATGTCCCAGATCGCCTGCTCGAGCGGACCGGGGGACGACCTCCGCGCCGCCTCGACCACCTCGGCTTCGACCGACCTGACGATGTCGTCGGAAAGGTTGTCGAGGATCCGACATACCGTCCGCACGCGGGGAAGGTCGATCTCACCTGCCTCGAACGCGGTCTTCACAAGCTGCATCCGCGTGTGCAGGGCAACGCCGACGGACACATACGCTTCGGCGACGGTCGCCGAGCAGCCCAACGCCACTGCCATTTCGGTGCGCCCGTACCGGCTGTAATGCTTGTGCTTGATGTCGCGGGTGATCCAGTCGCAATGCACGCGATAGCAGGCGGTGATCTTGCGGGCCGCCTGCCGATTCTCCTCACGCGCAGCAGCGGTCAACGCCTCCAATGACACAGTCGGTACTGCACCCATTTTTTCACCCCCCGGTGAGCCGAAACAAGAACGCCTGTTCGAACAAGAAGAAGACTAGCCCGACCCACCGACAGGTTTCGATAACCGCTGTTGCGGGCCATGACCCTGGACGCGTATCGTTACCTGTGCGAATAAATGGCGATGTCATCTACGACGATGGACTGGTCCGTCTCGACGAGGCAGGCGTCACTCTGAGGTACTACTACTTCCCCTTCGCCACGAAGAAGTTCGTACCGTACGACAGGATTCGCGCCGTAGACACCGCCGTCCTCGGCAACTGGAACGGTCGTTGGCGTCTGTGGGGTTGCGCCGACAATCGATCAGTGGCTCCCGCTGGACGTGATGCGTCCCAAGAAGGACACTGCAGTGGTGCTCACTCTCCGCCGCATCTCGCCGGTCTTCACCCCCGACGACCCGGACCAGGTTGCCCATCTGATTCGCGAGCGCATGACCCCACGGGCGTGACGCGCCCCGACGAGCGGTTCACACTCGCCAGCGAACGCACATTTCTCGCCTGGCTGCGAACCTCTCTCGGCCTGCTCGCCGGCGGAATCGCGATCGTCCACCTGGTTCCCGATTTCAGCACCGGGTGGGTTCGGACGGCGCTGGGCCTGATTCTGATCGGTCTTGCTGCGGCGGCACCGATCATCGGTCTGCGACGGTGGATGCGCGTTCGCGATGCCCTCGAAAGTGGAGCACCGATGCCCGAATCACGAGATCTGTGGATCTTCGCGGTGGGTATCGGGTCCGTGGCGGTACTGGCGGCAGTGGTCACGGTTCTGGGGATCCAGTAGCAGCCCAGGAGTGGAGCCTGCGGAACGACCCTTGGGGTACGCCGTGAACCACCACAGGTGCACAATCGAAGAACTAGGACGACCAACGACAGGAGTTCGGCGTGGCGCAGGGTCTCAAGCTGGGGTACAAGGCATCGGCGGAGCAGTTCGGACCGCGGGAGTTGGTCGAGCTCGGTGTGCTCGCCGAGCAGCACGGTATGGATTCGGCGACGGTCAGCGATCACTTCCAGCCGTGGCGGCACGAGGGTGGCCACGCGCCGTTCTCACTGGCGTGGATGACGGCGGTCGGGGAACGGACGAACACGATCCAGCTCGGCACCTCGGTACTGACGCCGACGTTCCGCTACAACCCGCCGGTCATCGCTCAGGCATTCGCGACGATGGGCTGCCTCTACCCCGGACGCATCATGCTGGGTGTGGGCACCGGAGAGGCGCTCAACGAGATCGCGACCGGATTCACCGGCGAATGGCCGGAGTTCAAGGAACGATTCGCGCGCCTGCGTGAGTCGGTGCGGTTGATGCGTGAGCTGTGGCTCGGCGACCGCGTCGACTTCGAGGGCGAGTACTACACCACCAAGGGCGCGTCGATCTACGACGTCCCCGAGGGCGGTATCCCGGTCTACATCGCGGCCGGCGGACCCGTGGTGGCGCGGTACGCAGGACGTGCGGGCGACGGATTCATCTGCACGTCGGGCAAGGGCATGGAGCTCTACACCGACAAGCTGCTTCCGGCCGTCGAAGAAGGCGCGGGCAAGGCCGAGCGCGACGCCGGCGAGATCGACAAGATGATCGAGATCAAGATCAGTTACGACACCGATCCCGAACTGGCGCTGGAGAACTGCCGTTTCTGGGCCCCGCTGTCACTGACGCCCGAGCAGAAGCACTCGATCGACGATCCGATCGAGATGGAGAAGGCCGCCGACGAGTTGCCGATCGAGCAGGTCGCCAAGCGCTGGATCGTCGCATCGGACCCGGACGAGGCAGTGGAGAAGGTCAAGCAGTACACCGATGCCGGCCTGAATCACTTGGTGTTCCACGCGCCCGGACACGATCAGAAGCGGTTCCTGGAGCTGTTCGAGAAGGACCTGGCCCCGCGCCTGCGCAAGCTCGGCTGAATCCCGAAAAGACTAGAGATCGGCCGCGAGTGCGAACAATCGCATGTCGCGGTCGGTCCGGGTCTCGTATTCGCCGTAGACCTCGACCATCGCGTCGAACTGCCGGTAGATACGAGCCTTCTCGTCACCGGTGATCCGGGTGGCCGTCACCGGAATCTTCTTGCCGCCGATGGCCACCACGGCCTTCGGGTCTGCGAGGAGGTTCGACGTCCACGCCGGGTGGTGCTGCTGACCGAAATTGGATCCGACGACGTAGATCTTGTCGCCCTCCCGGTAGTACAGCAGCGGACTCGTCCTGGGCTTGCCGGATTTGCGGCCGGTGGTGGTCAGCAACACCACCGGAGCCGCGATCGGCCCGAGGACGGTGAAGCGGCCGTCGGATTTGGTCAAGAGCCACCGGTCGACGCCTGCGAGGTTCCTGATGACCCACGAACCGGGCTTCGTCGACGCGAACTTGACGGCGGGCTTGCGGATGAACGATGTCTCGCTGCCCCAGCGCACATCCGGGAACGGTGATTCGGCCATGGTTCATGGGACAACCCGACCGCGCCCGGTGTCAACACCCCACCTACTAAGCTTGCTGCCATGGCTGAGCCCAGCGGCACCGACGCGTCGGACATGTATCCCTCGAGCATCTACATCGCGTCACCGGAAGGGGATACCGGGAAATCGACCATCGCGCTCGGTGTGCTGCAGATGCTCGCCGCTTCCGCGGCCCGGGTGGGGGTGTTCCGTCCCATTGCTCGATCGACCGACGAACCCGATTACATCCTCGAGTTGCTCGTCGAGCACACCACCGCTGATCTGACGTACGAGCAGTCGCTCGGTGTCACGTACGAGCAGGTGCACGCCGATCAGGATGCCGCGCTCAGCAAGATCGTCGATCGGTATCACGAGGTGGCTTCGCAGTGCGACGCCGTGGTGATCGTGGGCAGTGATTACACCGACGTCGGCAGCCCCAGTGAACTCGGCTTCAATGCTCGCATCGCCGTCAATCTCGGTGCCCCCGTGTTGCTTGCGCTGCGCGGGTCCGGTCGCACGCCCGACGAGATCGCGCAGTTGGCCACTCTGTGCCAGGGCGAACTGCGTCAGCATCATGCCCACCTGGCTGCGATCGTGGCGAACCGTTGCGCCCCCGAGGATCTCGATGCAGTCACCGACGCGTTGGCGTCGGTCGGCGTGCCTGCGTGGTCTCTGCCGGAGATTCCGCTCCTCGTCGCGCCGACGATGGCGGAACTGCTCGAGGCGGTAGACGGCAAGTTGTACTCCGGTGATTCGTCGTTGCTGCAACGAGAAGCATTGCGGGTCATGGTCGGTGGCATGACGGCCGAGCACATTCTCGAACGGCTCACCGAGGGCGTCGTCGTCATTGCACCGGCAGATCGATCCGACGTGTTGCTCGCCCTCGTCAATGCCCATGAGGCGGAGGGTTTTCCGTCTCTCGCCGGCATCATCATGAACGGCGGCATCGAGCCCCACCCGGCGATCGCTCGTCTGGTGGCAGGGCTCGGCCCCCGCTTGCCTATCCTGACCACCGAGCTCGGCACCTTCGACACCGCGTCTGCTGCAGCGCAGACGCGCGGCCGCGTGGCGGTGGGTTCGCAGCGCAAGGTGGACACCGCGCTCGGCCTCATGGAACAGCGGGTCGACGCGAAAACTCTTCTGGAGCGGCTCGACATCGCCATTCCGACCATCACGACCCCGCAGATGTTCGAGTACCAGCTGATCCACCGGGCGCGCGCCGACCGCAAGCACATCGTGCTCCCCGAGGGCGGAGACGATCGCATCCTCCGGGCTGCCGGACGTCTGCTGCAACGTCAGGTCGCGGACCTGACGATCCTCGGCGAGGAAGGCCCCATTCGACGACGCGCATCGGAACTGGGCGTCGATCTCGACAGTGCGACGGTTCTCGACCCCAAGAACTGCGACTACGCCGAGGACTTCGCGGCCGAGTACACCGAGCTGCGCAAGCACAAGGGTATGACGATCGACCGTGCCCGCGAGATCATGGCCGACATCTCGTACTTCGGAACCATGATGGTGCACAAGGGAATTGCCGACGGTATGGTCTCCGGTGCGGCGCACACCACCGCGCACACCATCAAGCCGTCGTTCGAGATCATCAAGACGACCGAGGGCGTGTCGACGGTGTCGTCGATCTTCCTGATGTGCCTGTCCGATCGTGTTCTCGCCTACGGTGACTGCGCAGTCGTACCCGACCCGACGGCCGAGCAGCTCGCCGACATCGCCGTGTCCTCGGCGCAGACCTCGGCCCAGTTCGGGATCGAACCACGGGTGGCCATGCTGTCGTACTCCACCGGCGAATCCGGTTCAGGAGCCGACGTCGACAAGGTGCGGCAAGCTACAGCGCTTGTGCGCGAACGCAATCCGGAACTGCTCGTGGAGGGTCCGATCCAGTACGACGCGGCGATCGAACCGTCCGTCGCCGCGTCGAAGTTGCCCGATTCCGACGTGGCAGGCCGAGCGACGGTGTTCATCTTTCCGGACCTCAACACCGGCAACAACACCTACAAGGCCGTCCAGCGCAGCGCCGGTGCGGTTGCCGTCGGCCCCGTTCTGCAGGGACTGCGCAAGCCTGTCAACGACCTCTCGCGCGGTGCGCTGGTCGAGGACATCGTCAACACCGTGGCCATCACAGCGATTCAGGCGCAGGGGATTGCCGCCGCAGCCGATCAGGAGGGCAAGTGAGCATCCTCGTCGTCAACTCCGGCTCGTCCTCGGTCAAGTTCCAACTCGTCGAACCAGGCTCCGGAGAGTCCGTGGCCACTGGGCTCGTCGAGCGCATCGGTGAATCCGACGGCCGAGTCGAACTCGACTATCGGGGCGAGAGTGTCGAGCGAATCGAGCACATCGACGACCACGGTGCCGGTCTGGCGCTGGCGTTCGAGATGCTCGCCGACGCAGGCGTCGAACTGGAATCGGTCACCGCGGTCGGGCATCGTGTCGTCCACGGCGGGACCGTGTTCTACCGGCCGACGATCATCGACGACGCCGTCGTGCAGCAGATCTCGGACCTCAGTAGTCTTGCACCACTGCACAATCCGCCGAACGTGCTGGGCATCGAGGTCGCCAGGAAGCAGCTGCCGAACGTGCCGCACGTGGCAGTGTTCGACACCGCCTTCTTTCATTCCCTGCCCGACGCGGCCGCGACCTACGCCATCGACGCGACCGTTGCCGCCGAGCACGACATCAGGCGCTACGGCTTCCACGGCACCTCGCACCACTACGTCTCGGACCAGGTGGCGCAGTTCCTGGAACGCGATCTCGCGGAGCTGAATCAGATCGTGCTGCACCTGGGCAACGGGGCGTCGGCCTCGGCGGTCGCCGGCGGCAAGGCGGTCGACACCTCGATGGGACTGACTCCCCTCGAAGGTCTGGTGATGGGTACCCGCAGTGGGGATATCGACCCCGGGGTGATTCTGCATCTGCGTCGCAGTGCAGGAATGAGCGTCGACGACATCGATGCCCTGCTCAACCGTCGCTCCGGTTTGATCGGACTGTCCGGGGTGAACGACTTCAGGCAACTGCAGCAGAAGATCGACGACGGCGACGCCTCCGCGCGTTTGGCGTACGACGTCTACATCCACCGTCTGCGCAAGTACATCGGTGCGTACATGATCGGGCTGGGCCGGCTCGACGCCATCACGTTCACCGCCGGTGTCGGCGAGAACGCCGCAGCAGTGCGCGCCGATGCCCTGGCAAATCTCGAGGGCTTCGGCATCGAGATCGACCCAGAGCGTAATGCGTTGCGCGGCAAGCAGGCTCGGGTGATTTCCACAGACTCGTCGACGGTCACGGTGCTGGTGGTGCCCACCAACGAGGAGCTGGCGATCGCTCGGGCAGCGGACAGCCTGGTTCGCAGTTAGAACAGCGAACGCGGCCGAATGGCGTTCGCCAGGTCCACCAACGAGAAACGGTGGGCGCGATCGGTGGCGTTGCGGGCCAGTGCCCTCAGGCCCTTCTCGGTGCCGCGCCGCAAGCCGTCCTCGGTGAACGGGACGCTGAGAATGGGTTCTCGCTCGGCGGTGGCGGCGTGGCCGGAGACGATCCAGTCCAGCGCCATCGCCAGTACGAGTGTCCGCATCTGCAGCGCCCGGCTCTCGGCCTTGGGCAGCAACGCCACTCGTCGTGCAGCAGAACGGAAATCGGCTTCGGACAGCTCCGCTCGCGAGCGGTCCATCAGCAGTGTCAGCACGCTTGTCATGCGCGCCATCGAGTAGTGCCGTGAGCTGATCGGTACCTGATCGAGGGCAGCGATTGCCCCGGTCTGATCGCCGCGCCGCTGCAACTGCCGGGCCAAGCCGAACGCCGAGCTCACGATGCCGCGGTTGGTCCGCCACACCGCTCTATACAGTCCCTCGGCGCGGGCCCGCCACTTCTCGGCTTCCTCGCCGTTGCCCGCAGCCACATGGCCGAGCAGCTCCGAGGTGGCTCCGAGAGCGAGCTTGGGTGCGAGTTCGCCGGGCATCGCGCCGAGTACGTTGTCGAAACTCGTGAACGCAGAATCGTATTCGTGATGCAGGAGCGCGATCAGGCCTGCGTACCACTGCACTCGCCACGGATCCGCGGTGTGGTCGGGCGACTGCACCTTGGCCAGAATGTCGGTTGCTTCGACGACGTTCCCCAGATCCAGATGAGCCTTGACCTCGGCGAGGGTGATTTCGAGGCTCAGTTCCACGGGACTGGAGGACCCTGCGGAACGGCTCGATTCGGCTCCGGCGGTGACGCGTTCGATACCGTTGCGTTTGGCGTGCTGTAGCGAGTCCAGGGTCTGTCGAGGTTCGACGTGCACGGCTGCCGCCAACAGCGGCGCGCTCGGGTCGTTGGGGTCCACCAGCGGAACCGGAAGCGCAGCAACCACTTCCGAGGCGGTCATTCGTTCGTGCCGTACCGTACCGTCCACATAGGTGTCGGTTCGCCCCACCGACTGCTCGGTGCCGAAGGTCGTACGCGGCGGGCTGAACACCGTCGACAGCCCCGGCCGCTCGACACCCGTCCTGATGGCCAGAATCTCACGCAGCACACCGGTGGCCTGCCCGGCGAACTCGTCCGCGGATCGGAACCGTCGAGTGGGATCCTCGTGTGTCGCGCGCAGCAACAGTCGATGCAGGGACGGAAACTGCTGTAGCACTTCGGATTCCTCGACCGAGGGGAGGCCGTCGAGGTACTTGCCGTTCTTCGACGGCATGTCCAGGGTCAACACCGCCAGCGTGCGGCCGACCGTGAAGATGTCCGACGCCACCGTCGGTCCCGTCTTGACGATCTCCGGTGCTTGGTAGCCCACCGTGCCGTACAGGTAGCCGTAGTCCTCGATACCCGCGACCGCTCCGAGGTCGATGAGTTTGATCTGGTCGTCGGAGACCATGATGTTCTCGGGCTTGAGGTCGTTGTAGACCAGTCCGATCGAATGCAGATAGCCCAGGGCCGGAAGCACTTCGAGAACATAGGCCAGTGCTTGCTCGACGGGTAGGCGTGCGCCGTCGCCGCACGAGGTGAGGATGTCGCGCAGTGACCGGCCGCCGACGTACTCCATGACGATGAAGCCGACGGTCGACCCGTCGCTGCGGGGCTGTTCGACGAAGTTGTAGATCTTCACCACGCCGGGATGGGCGACCTCGGCGAGGAACTGCCGCTCGGCGACCGCGACGGCGTGGGCCTCTTCGTCACCGAAATGCAGCAGTCCCTTGAGCACCACCCAGCGGTCGCTGACGTTGCGGTCGATGGCGAGGTAGATCCAGCCGAGTCCGCCGTGCGCGATGCAGCCCTGCACGTCGTACTGGCCGACCACGCGATCGCCGGGTTCCAGCAAGGGAGTGAAGTCGAACGTTGCGCCGCAGTGCGGGCAGATGCCCATCGCCACGTCGGGCTCGTCCGGTTCACTGCGGCCCACCTTGGCGTTGCACTTCCAACAGAACCGCTTGTGCTGCGGCACCGTCGGATCCGACATCACGGCCGTGGCAGGATCGATCGGTTCGACGCGAGGCACTTCCACCAGACCGCCGCCGAGTCGCCGCCGAATCCCAGTGCTGCGCGATCGACCGGACCTCGACCGACCCGTCTTGGAGCGGGTGGAAGCGGAGTACGACGCATTCGATGGCGGGGTTCGATCGTCGACCGGTGACCGCGAGACGGCCTGAGTGCGCTCGACGCCGTCCGTTTCCGAGACTGCTTGCGTTCTCGACACTGCCCGGGTGCGCTCGCTGTCGTCGGTGCGCGAGACCGCCTGAGTTCGCTCCGCCGGGGCGGTTGCCTGCTGTTCGTCGTCGTCCATATTCCGAGGCCCCTAATCGCTGTACGACGCGTTGGGCGGACCGGGGGAGGGGCCGAGGACGGTCAGCCACCGGTTGTAGATGCGATTCCACGTGCCGTCGGAGCGGATGCGTGCCAACGTTCCGTTGACGAAGCGCACCAGATCCTCGTTGTTCTTGTTGATTCCCACCCCGTACGGCTCCGGGCTCAGGCTGTCGCCGACGATCTCGAGGTACGGATCCTGTGCTGCCAGACCGGCGAGGATCGCGTCGTCGGTGCTGATGGCGTCGACCTGCCGTTGCTGCAGTACCACAAGGCAATCCGACCACATCGGTACCGTCACCACGGTCGCGGCGGGCTGGACGCGCTGGAGGCGTCGCAGCGACGTGGTGCCCTCCACGGCGCACACTCGCTTGTTCGCCAGGTCCTCGACTCCGCGGATGCCCGACCCCTGCACCACCAGAACACGGTGCTGCGCTTGGAAATACACGGTGGAGAACTGGACGTCCTTGCGGCGTGCGCACGTGATGGTCATGGTCTTGACCACCATGTCCACCGAAGAATTCTGCAGAGCTTCGAGCCGCTCCGCGGAGGTGAGGATACGGAAGTCCAACCGGTTGGGATCGCCGAACAGGTCTCGTGAGACCTCCCGTGCGATGTCGACATCGAAGCCGACCAGTTGCCCGGTCATCGGGTCGCGGAAGCTGAAAAGGTTGCTGCCCGTGTCCAGTCCGACGACCAAGCGGCCCTTGGCGCGGAGGGCGTCGACGGTCGGTTGCGGCGGCGGCGGAACATCGGTGCCGGTGGGCAGTGGTCGCAGACTGGCGGTGGGGCGGGCGCACTCGTCGTCGGCTGGACTCTCGGTGGGCCGAGCGGCGACGGACGCGCCTTCCGGCAGCGGCGGTTCGGTGAACGTGGTGTCGACCTGCGGCGCAGAGTTCTCGGGCGGTGCGCAGCCGACCAACAGGGCGGTGACCAGGATGCCGACGGCGAGTAGACGTTTCACAGGTACTCCCGCAGTCTCGGGAACAGTCCGACGCCGAAGGCAACCGACGCGACGACGGTGAGCACGTACGCGCCGTTCGACAGCCCGGACAGCACCCATACCGATCGGTCGATGTTGGACCGCAGTTCGCTTCGCGCATTCTCGATTCCGTCGACCAGAACGCTGTCCAGTGCGGTGAACGCGGCCGCGGAATCGGACTCGCCGGTGCCGGTGGCAATGGAGACCGCGCCGTTGAAATCACCGACCTCTAGGGCCGAATCGATTCTGGAATGCGAGACCGACCACGTGTTCAGTGCATCGATCACCGCGGTATCGCCCTGGAACATCTCCGTGAGCCGAGAGACGTTCGCGTCGAACGACTGTCCGTAATCCTGGCCGCCTCCGCGACGGGCGAGGTCGAGAGTTTCGTCCGCTCTGGCCTGCTGCGCCAGAATGAAACCCGTCGTGTAGGACTTCAACGGAGACACGCCGCGGTCGATCGCGCGATCGGTGGCGATCGAGGAAATCAGTCCCACCACCAGCATCCAGCCGAGCAGGCCGGCGACAGCGACTGTGGCAGCGAGGAATCCGACGTTCAACGTGCGGCGAGTGGTCCGCGACAGGTACCACTGGGCCACGCCGGTCATCAGCAACAGGAACACCAGCGAGCCGATCGCGAACAGCGGCGGACTGGTGAATCGTTCCTGATCGGCCGACACCCGCGACGCCTGCTCTGTGTACAACTTCTCGGCCAGCGGCAGCAAAGTCGTCTGCATCATCGTCGACGCCTCGCCGAGATACGCCGCGCCCACCGGATTTCCGCTGCGATTGTTGGCTCGCGCCGTCTCGACCAGACCGCTGTACACCGGTAATCCGGCGGCGATCTGCGTGAGCACCGCGCTGGTGGCCGCGTCGTTCTCGGCGACCCCGGCCGAGGCCGCGATCAGCTCGGACGACGCCTCGCCGAGCGCCTGCGAGTAGCGCTCGCGCACCTCGGGTGGCTCGAGACCGCCGGCGATGAAAGCGGTGGCCGCAGCGGCATCCGCCACCGACAGTGCCCCGTACAGATTCTGTGCCGAGTTCGCGAAGGGCTCGGTCCGCACCAACAGGGTGCCCAGGGTGTCGACCCGATCGGTCACGGCCGTGGACGCGAGATTTCCGACCGTCAACGCCAAGAACACCAGCGCGGTTCCCATCGCGACCAACCGCGCAGGCGTCGAACGCATCGTGTATCGAACCGGCGGCTTGCCTGCAGCGGCACCGACGTGTGTAGCCGTTGTCGGGGGGACGGCAGCGGAGGGGGTAATGCCGGCCGCGATCACGCACCCGAGCATATAAGTAGGCGGACCGTACTGCAGCTACTACAGGCAGGTGATTCACCTAGGGTGGTGAGTATGCGTGGTGACGGGGACGGTTGGGTGATCGGCGAGAACGGCACTCGGCACTGGGGAAAGCACGGCGCCGCCGGCCTGTTGCTGCGCGCACCGTCCGATGCAGGCGAACCTGTGGTGCTGCTGCAGCACCGCGCGCTGTGGAGCCACCAGGGCGGAACCTGGGCCCTGCCCGGTGGGGCCCGCGACTCTCACGAGAGCACCGCGCATGCGGCGGTGCGGGAGGCCAACGAGGAAGCCGGTATTGCCGCCGAACAGTTGAGCGTCCGCAGCGAGCGAGTCACGGCGAGCGTCGAGAGCGGTTGGTCCTACACCACGGTCATCGCCGACACCGATCATGCGCTGACCACCGTGCCCAACGGCGAGAGCACCGAACTGCGCTGGGTGCCGGAGTCGATCGTCGACGAACTCCCGTTGCACCCGGGGTTCGCGTCGAGCTGGCCGTCGCTGCGCACCGCGCCGCTGCGCGTACTGCTCGACACCGCCAACGTGCTCGGCTCGCGGCCGAACGGCTGGTGGAAGGACCGCGCCGGATCCACCGGCGCACTGCTGACCTCGCTCGCCGAGACACTGCCGCGCACCGTCGAACTGCCCAGCGGTCAGTACGGCTGGCTCACCCGAATCGAAGCAGTCCTCGAAGGCCGGGCTCGCGACGCCACGGTGGACGACCCGCGCATCCCGGTGATTCTCGCCGACGGCAGCGGTGACGACACCCTCGCAGACCAGGCCCACCGGGGCGGAGATCTGACGGCGCTGGTCACCGCCGACCGCGGACTACGCGACCGGTTGCCGGAATCGGTGCAGGTGCTGACGCCGTCCGCAGTACTGGGTTGGCTCTAGGCCTGCAGCGCTCGGACCAGTTCGCGGGCTGCTGCCTGTGGGTCCCGAGCCTCGGTGATCGCCCGGACCACCACGATGCGATCGGCACCGGCCGCTCGAACCTGGTCCACGTTGGTCGCGTCGACGCCGCCGATGGCGAACCACGGCCGCTCCGGCAACGAGTCCGCGGTGGCGCGGAGAGTCTCCAGGCCGGCGGCCGAGCGGTTGGGTTTGGTGGGCGTCGGCCACACCGGCCCGACGGCGAAGTAGTCGACGCCGTCCTCGATCGCGGCGAGCGAGGACTGCGCGCGGTTCTGCGTCGAACGCCCGATCACCACGTCCGGGCCCAGAATCTGACGCGCGTAGTGCACCGGCAGATCGCCCTGACCGAGATGCAGCACGTCGGCACCGGAGGCCAGCGCCAGATCCGCGCGATCGTTGACCGCAAGCAGCGCACCGTGCCGCTTGGTCGCAGCAAGCAGAATCGCCAGCGCAGCGAGCTCGTCCTTCGCTTCGAGGGGACCGAACTCGCGCTCGCCGGCGGAGTTCTTGTCGCGCAGCTGAATGATGTCGACACCACCGGACAACGCGGCCTCTGCGAACTGCGCGAGATCGCCCTTGTCGCGCCTGGCATCGGTACACAGGTACAGGCGAGCGGACGCAAGACGCTCACGGGGAGTCTGATTGCGGGCGGTCTGAGATGGATGCACAAAACGAACTGTATTCTCATGGTGGCCGCCACCGACGACGGAGTGGCCGAGAAATCGCGGGAGTCCCGAGGATCGTGGGGCTGAGAGTGGGTTCGCCGCCCTTACCGTCAATACCTGAACCCGATCATGCGGGCGCAGGGAGTGAGGACGTGAATCGCGTGCATATCGTCGTTATCGGCGGAGGCGTCATCGGGCTGTCGACGGCGCTACGACTGTCGGAGGACGGCCACCGGGTGGTGGTGCACGATCCTGCACTCGGCAAGGGCGCATCCTGGGTCGCGGGCGGCATGTTGGCACCGCTGTCCGAAGGCTGGCCGGGCGAACACGAACTGCTGCATCTCGGTGCTGCGTCGTTGGCGCGGTGGCCGGACTTTGCCCGACGCCTCCCCGGCCCCTCGGTGTTCTCCGCCACCGGATCGGTGACGGTTGCCCTCGACTCGGCCGATGCGGCCGATCTACGAACCATCGCCGAGTGGGTGGGCGAACAGGGGCACGAACTCGAGATTCTGGGACGTGCGCAGCTGCGTGATCTCGAACCTGCTCTGGCGCAGAACATTCGACTGGGCCTGCTGGCTCCGACCGAACTGTCGGTGGACAACCGGGCGCTGATCGCCGCGCTCGAGCAGGGATGTCTGGACGCGGGCGTGGAGTTCGTGGCTAGCTCGGTCGACGCACTTCCCGACGCCGATCAGGTGGTCCTGGCCGCCGGTTCTCGCTGTTCCGCACTGTGGCCGACACTGCCGGTGAGGCCGGTGAAAGGCGAGATCCTGCGGCTGCGTCGTAGGCCCAGCTCCGCACCGCCGCCGCACCGCATCGTCCGCGGAACCGTGCACGGCCGCCCGATCTACCTGGTGCCACGCGGTGACGGATTGGTCGTCGGCGCAACACAATACGAATCCGGTGAGGACACCCAGGTCACCGTCGCCGGGGTACGAGACCTCATCGCCGACGCCGAACGACTCATGCCGAGCATCGGCGAATACGAACTGTACGAAACCGCTGCCGGCCTACGGCCGATGAGCCCCGACGGACTCCCGATCATCGGCAGGCTCGACGAGAACGTCGTCGTTGCCACCGGACACGGCCGCAACGGCATCCTGCTCGCGCCCATCACCGCCGACGCTGTCGCCGCGCTGATCTCCGGTGACGCCCTGCCCGAGGCGAAAGCAGCCACACCCGAACGCTTTGCACACATCGAGAGGACACCATGACACAG
The DNA here is from genome assembly GCF_033042195.1 of Rhodococcus cerastii. Classification (NCBI taxonomy): domain Bacteria; kingdom Bacillati; phylum Actinomycetota; class Actinomycetes; order Mycobacteriales; family Nocardiaceae; genus Rhodococcus; species Rhodococcus cerastii. The sequence goes on from NZ_JAWLKF010000014.1 coordinate 129,000, forward strand.
GTCGCGATCGGCATCACCGTCAACGGCGAGGATCACCTGCTCACCGAGGACATGACCATGCGTCGGCTGCTCGAATTCCTGGGCCTGCCCGAGAAGGGTATCGCCGTCGCCGTCGACGGCGCGGTACTGCCCAAGAGTCGCTGGGACACCACCAGCGTCGAAAAGGGTTGGACCATCGACGTTCTCACCGCAGTGCAGGGTGGTTGAGGGCATGGCGGGTTTGACGATCGCGGGCCGCACCTTCACTTCCCGCCTCATCACGGGCACCGGGGGAGCGGCGAATCTCGCAGTGCTCGAGGAAGCCCTCGTCGCGTCGGGAACCGAACTGACCACCGTCGCGATGCGCCGCGTCGACGCCGCGGGTGGGACGGGAGTGCTGGATCTGCTGCGCCGGTTGAACATCGCGCCGCTGCCGAACACCGCTGGCTGCCGTGGTGCGGCCGAAGCAGTACTCACCGCGCAGCTCGGGCGTGAGGCGCTCGAAACCGATTGGGTGAAACTCGAAGTGATCGCCGACGAGCGAACCCTGCTGCCCGACGCCATCGAATTGGTCAAGGCCGCAGAACAACTCGTCGACGACGGCTTCCAGGTGCTGCCGTACACCACCGACGACCCGGTCCTGGCGAAGCGACTCGAGGACATCGGCTGCGTCGCCGTCATGCCGCTCGGCTCACCCATCGGCACCGGCCTCGGCATCGCCAACCCGCACAACATCGAGATGATCGTCGACGCCGCCTCGGTGCCGGTGATCCTCGACGCGGGCATCGGCACCGCCAGCGACGCCACCCTCGCGATGGAACTCGGCTGCGATGCGGTGCTGCTCGCGACCGCGGTGACCAGGGCGAAGGACCCGGCACTGATGGCGTCGGCGATGCGGAACGCGGTGGCGGCGGGTTACCAGGCGCGACATGCCGGCCGCATCCCGAAACGATTCTGGGCGCAGGCCAGCTCGCCCATGTGATCACCTGCGTTGCCTGGGGTGCTGCGTGCCTGGGGTGCTGCGTTGCTTGGGGCCCTGCGAATCCGGCAAACGCGCGCGCGTTCGTGAAACGCGTGCGGAATAGTGGCGGGTACGGGGGCGATTCCGCGCGCATCTGGCAAACGCGCGCGCTTTTGCGGCCTGGCCCTCTTTGCCAAGCTTCTGGTGAGTCATTCGAGAAGCTATGGAGGGTTACTGCATGTTGAGTGCTGAGTTCACAGG
>NZ_JAWLKF010000015.1:0-125566 GCF_033042195.1 Rhodococcus cerastii
TAACATACAACACAACTCGTTGATCATGAACCGGATGGTTCACCGATCCGAATTACACCACCCCATGGGGCACTATCGTTCACCCGCCAAACAACGCACAGTCCTGACCGTATTCGACTGGGCTGCAGAGGCACTCGAACACTGGGTCAACTACGGCCTACCCCGTTACGGACAGCCGCTCGCCGACCTGTTCCCCACCGACCGCGGAGGTGTTGTCGCCGGCAGAGACCTGTGGAAGCGGATGCGAAACCTGGTGGACGAGCTCGGCTTCCCGCCGGGCTTGGACCTGCACTCGCTCCGACGCGCGTATGCAACTCATCTACAGACCGAGTACGGATACGACTTGAGCTTCGTGCAAATGCAGCTCGGCCACGAACACGCAGCAACGACCTCCATCTATACGATCGCCTCCCCCGACTACCGGGCACGCCATCTGGAACAAGTGTTGTCGAACACGCTGCGTCGCAGCGTCGGTGAACGAGATGGTGCGAGAGGAAAGGCAGACGATGAAACGTGAAATACAGTATCGCTGGCGTGTGCGTGAACACATGGCACGCGTTGGAATGAAGAACAGTCGTGACCTCGTGGAACCGTTGCGGGACAGAGGAATTACCCTGTCCGAATCACAGATCTACAGGATCGTCGGACAGGAACCCGAACGCATCGCGTTCAGTGTTCTCGTTGCCCTCTGCGACATCTTCGGCATCGAAGCCGGCGACCTCGTGACCTACACCGCGACAGACGCGAACCGTCGACGAGACAAGCGTGCAGTGAACTCGCCAACGGACGTTCCTCTCCTTGACGCATACAGACCAGTCAGGGCGCGAATCACCGACGACGATGCCTGACCGTCCCAGAGGCCGACCGCGTACGGTCGGCGGATCGAAGGTGTGCGATCGCTGCACTATCGCTGTTTCCCGGCACCGAGTCCGATGGCCCACCGAATCACTCTGCGGTGCGTGCTTCACCGCTGCAGTGCGCACCTACGGCCGCTGCGCACTGTGCGGCATCGAACGAATGACACCCGGGCTATCACCCGCCCGGCAGTCGATCTGCCGGGAATGCGCAGGCATCACCACTGCCCTCGACTGCACGAACTGCGGCCGCGAGGCCGAGCGCCTACGTGGTGGACATTGCGCACGATGCGTCGTCACCGCAGACCTCACCGCGGCTCTACGACCGCACGATCCCCCAGACCTCCGACTCAAACGGCTCGTCGCAGAACTGGCGAAGGTGTCACGTCCGGAGAGCATCGTTACCTGGATGCGAGGCAAATCGGCTGCCGAGCTGCTGCAGAAGATCGGTGACCGTGAGCTGATGCTCTCGCACAGTGCCTTCGACGAGCTACCCCCTGGCCGACACGTCGAACACCTTCGAGAAATGCTGGTGGACCTTCACATCCTGCCCGACCGCGGTAATCCTCGACTCGCCCGGTTCCAGACGTGGCTCGAGAACCGGCTCGACACACTCGCAGACCGACCAGATGTTCGCACCGCTCTCGAACAATTTGCCCGATGGCATCACCTTCGCCGCATCCACGGAAACCGAATCCGCAACATGGACAACGCAACTCGAACCGCGAAGCAAGAGATCACCGAAGCCGGGAAGTTCCTGATCTGGCTGAGCGAGAACCATCACGTCACTGTCGACGCACTGACTCAGGCCCACGTCGACGAGTACTTCTCCACTGGGACCACCACCCGAATGGCAGCACGCAACTTTCTCCAATGGCGAGCCAAAACAGGGATCGGCAAGCGCTACCACCTGAAATACCGCGAGGCTCGGCAAACACCACTCGCCTCATCCCACGAACGCTTTACACTGATTCGAACAGTCCTCGAGTCGGAGGCAGTGGTGCTCAACAACCGGATCGCTGCACTGATGCTTCTTCTGTATGCGCTGCCGGTCCGCCGGATCGCCGAAATGCGCACGGAGCAAGTAGAAGTCACACCAACGGGAATCAGCCTCCACCTCGGTGAACATCCTGCGCCAGTGCCCGAACCGCTACTCCCCCTCTTCCATGAATACTTGACCTCACGCGCCAACCAGCGCACCACCAACAATCAATCCCCGTGGCTGTTCCCAGGAACACGGGCCGGGCATCACATCACCGAGCAGACCCTTCTGAATACACTCAGACAGGTCTTCGGCATCAAAATCCTCGCGATTCGCAACGCAGCGCTGCACGACCTGACCAAAGAACTCGACGCCGCAACGCTCGCCGACCTACTCGGATACAGCAACAAGGTGATGAACATTCACGCCGCTCGCTCGGGCGTCCCGATGGGCAGCTATCCGGCGATTGGATCACGCACGACGTGACTACCCGCCCTTTTTGAGGTCATTCAAGACTTCTATCCACGCAGTCGGCCCCGAAGCCTATCCACGGCATTCGCACTACCTCTGAGATTGCGTACGCCCTATGCAGACTTCATACGATGCATTGGCGGGACTCGGCTGCGAGATCGTCGTCGTGCCGTTGTCAGAGCCATTCCTGCAGCAACCTGGGGTCACAGGAGCGGATCGCGCCGTCAACCGGAATTGACAAGCGGCCGATGTCAATTTACATTGACACCATGACCGAAGCCACAACACTCGCCGCAGCCGCCAGCAGCCCTGATCCTGCCGAAGGGCTTCGCGCAGTGCTAGCACTGCGTCGACTGCTCGAGCGTCTCGAAGCAGTCCAAGTTCGCAATGCCCGCAACCAGGGTTGGCCCTGGCAATTGATTGCGGACTCGCTCGAAGTCAGCAGACAGGCCGTGCACAAGAAGCACGGCGGACAAGGGAGGTAGATGATGTTCGAGAAGTTCACCGCAGCAGCTCGACTCACCGTGATCGGTGCGCAGGATGTCGCCCGCGAACTGCAATCGTCGCGTATCGGCGTCGAGCACCTGATGATTGCTGCGCTCGACGGTGCCGACGAGTCGCTAAGGACTCGAATGACCACGCTTGGAGTCACTTCCGAAGCAGTTCGCTCGGTGGTACAGGTCAGCGCTGGGCTGGGGCCCGCAGATGCTCACGCGCTGAAGTCGATTGGAATCGATCTCGATGCCGTTGTCTCGCAGGTCGACGCCGCATTCGGTGCCGGAGCCCTCGATCGCAAGCGCGAACCGGCACGGCGGCATTTACCCTTCGACAAAGCTGCCAAAAAGGCACTCCGGCAGTCGATGAAAGAAGCAGTTGCACTCCGAGACCGCGATATCGGTGTAGCTCACGTTCTGCTCGGGGTTCTTGCGCAGGATGACTCCACGGTGCGCACTCTCCTGCCGGCCGGCGTGACGGTGGCTCGTGCACGCGGCGCGATCTCACCACTGACTACCTAGCGTTTCTCGTCAACGGAGCCCATGAACACCGCGTTTATCAGTCGTATCCCGCCATCGGCACGGACCTGGCATTGTCGACCTTCCCAATTGGGGATTCGTCTGCTGTTCTTGTCGGCGGGGGCCGTATCCGGTCTGCCGTTCGCCGGGACGATCATCCAGCGCGTCGGGGGCAAGACGCGTGATCGCTCCGGGCGTCGTCGTCTCAGCAGTGGGACTGGGTGCGCTCTCCGTCGGGCCGGAATCAGGTTGGTCGGTCTTCGCGGGTGACGCGCTCTATCTGATCGGAATGGGGATGGGTATCTGGGAAGTGAGCATGGATGTCGTGGGCGCTCGCGTGGCACATCTTCTCGGCAATAACGCCATACTTCCTCGACTTCACGCCACGCTCAGTATCGGAACGGTCGTCGGATTGGAGGGTCAGCGAATACCTCGAGATCAGATAAGAGACTTACCCAGTGATCGAACCCACTGCTTTTGCAGCGCAATACCGCTCGCCGTCCAAGCGTCTCCAAGTAGGAACAATGCCAGAGGGCGCTGACACTCTGACCAGTTACCGACTCTTCGCTGCCTGCTCGGCTTCGGCGCCGTGCCTGATGAACTCGTTCCGAATACACAGGATGCGTCGAAGGTACAGCTTTCCTGGGATATCCAGAATCAGAGCGGCGAGTCGTCCTCCGCGAAACTGTACTGACATGACGTCGACCATCTGGGTGTGATCACGTGTTGCGAGAAAGAAGTGTTCGTGACGCATCGAAGAGAAAGGGCCGGTGACTTGTTCGTCCACGAAATATCGAGGACGTTCGTGCTCTGTGATACGGCTGGTCAAGGTGAACCAGAACCCGAGGTGTCTGGAGCGGATCTGGATCTCATCCCCCCGGCGGAGGCTACTGCGATCGGATGTGAACCGAACACTTTCTCCGAACGAACCCTGAGACTCCGCGTGGACCTGGGCATCCGACTCCAGTTCGAAGACTGCTGTTGGGTCCGCGGCGATCGGTGTCGACAGTGTAATGGTGAAGGCCATTCGCACAGCTTTGCAGGCTGCTGTTGTGCCGTGGTGACGGCCGGGTCGTCGAGAACGACCTGGCCGTCACCACCGTGGCATCGGTAGTCCGATGTTCCGGATGGGTCGCTATCGAATTTTGATTCAGCGGGCCTGGCTAGGCGGGGAAATCCACGCTGCGAGACAGTGTTTCGTTCGACCGGATGTCGCTCAGATTTTGTTCCAGCGCGTCGATCACGGCGTCGTATCCGCTGTTGCCCAGGATCAGCCGGTGTGGCGGTGGGTTCTGGGCCATCGCTGCGACCACTGCACGGGCACCGCGATGCGGGTCTCCCGGTTGCACCCCGTTCATGTCGACGAAGTCGGCCCGCACCTGTTCCAGCATCTCGCGGTATTCCGGAATGGCCTCCGCGATGGGCTCGTCGGCGAATCCGGCGTAAGCGTTCGTGCGGAAAGCGCCCGGTTCGACTGCCAACACGGAGATGCCGTGCTCGGCGACTTCCTGGCGCAGCGCGTCGGTGACGGCCTCGATCGCGTATTTCGTGGCGCTGTAGTAGCCGAATCCGACCGCCGCCAGAAGCCCGGCCACCGAGGACACGTTGACGATCCACCCGCTTCCGCGGGTGCGCATACCTGGTAGCACTGCGCGCGTGACGGACAGCACGGCGAAGAAGTTCAGCTCGAACATCGCCCGTATCGAGGACTCGTCCATTCCCTCGATCGATCCGTACCAGCCGCGACCGGCGTTGTTGACCAGCACGTCGATACCGCCGAAATGCTCCTCGGCCGTGTGTACCGCGCGGAGCACCTGCGCCGCGTCGGTGACATCCATGGGCACGATGAGCACGCGGTCACCGTAACGATCGGCCCACGACACCAATTCCTCCGGACGCCGGGCGGTGAGTACCACGCGGTCCCCCGCCTCCAGCGCCACCTCGGCGTACGCCATGCCGAAACCGCCGGGTGTGCCACCGGTGATGAACCATCGCTTGCTCATGGCTCGATCACCAGCCCCTGGATCAGCGCACCGTCGAGCGTGAAGCGGTAGTGCAGGTCGACGACTCCCCCGGGGAAGTTGCCTTCCAGGTGCTGCTCGACGTCGACAGTCGTGCCGGATGTGGTCGCTCCGGTGAACTTGCTCGTGTAGGTGTACTCACTCTCACTGACCGAGGCGATCAGCCAGGCCTCGATCTCGTCTCGGCCCGAGTGGTCGTGGCCCTCATCGGTTACCACGGCATCCGCGGTGAATACGGAGAGCCCGCGAGCGCCTTGCTTGGAGTCGAGTGCGGTAATGAACTTCTTCACGTTGTCCGGGAGTCCATCCCATTGTGTGGTCATGACCCCACGGTGATGCCTCCCCCAAGGGGAGTGTCAACACCAGGTCCACCCGGGTAAAACACTCCTCGCAAATATTCAGACGGATCGTAGAAAACAGCGAGCAGACTCGAGCCGATCGGCGTCGTAGTCCTCCCACTTCGCGGCAGGCACATCCTGATGCCCGACCTCGACGAAACTGCGTTTGGCGAAGAACTCCGCGGCCTCACTGCTGACGGTGACCGCGAACAGGGTCGAGATGCCTTTCGTGCGGCAGACCTCCAACAATCCGTCCATCAACAAGCCGCCTGCTCCCAGTCCGGAGAACTCGGCAACGGTGATCAAGCCGGACACTTCGCCGAATCCGGTTCCGGCGTAACGGTCCACCTCGAGTCCGACGATGCCGGCGAGGTGCCCCGTGCGCAGTACCCGAGCACCGAGCCCACCGACAGCCATCCTGGCAATCTCGATCCGACTGCGCTGCTTGAGAACCCCTTCTCGCACTCCCTGTGCCACCAAAGCCTCTATCGCCGGGAAGTCGTCCACCTGTAGCGAGGCCAAGTGCAGGTAGCGGCCTTGGGTCAGGACGGTCCCTCGGCCGTCGAATGTGAACAGCTCGAATTCGAGATCCTCAGCACGACAGAGGTTTACGCTGTATGCACCACCGGCAAGTGCTGCCTCGGCGGCTGGGGGGAAATCGTCGAGCCCCCGTTCGGCCAGGTGGGCGACCAGGCGCTCGCGGTGCAGGTCGATGTCGGCGAAGCTACGAGGAGGATTACCCCAGCCCCCGCCCGGATCGGTCAGGACCATTTTCGATGCCCGCACGCTCGCAGACACGGTGCCGGCAGTGCGCGCGACAGCGGCCGCCTCCGCCCCGATCACGACGCATTCCGAGTCCGCGATTGCGAGCCACAGACGGGCGACGGACTCGTCGTTCCAGACAGTCGCACCGGTCATGGCCACACCACCGACTGCAGCGGTGACTTCCGGAGCATGGTCGGCCGGAACCACGAATATGAATCGCGTGTCGCCGGTGCCGAACTCACCGACCGTCCGTTCCACTGCTTCCAGAGCCGCGACGCTCACTATGGGAAGGGCGATCACGATCGTGACCCCTCGGAACTCCTCGACGAAGAAGTCGCGCTCGGCAACAGGCACCCCGCTGGACGTCAGCTCGACCGCCACCTCGCGCGGGACCGCTGGCCGCGGCCGCAATTTCCGGGGGTTGGCGCGCAGATCGTAGTTCGTCATGGTGGGTCCAAGTGTGGACTGTCGACTCACACCCCGCAACGTTCGAATCAGTAGGTGTAGTTGATACCTCGGGAGAACGTGAATCCGCCCGTGGGTGCGGTACACCCGATTATGTCGTCGGGCCCGGACCGGCACACCACGTCCTCGACCGACAGCACCTGGCCGAACTCGAGTATTGGGGCGTTCGCATCCACGTAGATGCCCTGTGTCGTGCACATGCTTTCCGAGCCCGCCGCGGTTACGCGAACAGCGACCTTGTCGTTCTCTGCGTTCGAGCATTGCGGTCCGTCGAAAGGATTTCTGCCGTCCACGGCCTGACATCCCACTCGCCCCTCGGGCCCGTCGGCGTCCCAGATGCCGCAGTGAATGTTGCCCGTCGGCGACGTGAAGTTGTATTTGTCACTCCCCGTCCGGAACGTCACGGGATCGACGTTGCCTGCTTCGTCTCCCGACGGCTGCAAGATCGCACCACCACCACCCGGCACCAGGTCCGCTGCTTCCTCCGGCGTTCGCGTCGACGGAGCGACTGCAGATTTCTGTGGGGATTCGGCCTCGAGCCGAGTCGGCGGCTCGGCCACAACCGACGACTCGGTGCTCGTCCCCGCGGGCGACGTCGTCGTCCCAGCGGGCACACGTGTCGTGTCCGGCGCGGCACTGGTGTCCGAATCGCCACTCGCACAACCACCTAGGGCCAATCCGCACACAGTCGCGACCAGAACAACTGACTTCCGAGCAATTGTCACGTTTTCTCTTTTCTCTTTCGAGTCGACATGAAGACGTCACGGCTCTCGCCCGCCGGAAGCCGGTTCGGCGCTGTTCAGCGGGCCGGCACCTCGAAGGTGGGGCTCGGTGTATGCGCGGCACTCGTTCTGAAGGTGACCGTAAGCGGCCCCTCCCCTGTCTCGATGTCCACGTAAGGGTTTGCCACATTGGGGCCCTGGAACCGCCAGCTCGCCACCCGCTGCTCGGCGGTTCCGCTGAGTCCTGTGTCGTGGTTACGCCAATCCGCATAGATGCTCAGATAACACTCGTAGTCGGCTGATCCGGCCCATGCCGGGCTGTACAGGTGGGTGGTGAAATTCGCACGAATCTCGTTGGGCGCGTAGCCGCTCTGGACATTCACATCGACGGTACCGCCGAGACATTGGGGAACCTCGGCGAGCGTGTAAATCCGTTGTTGCGGCGAGAAGTATCTCTCCTGGGCACCGGCTTGCGCGGCGCTGGTACCGATCACGGCTGTGAGCGCGCTGGCGAGGACGAGTGAACGAGTGACGACCGGATGCTTCTTCATGACCCTCCATGGATGTGCGCGGTGTACTTTCAGGATTCAACGTAACACTTGCCTAGACGGAAAGTGTTAGAGTTGCCAACATGGAAAGCAATCAGTCGCCGGACGACGTGCGCGATCTTCTGGATGCGCTCCACGCCGATCGCGTCTCCCTCGCAGATCGTCTCGCTGCACCGTCCTGGTTCTACCCGGTCTTCGCCGCCGTGACCGCTCTGCACGTAGGAACGCCGGTATTGTCGGACAGCAACGTGGGTGCCGCATTCGCCGCTCTCCCGGTAGCGGCAGCCGCGACATTGGCTCTGCTCTACCCCCGGATATCCGGGGTGCGACCGGCGGCAGTAGGCATGGTGGGATGGGGTGTTCTCATCGGGCTCCTGGTGAGCGTGCTCGGCTTGTTGAGCGTGTCCTACGGTGTGGTGGCGTCGCTGTCTGCGTGGTGGGTACTTGTGCCGCAGGCCGTGTGCTTCGTCGTCGTGCTGTTCGGCGGTCGTCTGTTCGACGGCGTGTACCGAACCCATCTGCACGCTGGAGGCGTCCGGCAGCTCACCGGCCGCCGGTCCAGGAGTAACTGATCGTGACCGAAGATCCCGGTTTCGGGCCGAAATTCGATTCCGTCATACATGCTCCAATCCGCCTGCGTGTCTGCGGAATTCTGCGGCGAATCGACGAAATCGACTTCGCGGTCATACGCGACACACTCGAGATCAGCGACGCGTCGCTGTCGAAACATCTCAAAGCGCTCTCCGACGCGGGCTACGTCTCGATGAACAAGACTGCATCGCTGTCACGTTCGGACTCGAGGAGAGTGACGTGGGTGAAGCTGACAGGTGCCGGACGGGAAGCGTTCGATTCCCATATCGCCGAACTCAATGTCATCGCCCACGGCCACCCGGAACCATCGCCGTCGCGACCACCCCTCATGACGTGGAGTCCGACCTTCGGTGCCACACCCGAATTGGGCTGAACTGCATGTCACCGGGCGCAATTTCCACCACCCAGCATCCGAACGAACCGCCGCTGTACCGGCGACGCCGAGCCTGAATCCGATCACCGCCATCGGCGACAACAGACTGCCCGTTGTCCGACCGACACAGCCATCAGCTGGGGTCGGCCGCACAACGACGAATCGACCCCACTCCCCTGCACTCTGCGCTCACGTCCATCAGATGACCGTAATCATCAACGGCGACAACCACTTCGGGGACGACGTCGCACATCCATTCGTCGCTCGCGTTCGTGCCGGACAGCGTTGGTGCCGGACAGCGGATGGTCGTGCGGTGCCCGGGTTGTTCGGATCGCCAGCGATCGGCGTCGAACAGACGTACAAGGCGTGCGGTGAACGGCGCGACGACCTGCCTGGCTAACGAGAAGTCCTGGCCGACAGATTCGAGCAGGTAGAGGTCACGATGGTGGGAAATATGGCGCTCTTCGCCGCTCGACATCCCATCGAGGCACGACAATGGACAGACTGATACCCGGCACGGGCTGTTCGGGCACACTGGCCACGAACGACGAATAACATGGACCCGGAGCCGCACGTATCCCGGGCGACACGGATCGGAGGGCCGATGTTCGATCTCCCGGGCGATCCGGTGAGTCTTCGATCCTTTCTGGAACGCTCCCCTGATTTCGTTGCGCTGTCCGATTTCACGGGGAAGATTCTGTACATCAATCCGGCGGGTTCGGAGCTGATCGGGGTCACGGACGTGGCCGATATCGGCCAACTGTCGGCCTTGGATCTGCTGACTTCCGACGGACTCGATCTCACCAACGACATCGCCGCCGGTCTACTCGCCGAAGGCAAGTGGGAGGGCTACTGCGAGCTGCGCCACCACGTGACCGGTACCGGCATGCCGGTCGTGGTGTCTTCCTACGTGATCAGTCGTGACGACGGTGGCCCCGACGTGGTCGCATCCACCATCAGGCACCGACACACGGTGGAACAACGCAGTGCCAGGATGGCGGCCGACGCGGTGATCGCCGGTCGTCACGCGCTGGAGCAGAAGGCTCTCGCCGATCTGAGCCGATTCGCCGTCATCGCCGAGCTACCCAGGTTGCTCACCGCAGCAACCGACACCGCCGCCACCTTGATCGGCGTGGGCAACTCCGCCATCGCCCATCTCGAGCACCCGAGCGATCCGTACTTGACCATGGACGCGGCCAGCGGTGCACTCGGAGTGCGTCAGAACGTTCCGTCCGGGAACGGTTCGTTGGTGGGATTCGTCCTGACGCTCTCGGAGCCTGTCGTGTGCAACGACAGTCACGCCGAGAAGCGTTTCCGTACCGACACGATGATCTCTCTCGGCCTCCGCAGCGGCGTCGGAGTCCCCATCTTCACCGCCGCCGGAAAAGCATGGGGAGTTCTCTCCATCCACAGCGCCGAGGCCCGCCTCTATCGTGACGAAGAAGTGTCGTTTCTCAGTTCGGTGGCCGGCATCGTATCCGCGGCGATACGACGCATCGACCTCGAACTCCAACTGCGACGACGTAGCACGCACGACGCCCTGACCGGCCTGCCGAACCGCACCCTCGCGTACGAGGTCATAGATTCGGCATTGGACCGCGCCAGACAACAGGCAGGCACCGTAGCACTGCTTCTACTCGACATCGACGACTTCAAGATCATCAACGACAGCCTGGGACACGACGCCGGGGACAAAGCGTTGGTCAAGTTCGTCGAACGGCTCGCCTCGGCCATCAGAGACGCCGACACCATCGCGCGCCTGGGCGGAGACGAATTCTTGATCGTCTGCGAAGGCGTCGACAGCGTTGCTCACGCGGAGGAACTCGCTCGACACATCTCGAGTTCCATCGCCGTTCCCTTCTCCGCCGAAGACGTGCCCATCCCCTTGAGCGCCAGCATCGGTATCGCGGTGTCCGAACCGAATTCGAGTCGGCACGAGCTGATCCACCGCGCTGACTTGGCCATGTACCGCGCAAAGGACAGTGGTACCGGTGGGCATGCAGTGTTCGATCCCACCGATCTCTACGACGCGGATCGCATCAGGTCACTGTCGATCGATCTCCGAGCGGCCCTGCTCGCCGATGAACTCACTCTCGCCTACCAACCGTTGGTGGACATCGCCACACGGAAGATCGTTGCCGTGGAGGCGCTCGCCCGCTGGGATCACCGCGAACTCGGGCCCATCGACCCCAGCGAGTTCGTCGGAGTCGCCGAAAGAACTGGTCTTGCAACTCCTTTGGGCGCGTGGGCGCTGCGTACCGCATGCACGGCCGCGGCGCGGTGGCGAACGTTCTCCGACATCGTGGTCCGCGTCAACGTCAGCGCGCTTCAACTCCGCGATCCCGATTTTCCCACCGAGGTCGCCTCGGTACTGAAAGAGACGGGACTGCCCGCCTTCGCTCTCGGCCTCGAGGTGACCGAAACCGTGTGGGTCGCCGACACCGAACGGGTCGCCGACACCGTCTCCGCACTGCACGCCATGGGGGTGGCTCTCCTACTCGACGACATGGGCAAAGGCCACAGCTCCATGTCGTATCTCGACCGCTACCCCATGTTCGAGTGCTTCAAGATCGACAAGTCGTACATAGCCCGGCTGCCGGCCCCTCGGGCACGTGCGATCGTCTCGGCAATCGTCTCGCTCGCCCGCGCGTTCGACGTCACCGTCGTCGGCGAGGGTGTCGAAACCGAGGAGCAACTCGACGCACTGGCCGCCACCGGCTGCGACTTCGCGCAGGGATACCTCTTGGGTCGGCCGGTCGGTGCCGGAGCAATCGCCGATCTGCTTCTCGGCGATCGATGAACCCCGACCGCGACGGGCAGTTCGCCGGCCGCGCACCTGTGGCCTGATCCTGACTTCGAATCATTTGATGCACAGCCGGTTTCGTCGGCATTGGAGTCTGGGGACGGGATCGAGAGCGACTGTTACTTCTTTTCCCCTTTCAATGTATAGCGCACCCAGGGGCTTGCGGCAAGACCCCGTACAGGGCTCAGAATTGCACGCTGCAGCCACGTAGCAATCGATCGGAGTCCCGTGAAACATGCGTACCCGAGTGTTTTCGACCTACCCGACAATCTCGCGCGCAAGCGTGACTCGGCATTGATCGGCCAAGACGAGCAACACTTTTCAGCTATTCGCTCGAGTATCGAGAAGTCTCGTCTCGACACGTCGGCACGGCTGGAGGCAGCGCAGAAGTCGTCGGGCCGTATGGGCCGAGAAGTGATGGAACGCGACTTCGAGATACACCGCTTGGGCGGCCGTCTCCGTTCACTGCGTCGGTACGGAGTCGATCTGTGCCTGGGTCGCGTCGTGACCACCGACGCGGAGGAGCCGGTATACATCGGACGACTCGGACTGCTGGGAACTGCAGGCGAGCAACTCCTCGTCGACTGGCGCTCCCCCGCAGCCGAACCCTTCTTCGGCGCCACTCACGCCAATCCCATGGGGCTGCGAAGTCGTCGTCGATACAGGTGGACGAACGGCACCATCACCGACTACTGGGACGAGGTGTTCGATCTGACCGAACCGATCACCGAAGCTGCGCTGGACGATCAGTCCGCCTTCATCGCCAGTCTGGGTACGGCACGTTCACCGCGAATGCGTGACGTGCTGAGCACCGTTCAGGCAGATCAAGACGCGATCATTCGAGCGGACGCCCGCGGCGCGCTGGTCGTCGACGGTGGTCCTGGAACCGGGAAAACCGTGGTCGCACTGCATCGCACCGCGTATCTGCTGTATGCGGAGACGCGTCTCGGACACAGCCGCGGCGGCGTGCTGTTCATCGGCCCACACGAGCCGTACCTCGCCTACGTTTCCGACGTCCTACCGAGTCTGGGCGAGGACGGTGTGCAGACCTGTACTCTTCGAGATCTCGTCGCCGAAGGAACGAACGCGATCGACGAGACGAATCCTTCTGTGGCGCAATTGAAGGCGACCGAGAGCATGAGCGTGGCGATCGACGCGGCCGTTGCGTTCTACGAGCAGCCACCGACTCGGACCATGATCGTGGAGACCGAATGGGCCGATCTGACATTGACTGCGGCCGATTGGGCCGAGGCCTTCGAGGCACCCGACCCCGGCACTCCACACAACGAGGCTCGTGAACAAGTTTGGGAATTGCTGCTGACGATTCTGATGGACCGCTACGACGGCGACGAGGCCCCGACCGACATACGAAAGTCACTGCAGAACAACGAGTCTCTACGCGCGGAGCTGGAAAGATCCTGGACGATCATCGATGCTCCCGACCTCGTCGCAGACCTGTGGAGCGTGTCGGCGTACCTTCGCTCGTGCGCACCCTGGCTCGCCCCCGAGGACGTCCACGCACTACAACGACCCGATCCGACGCGATGGACGGTGGCCGATCTCCCGCTGCTCGACGCCGCACGAATGCGGCTGGGAGATCCTGAACATGCACGGCGCACTCGGCGTCGGGATCTGGCAGCTGTACACGAACGCGCGCGAATGGACCGCGTCGTCGATGAACTCATGGCCGCCGACGACGACGAGATGATGGCTGCGCAGTTGCGGCAGGATGGGATTCGCGATGCGCTCGTCGATTCGGCGGGCTTCGAGGAGATCCCGTCGGACCCCTTCGCGGGGCCGTTCGCACACATCGTCGTCGACGAGGCGCAAGAATTGACCGACGCGCAATGGCACATGGTCCTGCGCCGGTGCCCGTCGGGCAGCATCACCATCGTCGGAGACCGCGCGCAAGCGCGTCTGGGATTCGCCGAGTCCTGGCGCGAACGACTTGGACGGGTCGGTCTCGACAGGGTCAGGATCGCAACCCTCGGTGTCAATTACCGCACCCCGCAGGAAGTCATGGCCGAAGCCGAGCCGGTGATCCGTGCAGCGCTGCCGGACGCGAACGTCCCGGTCTCCATCCGCAGTACCGGAGTGCCCGTCGAGTACGGAGACGCGGCACAGCTGGCGTCGATCCTCGATCGCTGGCTGCAATCGAACATCGACGGAATCGCCTGCGTCATCGGCGATCCCACGTTTGTCCCGTCGGAGCGCATCCGCTCGCTG
This sequence comes from Rhodococcus cerastii, assembly GCF_033042195.1. Taxonomy (NCBI): domain Bacteria; kingdom Bacillati; phylum Actinomycetota; class Actinomycetes; order Mycobacteriales; family Nocardiaceae; genus Rhodococcus; species Rhodococcus cerastii. The sequence continues at coordinate 14,173 of NZ_JAWLKF010000015.1, forward strand.
ACACCGCAGTCGTCGAAGGGCCTCGAATTCGATCTGGTCGTGCTCATCGACCCGGATTCGTTCGGATCAGGAATCGCCGGTGCCGTCGACAGGTACTTGGCCATGACGCGAGCGACCGGCCAGCTGGTCGTTCTGACCGCTCAGCGCGAGGCCGCACCGAGGACGCCCAGCACGGCATGAATCGCCGGGCTGGCATCGGCGCTGCGCCGCCACGCGGCCTGCACCTCACGAGCGGGAGCGCGCTCGAGCGGAACCGCGACGAGACCGGCACCGAGCACCGGACGCGCGAGGCGAGGCACGAGAGCGAGCACGTCGTCCGCTTCGACCAGCGCGAGTTGCGTGGAGAAATCGTCGACGAGATGGCGAACATCGATCTCGGCGGATGACTCGGCGAACAGCCGCCGAAACCACTGGTGACAGACCGTCCCGGCCGGGCTCGTCACCCACGGGTACCGAGCGAGTTCGGCATGGGTCAACGCGGTCTCGCGTCGGGCGAGAGGGTGGGTTCGCTTCATGATCACGTCGCCGAAGTCCAGGTGAATCGGTTGGCGAACGACCGAGGGAGGAGCGGGTGCCGATACCCCGTCTGCATCGTGCACCAGCGCCAAATCTGCGGTCCCGGCATGGACGCTGTGCAGTGCACGATCCGGATCCTCCTCGCTGATGTGCACCGTCAGATCGGGATACCGTCGATCCAGCACGATCAGCGCGGGAGCCACCAATCCACGCACCGCGGTCGAGAAGCCGACCAACCGAACGACCCCACGAGCGACGCCCCCGTCGGCGGATCGAGCGGCCTCGACGCAACGTTCCAGAGCGTCGAACACCTCCCCCGCTGACTCGACCACCGCCCGACCTGCGGGGGTGAGCACCACACCTCTGCCGGCCGGCGCCAGTACCGGGGTGCCGATCTGCCGTTCGAGTCGTTTGATCTGCTGGGAGATCGCCGAGGAGGTGTATCCGAGCTCGTCGGCGGCCCGCGCAAGAGTGCCGAGTGCAGCCACAGCGCGCAGTGCGTGCAGGGCGCTGGTATCGATCATGAAGGAACAGTACGCAGTAATGCCGAAAATGCATCGCTGGACCTCAGGTATCGGGCGGTTCACACTCGGACCATGAACACCAATCGGTCGCCGGCCTCGACGATCTTCGGTACGAACCTCGTCGCCATGGCGACCCCTATGCACCCCGATGGTTCACTCGACCGAGCCGGCGTCGATGCCCTTCTCACGCACCTGTCGGCCAGGCGATGCGATGGCGTCGTGATCGCCGGAACAACCGGTGAAGCACCGACCTTGACGGGCCACGAGATCTCGCAGCTGATCGCTCGCGCCTGCAGGCATCGCGATCACGCTCTTCGCGTGATCGCTGGAATAGGCACCAACGACACCTCCACGGGGATGGAGATGGCTCGGTCCGCAGCGGCAGCCGGTGCCGACGCCCTGCTGATCACCGCTCCCTACTATTCGCGCCCCACCCAGGCCGGCATTGCGGAACACATCGTCGCCATCGCCGAGGCAGGTGGGCTACCGGTCATGGTGTATGACGTCCCGGCGCGCACAGGTGTGGCGATCGAGGCGTCGACGCTCGTCGAGCTCTCTCACCACTCCCTCATCGCTGCCGTCAAGGACGCCAAGGGTGATCTGTACGAGGCCATGACCGTCATGTCCTCGACGGATCTCGCCTACTACTGCGGAATCGACGAACTCGCACTGCCCTACCTCGCCTCCGGTGCAACAGGATTGGTCAGCGTCACCGGAAACGTCGTGGCAGACCGCTACGCCGAGCTGATCGCGGCAATCCGCGTCGGCGACCTGGACCGAGCGAACGCAGTACAGCGATCGCTCCTGCCGTTGACCGACGCCGTCATGCGCACGACGCAGGGGGCCATCATGGCCAAGGCCGCGCTCGCCAGGATCGGCGTCATCTCCGACGCGACCGTGCGACGCCCACTTCTCGCATCCTCGGCGGCCGACCTGAGCCGACTCGACGCGGCCCTGTCGGCCACCGGATTCGATCAGGAATCGAGAAGCGAGCACGTTTCGGTACGACTAGCGTGACTGCTCATGGCGACGAAGAAGGTCTCGGAGGGCTCGGCACGGCATGCTGCCGACAGTCACGATTCGATTCGTGTTCAGGGGGCGCGGCAGAACAATCTCCAGGACATCGATGTGGAGCTACCCAAGCGGCGACTGACCGTGTTCACCGGGGTCTCCGGGTCAGGAAAGAGCTCGCTGGTCTTCAGTACGATTGCGGCCGAATCACAACGCATGATCAACGAGACCTACAGTGCCTTCGTACAAGGATTCATGCCCACGCTCGGCCGCCCGGATGTCGACGTCATGGACGGACTCACAACGGCCATCATTGTCGATCAACAGCGCATGGGCACCAATCCTCACTCCACCGTCGGCACCGCAACCGATGCCAACGCCATGCTGCGGATTCTGTTCAGCCGAATCGGAAAGCCGTACATCGGCTCCGCACAAGCCTTTTCGTTCAACGTCGCGTCGGTGTCCGGTGCAGGTGCGTACAAGGTGGACAAGGGCGGCAGGCAGACCACAGAGAAGAAGTCCTTCACCGTGACCGGTGGCATGTGCCCACGCTGTGAGGGCAGAGGCTCCGTCAGCGACTTCGATCTCACTGCTCTCTACGACGCGAGCAAGTCGCTCAACGAGAGCGCGATCACGATCCCCGGCTACAGCATGGAGGGCTGGTACGGCCGAATATTCCGCGGCTGCGGGTATTTCGACCCAGACAAGCCCATCGCGAAGTACACCAAGAAGGAACTCGACGACCTGCTCTATCGCGAACCGACGAAGATCAAGGTCGACGGCATCAATCTGACCTACTCGGGGCTCGTGCCGCAGATTCAGAAGTCGTTCCTGTCCAAGGACGTCGACGCCATGCAGCCCCACATCCGCGCCTTCGTCGAACGTGCGATCACCTTCACCACCTGCCCGGACTGCCTCGGAACCAGGCTCAACGAAGGTGCTCGGTCGTCGAAGATCAAGGGCGTCAACATCGCCGACGCATGTTCGATGCAGATCAGCGACCTGGCGAAGTGGGTGAGCGGCCTGAAGGAACCGTCGGTGGCACCACTGCTGACCACACTCGGCGAGACTCTCGACTCGTTCGTCGAGATCGGGCTCGGCTACCTGAGCCTGGATCGTCCGTCGGGAACGTTGTCCGGTGGAGAGGCTCAGCGCACCAAGATGATTCGCCACCTCGGATCCTCGTTGACCGACGTGACGTACGTGTTCGACGAGCCGACCACCGGTCTGCATCCCCACGACATCGAGCGGATGAACAACCTGCTGCTTCAGTTGCGCGACAAGGGAAACACCGTACTCGTGGTCGAGCACAAGCCCGAGACGATCTCCATCGCAGACCACGTCGTCGATCTGGGCCCCGGTGCGGGAAGCGCGGGCGGGCACGTCTGTTTCGAGGGCACCGTCGACGGATTGCGGCAGAGCGACACCGTCACCGGTCGGCATTTCGACGATCGGGCATCACTGAAGGAATCGGTGCGCGAGTTCTCCGAAGTACTCGAAATCCGCGGCGCGGACTCCCACAATCTGCGCGACGTGGACGTCGACGTTCCACTCGGAGTACTGGTCGTCGTCACCGGCGTCGCAGGCTCGGGCAAGAGTTCGCTCATTCACGGATCGCTCTCGGGGACAGACGATGTGGTGTCGGTCGATCAGGGGGCGATCCGTGGCTCGCGTCGAAGCAACCCCGCGACGTACACCGGGTTGCTCGAACCGATCCGCAAGGCGTTCGCCAAGGAGAACGCCGTCAAACCCGCGTTGTTCAGCTCGAACTCCGAAGGCGCGTGCCCGACGTGCAACGGCGCTGGTGTCCTCTACAGCGACCTCGCGATGATGGCCGGGGTGGCCACGACGTGCGAGGAGTGCGAGGGCAAGCGATTCCAGGCATCGGTACTCGAGTACCACTACGGCGGGCGCAACATCGACGAGGTGTTGTCGATGTCGGTCGCAGAGGCCGAGGAGTTCTTCTCCGACGGGCCGGCGAAACTGCTCCCGGCACACAGGATTCTGCAACGCTTGAACGACGTCGGATTGGGCTACCTGAAGATCGGCCAGCCGTTGACCACGCTGTCGGGTGGAGAACGCCAACGCCTCAAGCTGGCGACGCACATGGCCGACAAAGGCGGGATCTACGTTCTCGACGAACCCACCACCGGGCTGCACCTCGCCGATGTCGACAAGCTCCTCGGGCTGTTGGACCGGCTGGTCGACTCCGGCAAGTCCGTGATCGTCATCGAGCATCATCAGGCCGTCATGGCCCACGCCGATTGGATCATCGATCTCGGTCCCGGTGCCGGACACGACGGCGGACTGGTCGTGTTCGAGGGCACGCCGTCCGATCTGGTGGCGGACGGTTCGACCCTGACGGGCAAGCACTTGGCCGCGTACGTGGGGAGCTGACGTGCAACCGATTCCCGGCCGGACCGCCGAGGCCGTCGTCACCGAGAAGGTCACCTTCGACTGACCGATATCCTGGACCCTCCATGGTGACCTTGCTGCTTGCGCTTGTCGGATTTGCACTACTCGATTCACTCGACGTGCTGCTGATCGGCGTGACCGCTGCCATCGCTGTGCATTCGAGAACCACCCGCCGGTCTCCTTTCCGAGCCGGGCTGGCGTTCGTCGGCGGAGTGTTCACGGCCACGACCACGTTCGGCATCCTCACCGTTCTCGGCATCGACTTCTTCACCGATCTGTTCGACATCACCATCACTGCCACGCTCCGGTATCGCACGGAACTGGTTGTGGGGCTGGTGCTGATCGGTCTCGGTGCACTGCGCACCACCGAACGTCGCCCGCCGGCGTGGGCAGCCCGAGCCGGCTCGAGCATTCCCGTCGTTGCCCTGACCGGACTGACGATCGGTCTGGTGCAGGGCCCGACGGCAGTGCCGTATCTCGCCGGGTTGACGATGCTCTCGACCTACGATCCCCGTCCGCCGTGGTGGCCGGCCATCGTCGTCGTGTACTGCCTGATCGGGCTGCTACCGCCCATCCTCGTTCTGATACTGGCTTCGAGAAAGAGTCGACGTTCCAGGCGGGCGTTCACCGCGACCGTGCGGGCTCTGACGCGGTACGGCCCGCCGACGGTGCGCGTCATCTTCGTCGTACTCGGTGTCGCACTCGTCGCCGACGCGCTCGTTCATGCCCGAGACCTCCTGTAGGTCGTCGCCGTAAGCTTCTGCGCATGGCACTCGATCATGGCGATCCCGGTGACGCCCCGTCCGTTCCCCCTCCCCTGGCCCCCGTCGTCGAGGACCGCCGGCCGTCCGCGGCCGAGGAAGCACGCACGATCGCTGCGTCCACCAACACCGCAACTCTTGCGAGCCTGACCGCGGACGGCGATCCCTGGGCTTCGTTCGTCACGTACGGATTGCTCGACGGCGCTCCCGTTCTGTGTGTCTCGCGAATGGCCGAACATGGACGCAACCTCACCGGCGATCAACGGATGAGCCTGTCGATCGTGGCACCGCAATCGCAGACCGATCCGCTGGCGTCGGGCCGAATCACGCTGGCAGGTGTGGTCGAGCGGCCGGAGGGCGACGAGCTGGCCGCAGCACGCGCGGCGCACCTCGACGGCGTACCGGCGGCGAAGTACTACCTCGACTACAGCGACTTCACGCTCTGGGTCATGCGCGTGCATCGGGTCCGGTGGGTCGGCGGATACGGCCGGATGGATTCGGCAACTGCCGAAGCGTATTCCCAGGCCGCGCCCGATCCGGTGTCGCCGACCTCCGCGTACGCGGTCGAGCACCTCAACGCCGACCACTCGACGTCGCTGACTGCGATGGCCCGCGAACTGGGCGGCTTTCCCGATGCGACGTCCGCGGAGTGCACGGCAGCGGACCGCTACGGACTGGATCTGAAGGTGCACACGCCGCGCGGAATCGCGTACACCAGGGTCGGTTATGCGACTCCGATCGGCTCGGCTGCCGAACTGCGAGCCGCGACCGTGGAACTGGCGAAGCGCGCAGCAGCCGGCCGATAGGTGCGCGCTGCCACCACAGACACGACGACCTTGTCGAGACGTCGCGATCGATGGCGACTACCGTTGACCTCACACCGCAATCGTTAGGGAGCAGGTAATGAGCATCCAACCGCTCGAATCGAAGCGTCACCGCGTCGTCGTCATCGGTTCCGGGTTCGGAGGTCTGTTCGGCGTCAAGGCGCTCAAGAAAGCCGACGTCGACATCACCCTCGTCGCCAAGACGACACACCACCTTTTCCAGCCTCTCCTCTATCAGGTCGCGACAGGCATCCTGTCCGTCGGCGAGATCGCTCCCACCACCCGCGTCATCCTGCGCAAGCAGAAGAACGCCGAGGTGCTGCTCGGAGACGTGCTGAACATCGATCTCGAGGCCAAGACGGTGACGTCCAAGCTCCTCGAACGCATCACCGTCACTCCGTTCGACAGCCTCATCGTCGCGGCAGGCGCACAGCAGTCCTACTTCGGCAACGATCACTTCGCCGAGTTCGCGCCCGGCATGAAGACCATCGACGATGCACTCGAACTGCGCGGACGCATCCTCGGAGCGTTCGAGCAGGCCGAACTCTCCGACGATCAAGAGGAGAAGGACCGCCTCATGACCTTCGTGGTCGTCGGCGCGGGTCCCACCGGTGTCGAGCTCGCCGGGCAGATCGCCGAGCTCGCCGATCGCACCCTCGACGGAGCTTTCCGCAACATCGATCCGCGTGACGCCCGCGTCATCCTGCTCGACGCCGCGCCGGCCGTGCTGCCGCCGATGGGTGAGAAGCTCGGCCGCAAGGCCGCCGAGCGGCTCGAGAAGCTCGGCGTGGAAATCCAGCTCAACGCGATGGTCACCGACGTCGACAACGACGGCCTGACCGTCAAGGAGAAGGACGGCACGACGCGTCGCATCGAGGCGCAGTGCAAGGTCTGGTCCGCAGGCGTGCAGGGCAGCCCACTCGGCAAGCAGCTCGCCGACCAGTCCGGATCCGAGACCGATCGCGCCGGACGCGTGCTGGTCGAACCGGACCTCACCGTCAAGGGTCACCCGAACGTGTTCGTGGTCGGCGACCTGATGTCGGTCAAGGACGTTCCGGGCATGGCGCAGGGTGCCATTCAGGGAGCGACCTACGCTGCCAAGCTGATCAAGGCATCGGTCAAGGGCCAGGACGATCCCGCGCAGCGGGCCCCGTTCAAGTACTTCGACAAGGGTTCGATGGCGACGGTGTCGCGATTCAACGCCGTCGCCAAGGTCGGCAAGCTCGAGTTCGGTGGATTCATCGCCTGGCTCATGTGGCTCGCTCTGCACCTGTACTACCTCGTGGGCTACCGCAGCCGCATCACGACTGTCATCTCGTGGTTCGTGACGTTCCTCGGCAAGGGCCGCGCGCAGATGGCGTCGACCGAACAGCAGGTGTTCGCGCGATTGGCCATCGAGCAACTCAACTCTCTCGAACGTGCGGGTGCCGTCAAGACGGACGCAGCCGATCAGGAACAGGAACGCGAGAAGGCCGCAGGCTGATCAGCAGCTGACCCGTCGCTACGACTACGACGCACGGGCCGACGACATACCGTCGGCCCGTGCGTCGTTCGTTTGTCGGGGCTCTGTCTCAGCCGAGCGAATCGACGGGCTGTAGACGACGCCCCACCGACGTACTCAGCGAACCGCCTCCGGCCAGCGACAGCCGGACGCTCCCGTCGGCGAGATCGACCTCGGACGCCCGGGTATCGGGATACCTCAGCGTGCTGGACATCGACAGCGGTGCCGACAATGCGTCGTACGCAACCGATCCCGCGCCCAGTTCCACTCGATGACGCAGCAGCGGGCTGCCTCCGACGTCGCATCGCATCGCACTGCTCCACTGTCCCGACGCTTCCTCGAAGCGGCCGATCTGCGTTCGCTCTCGCAACCACAACGTCGAATCCTGTTCCAGCACAACGGTGTTGATCACCGAGTGCGAGGCGTCGGAGACGACGACCATCGGTTGCGGGTCGAAGACCAGCGACGCACCTGCACCGACCTCGAAGTGCCACTGCGCGGAGGAGTGACGATGCAGCCCACCGGGCATCGCCAACGAGGCTGCGACGCTACGCACCTCCAGGTGCGCGCCGGCCGCCACCGAGATTCTGACCACGATGGTGTCGCCGCCGAGAGGAGTTGCCGCCGTTCCGATCAGGTGAACCGTGTCCGGTCCGGTCTGTCGGCCGGCGAGTCCGCCCACCGAGGTGATGCGTGGGCTGCGGCTGCGGCTCGCGTCGATGCAGAGCTCTGTGTGCATCGACGCTCAGTGTGTGTGGGCGTGCGCGTCGGCGTCGGCGATCACCTTCAGCTGCTCCCGCACCCACTCGAGCACTATGGTCGCCGCCGGATCGTCGGTGAGGGAGATCAGCGCAGTCGGGCGCCCCTCGCGTACCTGAGCCGCGTCCCGTTCCATGACACCGAGATCAGCTCCGACGTACGGAGCGAGGTCGGTCTTGTTGACGACCAACAGGTCGGAGAAAGTCACACCGGGACCGCCCTTACGCGGCACCTTGTCTCCCCCGGCAACGTCGACGACGAATATCTGCACGTCGATCAGACCGGACGAGAACGTCGCCGTCAGATTGTCGCCACCGGATTCCACGAGAATCAGATCCAGGGGCGGGTTGTTGTCGATCAGATCGTCGATGGCGTCGAGATTGGCCGTGATGTCGTCTCGGATCGCGGTGTGTGGGCATCCACCGGTCTGGACCGCCGTGATGCGCTCGTCGGGTAACACGGCGTGCCGACGCAGGAAGTCCGCATCCTCGGTGGTGTAGATGTCGTTGGTGAGTACAGCGAGCGAAAGTTCGTCGCGCAGTTCGCGGCACAGTGCAGCAACCAACGCCGTCTTCCCGGAACCGACGGGTCCACCGATGCCGACGCGCAGCGCGTCACCTGCCACCCGTGCGCGCTTGGGCCGATCCAAACCGTGGTCGTGGGGCTCACCGTCGATCAGGTGCGGGGGCATGTCGAACTCCTTGTCGCTAGAGAAAAAATGGATCCGTACTCAGGATACGAACAACGGCCGATCGCGGACGGCGTGGGCTTCGGCGAACATGTCCAGCAACGGATCCGACAACTCCATCAGCTCGGGCAGGCACTCGCACACCGCCGCGGTCACGTCGTCGCAGAAGTCGCCCAACCGGATGGTGCACGCCGCGACCTCGGCCGGATCGAGCGCGAGCAGACGCTGGGCGGCAATCGCCGACCCGGTCATGGTGATGTACACCTGCACGGCGGCCGTGTCGGTAACCGACAGGCCCGCCGCGAGTCCGACGTGTCCGGCGGCAACGGCCAGATGCGGCTTGCGGCCGATGGCCGCCCAATCATGATGCGGCCAAGCAGATTTGGCCAGCCGAAGCAGTCCGCGGCCCTGAGCACGGGAAGCGGACCTCGCGGCCGGGGACGGTGTTCGTGCGTCGGATTCGGCATCTGCCTCGTCCGTGCTCGACGAACCGTACACCAGCGATGCGGCAATGGACGCCGTTGTGGCCCCGGAGGTTCGGATGCGGCGTCGCAGAAACGCCTCGAGCGTCCCGATGTCTCGGACGAAGCCCAAGGCGATCGCTTCCTCCACGCCGCCGGAATGCACGTGGCCACCGGTGGGCAGCCGTGAATCCGCAAGCGAGAGAAGCGTGGTCACCTGCAGTCGGGCATCGGGCATCAGAAGAGGAAGTATCGCTGGGCCATCGGCAGTTCGGTTGCCGGCTGCTCCGTCCACACGTCCCCGTCGATACGAACGGTGAACGTGTCGGGATCCACCCGAATATCGGGCAGCGCATCGTTGAGTGCCATGTCGGACTTTCTGACACCGCGCACGTTCTTGACCGGAACCAACCGACGATCACAGTTCAGACGTCCGGCAAGTCCGTCCTCGATCGCCTGCGGGGCAACGAAATGCAGCGACGTCGCAGCAGCAGCCTTCGGCGATGCCCCGAACATCGGACGCGGTAGTTCGGGTTGCGGGGTCGGGATGGACGCGTTGGCATCGCCCATGGCAGCCCAGGCGATCATTCCGCCCTTGATGACCATGTGGGGACGGACGCCGAAGAACGCCGGATCCCACAGCACCAGGTCGGCGAGTTTGCCCGGCTCGATCGAACCGATCTCGTCGTCGAGGCCATGTGCGACAGCCGGGCAGATGGTGTATTTCGCGACGTAGCGCATCACTCGGTTGTTGTCGGCTCCGTTGTCGCCGGCCAGGAAGCCGCGACGAGACTTCATCACGTGGGCCGTCTGCCAGGTGCGCAGAACCACCTCACCTATGCGGCCCATCGCCTGAGCGTCGCTGCCGATCATCGAGATCGCACCCATGTCGTGCAACAGGTCCTCGGCTGCGATCGTCGACGGCCGGATTCGACTCTCGGCGAAGGCCAGATCCTCCGGAATCGATGGACTGAGGTGGTGGCACACCATCAGCATGTCGAGATGTTCGTCCAGGGTGTTGACGGTGTGGGGCCGCGTCGGGTTGGTCGAGCTGGGGAGGACGTATGGCTGCGCCGCCACGGTGATGATGTCGGGTGCGTGCCCGCCGCCCGCACCCTCGGTGTGATAAGCGTGAATTCCGCGTCCCCTGATCGCATCGAGGGTGGTCTCGACGAATCCGGCCTCGTTGAGAGTGTCCGAGTGCAGTGCTGCCTGAACGCCTGCGTCCTCGCACACTCGCAGGCACGCGTCGATCGCGGCCGGGGTCGATCCCCAGTCCTCGTGCAGTTTGAAACCCGATGCGCCTGCGCGCAATTGCTCCCACATCGAGTCCGGATTGACCGTGTTGCCCTTGCCGAGGAGCACGATGTTCATCGGCCAGTCGTCCAGCGACTCGAGCATCCGAGACAGGTGCCATGCGCCCGGGGTGACGGTGGTGGCCTTGCTCCCTTCGGCGGGACCGGTACCGCCTGCGATCACCGTGGTGATGCCACCACCGAGAGCCTCCTCCTTGATCTGCGGGCAGATCAGATGGACGTGGCAGTCGATACCGCCTGCGGTGACGATCTTCCCGTTGCCCGCGACGATCTCGGTGGACGGGCCGATGACGAGATCGGGATGCACCCCGGTCATGGTGTCGGGATTGCCCGCCTTGCCCAGCGCCACGATGCGTCCGTCGCGAATACCGAGATCGGCCTTGATGATTCCCCAGTAGTCGACGACGACAACCCCGGTGATGACAGTATCGGGAGCGCCATCGGCGCGGGTTGCCCTGGACTGACCCATCGATTCACGGATCACCTTGCCACCGCCGAACACGGCCTCCTCACCGGCGTTGCCGGGGCCACCACTGCGGTCCTCGGTGACCTCGATCAGAAGATCGGTGTCTGCCAAGCGAATTCGATCACCCGTGGTGGGACCGAACAACTGGGCGTATCGACTGCGACTCATACGCGCCATCAGCTGTCCAACTTTCCGGGAGGTGTCATGCTCAATCCGTGTACCTCGCGCGTGCCACCGAGGGGCACGAGCCGAATCGTCTGTTCGATGCCGGGCTCGAAACGCACCGCCGTGCCCGCGGGGATGTCGAGGCGACACCCGTGCGCCCGCTCGCGGTCGAACTGCAGAGCTGCGTTCGACTGCGGGAAATGCACGTGGCTACCCACCTGTACCGGTCGATCTCCCGCGTTGACGACGGCCATCGAGATCACCTCGGCTCCTTCGTTGATCTCGATGTCGCCTGCGACGGTGATGATCTCGCCCGGAATCAGGTGACCGTCACCCCGCTTCGGCGAGATCGGCTCGTGCACCGTGATCAGTTTCGTGCCGTCCGGGAAGGTCGCTTCGACCATCACCTCGGGGAGCAACTCGGGCACACCGTCGATGACGTCGTCGGCCCCGAGAATCTCACGACCCGAGGACATCAGGTCTGCGACCGACCGGCCGTCGCGGGCACCCTCGAGGAGATGATCGGTGATGACCGCGATCGCCTCGGGGTGATTGAGTTTGAGGCCGCGTGCCTGGCGACGCCGAGCGAGCTCGGCCGCGTAGCTGACGAGCAGTCGGTCCTGCTCGTGCGGAGACAACCGCATTGGAGTTCTCCGTCCCGATCGGTGATGGTGCCCGGCAATTCTGACACGCTTACGACCCGCCGGCAGCGGAGCGCGCCGACACACCTCATCCGAGCGGCACGGTCACCGATCGATCGAGCAGTCCCCGCAGCACGTTTCGGTCGATGCCGGCAGCCACGTTCTGCAACTCGGCGATGCCGAACGCACCCGAATCCAGGCCCCGCACCAGAACGCCTGCCAACGCCTGCGCTGTCGCCGGCTCGTCCATCACCTCACCACCCTGGCGATCGAGGTAGCTGCCCAGCCGAGCAGCAGCGACCGGCATGGCCTGACGGAAGAAGCCGAATGTCGCCGCCCACCGCGTCACCAGGTGGCCGGGATGCATGTCCCAACCCTGATAAAAACCACGCTCGAGGGATCTGGTCACCAGCTCGAAATGTCGACGCGCGGACGCGGCCACCTGCGCGGAATCGCCCGTCGGCACCACCTGAGTCGAACCGTCGCACACCCATACCCCGGTTTGCGCCGCTGCCGCCAGCATGACGTTCTTCGCATGGTCCGCCACCGGATGGGCCAGTGACTGCTGTGCAGAGGTGATTCCGCAGGCGGCGCTGTAGTCGTAGGTACCGTAGTGCAGGGCGGTGCAGCGGCCGTCCGCCCTGGTGATCGCCCTCGCGAGGGTCGCCGTTCCGTCGGCCCCGATCACCGCCTGCGGGCTCTCGATCTGCAGCTCGAAGCGAAGGGCGCGATCGGGGAGGCCATGCGCACGTTCGAGTTCCTCGCACAAGGCGACCACAGCGGCTACCTGCGAGGCGGCACGGAGCTTGGGTACGGTGAACACGAAGCCGTCGGGTACTCCCCCGGCTCCGTCCAGGACCAGCTCCAGGGTGCGAATCCCACGCCGACGCTCATGTGCGGCAAGCCCTTTGGCACGGATCCCGAGCCACGTCGGTCCGGCCGGATATTCGGCCAAAGTGGACAGTGCTGCCCCGACTGCGGTCGCGTGGCGGTCCTCAACGGCGTCTGATCGCCATCCGTAACCGTCCTCGAAATCGAATCTGAGGTCCTGGATGGGCGCACTTCCGAGCCGGTCGCGCACGAGGGGTAAGGCGTTCTGGGTGTCGAGTCCGGCGAACGCCTCGGGGTGGGCGTCCAGGATTGCCAGGGCGGCGGCACCCCATTCGGCGGGCACAGCCGCCGACGCATCCGAGGCCGATACGTAGACGGTGTGAGAGGGCTGGCCACCGACTCGGTCACCCGGATAATGCTGCGCGAGTTCGTCGTCGATGGGACCGAACAGTGATTCGAGGCGATCGAAGGCGTCGGCAGTCAGTGAAGTTGCGCCCGGCCGGATGGAAGAGTCGGCGCTGTCGCTGTGTCCCGTCATGGGCATCACTGTCCCAGATGCGCCGTGTTTTCGATATTCGCCAGCCGGACCTTGCCCTGAGCAACCAGGCGTCCACTCTCGTCCGTCATGTCGACCTGCCAGAGCTGCTGGGTGCGGCCCCGATGAATCGGATGTCCGTGCGCGGCCAAGGTTCCCGATCGAGTCGCGCGCAGGAAGTCGGTGTTGTTGTTGGTTCCGACCACGTGCCCCCGGGAGCCGAACCAGGCCGATCCGCCGATACTCGCCACCGACTCGACCACCGAGCACAAAACCCCACCGTGCATGATTCCGGCCGGCTGATGGAGCTGCGGAGTGACGGTCCATTCCGCGCGCACCTCGTCGCCGGACACCTCGAGGTACCGCAGGCCCACGACCCCGTCGAATCCCCGTGCACACAATTCGGTGAGCTGTTCCGGCGTCATGGTGTCGAAGGAGGTCTCCCCCGTGGTGCCGTTCGAGTCCGTCATTGCTGTGCCTTCCGGTTGCGTCGAGAGGGTGGCCGACTCGGCAGTCGGCTCCCGTTCAGAGATACACGACGATGGACCCACAAAAATCGGTGGGCCTCTCGTTCGCGAAGAACGAGAGGCCCACCGTGGCAAGGACCGGGAGTCACTGCAGCCCTCAGGACTCCGGCGCGGTCCGTTGGTACGAAGTCAGCATAGGCAAACCTTATTTATGACGCAAGGCCTTCACGATGCCCGCAGTCTCGCGCGGCCAGGAACCCCGACGCGTGACCGCACGGGTGCCCCGGCCGCGACCATGGCGTCGAGCAGCATCTGACCCCGGCGCGCACCTGCCGATGCGCTCGCCCCAGCCAGAATCGGTACATACGTCGAGGCCCCCAGGATGGCGTCGCCGACCAGAGCCCAGAAGACACGCGCATCCAGCGGTGCGCGGTCGGCGATCGCGCGGAACACCGCGCCGAGCGACGTCGTGCATCGATGTGCAGTCCAGACCAACAGAGCCTGTTCGCACGGAAGTGTGACCGTGCCGGGCTCACCCGCGGCGGGATCCTCGGGTAGCACGCGCAGGATCGGCGATGTCACTCCTGCCCAATCGATCCCGCCGTCACTGTCCATGTGGATCCACAGATTGTCGATGCCCGGATCCCAAGCTCGTGCCTCCAACACCAGCAGCGCGGCCACGCGCCCGACGACGGCATGGATCAGAGCCGTAGCGACCTGCACTGCCGCAGCTTCGGGAACGTCGAGATCCTCGAGCGATCGCCGGTACATCTGCTCGACGCGACCGTCGTCGAGACCCACCGCCAACTGCCACCAACGGCGCTTGCCCTCGTTCGCCATCGCTGCCACCGCGTACATCCGCGGGTAATCGGGGTTGAGTGCACGCAGGGTCGCACACGAGTCGGCCAACAGCGCCGCCCCGCCGGATCGACTCGAGAGTCGATGCACATCGGCCCAACCCGTATACGACGCTGCTGCAACTGACATCTGATCGCTCCTCAGTTTCCCGGCGGGTGCACGCGTCGCACCCCTACCCACTCAATGTAGGTTAGCCTAACCAGATCATAAAGCGGTCAGGCACCGCTACCCTTACCTCACCTCACGCGCCGAGGAAGGGTTCCGTAACCTAAACCGTGTCCCTTCGAAACAGCGAGGAGTCACGAGCACTGTGACAACAGCTCCGCTACTCGGCCCCCACGGCGCACGCCGGTCTTCCGACGAGCCGTACGGGACCGAGGACGTGCCCACCGGGCCGCCGCCGCGTAGCTCTCGCCTCGCTGCAGCCGCGATCGACGCACTGATCGTGCTGATCCCCCTGTTCGTCGGCTGGTCGATCGTCGACGCGCTTCGTGACGACAACGGTGGCGGCCAAGCGGACCGATTCGTGTTCGGCACCATCGCGGTGTGCGTCACGGCGGCTCTGTTCGTCTGGAACCGCGGATACCGCGACGGCAACGAAGGCCAGAGCACCGGCAAGCGCTGGCTGGGGCTCACGCTGCGAGACACCTCGACCCATGGCCCCCTCGGCGCACGCCGGGCTCTGCGTCGTCAGTTCCGGATCGACACGTCGTCGTCGGAAGTGGTCCGCGACAAGACCGCGGCAGCAGAAGGATTCGAGCCCATTCCCAAGGACGGCTCGGTCGCGGCGATCCGAAAGCGCAGGTTGCTCGGCCTGGCAGTCCTGGTCGTCGCGCTCGTGGCGGGCATCCTCGCCAGCATCGCCATCGGCGCGCGGCCACTGACGTTCGCCGAAATCGCCCATGCGCTGCTGAATTCGACGGGCACCGACACCGACATCATCGTGCGCACGTTGCGGATCCCACGCACGGTGCTCGCACTGGTCGTCGGCATCGCACTCGGCATCGCAGGCGCTCTCATCCAGGGGCACACCCGTAACCCGTTGGCAGACGCCAGCCTGCTCGGCCTCAATTCCGGGGCGGCGTTCTTCGTCGTCATGGCCATCTATCTGTTTCGGTTCACCTCGCCGAGTCAGTACCTGTGGTTCGCGTTCGCCGGTTCGGCGGTGGCGAGCATCGTCGTCTTCGGACTGTCGTCGATCGGGTCGGGCAGATCGAGTCCGGTCAATCTCGCCCTGGCCGGAGCAGGCGTCGCATTCTTTCTCTCGGCGATGACCAACGCCGTTGTGTTGCTCGATCAGACCAGCTTGGACGGCTACCGCTTCTGGGTGGTCGGATCCGTTGCCGGACGCGGCCTCGACGTACTGTGGCAGGTCCTGCCGTTCCTGGTGATCGGCGTCCTCATCGCACTGGCGAGCACCCCCGGCCTGAACGTCATGAGCCTCGGCGAGGACGTCGCACGATCCCTCGGGACCAACATCGCGATCACCCGAACCGTCGGCATCCTCGCCATCACGCTGCTCACCGGTGCAGCGACCGCAGCATGCGGGCCCATCGCGTTCGTCGGCCTCGTCGTCCCGCACATCGCCCGCGCGGTGACCGGACCCGACTACCGCTGGCTCGTCCCGTATGCAGGCCTCATGGGCGGAGTGATGCTCATGATCGCCGACGTCATCGGCCGAGTCGTGGTGCGCCCGGGCGAGCTTCAGGTGGGCATCGTTCTGGCACTGATCGGAGCGCCGTTCTTCATCGCTCTCGTCCGACGCCGGAAGTTGGTCGGCCTGTGACCGCCGACCTGCAGTCCCCCACACCGACGCCCGGCCACGGCGGCGTTCGCACCCGGCCGGCGTTCCGCCTCGGTCCGATCTCGATGGTCCGACGGCCACTGATGGTACTGACGACCGTCCTACTGGCTGCGGCGCTGGTGCTGGTCATGTGTGTGAACATCGGCCGAGGCGACTTCCCGCTGTCGATCGTGCAGGTCCTCGACGTGCTGCTCGGCGGCGGTTCGAGGATCGAACGATTCATCGTGATGGACCTGCGGCTGCCCCGATCACTGACCGGGCTCCTGGTCGGGGCCGCCCTCGGTATATCCGGCGCGATCACGCAGTCGATCTCCCGCAACGCCCTCGCCAGCCCCGACATACTGGGCATCACGGCCGGTTCCAGTGCCGCGGCCGTCGCGTTGATCGTGCTCGGCGGTGGCAGCAGCTTCAGCGGGCTGCTCGCCACCCTCGGCCTTCCTCTGGCGGCCTTGATCGGCGGCCTGCTCACCGCCATCGCGATCTATACCCTCGCCTGGCGCAAGGGCGTCGACGGATTCCGGCTCATTCTGGTCGGCATCGCCGTCAACGCCATGCTCACCGCGGTGATCGGCTGGCTGCTGATCAGCGCCGACATCAACGACGTCTCCCGCGCTCAGGTCTGGCTCAACGGGTCACTCAACGGAGCGGACTGGTCCGCGGTCTGGCCGGTCGCCATCGCGGTCGTCCTCGTCGGTGGCGGCACAGTCGTCGCGACGTTCACTCTGGGTGCCCTGCGACTCGGCGACGACAACGCACGATCGCTCGGGGTCCGTCTGCAACACAGTCAGGCCATGATGCTGCTCGCGGCCGTCGCACTCGCCGCGATCGCCACCGCCGCCGCGGGACCCATCGGATTCGTGGCGCTCGCCGCTCCCCAAATAGCGCTGAGGGTGCTGCGAACGCCCGGCCCGCCGATCATCGCGTCGGCACTTCTCGGTGGATTGCTGGTCGTGGCAAGCGATCTGATCGCGCGCACGATTCTGCCGGTGGAACTCCCGGTCGGCATCGTCACCTCGGCCCTCGGTGGACCGTTCCTGCTCTACCTACTCGTTCGCAGTAACCGAAAGGCCTCCGTATGACCACCAGCCACACCTCGCGTCTGATCGCGAACGATCTGAGCCTCGGGTACGGCGACCGCACCATCGTCGAACACCTCGATCTCGAGATTCACACCGGTGTCATCACCACGGTCATCGGACCCAACGGCTGCGGAAAGTCGACGCTGCTGCGTTCGCTCGGCCGCCTACTCAAGCCCAAGGCCGGCAGCGTGATGCTCGACGGTCGGGCGATCTCGTCGATGAAGACCAAAGAGGTGGCCCGCACCCTCGGGATGCTGCCTCAGGCGCCCACTGCTCCCGAAGGACTGACCGTCGCAGATCTCGTGTCACGCGGTCGTCACCCCCACCAATCGTGGATCCGGCAGTGGAGCTCGGACGACGAGGCAGAGGTCGCGAACGCACTCGAACTGACCGGAATCAGCGACCTCGCCGACAGACCCGTCGACGAATTGTCCGGTGGCCAACGGCAACGCGCCTGGATCTCGATGGCACTGGCCCAGGGCACCGATATCCTGCTGCTCGACGAGCCGACCACCTATCTCGATCTGGCGCACTCCATCGAGGTCCTGGATCTCGTCGACCGCCTGCACGACGAACTCGGCCGCACCATCGTCATGGTCCTGCACGATCTGAACCTGGCAATCAGGTACAGCGACCGGTTGATCGTGATGAAGCAGGGCCGGATCGTCACCTCGGGCAGGCCACAGGACGTCATCTCCGAGCAGCTGCTGCTCGACGTGTTCGGCCTCGAAGCCGCCGTGATAGACGATCCGATGTCCGACCGTCCGCTCATCGTTCCGATCGGCACCCGCCACGTGTACGGGTCGGTCGGTGGACCCGTCCGGTCCGAGAGTCACGCCGCCGCAGGTGCTTCCACCGAGCGGTAGCGCGGGGTCTCACCGCTCGATCATCGTGCGTACCAGCTTGACGCCCTGGCCGATCGACACGTCGGGCAGATATGCCCGGCCGATAGCATTTCCGATGCTGGGCAGCGCGGCCGGATCCGCGAAGGTCATGTGCATCGGTTCGTAGCGAGGCTGGAACTTCGACTTGAACGCCAGTAGGGAACGGAATCCGTAGACGGGTTCGAGGGTGCGTCCGAGGACGTCGAGCAATCGCTCGAGCAGCCCAGACAGCGTGGACTGCTCGGCACTGGAGACGTGTTCGGGTTGCTTCTCGTCGACCTTGGCCAGGGGTGCGCCCGAGAGGCTGAGGAATCGGGCACCTTCCTGTTCGAGCAGCAGGGCCGCCGATGCGATGAGGAATTCCATCGTGGGCCGAAAGCCCTCGGACCGGCGTCTCATGAAGTCGAGCGTCCATCCGACGATGACGCCGTCCTCGTACACCGGCATCCACGAGGTCACGCCGTGCACGGTCCGGTTCACGTCGACGGCGATCAGGCACCGCACGTTCTCGTCGTCGACCTCCTCGAGACCGCCGAGAGTGAAGCCCATCTCGGGCATACCCTTGTCCGCGACCCATTCCTCCGAGATCGCAGTGATCTGGTCCGTGATCGCCAGCGGGGCAGAAGGAAAGCGGATCCACTCGGCGACGACGCCGGCTTTCTTCGCTCTGTTCAGCGCAGTCCGCACGTCCTGGAACCGCTTGCCGGTGAACGCAATGCCGTCGAGGTCCAGAACCGTTTCCTCACCGACCTGGATTCCTCCCCAACCGAGGGAGTCGGTGATGCGGCGGACGTCGGGAGTGACGGAGTAGAAGCACGGGATCCACCCGTTCTCGGACGCGAACTCGGCGAACTCGACGACGTTGTCCCGCAGGGACTCCCGCGGACCGACGGGATCCCCGGTGGTCAGTGCCACGCCGGAGATGACCCGGTAGGCGACGTAGCTGCGACCGTCGGAACCGAACCAGTACTTGTTGCCGCGCCAGGTCGTCATCCACGACAGAGCGGACCCGCTGCTCGACATCAGCAATCCGCGCGCCCGTTCGGCGGCGTCGGTCTCGGTGCCGTACACCGGGGTGAGGAAAGTACTCGCAGCGAGCACGCAGACCACCACCCAGAACACCACCCCGGTCCACTCGAAGAGCAGGGTCGTCGGCGTGCTCTGCGGGAGCAGGGCAGGTTCGAGCCATTGCAGGTAGACCGGGGGAACCAATCGTTGCGGGAAGTCCACCAGCAGTCCGCCGAAGGACGGCGAATCGGCGAAGCCACCGCGGGCCAGATACCCACCGAGCGAGTAGATCAGGGCGAGTCCTGCCGCCACCCCGACCACCGAGGCCGCCCATCGACGGTAGGTACCCGAAGGCGCCGACACGTCGAAGAACTTGCGCGTGACGATCAGAACGAGCAACACGATCAGGGGCAGCAGGAACGGCACCGCAGTGCGGTACGCCGTCGGCGATTCCAAGCCGTAGAACAGGGACTGGTCGTCACCGGACTCGAGGAATCGAATCGCGAAGTTGGCCACCGACAGTGCGAGCAGAATTCCCTGCGAGACCACCGCCATGGCCCACGCGAAACGCCTGCCTCGACGCAGGCCGTCACTGACCACCAGCAGGAACAACGACGGCATGATGCTCAGGATCGTCGGACCGACCCCCCCGAGTCTGAGATCGAGCAGACCACGACGGCATTCGACCGGGTCGGTGGTCGCGTCGGCGCAGATTTCGCGCACCTCCGCCGCCGTGTACGGAACCCCCCGCACCACATCACGAAGTACCGCGAACGGCCCGACAGCGTTGGGGCTCAGGGCCGCCAGTACCGGGCCGAGGGCGCTCGCAGCGACGATCAGCGCAACCAGCACCCGGCCTTCGCGTCGGGTACCCGCCAATCGAGGGCCACGTGCCGATCGACCGACGATCCACGGGCCCACGACCAGGCCGATCACCGCCGCGGCGAGCCGAACGACGTCCTGCAGGTGTCCGCCGAACAATGCCAACGTCACCAGCAAGGCCAGCACGCCGACGCGGATTCGCCTGCGCCACAACGTATCCATTCGCGAGGTCGCGACCAGGACCACACCGAAGATCCAGGTCGTCGGGCCCACAGCTGTTCCGACGTGCAACCGGAATCCCCAGTCCGCGTCGAAGGTCTTGGCCAGAACCGCGAGACCGAGGCCGAACAACGAACCGGCCACCTGCGTCACGAACGCCGCGACGGCGAAGCGACGGGATCCGATACGGCGCTCGATCGGTGCGGCGGCCAGCAGCACCCCGACCGTGGCCACCACACAACCGGCGATGTTGGGTGCCGCCAGACCCGAGGTGAGCGGGGTCCACAGGTGCCAGTGCTCGAACGGCATGATGCCCACGGCGAAGTACTTGTCCATCTCGCCGCGGTTGTCCACGACCGCGGCGACGATGCCCATCACCCAGACGACGGCGAGCAAAGTGAAACTGACCGGTGCTCCCACGGCACCGAACACGATGAGCGCCCACACCCGCCGAAGCTGGCGCATCACTGCAGACGCACCGGACCTCAGGGATTCGGTGCGCGCGGACATCCACGACGGTTCGGCGGGTGTCGATACTTCGGAGTCCGCCGCGGACGGTCGTTCCGGATCGGTCACGTTCACGAAATCAACCCTGTTCTCGTTGCCAACCATGGCAGCTCGCGCCGGAGGCCTTCCGACCACACCGCGAAGCTGTGTCCGCCCGGTACTTCCACGTACTGCACATCCATTCCGGCGGCCTTCGCCACGTCGTACATCTCCTGTTGGCCCGGTTTGTAGTCGTTGTCGTCGGACCCCACGACGAAAATACCGGCGGAGTCGGGGTACTGACGTGATTTCAGCAGGTCGAGTGGGTTGATGGCGGTGAACGCCGCGGAGTTTCCTCCGAAGGCCTGCTGCACCGTGCGGTCTCGATCGCCGAGAGTCGGCTCGCGCTGGCCGGAGAGGTCGAGGAACGTGGGATAGACATCGGGGTGATTGGTCGCCATCTGAATCGAGCACGTACCGCCGTAGGACAATCCGCCGATCGCCCAGTGTGCGCGATTGCGGTCCACCTGCAGCGCCGAGTCGATCCAGTCGGGAACGTCGCGCGACAGGTACGTGTCGACGTTGCCCAGCGGAGAGTCGACGCACAGCGGGTTGTCGATCGGCGAACCGGTGCCGTCGGCCACCACCACGACCGGCGCCAGGCCGGCGTGGTCTCGGGCGAAGTTGTCCATTGTTTCGGCGAGCTTGCCGCCGTTGAGCCAGTCCTCCGGGTCACCCGGTTGCCCGGCCAGGAGTACGAGTACCGGCAGCAGCGGACGTGGATCGGAGAAATAGGCAGGGGGAAGGTATATCTGCGCATCTCGAGCAGAGAAATTCGATGCCGTGGCAGGGATGGCAGCCGAGGTGATCCGCCCCGCGGACGGCATTCCTGCCGGTGAGGTCCACACAGAATCGAGCGGCGTTCCGGTAACGGTCCGAGAGACCGCTCCCGGCACGTCGGAGAACTGAATGCGGCTCGCGGGCTCGACTCCCAGCGCAGTACCCACGGTCGGATACGCCTCGAACTTCAGGTTGATGTTCAGCGCCGAGACTGCGACGACGAGCACGGCCGCAACCACCGACGCGAGCGTACCCACGACCCCATGCGCCGCCACCGAGCGTGGGATCACCGCGAACAGGGACGCGATGCCGACACCGATCCAGACATAGATGGACGTCTCGATCGGATCCGGGAGCGGTCGCCACACCTTTTCGACGATCAGGTAACCGATCACCGTGACCACGACGGCCGCCGTTGCCGCAATCGGTAGCCCACGCGTCATGTATCGCCGCGAGCGGGAGACGAGCAGCCAAACACCGCCGAGCACTCCGGCGACCACAACGATGACAGGCAACGGTCCGTCGATCAAAGAAAGAGAATCGAACCAATCCACGTGAGAGCTCCGCTCGTCTGACGGATTCGGACCGAGATGCGGCACGAACTACCGTCAGAATATTCGTCCGCGACACCGCGCCGATGATGACCCGCCGAAATCGGGCACCAGCGACTATGACCGAACGCACACCGCCTCGGCGCTCGGTACTACCACGAGTAGTACGCATCCGCGTCGGACTAGCCGTAGACTCGGACGAATGGCTGGTCTTGGTGAACTAGAGCGCGCAGTGATGGACCATCTGTGGGAGTCGTCGGATCCCCAGACCGTTCGACAGGTCCACGAGGCACTCGCGACGCATCGCGAACTCGCGTACACGACGGTGATGACGGTGCTGCAGCGGCTGGCGAAGAAGAAGTTGGTCGTCCAGCAACGCGACGACAGAGCGCACCGCTACGCACCGTTGCACGGCCGCGACGAGCTGGTCGCGAGCCTCATGGTCGACGCGCTGTCGCAGGCACCGGCGTCGGGTGGACGCGCAGCGGCACTCGTGCACTTCGTCGGTCAGGTGGGGGCCGACGAAGCCGACGCCCTCCGTGAGGCGCTTGCCGCGTTGGAAGTGGCACAATCGACATCGAAGTCCCCTTCGGCTGGAGATCGCCGTCCGACGGACTGACGCTCGCGGCAGTAGGTGAGGACATGAACTCGACGACTGCGCTGGTATTCGCAGTACTCGCGCTGATCCTGGCTGGGCCGGTTCCGGCAGTGCTCGCGCGCGCGAGTTGGCCGTACCGGTCACCGCGCGCCGCCCTGGTGCTGTGGCAGGCAATTGCTCTCGCCGCGGTGCTCTCGGCTTTCAGCTCCGGCCTCGCGATCGGCGGACTGCTGCTCGTCCCCGGACCTGACGGTCGTCCCACGACGGCACCGACCGACGAGATCGACGCGCTCGGTTTACCCCTGTGGACTCTGTACGTCGTCGTCCTCGCCATCACGCTCGGCATCGGCGCCAAGCTCATGTTCTCTGTCGTTCGGGTAGCGGTCAGAACCCGTCGCCGGCGTTCGAGGCATCGCGTGCTCGTCGATCTGCTGGATCGAACAGACTTGGGAGAGAACCCTTTTCGCGGCCTTCGCGACGCAGACATCCGGGTACTCGACGCGGCCGAACCGATCGCGTACTGCCTACCCGGTCTGCGTCAGCGGGTGGTCCTGAGTCGAGGTACGTTGGCCAGCCTGTCCGAGGCCGAGGTCACTGCGATCCTCAGCCACGAGCGGTCACATCTGCGCGCCCGCCACGATCTGGTTCTCGAAGCGTTCACCGCCGTCAACGAAGCCTTCCCGCGGATCGTCCGTAGCAAGTCGGCGCTCGGCAGCGTGCAGCTGCTGGTCGAGCTGCTCGCAGACGACTCGGCGGTCAAGGTCACCGGTCCCACTCCGTTGGCCAGGGCATTGGTCACGTGCGCGGGGTCCACCGCCCCGCGTGGTGCAATGGCCGCCGGAGGGCCGCACACCCTCATCCGTGTGCAGCGCTTGAGCGGCCCGGGTAGCGATGTGCGCATCGCGGCGGCGGCCTACGCGGCGGCCGTGGTGATCCTGGTTCTTCCTACGATCTACGTCGCCATGCCGTGGCTGGAGGAACTGAGCAAGCTCATCGGGTGAGCTCGCACGCGGTCGGGGTCGCACAGGTCACATCGACTCGAGTCGAACAATTGGCGGTACGTCCCGTACAGTAGAGACCGGTCGCCATCGCGACCTAGCAATCGAAATGGCACAAACAGCCCCACTTTATGCAGTTCTCATCTGCATTCTGATGGCCAGGTGACAGTGCCCTGGCTCGTATCAATGTGTTCTGGCTGTTTTCGTGTTTCCCGGTTCTTCGGGTGCTCTCAGCTTCGGGCTTATTGGCGTGCCCGTAATCCGGAGAGGCCTTACTGCGTGACCCACGCTGTTTCCAACACACCCGTTTCCACCACTTCCGACACCACGGCAGTCCCGACGCCCGTAGCGGCACCGGCCTTCACCTTTGCCGATCTCGGACTGCCCGAGGCTGTCGTCGCCGCATTGGCGCGCAACTCGATCACCGTGCCCTCCCCCATCCAGGAGAAGGCGCTTCCCGACGCGATCGCCGGTAAGAATGTCCTCGGTCGTGCGCAGACCGGCTCGGGTAAGACCCTGGCCTTCGGCCTGCCGATCCTGCAGCGCCTGTCGCTGCACACCGATCGCCCGGCCGCCAAGCGCCCGCGTTCGCTCGTGCTGGTCCCCACCCGCGAGCTCGCCTTCCAGGTCGTCGAATCCCTCGCTCCCTACGCCAACGCTCAGGGCCTGCGAGTCATGCCCGCCGTCGGCGGTACCCCGTTCAACAAGCAGGTCGAGCAGCTCCGCCGCGGAGTCGACGTCCTCGTCGCCACTCCCGGCCGCCTCGCCGATCACCTCCGCCAGGGCACCTGCATCCTGGACTCCATCGAGATCACCGCGCTCGACGAGGCCGATCAGATGGCCGACATGGGCTTCCTGCCCGAGGTGCGTGCAGTGCTTGCCGATACCCCGGCAGACGGACAGCGCATGCTGTTCTCGGCCACTCTCGACCGTGAGGTTCAGTCACTGGTACGCCAGTTCCTGCCCGATCACGTCGAGCACTCCACCCAGGACGGCAAAGCCAGCGTCCGGACCATGGATCACTACGTCCTCATGGTCGACCGGGGTCAGAAGGATCTCGTTCTCTCCGAGATCGGTGCTCGCGAAGGCGGTCGCACCATCATGTTCGCGCGTACCAAGCTGGGCTGCGACGGGATCACCGATCGCCTCCGTGCGCTCGGTATCGCCGCGGAGTCGCTGCACGGCGGCAAGGCTCAGAACCAGCGCACCCGCGTTCTCGAGCGTTTCAAGAACGGCCGCACCCCCGTCCTCGTCGCTACCGACGTTGCTGCTCGCGGAATCCACGTCGACGGTATCGACCTGGTCGTCCACGTCGATCCGCCCGCAGACCACAAGGACTACCTGCACCGCGCAGGACGCACGGCACGCGCAGGCGAGAAGGGCACCGTCGTCGCGATCGTGCTCCCCAACCAGCGTCGTCAGGTTCTGCGTCTGACCGGTATGGCCGGCGTCAAGGCCACTGCCGTCAACGTCTCGCCCGGTTCGGCCGAGCTGAACAGCATCACCGGGGCGAAGAAGCCGACCGGTGAGCCTCTGCGCGCCGAGTCCGCTCCTCGTGACCGGAACAGCCGTCCCGGCTACCAGGGCTCCAACCCCCGTAGCGGCGGATACCAGGGCTCCAACCCCCGCAGTGGCGGCGGATACCAGGGCTCCAACCCCCGCAGTGGCGGCGGATACCAGGGCTCGAACCCGCGCAGCAGTGAGGGCTACCAGGGTGACCGCCCCCGCACCGGATACCAGGGCTCGAACCCGCGCAGCAGCGGCGGATACCAGGGCTCCAACCCCCGCAGCAGCGAGGGCTACCAGGGCTCCAACCCCCGCAGCAGCGAGGGCTACCAGGGCGACCGCCCGCGTCGCTCCGAGGGCCGCGGCTACGAGGGTCGTGGATCCGACAACCGTCGTCCCGCGTCCGGCCCCCGCCAGGACGAGCACCGCTCCGGAGGCTTCCGCAGCCGCACGGAACGCCGTTCGTACGACGGTTTCGACGGTCCGGCTCGCAGCCACTGATCGGTTCGTCACCGTGAGGTCGTGACCCGACCGGCACAGCACCACTCGAACACAACGGGTGCCGCATTCTTCGCGAATGCGGCACCCGTTGTCGTTGCCGGTGGTC
Organism: Rhodococcus cerastii; assembly: GCF_033042195.1. NCBI lineage: Bacteria > Bacillati > Actinomycetota > Actinomycetes > Mycobacteriales > Nocardiaceae > Rhodococcus > Rhodococcus cerastii. Next base: position 40,314 of record NZ_JAWLKF010000015.1, read on the forward strand.
GGGTTCGGCACCGGCCGGGGGGGTTGGCTCGCGCGAAATCTCTCGGCAGGGAAAGCTGTCTGTATGACCTCAGCAGCAGAACCGACAGAACTGGCTCAGATCGGAGTCACCGGACTCGCCGTCATGGGCTCCAACATCGCCCGCAACTTCGCCCATCACGGCCACACCGTCGCATTGCACAACCGCAGTGTCGCCAAGACCGATGCCCTGATCGCCGAGCACGGCACCGAGGGCAACTTCGTTCGCACCGAAACCATCGAGGAGTTCGTCGCCGCTCTCGCGAAGCCGCGCCGAGTGCTCATCATGGTCAAGGCAGGCGACCCGACCGACGCGGTGATCGAGGAGCTCGCAGGCGCGATGGAGGAGGGCGACATCATCATCGACGGTGGTAATGCCCTCTACACCGACACCATTCGTCGCGAGGCGGCCATGAAGGAGCGCGGACTGCTCTTCGTCGGTGCCGGCATCTCCGGCGGCGAAGAAGGCGCGCTCAACGGACCGTCGATCATGCCGGGTGGTCCGGCCGAGTCCTACAAGGCACTGGGTCCGCTATTGGAATCGATCGCAGCTCAGGTCGACGGCACGCCGTGCTGCACCCATATCGGCCCCGACGGCTCCGGACACTTCGTCAAGATGGTCCACAACGGCATCGAATACGCCGATATGCAACTCATCGGTGAGGCGTACAACCTGTTCCGCGACGCTCTCGGCTACACGCCGGCTCAGGTAGCGGACGTGTTCACCGAATGGAACAACGGTGATCTGGAGAGCTACCTCGTCGAGATCACCGCCGAGGTTCTTCGGCAGGTCGACGCCAAGACCGGTCAGCCTCTCGTCGACGTGATCGTCGATGCTGCCGAACAGAAGGGCACCGGTCGCTGGACGGTCAAGGCGGCCCTGGACCTCGGGGTTCCCGTCACCGGTATCGCCGAGGCGGTGTTCGCTCGGGCTCTGTCGGGGTCACGCGCTCAGCGCAAGGCAGCCGTAGGACTCGCCTCGGGAACACTGGCCGACAAGCCGACCGACGCGGAGCAGTTCACACACGACATCAGTCGGGCTCTGTACGCGTCGAAGATCGTCGCCTACGCACAGGGCTTCGACCAGATCGCCGCGGGCAGTGCCGAATACGACTGGAATCTGCATCCCGGCGACCTCGCCACGATCTGGCGCGGTGGCTGCATCATTCGCGCGCGGTTCCTCGATCGCATCAAGGACGCGTACGACGACAACGCCGAACTGCCGAGCTTGATCCTGGCCCCGTACTTCCGTGATGCCATCGAGAACGCCATCGACAGCTGGCGTCGGGTCGTCATCACCGCGGCTTCGTTGGGCATTCCGGTCCCCGCGTTCGCGTCCTCGCTCTCCTACTACGACGCGTTGCGGGCAGAGCGTCTACCTGCCGCTCTGACACAGGGACAGCGAGATTTCTTCGGGGCGCACACCTACGAGCGAACCGACTCGGAAGGAAAGTTCCACACTCTGTGGAGCGGCGATCGTTCCGAAATAGAAGCCTGACCGACGACCGCCCGCCGGCGGCGCTGCGTGCATCACGCAGCGCCACCGGTGCTGGGTACCCCGGTCAGACGGGCACCGGCCCGAGTATCGGTTGGACCACCGTCGACGGGATGCCCTCCCACGGCAGGGCACCTTCCAGGTCCTTCCACACCGCCTGCACCGCACTGAAGCACCCTTGGCCGTACACGTCGGATGCGGTGTACAGAATATCCGCACAGTCCGGTACTTCGATGGTGAACAGCTCGAATCCTGCTGCAGTGCAACCGATTCCGGATTCGACCTCCAGCATTCCCGAGACCACCGATGCGCCGAGCGAATTGAGAATTCTCGAGGACTCGTGCGGCCCGCGCCCCGTCAGGACGATCTCCGGGCTACCGAAATTCGTGAGACCGACCGTGTAGCAGAACGCCGGATGGATACCGTCGGGATCGACTTCCGATTCGACGTACTGCAGGGCCCAGCCACACCTGTCGATGGTGCGTATCACGCCCTCGATGTACTCGTCGACGCTGTAGCCCTGACACATCTTGCACATAGCTCCCCCACACTCTGCGTGCGATCGCCCCCTCGGCAATCACGGTGTCGAACGCCGATCGAACATGCGTTCTGCCCCGAGTATTGCGCGGGGCACCGACAAGAGGATTCCGACGCACGGCCGACGCAGCGGTATGGTCACAGCCATGCCGGGTCAATCCGTTCGATCGTTCGCAGAACTGGGACTGCCCGTGGTTCTCGTGCACTCGCTCAGGAAAGCGGGTGTCTCCGAGCCGTTTCCGATCCAGTCCGCCGCCCTGCCCGATGCGCTCGCGGGCCGCGATGTGCTGGGCCGTGCTCCGACCGGATCCGGCAAGACTCTCGCGTTCGGGCTTCCGCTGCTCGTGCGGCTTGCCGGCCGACGCAGCGAGCCCGGTGCACCGCGTGGACTCGTGCTGGCTCCCACTCGCGAACTCGCGCTCCAGATCCAGGAAGTGCTCGACATCCATGGTGCGACGTTCGGCCTGCGCAGCGTCGGCGTGGTCGGCGGCGTTCCGCTCGAGCGCAATGTCCGAGAGATACAGCGCGGAATCGACATCGTGGTGGCCACACCCGGTCGCCTCAACGATCTCCTCGAGCGTCGTTCGATCACGTTGAATCGGGTGGAGGTCACCGTGATAGACGAGGCAGATCGCATGGTGGACATGGGCTTTCTGCCCCAGGTCGATTCACTTCTCGCTGCGACACCGACCGGCGGCCAGCGGTTGCTGTTCTCGGCGACCCTGGACGGAGACGTCGACCGCCTGGTCGAGAAGTTCCTCAGCGATCCGGCCGAACATTCCACCGCGGAGTCGGTGAGCGAACCCGACATCGCACATTACGTGTTTCGAGTCGATGCTGCCCGCAAGACAGAAGTAGCTGCGGCACTTGCCAACAGGGACGGTCGCACGTTGCTGTTCGTCCGCACCACTCACGCGGTCGACCGGCTCACCGACGACTGTCGCCGGCTGGGTGTATCGGTATCGTCGTTGCACGGCAACAAGACTCAGGCGCACCGCACACGTTCGCTGGCCGCCTTCGGCGACGGCGCATCGACTGCGCTGATCGCGACCGATGTCGCGGCACGTGGGGTTCACGTCGACGACGTCAGCCTCGTGGTCCACGTGGACCCACCACTGGATTCCAAGGACTACGTGCATCGCGCAGGTCGCACCGCCCGCGCCGGATCCAGCGGAACCGTCGTGACGTTGGCTACGGCCGAACAGGTGGATCACGTGTGCGCGATGGCGGGCGATGCCGGTGTCTCGGCAACGGTGGTCGACACCGAGAGCGATCCCACCTCGTGGCGTCGATTGACCGGGGCGCGTACACCCATCGGCAGGCCGCTCCCGGCCGAAGCGGTCGAAGCACCGGCACAACGTGGATCGCGGCGCGGTGCTGCGCCCGTCCGACACGAGCGAGGCGAGCGGACCGGGGGCAGGCGGGGCGGCAACAGAGGACGACGCGGGTGACCGCCTCGTGGTTGTCGATCGCGCTCGCCCTGGTTTCGGCATTCCTGTTCGCCTGTGCGTCGGTGGCACAGCAGAGCGCCGCGGCGTCGGTCCCCGAGGGAACGTCACTGCTCTCGGCTCTGATCCGAAGCCCCAGATGGTGGGTGGGCGTACTCGGCGACGGGGGCGGCTACGCCGTTCAGATCGCTGCACTGTGGGTCGGTTCGGTCCTGGTCGTGCAGCCGTTGCTCGTCACCGCCCTGCTGTTCGCACTCCCGATGTCGGCGAAATTGGCGGGCCGGGTTCTCCCTGCTTCGACGTGGGTGCTCGCATTCCTGCTTGCCGCCGCCCTCGCGGTGTTCATCGTGGTCGGCGACCCCAGCGAAGGTGACACCGACGCCCCTCTGTCCGACTGGATCGTTCCTCTGATCGTCGCCGCGGTCGTGATCGGCGGCGCAGCAGTGGGAGGTCTGCTCCTGACCGCCCCCGGTGTGCGGGCCCTGTTGCTCGGAGCCGCTGGAGGGTTGCTGTTCGGTCTGGCCGCGGCTCTGACGAAGTTGGTCACCGACCTCGTGGAGAACGAGAGGTTCGGCGCGTTGACGGCCTGGCAGACCTACGCCCTCGTCGGATCGGGAGTTCTCGGCTTCTACCTCCAACAACGCGCGTTTCAAGTCGGTCCGCTGTCCGCGTCCATGCCTGCCGTCACGATCGGCGAGCCCCTCGGCGCTGCGTTCATCGGCATCACGGTCCTGGACGAGCGAATCAGAACCGACGGGGCTTCCCTCGCCGTCATCGCCGTAGCGGTGTCCGTCATGATCGCCGCGACGATTCGACTGTCTCAGACCCAGGCGTCGACTCGCATCGAAAGGGAGACGGTGGACGGGGCGTCGACCCCGCCGATCCAGCCCGACCGGTAGTCTCGATCAACGTGCAGTTCCTCGATGGTCATCAGCCGCCCTACGATCTCACCTACGACGATGTCTTCCTCGTCCCCAACCGAACCGACGTCACGTCGCGATTCGATGTCGACCTCAGTACGGTCGACGGCTCGGGAACGACCATTCCGATCGTCGTGTCGAACATGACGGCGGTGTCGGGTCGGCGTATGGCCGAAACCGTCGCACGTCGCGGAGCGATCGCAGTGATCCCGCAGGATCTCCCCACCGAAGCCGTCGCCGAAACCGTCGCATTCGTCAAGAGTCGCGACCTGATCGCGGACACACCGGTCGTCCTCGGCCCCAACGCATCCGTGTCCGATGCCTTGGCGCTGATGCACAAGCGTGCACACGGGTCGGTCGTGATCGTCGAACACGGCAAGCCGATCGGAGTCGTGTCCGAGGGTGCCTGCGCCGACGTCGACCGATTCGCGCGGCTCAGTTCCGTGGCGTCGGCCGATTTCGTGCGAGCCCCTCGCCACGCGTCGCCCAAGGAAGTTTTCGAGCTGATGGAGGCGGCACACGCCCACCTCGCCGTCGTCGTCGAGAACGACGGCTCCCTGGCAGGTGTGGTCACCAGGACCGGCGCGATCAGAACCGGAATCTACGCGCCTGCAGTCGACGCGTCGGGTCGCCTCCGTATCGCTGCTGCGGTCGGCATCAACGGCAACGTGGCCGAGAAGGCGACCGCACTGGTCGAGGCCGGGGCCGATGTGCTCGTGATGGACACCGCTCACGGGCATCAGCAGAAGATGCTCGAAGCCCTCGCTGCCGTGCGCTCCCTCGATCTCGGCGTTCCCCTGGCGGCCGGCAATGTGGTGTCCGCGCAGGGGACGCGCGATCTGGTGGAGGCGGGCGCGGACATCGTCAAGGTCGGTGTCGGGCCGGGAGCGATGTGCACGACACGCATGATGACCGGCGTCGGACGCCCCCAGTTCTCGGCTGTCGCCGATTGTTCGGCTGCGGCAGCCGAACTCGGGGCTTCGGTGTGGGCCGACGGCGGTGTACGCCACCCACGTGACGTTGCTCTCGCACTGGCTGCCGGCGCTGCGAACGTCATGATCGGCTCGTGGTTCGCCGGCACGTACGAGTCGCCGGGCGACCTGCGGGTGGACGCATCCGGCAATCGGTACAAGGAGAGCTTCGGTATGGCGTCCAAGCGAGCCGTTGCCGCTCGTACCGCCACCGATGGGGCGTTCGACCGGGCTCGCAAGGCCTTGTTCGAGGAGGGCATTTCCAGTTCGCGGATGCGCCTCGATCCCGATCGGCCCGGTGTCGAGGACCTGATCGATCACATCTGTGCCGGAGTTCGCAGTACCTGCACGTATGCGGGTGCCCGTTCGCTGCCGGAGTTGGCCGAACGAGCAGTTCTGGGAGTCCAGTCCGCTGCCGGATTCGCCGAAGGACGGCCCCTGCCCTCCGGGTGGTGACGGTCGGGCACGGTTAGACTCACCCACAGCAAACACAGTTGTTCGCGCTCGTCACTCGTCGGACATTCGAGCATTCGATTCCCGACGTGTGGCGGAACGGTCGGCTCCTCACGGGGTGGGACCACATCGCGAACCGGACAGAAGGGAATCAGGTGCCCGAGGCACCCACTATCTCGGTTGCCGTAGCGGCAACTGCGGAACAACACGACGACGGTTCCACTTCGGAGGGATCCTCTATCGAGCCGGGAGAGAGACCCGGCGACTCAGATTCCGGCAACCACGTGCATTCCGGCGGCGCGATGCTCCTGTCCCAGCTTCGACGGTCCCGGCTCAGGCGGAGCTGACGCGTGGCACTTCTTCTGACCATCGTCAGCCTGCTCGGTTTCGTCGCTCTGACGGCCGGGACCGCACTGTTCGTTGCGGCCGAGTTCTCTCTGACCGCTCTCGAACGCAGTGCGGTCGAGTCACAGGCCGACAACGGCGACCTGCGCTCACGCCAGGTATTGCACGCTCACAAGACACTGTCGTTTCAGCTGTCCGGTGCCCAACTCGGCATCACCATCACGACACTGATCACCGGTTACCTGGCCGAACCCGTGCTGGCCGGCTTCATTCGGCCGCTGGCCGACGCGCTGGGCGCATCCGAGACCCTCTCCGCAGGCATCTCGCTCGCGGTGGCGCTGATCCTGGCCACGTCGTTCTCGATGATCTTCGGTGAGCTGGTTCCCAAGAACATCGCCATTGCGAAACCGATGTCGACCGCTCGTGTCACCGCCGGTGCAATGGCCGGGTTCTCACTGGTCTTCAAATGGGCCATCAACGGGCTCAACGGCTCGGCGAACTGGCTGGTACGCCGGCTCGGGATCGAACCGGCGGAAGAACTGAGATCCGCGCGATCGCCGCAGGAACTGGGTTCGCTGGTCCGCACGTCGGCGCGGCAGGGATCGATCGACGAGAACACCGCCCGACTGGTCGATCGATCGTTGCAGTTCGGTGATCGCACGGCCGAGGAACTGATGACGCCACGAGTCAAGATCGAAACGCTCGCCACCGACGCCACGGTGGCCGATTTGATCGAAACGGCGGCGCGGACCGGCTTCTCGCGCTTTCCGGTGGTCGACGGCGATCTGGACGACACCATCGGCGTCGTTCACATCAAGCATGCGTTCACCGTCGCCGGAGCGCACCGTCGCTCGACGACGGTCGAGTCCCTGGCACGCGACGTTCCTGTCGTACCGTCCAGCCTCGACGGCGACGCGGTGATGGAACGGGTACGCGCCGACGGTATGCAGGTCGCGCTCGTCGTCGACGAGTACGGCGGCACCGCGGGCATGGTCACGATGGAGGATCTGATCGAGGAGATCGTCGGTGACGTGCGCGACGAACACGACGAGCCGGAGCTTGACGTCTCCAGGTCGGGCGACGGATGGGATTGCGCAGGCCTGCTGCGTATCGACGAGGTCGCGTCGGCCACGGGGTATTCCGCGCCGGAGGGCGAGTACGAAACCATCGGCGGTCTGGTACTGACCGAGTTGGGTCGCATTCCGACCGAGGGGGACGCAGTTCTGTTGCCTCCCCCGGCCAACGAGGATCCGCTCGAACGAGACGGCGGTTGGGTGGCACGGGTGATTCGTATGGACGGCCGCCGCATCGACCGGGTGGTGCTCCTGCCCGTCGACGCGGCAGCGGTGGCTCGGATGAGATCGGACGGTGAGATCGGTGGGTAATTTCCTCGGAGTCGGTCTCGCTGTTCTGCTGCTCGCCGGCAACGCATTCTTCGTCGGCGCCGAGTTCGCACTGATCTCGGCTCGGCGGGATCGCCTCGAAGCTCTGCTCGCGCAAGGCAAGAAGCGCGCCCAGAGCGTGATCGAGGCCGGTCAGAACCTGTCGCAGATGCTCGCCGCCGCACAGCTCGGCATCACGATCTGCTCGATCCTTCTCGGTCGCGTGGCGGAGCCCGCGGTGGCACACCTGATCGAGGTTCCGCTCGAGGCAGTCGGCATTCCCGAGTCCTTCCTGCATCCGATCGCCTTCGCCATCGCGCTGACGCTCGTGGTCGTGCTGCACATTCTCGTCGGCGAGATGGTGCCCAAGAACATCGCCATCGCGGGCCCGGAGAGCACCGCCATGATTCTGGTGCCCATCCATCTGCTGTTCATCAAGGTGGCGCTGCCGCTGATCTCGTTCTACAACATGTGCGCCAACCTCACCCTTCGACTGCTGCGGATCGAACCCAAGGACGAGCTGAGTTCGTCGGTGTCGGCGGTCGAGTTGTCGCAGATGATCGGCGAATCACGATCCGAGGGATTGATCGACGCCGAGGAGCATCGACGATTGCGGCAGGCGCTCGAGACGTCCGGCCGAACGGTGGGTGAGGTTCTGATTCCCTCGCACCAGGTTCGCAGTATCGAGTTGTCCGGTCCCGATCACACCCTCGGACCCACCCTGGGCTCGGTCGAACGAGCCGTCATCGAAACGGGATTCTCGCGCTATCCGGTTCGCGACGCCTCGGGTGCACTTGTGGGCTACCTGCACCTCAAGGACGTACTCGACGACATGGCCGACGAGTCGGCAGGACCGGACACGGTCATTCCCCGCACTGAAGTGCGAGCACTGCCGGTGGTCTCCATCGACACGGTGCTCGACGACGCGTTGACCAAGTTGCGTCGGGCCAGCAGCCACCTCGGTGCCGTGCACGACGCGACCGGTGCCACGGTCGGTATCGTCGCGCTCGAGGACCTGGTCGAGGAGTTCGTCGGTACGGTTCGGGACGGCACACACCGGGTGGCCGGTCCCCGTCCGGGTCAATCGTCGTCCAACTTCAAGCCTGCGACCACTCCCCCACGGAACGCGTGAATGCCCAATTCGACGTTGGTGAGCGAAGGGCAGTGGACCGCTCGTCGTGCTGCGCATACGGCGCGGGTGGAGAACCTCGTCGGTGATTATCTGACCGACCGGGGCCACGGCGGCGTCCATCCGGTGCTCGATTTTCTGTTCACCTACTACAGTCACCGCCCGGGTCAGCTACGCCGATGGAATCCAGGTCACGGCGTCGTACTCACCGGCGATCGTGCGCGTGACTACGCGGAGTTCGCGTCCTACGAGCAGGTGGACACCGCCGACGGCCCGGGTTTTCGGGTGCGGTCGGATCTGGTCGAGCGTCGACGATCGAGCATCGAATTCACCCTCGGCCTGCTCTCCGCCACCCGAGACAGGCCGCCGGTGCTCGGATGTTTCGGACTGCACGAGTGGGCGATGGTTTACCGCGGGGGAACGTCGGCGCAGCGTCACGAGCAGGTGCCACTGCGTCTGGGACACGACGGAACCGATGCCGTGGTCGATTCGATGACGTTGCGGTGCACTCACTACGACGCCTTCCGCTTCTTCACTCCCGATGCTGCGCCGCGCAATGCTCTTACGCTGTCGGCGGAGTCGCGTCTGACATCCGAGCAACCCGGGTGCATTCACGCCTCGATGGATCTGTACAAGTGGTGCTACAAGCTGGGACCGCTGATCGATTCCGAGTTTCTCACCGACTGCTTCGAGCTGGCTCTGCACGCGCGAACGATCGACATGCGCGCGAGCCCGTACGACCTGAGTGACTACGATCTCGAACCCATTCGAATAGAGACCGCGGCCGGACGAGCGGAATATGTGCGCGCGCAGGGAGAGTTGTCGAGCGAAGCGGCACCTCTGCGCTCGGCGTTGATCGCTCGATGCCAGAATTTACTGATCGGCGGCGAGTTCGGCGTCGGACCTACCGCCGAGTAACATCGACAGCGTTGTCGTGGGGACACCGGTCACCGGTGTCCATGACCGGAAAGAGTGAGGAATTCATGACCGATCGTGTGCAGGCTGGTGGACTTCAGGTCGCCAAGGTCCTATTCGATTTCGTCGAGAAGGAGGCGCTGCCGGGTACCGAAGTGGATTCGGATGCCTTCTGGACCGGTGCCGCGTCGCTGATCGCCGATCTCGCTCCCAAGAACAAGTCGTTGCTCGCTGTCCGCGACGAGATCCAGGGCAAGGTCGACGCCTGGCACGGTGAGCACGCGGGGCCGAACTACGACCGCGCCGCGTACAAGGCATTCCTGAAGGAGATCGGCTACCTGCTCGACGAGCCGGCCGACTTCCAGATCAGCACCTCCGGTGTCGACACCGAGATCACCACCACGGCCGGACCGCAGCTCGTCGTGCCGGTGCTCAATGCCCGGTTCGCGATCAACGCGTCCAACGCACGGTGGGGCTCGCTGTACGACGCTCTCTACGGAACCGATGCCATTCCCGAGACCGACGGTGCCGAGAAGGGCACCAGCTACAACAGGGTCCGCGGCGACAAGGTCATCGCCTTCGCGCGGGACTTCCTCGACGAAGCGTTGCCCCTGAGTTCCGGTTCGCACGTCGGTACCACCGGATACGTCGTCGACGCAGCGTCTCTGACGGTGACTCTCGCCGACGGAAGCACCGTCGGGCTGAAGGATCCGTCACAGCTGCTCGGCTACCAGGGCACCCCGGATGCGCCGTCGGCGATCCTGTTCGTCCACAACGGCTTGCACTTCGAGATCCAGATCGACCCCGAGAGCCCGATCGGCAAGACCGACGGCGCGGGAGTCAAGGACGTTCTGCTCGAGTCCGCTGTCACCACCATCATGGACTTCGAGGACTCCGTCGCTGCAGTCGATGCGGACGACAAGGTCCTCGGCTACCGCAACTGGCTCGGTCTGATGAAGGGCGACTTGACCGAGGAAGTCTCCAAGGGTGGCAAGAGCTTCACTCGTGCGATGAACAAGGACCGCACCTACACCTCGGTCGACGGTTCGGAACTGACACTGCACGGTCGCTCGCTGCTGTTCGTCCGCAACGTCGGTCACCTGATGACTTCGGATGCGATCCTCGATGCCGACGGCAACGAGGTGCCCGAGGGAATTCTCGACGCGCTGTTCACCTCGCTGGCCGGTATGCACTCGCTGACCTCGGACAACGTGCTGTCCAACTCACGCACCGGTTCGCTGTACATCGTCAAGCCCAAGATGCACGGACCGGACGAGGTCGCGTTCACCGCGGAGCTGTTCGGCCGTGTCGAGCAGGTCCTCGGCCTTCCGACCAACACACTCAAGGTCGGCATCATGGACGAGGAACGCCGCACGACGGTCAACCTCAAATCGTGCATCCAGGCCGCATCCGAGCGGGTCGTGTTCATCAACACCGGCTTCCTCGACCGCACCGGCGACGAGATCCACACCTCGATGGAGGCGGGTCCCGTCGTACGCAAGGGCGCGATGAAGGGCGAGAAGTGGATCGCGGCCTACGAGGACTTCAACGTCGACACCGGTCTGGCTGCAGGCCTCGAAGGCAAGGCGCAGATCGGTAAGGGCATGTGGGCCATGCCCGATCTGATGCACGACATGCTCGAGCAGAAGATCGGCCACCCCAAGGCCGGAGCCAACACCGCGTGGGTTCCCTCACCTACCGCTGCGACCTTGCATGCCCTGCACTATCACAAGGTCGATGTTTTCGCCCGCCAGCACGAGATCGCACAGGCCAAGCGGGCCAGCGTCGACGACATTCTCGAAATTCCTCTCGCGCCGTCCACGGACTGGACCGACGAGGAGAAGCAGAACGAGCTCGACAACAACTCGCAATCGATCCTGGGCTACGTGGTGCGGTGGATCGACCACGGCGTCGGCTGCTCGAAGGTGCCCGACATCAACGACATCGCACTCATGGAAGACCGTGCAACGCTGCGTATTTCGAGTCAGTTCATCGCGAACTGGCTGCGCCACGGCATCGTCACCGAAGACCAGGTGCGCGAGTCGCTGAAGCGGATGGCACCGGTGGTGGACCGCCAGAACGAAGCCGATCCGACGTACAAGCCGTTGGCTCCCGACTTCGACACCAACATCGCCTTCCAGGCTGCCAGTGACCTGATCTTCCAGGGCACCAGCCAGCCCAACGGCTACACCGAGCCGATCCTGCATCGTCGCCGACGGGAGTACAAGGCCGTCAACGCCTGACGGACTTGTCGATCACGTGGGTGAACATCGGAACACAGGGCGCGGGCGTTCGATAGCCGCCGGACCCGTGATCGTCGTGATCACGATCGCGGTGCTGGTCGCGGCCGTCTTCGGATGGTTTCAACTGCGGGATCGTATATTCGACCAAGGGGTCGAAGCTGCCGACACATGTGTGGAGGGATCGGCGGTGCTCACTGTCGCCGCCGATCCCGACATCTCCGGACCCGTCGAACAACTGGCTTCCCGGTTCAACGACACCGCACCGGTGGTGCGAGATCACTGTGTGACGGTGCGGGTTCGAGCTACCGCCTCCGATGCTGTGCGGACGGCATTGAACGCCGGTATCGACAACTGGGACGTCGGCGCACTCGGTGCTCGGCCGGGCCTGTGGATACCTCGATCGTCGGGTGACGTGGAGGCCGTGACCGACCGCGGGGCAGTCGACGGCACCCCGCGGCCACTGGCGTCGAGTCCGGTAGTGCTCGCAGTGCCGTCTGCCGTGGCCGACGCTCTGGCCACGGCAAGTTGGGCCGACCTGGTCCGCCTGCAACGTGATCCGCAGGCATTCGGCCTCGGCGAGTGGGGCGCACTCCGTCTCGCACTACCGACCGGATCCGATTCCGGCGCAACCACACTGGCGCTCGCCGCAATCGCTGCCGGGATACGCGAAGATCCGACCAGCGAATTGACCCTGGAACAGGCCTCGTCCAGAGAAGTGGTCTCGGCCGTGTCGGAGCTGGCCGTCACCGACACCGGAGCCTCCGCGACGTCCGAATCCACCACCTACGACGCGCTCGCGGCACTGGAGAACGCGCCCGGCTCCGATGCCCCCGTCCACGCGGTCCCGGTCACCGAGCAGCAACTGGCATCGACCGATTCGTCGACGTTGACCGCCGTCGAACCTCAGGGCCCCACTCCCGTTGCCGATCATCCCGCGGCCGTACTCTCCGGCGACGAGACATCGACTCGGGCGGCCGCCGCGTTCGTCGATTTCGTCCGGCAGCCGGACGGTGCGCAATTGCTCACGGATGCGGGCTTCGGCGTCGGCGAGACCCAGGACGCCGATGCCCTCGCTGCTCCTTCCGGATCGGTGGCCGACGCACTGCTGGCCGTGCTGCGAAGCCCGGTCCTGCCGCGCCGCGCCACGGTGCTGCTCGACGTATCCGAGTCGATGGGCACGTCCGAAGGCAGCGCGACTCGGCTGCAGAACACGGTTCGCGCTCTCGGCGAGCAGTTCCAGCGAGTGCCCGACGCCACCGAGCTGGGGCTGTGGAGCTTCGGCGAGGATCTGGACAATTCACTCCCCTTCCGGGTCGACGTTCCGACCGGGCCGATGTCGGCTGCGATCGGGCCGACGTCCAGGCGGGCTGCTCTGGAATCCAGCGCGGCCGCGTCGACGCCCGCGGGTGCGTCGTTCACGTTCGCATCCGTGCTGGTCGCGTACGCCGATGCTGTGGCCGGATACGTTCCGGGCCGGGTGAATTCGGTGGTCCTCGTCACCGATGGACCGGACGATTCGCCCATGTCCCCCGAGGAACTGCTCACCGACCTGAACTCGGTGTCCGATGCCGCGCGTCCGGTCGCAGTGAACGTGGTGATGATCGGCGACAACCCCGACGCGACTGCGTTCACCGACATCGCGGCCCGTACCGGCGGCACTGCCACGACCGTACCGACGTCCGATTCACCGGAATTCATCGATCTACTCGGAAAGTTGCTGTACTAGAACATGTCTCGTGTAATTTTTGTCTGCGTTTTTCTACTCCTCATCACCCTGTTCCTGCACTGGCGGTTTCTCTCCTTGACCAGGATGCCGACACGTCCCAAACGAGCTGTCGATGCTGCACTGGCACTGCTGTGGCTGGGTGCGGTGATCGGTTTCGGCAGCGGCGTGGAGTTCGATCCGTCCTGGGCACGAGGACCCGCCTTCGTCGGCCTCAGTTGGCTCGCCGTGGTGCTGTACCTGTTCCTGGGAACGATTCTGGTGGCCGTGGTCTGCACCGTCGTGAGAGTGGTGTTCGCGGCTCGTAAACGCGATTCGTCCGCTGTTCGACTGCGGGTGTCGCGGATCGGATCGGCGGCGGTGGCACTCGTCAGCGTGGTTGCAGTGGGGTATGGACTCGTCGAGGCGGCAACTCCGCGTGCGACGAACACCGACGTAGCACTCGACCGGCTACCGACCGAATTCGACGGAGTCCGAGTGGCGTTGGTGTCGGATCTGCACGCCGGTCCCTCCCGCGGCGCGGATTTCGTTCGTGAGGTCGTCGATTCGATCAACGCCCAGAATCCAGATGTCGTGCTGCTCGACGGCGATCTCATCGACGGCACGGTTGCTCTGGTGGGAGCAGATCTCGAGCCGCTCCGCGACCTCGACGCCCCGCTCGGCGTGTTCGCCGTCAGCGGCAACCACGAGTTCTACGCGGGCGACGGCGGCGAATGGCTCGACTTCTGGTCGACGCTCGGCATCGACGTTCTGCGCAACGAACGCGCGACGATCACTCGTGGCGACGCTGCAATCGATATCGCCGGCATCAACGACGCCACCGCACCGGCCCCGTACGAACCCGATCTCGCCGCGGCATTGGACGGGATCGATCCCGATCGATTCGTACTACTGATGGCACACCAGCCGTTGCAGGCAGTGGAGGCATCGGACTTCGGAGTCGACATGCAGGTGTCCGGGCACACGCACGGGGGTCAGATCTGGCCGATCCGTTATCTGGTGCCGCTACAGCAGCCCAGTGTCGAAGGGCTGGACACGATCGGCAACACCACGCTGTACACCACCCGCGGCGCGGGTGCGTGGGGTCCACCGGTCCGCGTCGCCGCTCCGCCCGAGATCGCGATGCTCGAGCTCACCCGGGGCTGAAGCCTCCGACGCGAAGACGACAGAGCCCGCCACGTCGACGTGGCGGGCTCTGTTCTCGGCTCAGGCGAACGCCTCGGTCGGTGGGCACGAGCACACCAGATTGCGATCACCGTGGGCACCGTCGATGCGACGCACCGCGGGCCACACCTTGGGACGGTCGTAGCCCGCCGGGTAGGCAGCGAGTTCCCGTGAGTACGGGTGATCCCACTCGGCAACCAGACTCCGAGCGGTGTGCGGTGCACCTCGAAGAGGATTGTCCTCGACCGTCCATTCGCCCGATCCGACGCGATCGATCTCTCCCCTGATGGCGATCATCGCATCGCAGAACGCGTCGATCTCCTCGAGATTCTCGCTCTCGGTCGGCTCGACCATCAGCGTTCCCGGCACCGGGAAGCTCATCGTGGGCGCGTGGAAGCCGTAGTCCGCCAACCTTTTCGCAACGTCGTCGACGGTGACTCCGGTGTCCTTGGTCAGGCCTCGCAGATCGAGGATGCACTCGTGGGCAACCATGCCGTTGTCGCCGGTGTACAGCACCGGGAAGTACTCGTCGAGGCGACGGGCGATGTAGTTGGCAGACGCGATCGCCGTCAACGTCGCCTGCCGCAGCCCCGTCGCACCCATCATCGCGATGTAGGCCCACGTGATCGTGAGAATCGAGGCACTGCCGTAGGGGGCACCGGACACCGTCGGTCCCGAACCGAGCTGCGGGGCCAGTGGGTGACCCGGCAGGTACGGCTGCAGGTGCGACCGCACACCGATGGGTCCGACCCCGGGCCCGCCACCTCCGTGCGGGATGCAGAATGTCTTGTGCAGGTTCAGGTGGCTGACGTCGCCGCCGAATCGGCCGGGGCGTGCCAGCCCGACGAGAGCGTTGAGGTTGGCACCGTCGACGTACACCTGACCGCCCGCGTCGTGGACCGCTGCACAGATCTCGGAGATCTCGTGCTCGTACACGCCGTGGGTTGACGGATAGGTGATCATGATCGCGGCCAGGGTGTCGGAGTGCTCGGCGATCTTGGCGCGCAGGTCGTCGACGTCGACGTCGCCGTTGGGCCGGCAGGCCACGACCACCACGCGCATGCCCACCATCACCGCCGAGGCTGCGTTGGTTCCGTGGGCGCTCGACGGGATCAGGCACACGGTGCGCTCGGCATCACCGTTGCCGAGGTGGTAGCGACGAATGGCGAGCAGACCCGCGTACTCGCCTTGACTTCCCGCGTTGGGCTGCAGGCTGACCGCGTCGTAGCCGGTGATGTCCACCAGCCACCGTTCCAGGTCGGCGATCACCCGCAGCAGTCCGGGCACGTCCGAGGACGGGGCGAAGGGGTGCTGACGGGCGAACTGCGGCCAGGTGATGGACTCCATCTCCGCGGTCGCGTTCAGCTTCATCGTGCACGAGCCCAGCGGAATCATGCTGCGATCGAGCGCAATGTCCTTGTCGGACAACGCACGCAGATAGCGCAGCATGGCGGTCTCGGTGCGGTACCGGGTGAAGGCCGGGTGCGTGAGGTACTCCGAGGTGCGAGTCGTGTTCGCGGGCAACGACACGGCCCCGGAACCGGCGGGTTCTGCACCGAACGCGGCGAGCGCGTTCGCGATGTGCTCGGGCGTCGTCGCCTCGTCGCACGCGACGGCCACGTGGTCGGCGTCGACCAGCCGCAGATTGATGCCACGCTGCTTGGCACCGTCGACGACGGCCTGAGCGCCACCCGGGATGGCAGCGAGGACGGTGTCGAAGAATTCCGTGTGCACCACGTCGATACCCGCTGCCCGCAGACCTGCCGCCACGGTTCGAGCATGCGTATTCACCCGAGTTGCTATGGCCCGCAGTCCGTCTGCGCCGTGGTAGCTGGCGTACATCGCAGCGACGATGGCCAGCAGGACCTGAGCGGTACAGATGTTGGAGGTGGCCTTCTCGCGGCGGATGTGCTGCTCGCGGGTCTGCAGCGCCAGTCGGTAGGCGCTGTGACCGTCCGCATCGAGCGAGACCCCGACCAGACGGCCGGGTAGCTGACGGGAATGACCGGATCGCACTGCGAGGTAGCCGGCGTGCGGTCCGCCGTATCCCATCGGAACGCCGAATCGCTGGGTGGTTCCGAAGCAGACGTCCGCACCGATCTCACCGGGCGGAGTCACCACGGTGGCAGCGAGCAGGTCCACTCCCACGGCAACCAGCGCGCCGCGCTCGTGCGCGGCCTCGATGATCGCCGTGTGATCGACCAGACGGCCCGACGCTCCGGGCAGCTGGGCCAGGACACCGAAGAATTCTCCGTCGGGGAGGCCGTCGGTCAGATCGGCGTAGACCAGTTCGATCCCCAACGGCTCGGCGCGAGTGGCCAATACGGCCACGGTCTGCGGGAAGATGTCGGAATCGACCAGTAGTCGAGGCGACTTCGATGCCCTGTTCGCGCGACGCATCAAGGTCATGGATTCGGCGGCCGCCGTCGACTCGTCGAGCATCGATGCATTCGCCACGTCCATGCCGGTGAGGTCGGCAACCATGGTCTGGAAGTTCAGCAGCGCTTCGAGTCGCCCCTGGCTGATTTCGGGCTGATACGGCGTGTACGCGGTGTACCAGGCCGGGTTCTCCAGAATGCCCCGGGTCAGCACCGGCGGGGTCAGCGTGTCGTAGTAGCCGAGGCCGATCATCGACGTCGCCACGGTGTTCTGCCCGGCGAGGTCGGCCAGTGCGGCAAGCACCTCGTGCTCGCTCAGCGCAGGCGGAAGCATCGCCAAGCCGTCGGGAACGCCGTCGACCACGGTGTCGAGGATCGAGGACGGAACGGCCTTGCGGGCCAGCTCGTCGAGCGAGGCGACGCCGATCGTGTCGAGGATGCGAACCAACTCGGTCAGGTCCGGGCCGATGTGACGGTCCACGAAAGTGTGTGCGGGCGAAGCGGTTCGGTCGGTCACGATGTGCTCCCAGGTGCCGGAAAGACGAGGCGTCGGACGACCGAGGCATACGCTCCGGCCGCTCCTCCCCCTCTGTCGTGTGCCCGCTGACGCGTGCGCCTGAGAGATTCGGTCGGACACGGCGCGCCACTTCGGCGCGCCGGCACCTTTCCCCTTGGGCGGGTGGGTGCTCCCACCACTTTCCAGAGTTGTCGAAGCCCACACGGTCCGTGTGCCTGAGAGATTGACGGGGAGGTATTGCTCCTTCGGCGTCCGAGACTGGATGCCTCGGAACTCTCCCGCGCGGGCGCGACGGGGAAAGTCTAGCCGGTCTTGCGGCTCGCGCGATTCTTGCGTCGCGAGGCCAACTCGTCCTCGGGGCTCGGCTGGCTTTCACCGCCGTCGGCACGTTCGGCCGGGAAGTCGGCGATGGTGCCGGTGAGCTCGCGCATTGCACCGTTCACGGCGATGCCGAACACGCCCTGCCCGCCTTGGAGCAGGTCGACAACTTCTTCTGCCGAGGTGCACTCGTAGACGGTGGTGCCGTCGGAGAACAGCGTGATGTTGGCGAGATCGCCCACGCCACGCTGGCGCAGGTGATCGACTGCGACTCGGATGTTCTGCAGCGAGATACCGGTATCGAGCAGCCGCTTGACGATCTTGAGGACCAGCATGTCCTTGAACGAGTACAGCCGCTGGCTTCCCGAACCCGCTGCGCCGCGGATCGACGGGACGACGAGCCCGGTGCGGGCCCAGTAATCGAGCTGACGGTAGGTGATGCCGGCGATCTGGCAGGCACTCGGCACGCGGTAGCCCACGAGTTCGTCGGGCACGGAGTCGTCCGGGAACAATCCCGGCTGAATGTCCTGGGGCGCTTCGATTCGGGCGCTCGACGCCTGTTCGGGGGTGTCGACCCGAGCATCGGCACCGACCGGCGTGTCCTCGGTCCGGCCTGCGGCTTCGGAACCTCGACTGCCGTGATGCTGCTGCGGCTGATCTCCCACTGACTGCTCCCTCTCGGATGTCTCACTGCGTTCGGATCGAGTCAGTACTGCGATCCGTCCGAGACACTGGAAAATGTCTCGGTGTACTCGCGTGAAGTCATACCGTGTACCAGGCCAGAGTACGCCTCGACAGGTGTCGAAGAGGCGTGAACTGCACCGGATCGGTCCAGCGGCGGCGATGAACTTCACTGGCACGAACGTTATGGGGACGATCGTGCAGATTCAACGCAACGCGCCGTAAACCTGAACCTAAAGTTGAGGTTGAGACTCTTCTGTTACCCGTCGGTGGCTTTGAAGTCGTCCGGAGAGACCGATTCGAGGAACTCCTTGAACTTCTCGACCTCGTCCTCGCGCTCGTCGGGCATGATCAACCCGGCTTCGGCGAGCACAGGCTCCTCGGCGAAGATCGGCACCCCGGCCCGAAGAGCGATGGCAACGGAATCCGACGGCCGAGCGGAGACTCTGATGTCCTTGTCGAACACGAGATCGGCGTAGAAGGTGCCCTCCTGCAGATCGACGATGCGCACCTCCTTGAGCTGGTGCCCCAGTGCCGAGATCAGATTCTTGACGAGATCGTGGGTGAGTGGCCGAGCGGGTTGCACACCCTGCTGCTCCAAAGCAATTGCAGCAGCCTCGGTTTGACCGATCCAGATCGGGAGGTACCGGTCGCCGTCGGCCTCGCGCAACAGCAACACGGGCTGGTTCTGCGGCTGTTCGACACGAATACCGACCACACGCATCTCACTCATCGTGTCTGCCTCTCACCTCGAGAAATCCGGGCTGCACTGACAACTGGCTCAGCTCGTCGCTGCCGAGTCTATTGGAATTCGAAACGACGCGAGCGAGCGTCACCGATCGAGTGCACCGCGCACCGCCGCTTTGACCAGGCAGGTGTGCAAGGTCAAGGACAGTGCGGCCAACTCGCGAATCATTTCTTCTGCGCGATCGCGCGCACCGGCGTCTCGTCCCTTGGCAACGGGTCCGGCGATCTGCGCGACCAGGCCGGCTTCGCGGTCCGCCGCGAGCTTGAAGGCGCGGAGGTGGCGCACTTCGAGACCGAACTGCAACATCGCGTGCGCCGTTCGGGCGAGCGTCACGGCTCCGTCGTCGTAGAAACCGGCCTGCCCGGGGGTGATCAGACCGGCTCGCAGCAGCTCGGTGAGAAACGCATCGTCGATCCCCGCCTGAGCGAGTAGATCCGCTTTGGCGATACGAACCTCACGATCGGGCAGGAACTCCTCTGGGGACACCTCACCCGCGGCAACCGTGAGCGACCGCGGACGCTTGACCGACGCATCGGCCCGCTCCACGGTGGCGACCCCGTGGTCGATGGCTTCGAGTTGTTCCTTGATCACCTTGAGCGGCAGGTACTGATCGCGCTGCGCGGTCAGCACGAAACGCAGACGCTCGCAATCCGCGATGGAGAACCGCCGGTACCCCGACGGTGTGCGCTCCGGCGAGATCAGCCCCTCGGCTTCGAGGAATCTGATCTTCGAGATGGTGACATCAGGAAAGTCGGGCCGAAGTCGATCGAGGACGGAGCCAATCGACATCCCCCCGTTGGACTGCTGCCCGACGGCGGTCACTGGCTTCCTGCACCCGCAGACGCGTCGCCGACCTGAGATCCGTTGCCGCCCCGCGGTCCGGTGAGGAACACCAGGCGGAACTTGCCGATCTGGACCTCGTCGCCGTTGGCCAGCACAGCGGAGTCGACCGGCTCGCGGTTGACGTAAGTGCCGTTCAGGCTGCCGACGTCGACGACCTGGAAGTCGTCCTCGTCCTGCCGGAACTCTGCGTGCCGACGGCTGACGGTGACATCGTCGAGGAAGATGTCACTGTCGGGATGCCGACCGGCCGAGGTGGTCGGCTGGTCGAGCAGGAACCGCGATCCGGCGTTCGGTCCTCGCTTGACGACGAGCAGTGCGGCACCGACAGGCAACCCCTCGACACCCGATACCGGAGCTTCGGTGCTCTGGGCGGCCGCGGAGTTGTCCAGCTCCTGCAGGAAATCTGCACGGAAGACCGAGGTGGTCTCTGCCGGTGACTCCCCGTAGTTGCTGTCGTTGTCGTTCTGGCTCACCGTTACTCCTTCTCAGTCCGTTCACCCGGGGCAGAGAACGCCGCGGGTAACGCAGTACATGGTCTTCACATCAGGTGTTGCTTGGCGTTCGGTGTTGCGTAGCGTCGTACAGCTTGCTGGACCTTCGCCCCGACAGGGTATTCGCTCGGTGTCGACCGTACCCTGCGCAGCGGGGGCCGTGTGGCCTGTTGGCTGGTGTCGACAGCCGGCCGATCACTCGGCCGTGATGAGAGCATATCCGGCGGCATCGAGCATCTGCGCCAGTGCCGCGTCCAACTCCTCCGGTGTCGAAACCTCGAGGTCGATCAGCCAGCCTCCGGTGTAGGGTCCCGAGTTCACCTTCTCCGGTTCACCGTCCAGATCCTGGTTCACGGCAACCACTTTCGCGGTCAGAGGGCTGAACACGTCGGACACGCTCTTGGTGGATTCGACCTCGCCGAGAGACTCGCCCGCAGTGACGGTGTCGCCGATCGAGGGAAGCTGAACGAACACCACGTCGCCCAACTGCGCTTGCGCGAAGTCGGTGATACCGATGCGCACCGTTGCAGGCCCCGTGCGCTGCACCCACTCGTGCTCGGGGGTGTAGTACAGATCAGCTGGTGTGTCGATGTCGCTCAACGCGGCATTCCCTTCGATCGTGGCCCGGGGCGAGCGGGCGGTCAGTTACCGGGCTGAGCGTATTGACGCGGGCGCGGGTCCCGCAAGGCGGACACCGTGACCTGGTCCGACTGCGCGATGTTCGACGTCGCACCGTTGCGAGTCACCGTGTCCACGACCCCGCCGGGAATGTTCAGGGCCGACGCGAGCGTCGGCGGGTCTCCGATTGCAGTGAAGGTGTACGGAGCTCGCAGTTCTCGACCGTCGACCACCACCCGACCAGCGGAACCGGCGATCCACGAATCGACGCCGATGCGGACGGCATCTGCGCCGCCCTCGAGCTGGAGTGCTTCGGCACCGGCGGCGCGCAGTTCCTGCATGGCGTCCAGCAGCACCTCGGATCCCACACCCGAGCTCGGGTCCTCGATCACCAGCGTCACGCCTGGCCCCTGGGCTGCGACGGTGCCTACTTGAATCGACAACGCGGACAATCGTTCCTGGGCTTCCGCCACTGCGGCCTCCGATCCCGAACCGGACTCGCGCAGCGTTGCCAGAGTGGCCTGCAAGGTGCTGATCTCGTCCCGGATGGACGCCTCGCGACGGGTCAGGGTGTCCAGCACGACCAGTAGGTCCTCGGGCCTCGAGTTCTCCAGGCCATCGGTGGTGCTCGCCTCTCGTACCTGCGTGGCAAGGCCGATTCCCAGGACGCACAGCAGAGCGAGTGCGAGAACGCCGAATGCCGCTCCGCGCCTTCTCCCCTCTGCATCGGGACGTCGCGCGCGCCATCCGTGCCTACCGCCGCCTGCCGTCATGATCTAGGCACCGAACAGACGTCTGCGCAGAGCGGCCGCGTTGCCGAAGATACGAATTCCGAGGACGACGACAATGGCCGTCGACAGCTGAGTTCCTACCCCGAGCTGGTCGCCGAGCCACACGATCAGGGCCGCGACCAGGACGTTGAAGACGAACGAGATCACGAACACCTTCGCGTCGAAGATTCCGTCGAGGAAAGCCCGAACACCGCCGAACACCGCGTCGATCGCCGCGACTACGGCGATCGGCAGGTAGGGCGCAACCACGGCCGGAACCTGAGGACCCGCGACCGTGCCGATGACGACCCCGACGATCAGTGCGGCAATTGCGGCGAGGGCGTAGACGCCGTGGGTGGGGGTGATCGGGGCGTCCGCCGACACCGGCACGTCGGACTCGGCCGGTAGGGCATTCGGTGGATCGTGCTCCGTCATCGTGGGCCTGCCTCCTCTGCCTGGAACGACTCTCTCACAGCGGCGGGACCGAACTCGAGATCGGTTGCCGGGCGCACCGTGAATCCGACGCCGTACAACTGCGCCACCGTGCTCATCCGCAGATAGGCGTCACTGACGACGAACTGGACCTGAATGCGCTGCGGCGGCCCGATCGCGTCGATCTCGTAAGGCGAGTCGATAGGGCGATTGTCCAACAGCATTGCCCCGCCTGCCTGCCGGATGGTCACGTTCGGTCCGACGCGAATACCGTCCACCGACACCGCCTCGGCACCGCTCACCCACAACGAATTGACGATCGCTGCGATGTCTCGATCGAGCACGGCCGCGCCCGAACCCCGGCGAACCGACCGATCCGACGCGCCGTCCTCGGCCACCGGTTCGGTGACAACGACCGAGAGCCCGGGACCGGACACCGAATCGATGCCCGCAGCGGATTCGACAGCGCTCAACCGGTCCAGCAACGCACTGCCCGAGACATCGGACTGCAGGGCTCTGTCACGCTCCGAGGACACCTGCTCGGCCAGAGCCTGTTGCGTCGCCTCCAATTCGGCACTGCGATCCTGCGCGGCGCGGACAGCAGCCGACGCATCGGAACCTGCACGGTCCACATCGGCGCCGGAAGCCAATTGCGAGAACGCGATACCGAAGATCACCCCGACCACGACGGCACCGCCCAACAACCAGAGCGCCGCAGGTACCCGCGGCTTGCGGGTGTGCTGTGCCGTACGTTCGGCGGCCGCTGCGCCGTATCCCGGGTCCAGATGGTCGGTCAACAATGACGTCAGCAGCGACGGGACGGGATTCCTCCTGACCTGTTTTTCCGGTCGTTCCGCAGGCTCCACCGTCAGGTGCCGGCCACAGTCGGCTCGACTGCCCTCGCGACAGCGATCGCTTTACCGAGGTACAGCAGACCGGTCCAGACGTACAGCGCCGTGCCCCAGATCAGCAACGCGTATCCGAGTGGTCCTGCAGCGTCGGCCACCGAATTGCTGCCGGCGGAGATCAGCAGGACCGGCAGCGCGATCATCACCACGAAGGTGGCGGCCTTACCGAGGTAGATGACGTCCGGAGGCGGGAGCGATCTGCGGCGATAGACGAACATCGTCAATCCGAGTACGGCATCGCGCCCGATGAGTATCGCTGCAACCCACCAGGGAATGATGCCGCGCACAACGAACGCCACCAGGGTGCTGACGACGTAGAGCCGATCGACCAGCGGATCGAGGATGGCACCCAGCTTCGATGCCTGACCGAGCATGCGAGCCAGTTTGCCGTCGAGCCAATCGGTTCCACCGCTGACGAGCAGGATCACCAGCGCCCACCCGTCGGCCTCGGGGCCCAGCATGAGGTAGAGGAACAGAGGAACGCCCAACAGCCGGACTGCGCTGAGCAGGTTGGGGATGGTCGCGATGCGATCCGACACCTCGAGCTCACGATCGTTCGTCATCGGCGATCACCTCCTTCTCGTCCTGCTCGTCGTGGTCTGCCCACCCGGGCCTGCGGCCACGTTAGCGCCACGCGAACACCGGCTGTTCGAAGTCCGCGACTCGGGTGTGTCGACCGTGCAGTGTCACTTCACGGAACTGGTGGACGATCGCGCCGGTCGGAGCGTGGATGGCCCCGGATCGGTACGGCCATCGAATGACCGGACGCGTCGATTCGGGAATCGACACGAATTGGGCGTCGACGTCGAGTTCGTGGACCGTCACCTCGAACACTTCGGCCACCTCGTCCTCGCTGGGCTGTAACGAGGACGAGTAGTTGCCGACCCACACCACGAACGGCGTGATGACATACCCGGATCGAGTGACGTAGTCGTCCAACCTGCCGAGCACGTCGGTCTCATCGGCTCGAATCCCCAACTCCTCGGCCAATTCCCGCAGACAGGCCTGCATCCTGGATTCGCCCGGGTCCACACCGCCGCCGGGCAACGCGTACTGGCCCGGATGCGCGCGCAGCCGATCCGGCCTCCTCGTCAGAAGCATCCGCCTGTCCCCCGGCGGCCCACCGATCGCAACGGCGACGGCAGCGGCGCGCAATCCGTCGGCTTCGGCGGTGCGATGGGCGAAACGGGCGAGTTCGCGCGCGACGGACGCCCGGTCGAGCAGGTCCTCTTTCGGCCTACCGGAATCGTCGACAGTCACAGCACGACCCTAGAGGCCCGGGGAGCTCAGTGAGTACCGGCAAGACGGGCGGCGGGGGGAAGCAGATCGTCCGGCGACGCCGGCCAACCGAGTGGCTCGTCGGCCAGAGCGGTCAACTGCTCCACCTGCGTTCGGCACCAGGGTGATACGTCGATGGTGCCGTCCAGCACTCCCGCGGAGAACTCGGGCCACGACACCCATCGAGTCTCCTCCACCTCGGCCGGATCGGGATCGAGTGTCGCGTGCTCGTCGACTTGCACTCGGTACACCGGACATATCTCGTTCTCGACTATTCCGTTGTCCATGACGGCCCGGTACCGGAAGTGCGGCAGTACCAACTCGGCGAATTCCGCACGAAGGCCGAGTTCTTCACCGATCCGGCGCAGTACGGCATCGTCGAGCTTCTCTCCCGGAGCCGGGTGGCCACAACACGTGTTGGTCAGCACCCCGGGCCACGTTGTCTTGCTCGACGCCCTACGCGTGAGAAGAACAGCGCCGTCCGCTCTGACCACGTAGCTGGAAAATGCCAGGTGAAGTGGCGTGTCCAACGTGTGAACGGTGGTCTTGTCGTGTGTGCCGACGGCACGGCCTTCGTCGTCGAGCAGCACCACGTGCTGCGCTCGGGATCGATCCATCGTTCCATGGTCCCACGGCCTTCGCGGCGGTCTACTGTCGAACCATGGGACGTGACGAGAACACCGACAACGAGAACCCGACAGACGCCGAGAAGGCATCGGACACGCCGAAGGGCGGCCGACCAGGACCCGTGGACGGCGGCGGCGGAGGCGGAATGGCGACGCGGGAGAACGCGCCCGAGATCGCCGACGACTCTGCCTGAGATTCGTCACACCACCGCTGTTTGAGAAACAGAGTTTGCGTCAATACCTCCGATGTTCTCGCGCTGCGCGGGCACACGAACCTCCACGACCGGAAGGACCTCGATGAGCATCAACGACGACGACATCACCACCACGGGCGGAGCCGCAGGCGA
The DNA here is from genome assembly GCF_033042195.1 of Rhodococcus cerastii. Taxonomy (NCBI): domain Bacteria; kingdom Bacillati; phylum Actinomycetota; class Actinomycetes; order Mycobacteriales; family Nocardiaceae; genus Rhodococcus; species Rhodococcus cerastii. The sequence continues at coordinate 66,011 of NZ_JAWLKF010000015.1, forward strand.
AGGACCCGCCGACGGCGGATCGAACCCCGGTGGCCATGACGGCGGAGCAGACGGCCCCGCCGGAGCCGGTGAAGGACCCGCCGACGGCGGATCCAACCCCGACGGTCACGACGGCGGAGCAGACGGCCCCGCCGGAGCGGGCGAGGGCCCGGCCGACGGTGGATCGAACCCCAACGGACACGACGGCGGTGCGGACGGTACCGCTTGAGCACTGAGTCGAGCGGCGAGCGCGGATCGGATCATCGGTCCGCGCTTCGTCGTCTCACCGGTACCGACTTCAGGACGTTCGCGGACCGGTTCTGGGGTACAGCTCCCAAACTGACCCGATCCGCCGAGCTGTCGGACTCGTTCGACGATCTGATGACACTCGACGCGGTCGACGAGCTGATCTCGGAACGCGGAGTACGCACTCCCTTCGTGCGGATGGCCAAAGACGGTCGGTTGCTGGACAAGTCGCAGTTCACGTCGTCCGGCGGGTTCGGTGCCGAGATAACGGACCAGGTCGACTCCGCAGCGGTGCTGGCAGCCTTCGCGGCCGGAAACACGCTGGTACTTCAGGGCCTGCATCGACTGTGGCCGCCGCTGATTCATTTCGTCGGTGATCTCGTTCGCGAGCTGGGCCACCCCGTGCAGGTGAACTCGTATGTGACACCGGCTGCATCGCAAGGATTTTCACCGCACTACGACGTACACGATGTGTTCGTCGTGCAGATCGCGGGCACCAAGCGGTGGAGCATTCACTCCCCGGTGCACGTGCATCCGCTGAACAATCAACCGTGGTCGGACCGACGGTCGGCCGTCGAAGACCACGCATCGAACACTCCCGAACTGGACGTTGTCCTCGAGCCCGGCGATGTGCTCTACCTGCCGCGCGGGTGGATCCACTCGGCGCAAGCGCTCGGTGACACAACCGTGCACCTGACCATCGGCGTGGCGTCGTACAACGACTACGACCTCGCCCACCACGTGCTGAAGTCGATGGGCGACGTCGAGAGTCTGCGCGCTCCCCTTCCCGCCGGCCTCGACCACTCCGACCCGGAGTCCATCGCTGCGCATGTACACCGAGTCGTGGACGCCATGCGCGCCGCGCTCGACGAGATCGACCGAGACCCCGACGCGATACGTCGACTGGCCGAACGCGTCGCTGATCGTCACGACGAGCTCGTCCGACCGGAACCGGTGCGCCCACTGGCAAGCGTCGCTGCAATGGGAGCGTTGCGGGGCGAGGATTCGATCCGACTACGGCCCGGCGTGTTCGCGCGTGTCGTGCGATCGGCCCACGCAGTGTCCGTGGTCGTGCGCGCCAAGACCGTGACGATGCCGCCCCAGTGCGCAGACGCTCTCGACCTGCTGAACCAGGGCGCACCGTGCCGCCTCGATGCCCTGCCCGGACTCGACACCGACGACGCGTTGGTGGTTGCGCGCAGACTGATCCGCGAGGGCATCGCCGTGCCGGCCGAACGATAGCCGTCAGGTGATCGTGATTCCACCGTCGACCGCGATGGTCTGACCCGTCACGTATCCCCCGGCGTCCGAGGCGAGCCAGATCGCGGTTGCAGCCAGTTCTTCGGCATCGCCCTTGCGTCCGAGAATCATTCGCGGAGCCATCGAGTCGAGGTATCCCGGCTGGTACGAGTCCGTCATCTCGCTCTGGAAGAAACCTGGCGCAATAGCGTTGACTCTGATGCCTTTTCGCGCGCCCCACTGCTGCGCCAGATCGCGGGTGAGGCCGATGATCGCTGCCTTGCTCGCGCTGTAGGCCGCCTGCGGAAGGCCTGCGGTGGTCAGCCCCAGAATGCTGGAGATGTTCACGATCGAACTGCCGGGCGCCATCACCCGTCCGCAGGCCTGCGCTGCCCAGTACGACCCGTTCAAGTTGATGTCGATCACCGAGCGGAACTGCTCGGGTGTCTCACGGGTTGCGGGGTAGGCCGTGCCTACCCCGGCATTGTTGATGAGAATGTCGACCTTTCCGAACTCCTTCACCGCGGCCTCGACCATCGCGGTGCACTGGTCCGGGTCGACCACGTCGGTGGCGACCGTGATCGAACGCCCTCCGACGCTGTCGATCAACTCTGCGGTCTGCGCCAACTTGTCCACTCGTCGTGCGGCGAGCACCACGTCCGCTCCTGCCTCGGCGGCTGCCTTGGCGAATGCCACGCCCAGTCCGGAGGAGGCACCGGTGACGATGACGACGCGTCCGTCCAGGCGAAATTTGTCCAAGATCGACATGTTCGATGAATCTCCTTGTTTTCGACTCAGAACCAAGCGGGTGACATATCGAGGGTGGTGCGGTCCAGTCTCGCCAACAGATCGAGCTGCACGTCCACCTTCGGCAATTCGTAGACGTAGAAGTATTTCGCTGCAGAACGCTTTCCGTCGTAGAAGTCTCCGGACTTCGTGCCGACCGCCAGCAACTGCTCGAGCCACATCCAGGCGATGACAGTGTGCCCCATCGCTTCGAGGTAGGCCGTGGAGTTCGCCAGCGCCACGGCGGCGTCGCCGGTACCCCACACTGCCGCGGTGACCTCGACGATTCTGTCCAAGCGTGCGTGCAGTTCGGCGGCGTACCGAGCAGCGTCACCGCCTGCTGCGTGGGCCCGCTCCATTGTCTCGGCGACGTGTTCGGCCAGCAGAGCCAATCCCGCGCCGCCCTGCATGATCACCTTGCGCCCGAGCAGATCCAATCCCTGAATACCGTGTGTGCCTTCGTGAATCGGGTTGAGGCGATTGTCGCGGTAATGCTGCTCGACGTCGTAGTCGCGGGTGTATCCGTAGCCGCCGTGCACCTGAATGGCCAGGCTGTTGGCTTCGAGGCACCACTGAGACGGCCAGCTCTTGGCGATGGGCGTCAGTACGTCGAGCAACAGTGTCGATCGTGCTGCTTCGGCATCGTCGGATGCCGAATCCTGATGGTCGACCAGACGCGAACAATAGAGTCCGAGGGCCAGCGCGCCTTCGACGTACGACTTCTGCGCCAACAACATTCGACGAACGTCGGCGTGTTCGATGAGCGCGACAGGAGGTGCTGCCGGATCTTTCGCACCGAGCGGTCGTCCCTGAGTACGCGTCTTCGCGTACTCGACCGACTTCAGGTAACCGACGTACCCGAGCGCGATGGCCAGGAATCCGACACCGATACGGGCCTCGTTCATCATGTGGAACATGTACGACAAACCACGGTTCTCCTCGGCGACGAGGTAGCCGACAGCTCCGGATTGCCCACCGGGAGAGTGGGTTCCGTCGCCGAACGCCAGCAGGGTATTGGTGGTACCGCGGTTGCCCATCTTGTGATTGAGTCCGGTCAACACGATGTCGTTGCGTTCGCCCGTACCGCCGTCGCCGTTCGGGAGGAATTTGGGAACGATGAACAGGGAGATTCCCTTGACTCCTGGCGGTCCTCCCGGGGTCTTGGCGAGCACCAGGTGGACGATGTTCTCGGTGAGTTCGTGATCTCCACCCGAAATCCACATCTTGGTACCGGTGATGCGGAAGCTATCGTCGTCCTGCGGCACTGCCTTCGTCGTGATGTCCGCCAGTGACGATCCGGCCTGCGGTTCCGACAGACACATGGTTCCGAACCAGCGCCCGTCCAGCATCGGCCGGACGTAATCACGGACTTGATCCGGCGTGCCGTACGTCGCGATCAGGTTGGCGTTGGCCATGGTGAGGAACGGGTACGAGGAGGTCCCGGCGTTGGCGGCCTGGAAGAACGCCATCGCTGCCCGAGAGACGGTCGCAGGCAGTTGCATCCCGCCTATCGACTCGTCGAACTGCCCGGCGATCAGACCCGCGGACGCATAGACATCGAGCGCTTCCTTGACTTCGGGTATCAGCTCGACCGAACCGTCCGCATTCATCGTCGGCTCCTGCGCGTCCGCTTTCTTGTTGTGCGGCGCGAAGTGCTTGCGGGCGATGTCCGCACTGAGGTCGAGGACCGCGTCGAAGGTCTCCTTCGAGTGCTCCGCGAAGCGCGGTCGAGCTGTCAGTGCCGCCACGTCCAGCCATTCGTACAGCAGAAAATCCAGGTCGCGTCGCGAGAGGACGTCCGACATTCACTTCTCCGATCGCGAGGGGTGACAGGTGCGCGACGGTGACGAGCACTGTGACGCACATGACTGTGGTTTCACCATACAAGTCTCGATCTCCCGCTTTCACCGAGTACCCACGGGAGCTGCCACCCCCCATGAGAGTCCGCGATCCGGGCCCCAAAAGTGCAGTGAGCCAGACTTTTACGACTTATCGGACTATGAGGAGCGTCACGATTGGCGAGATGCCCGACGGCATATACTTACCTTTGATAACGATATTGAGCGACAATCGCGAGGTCCCCGAACGATCGGCGGGCTTCGTCGGAGGGAGTCGAGCATGACGCATACACTGGACGTCGACAGCCGACAGGATCGACAGAGCAGGCAACGCAGTCGGTTCCAGGAGCTGCACGAGACCGACCGGGAGTTTCGAGCCGCGGAACCGGACAGCGCCGTGGCCGATGCCGCCCAGGAGTTGTCGCCCAACCTGGCCCGAGTGGTTGCCGAGATCATGACGCGTTACTCCGATCGGCCGGCCCTCGGCCGCCGAGCTCGAGAGATCATGAAGATCGACGACGTCGACACGTTTCACCTTCTCCCCCGGTTCGACACCATCACCTACGGCCGAGCCTGGAGCGATGCCTGCGCACTGGCCTCGGCGCTGACGCACGACGCATTCGGTATCGCGCGAGGAGACTTCTTCGCAACCCTGGGATTCGCGAGCGCCGACTATGTCGTCGCGGAACTGGCCACGATCCGACTCGGTGCGATTGCCGTTCCGTTGCAAGCCGGTGCCACTGCAGGCCAGCTCTCGGCCATCGCCGACGAGGTCGAACCCGTCGTTCTCGCAGCAGATGTCGACAACTTGTCCGTTGCGGTCCAGGTTGCCACGCATTGTCGGTCCATTCGGCGAATCGTCGTCCTCGACTACGACGCTGCGATAGACGCGCACGCACGGACCATGAAGTCCGCGCTGGTCGATGCCGAGCAGGTGGGAGTCTTCGTCCGGCCGCTCACCGACCTGGTTCGCGACGGCGCGCAACTGCCGGAAATCCCGCTCCCCGACGACGAGGATCCCGACCGACTCGCGACGCTGATCTACACCTCCGGCAGCACCGGAACGCCCAAGGGAGCGATGCACACCGAACGAATCGTGTGCGGAGCCTGGACCGGTGCCTGGCACCACACCGGAGCTTCCTCCGAATCCACGGACCAGCCGGCTTTCCCTGTCATCACTGTCGACTATCTCCCGATGAGTCACCTGGCCGGGCGTGGTCTTGTCTTCTCGACGCTGGCGGCCGGCGGCACCGTCCACTTCGCAGCGGCGAGCGACCTGTCCACCCTGTTCGAGGATTTCGCGCTCGCTCGGCCCACGATGGCCCTGTTGATCCCGCGGGTGTGCGAGATGATTCGGCACAACGTCCTCGCCGAGATCGACCGAGAGGTCGAACGCTCTGCAGGTGGCGATGCCGACAGGACGCGTCGAGAGATTTTGGAGCGCAACAGGATCGAGCAATTCGGTGGACGTGTCCTGGCAGCGATGGTCGGCACCGCACCGATTGCTCCCGAGGTCAAGGACTTCGTCACGGAGCTGCTCGATATCGAGGTCCGCGACAACTACGGCTCCACCGAAGCCGGGATGGTGTTGCACGACGGCGTCGTGCAACGTCCACCGGTGATCGAATACAAGCTCGACGATGTGCCCGAACTCGGTTACTTCTCCACCGACACACCGCATCCGCGCGGTGAGCTCCTGCTCAAGACGGCGTCCATCATTCCCGGTTATTACAAGCGTCCGGACGTCACGGCCGACGTCTTCGACTCCGGGGGCTTCTATCGCACCGGTGACGTCGTCGCCGAGATCGAGCCGGACCGACTCGCCTACGTCGACCGACGCAAGAACGTTCTGAAACTGGCTCAGGGCGAGTTCGTCGCACTGGCGCGCCTCGAATCCCTGTTCGGTACCAGTGAGCTGGTCGATCAGATATTTCTCTACGGCAACGGCCAACGGGCGTATCTGTTGGCGGTCGTCGTTCCGGCCCAACCGGATACCACCGCGGGTTCGGTCATCGAATCGCTGCAACGGATCGCACGCACGGAAGCGCTGAACTCGTACGAGATTCCGCGTGAGGTCATCATCGAACACGAGCCGTTCACACAGGAGAACGGACTGCTGTCCGGTGCGGGCAAGCAACTGCGTCCCAAACTCGCCGAACGTTACCGAGACGAACTCGAGCGTCGCTACGCAGAACTCGAATCGGGTCAGAACGACCGGCTGCGCGAGCTCAGGCGCAGTGGTGCCGATGCCCCGGTCCTGGCCACGGTCGGCGATGCCGCCCAAGCCCTGCTGGGATGCGCCGGGTCCGATGTTCGCCCCGATGCCCACTTCAGCGACCTGGGCGGAGATTCGTTGTCGGCGTTGACGTTCTCGACGCTGCTCCGTGAGATCTACGACGTCGATGTTCCGGTCGGTGTGATCACTGGGCCCGCCATGGACCTGGCAGCGCTGGCCGAGTACATCACCTCGGCCCGCGACGCCGATTCCGACACGGCCACTTTCGAATCGATCCACGGCCGCGGCGCAACCATCGCCGAGGCGTCCGACCTGCGACTGTCGGCATTTCTGGACGACACCCTCCTCGACGCAGCGCACCACATTCCGGGCCCGCGGGACCAGACCAGCACAGTGCTGCTGACCGGGGCCAACGGATACCTCGGTCGCTTCCTCTGCCTGGAATGGTTGGAGCGCATGGCCGAGGTCGGCGGAAAGGTGATCTGCCTGGTGCGCGGACGCTCCGATACCGACGCGCGAGCTCGACTCGATGCGGCCTTCGACAGCGGCGACGCAGACCTGTCGGAGCGCTATCGAACCTTGGCCGATGCTGCGCTCGAGGTCGTGGCGGGCGATCTGGGGACACCTCGGTTCGGCGTGGACCCTGACGTGTTCGAGGCGCTGGCCCAACGGGTGGATCGCATCGTGCACCCTGCAGCGCTGGTCAACCACGCACTGCCGTACGAGCACCTCTTCGGCCCCAACGTCGCCGGCACCGCCGAGGTGATTCGGCTGGCACTCACCGACCACGTCAAGCCGGTGACCTACCTGTCGACGGTGGCCGTCGCAGCGGGCGTCGAGAATTTCCGGGAGAACGGCGACATCCGTGTGGACAGCCCGTCGCGAGCTGTGGACGATTCCTACGCCAACGGCTACGGAAACTCCAAGTGGGCCGGTGAAGTGCTGTTGCGCAACGCGTTCGACGAGTTCGGCCTGCCGGTGTCGGTCTTTCGCTCGGACATGATCCTGGCGCACAGCAGATGGACCGGTCAGCTCAACGTGCCGGACGTGTTCACGCGTCTGATCCTCTCGGTCGTCGCAACCGGCCTGGCTCCTCACACGTTCTACGCCACCGACGCCGGGGCACCGACCGACGAGAAAGGGCGACCGCTGGCCCACTACGACGGTCTGCCTGCCGATTTCAGTGCTTCGGCCATCACGTCGATCGCGGGCGGGGATACCTCTGGCTACCGAACGTTCGACATCCTCAACCCACACGACGACGACATCTCGCTGGACACGTTCGTCGATTGGATCCGTGACGCAGGTCGCGACATCGAGATCGTCGAGAACTACGACGAGTGGTTCGAACGGTTCGGTGCCGCAGTCGAGGCATTGCCGGAGAAGCAGCGTTCGCACTCGCTGCTCCCCCTGATCGACTCGTACGCACACCCGCAACACCCGTCGTCCGGGGCGATGCTGCCCGCCGACGAGTTCGCCTCGGCCGTCGGGGACATTCCGCACCTCGGGCGCGAGTTGATCGAGAAGTATCTCTCCGATCTCGTGGCGCTCGAGCTCGTGAGCACGCGCTAGAGCAGTTCCCGATGCGGGCCACGCGGCCCGCATCGGGAAGCCCTACTCCCCGACCGGTTGTGGTTCGCCCGTCTGCTTCGGGGCGGGAATCAGCCGCGAGTACGCCAGACACACGAGCCCGAAGAACAGATAACCCAGGGCCACTTGCGGGTTGGCTGCCCACCCCACCTCGTGTGAGTGGATCAGACCGACCCACGACAGTGCCGCGGCCACCCCACCCGCTGCTGCGGCGGCGAGAAACCGTTTGTCGAGAACGAACGTGACGATGGTGCCCAACATCAGTCCGGCGAGTACCGCTCCCGATCCGAACGTCTTCAGCCCGTCGTAGACGACACCCGCCTGACCCAGTGCCTCACTGCCCACTTCGGTAGCCGATGTACCTGCCGCGCTGAGTGCGTTGTCGATCAGACCCACCGCCCACTCCGCGAGGTTGGGAAGCAGCGCCACCACCACCGCGATAGCGTGCAGCTTCGGCACCGACTGGAATGCCTGGGCACCGATCAGCAGTCCGATGTACAGCAGAATCGGAACGATCGCGGGAATCGGCAGCAACGTCGCCAGCAATCCGAACAACCCGAGAAAACACATCAACCCGATCGCGACGCCCGATGCGACCGAGTATCCGGTCCGGCCACCTGCGTCCTTCCAGCCGGGATGGCCGATGTAGACCGCGGGCGGGAACGGCGATCCGAACGCCGAGCCGACGACCGCACCGAAGCCGTCCGCGAGCAGCACACTGCGCAGGTTGTAGTTGTCTCCGGCAGCGGACGCGCTTTCGACGTTGCTCATCGCCTCGGTGAAGTTGTAGACCCCCAACGGGATTGCGGTGGCGAGCAGGGGTGCCAGGTTACCGAGACCGTCGAGCAGGAGATCGAGGCGCAGATCCGGAAGGCCGAGCGCGATATTGCTCGCCGCCTCGGTCACGTCCGGCACGGACATGTATCCGCCGATCCAGCCGATCGCCGTGCCCACCAGAAGCGCCGCGAGACCCACCGGAATGTTGCCGGGCAACTTCACGTCTGTGAAGAAGCCGATGAGAATGATTGCGAGAACGGGCAACCCGATCCAGGCGGCCTCCCACATCTGCGCGGCCGGGCGCATCGCGATGAACGTGATGGAGATGCCGGCCAACGTACCGAGCATTGCCGCGCGCGGGGTGATCCTGCGAATGTAGGGCCCGACGAACGCTCCGATCATGACGATGATGCCGATCATGAAGGCCCAGGCGAGTCCCGCCGCCCACGCCTGAACCGCGTCGCCCGTCGCCAGGTAGACCGGGAGCATGACCACGAACACGACGATGAACATGTGCGGCACGCTCGGACCGTAGGGTAGCGCAGTCACGTCGGTTCGGTTCTCGCGCTTGGCAAGTCGACGAGCGAGAACCATGTAGTACAAGTTTCCCAGGATCAGTGCGATTCCGAGAGCAGGCAGCAGCGTCCCGAGGACGTCGCTTCCTGGAATACCGACCACTGCGATGCTCAAGGTGGTCAGAGTGAGAACGTTGACGAGGATGTTGAAGCCGAGTCCGAAGAATGCGTTGGTGTCGCCTTTCGTCCACCACGAGAGGGTGAACGAGGGCGACGAGCCTGCAGCGGGTGAGTCTTTGACGTCCATGGTCATGTTCTGGTCCTATCGGCTCGCAGAAGTGGGAACGAACGCGACCAACGCGGCAACGACGTCCTCCGACGGCGCGGTCCACCCGAAAATCCCGCCTTGAGCCGAGATCATCTCGAGGCCCACTCGCTGGAACTCCGGGAAATACGAACCGACACAGTCCGTCACCACGAGGCATTCGTATCCTCGATCGTTGGCCTCCCGCACCGTGGTGTGCACACACACGTCCGTCGTCACTCCGGTGACGAGCAGGGTGGTGATTCCGGCGCTCGTGAGAACCTCGGAGAGCTCGGTGGCGTAGAACGCCCCTTTGCCGGGCTTGTCGATGACGGTCTCGCCTTCGAGTGGTGCCAATTCGTCGACGATGTCGTGGCCGTACTCACCGCGAACGAGTATGCGGCCGAACGCTCCCTGATCTCCGATGCGCCGAGAGGGCGCGCCGCGGCGCAACTTGGCCGGCGGGCAGTCCGACAGGTCCGGCAGATGCCCCTCCCTGGTGTGGATCACCGGTATCCCGGCCTCCCTGGCCACCGCGATGAGACCCACGAGTGGTTCGATCACGGTTCGGAGCTGGCCTACATCGTTGCCGAGGCTCTCACCGAACCCCCCGGGGAGCAGAAAGTCCCTCTGCATGTCGATGACGAGCAGTGCCGTCGTCGACGCGTCGAGGGTGAACTCCGATGGCGACGCCGACGGTATCGAAACTGTCGGTGTATGTGCTGAGGTCATGAGATCTCCTGTGCTGCAATGGAAGTATCGTGAGCAGAATTGATCGCCCGGGAATATGCCCGCCAGCCACCGAACTCGCTGATGTCGTCGACGATGTGTCCCTCCGCGCCGGTCTGCACGGTGGCATCGCAGACGTAGCCGAGAACGTCGGAACCGTCGGCCAGCAGCACTCGTCCCAGAGCGAGTACCGCCGGCATTCTGCCCGCGAGTACCGCAAGAGAAGTGGCGGGCAGACGCCACCTCTCCACGTCGATTGCGCTGCCGCCGAATGGAACTCGCAACAGACCGGGTGTCGGATCGGCGGTTCCGATCCGAAGCAGTGTGTACGTCGGCGCGGTGCACGTGGCCTCGACCAGGGACCCGCCCAGCTCGACGAGCTGCGGGTTGGCGCGCTCTCCTGACAGATGGTGCCCGGCAACGACGATGTCGATGGTCCCGACCGCCGGCTCTCCGCCAGCGAGAGGCGGTGAGACGGTGCGCCCCTCTCCGAGCAACCGGGCCGCGACTGCGAGAATCGTATCGTCGGCCAGCGCAGGCCCGATCACCATGAGGCTGACCGGTCGACCGTCCTCGGTGAGCCCGGAGGGAACCGCTACGGCGGTCAGGTCGAGAAGGTTCCCGAAGTGGGTGTAGTGGCCGAGCTTCGTGTTGCACGCGATGGGGTCTGCGAGTACCTCCGGAACGGTGAAGGTGGTGCCGATGGTCGGCACGATCATCACGTCCATCGATGTCCAGAGCTGCGCGACCCGGGCGCGGAGGTCTTGCAGCGTCTGCAGGGCACGGAAGGCATCGACGGCGCTGTACCGGCGCCCTCCCAGGAATATCTCGCGGACGACCGGAACGATGGAATCGGGTTGTTCGCTGAGGAATTCGTCGAACTCGACCAGCCGCTCGGCAACCCACGGTCCCTGATACAGCAGCGATCCGGCATCGAGGAACGGAGTGAGATCGACTGCGGTGGTCCGTAATCCATGCTGGGGAAGCGACCGGCGCGCGACCGAATGTGCATCGAACATGGCTGCGTCGCCGAAAAAATCCAACTGCTGCAGGTCCGGTAGACCCACAGTGACCTCGTGCCCGTCGAACTTCTCTCCGCGGCGACGCGACCAGCCGTCCGCTGGATCCTCGGCGCACATGACGTCGAAGACGAGATCGAGATCCTCGACCGTCGTCGCCATCAGGGTGATGCAGTCCAGCGACTTGCACGCGGGGACGAGTCCGACGGTGCTGATCAGCCCGCGTGACGGTTTGTACCCGACGATGCCGTTGAGCGCTGCGGGCACTCGCCCCGATCCTGCGGTGTCGGTGGCCACGCAGAACGGCACCTGCCCGAGGGCGACGGCCAGTGCCGAACCGGAGCTGGACCCGCCCGAGATCATGTCGTTGCCGTAGACGCTCCGCGGAATCGGGTGCGGCGTGCGCGTTCCGTTCAGCCCGGTCGCGAACTGGTCGAGGCTGGTCTTGCCGACGAAGATGGCTCCGGCGTCGACCAACGCCTGCACTGCCGGGGCCGTCGAATCCGGCGTGTACGCGTAGTCGGGACAGGCGAGAGTGGTCGGGTATCCGGCCACGTCGATGCTGTCCTTGACGCCGAAGGGAATTCCGTACAGGGGTAGCGACACCGCATCGGGTCGCGCTTCCAGAGCCGCGGCGGCCGCGAGCAGTTCCGCACGGGCCACGACGGTGATCCACGTTCCGTCGTCGCCGCGCGCAGCCACGACGGTCGAGAAGGCCTCCACCGTTGCCGTGGGAGTCGAGGCACCGGTTCGGTACGCCGCGAGCATCTCGGCAACGGTCGGGCCGAGTACCGGTCCAAGGTCTGAATTCATACCGTCGATTGTCGACAGTTTTCTGTTACTGCAGGTTGTTGCCGTGTTTCGAGTCTGTTAGGAAGTACTCTCGAGATGCAGATAGGTCAGCTCGCCGTGCTGCTTCAACGCAGCGAGCGCCACCGACAGATCGTTCGATTCGATGGCGTCGAGCAACCATTCGTGACGCCGGATCCCGTCGACCGGATTGGCTACTCGGGCTTCTTCCCTGAGATTGCGGGCCATCGGTAGCTGCAACTTCAGCAGGATCGGGGCATACGCCACATCGAGTTGGCGACTGCCTGCCAACGCCACGATGGCTTCGTGGAAACGCCGGTGGGCGTCGTCCTTGCCGAGGGTGTCGCCCCGCGCATCGGCGTCACGCATCTCGTCGAGCGCCGTTCGTACCGGCGCGAACGCACCGTCGCGAGACGAACCGAGCGGGAGCGCGCGCTCGAGCGCATGCCGTTCGAGAACCTGACGCAGCTCGAAGAGTTCGAGAATGTCCACTGCCGACCACACCGTCACTCGAAACCCGCGACGTGGAAGATGTTCGACGAGACCCTGCTGAGCCAAAAGGCGCAACGCCTCACGTACCGGTGCTCGGCTGATCCCGAGGCGCGCGCACAGGGTTTCCTCGACCACTCGGGATCCGGGCTCGAGCGCACCGCTGAGCACCTCGGATCGGACCTGGCGAGTCGCCATTTCGACAAGGCTGGGCGGCAAGGAGCCGTGTTCCGCCGGTGCAGCCATGCCGCCAGTGTACGAACATGTTCGGCGAATGGTGCGCATCCGAAGCATCGCGGAGTCGAATCCCGAGTGCTCGGGTATCCCCCAGCGTTAGGATGGTCGGTATATGTGGATTGGATGGATAGAATTCGACTTCCTTCTCGGAGATGTTCACTCACTCAAAGAGAAGCGCTCCGTGATCCGGCCGGTGATCTCCGAATTGCAACGTAAGTTCGCGGTGTCGGCCGCGGAGACCGATCATCGAGAGTTGCACAGACGAGCAGGTGTCGGCGCGTCAGTCGTAGCAGGCGATCGCGACCACGTCACCGAAGTTCTCGACCGAATCGAGCGCGTGGCGGCCTCACGTCCCGAGCTGCAACTCGTCTCCGTGCGGCGGCGCACCATCCGAAGCGACGACATCTGAGGCCTGCCCCGCCCGGTCATCGTCGTACGTCGAACACCTGCTTCTGAATTCCGTTGCCGTAGACCTCGTGTTCGACCAGTTCGAGATGCGTGGTGTCCTTGTCGGCCTCACTGAACAATCGTTTTCCCGCCCCGAGCAGGAGTGGAAAGACGAGCAGGTGGTACCGATCGACGAGTCCGGCGTCGGCGAGACTTCGCCCCAGAGTGGCGCTGCCGTGGATCGAGATCGGCCCACCATCGGAGTCCCTGAGCTCGGCAACGTCGTCGATACCGCGCAGAATGGTTGCCGGCCAGCGTGAGTCGTCCTGTTCGAGCGTTGTCGACACCACGTACCTCGGCATCGCGTTGTACCCGGCGAAATCGTCCATGGTGGGCCAGATCGGCGCAAATGCCTCGTACGAGGTGCGGCCCAACAGCAGCGCCGTGGCCTCTTCCTGCTCACGTCCTTTGATCTCGTACGCGGCCGGGTCGAACTCGATGCCCTGAAACGTCCACCCCGAGTTGCGATAACCCACCTCGCCGCCCGGTCCCTCCATGACGCCGTCGAGCGAAACGAACGCGGTCACGATCACAGTGCGCATGGACGGTCCTTACCGGTGCTGGGATGCGGGTGCCGGAATCGTAAACCATCCGCCCGCCGAATCCGTCGATACCATCGACCGATGATTGCCAGCGACATGTCCCGCCCGGCGTGGGACGACGACCCGGCCGTGTCCGGCTGGCCGGGCCTGCCCGCACTGGAGCGTGACGGCACCGCGGACGTCTGCGTCGTCGGCCTGGGAGGCTCGGGTCTGGCCGCTGTAACCGACCTCGTGGACCGTGGTCTCGATGTGGTCGGTATCGACGCAGGACGGATCGCTGCCGGTGCCGCGGGCCGCAACGGCGGATTCCTGCTCGGTGGTCCGGCGACTTTTCTGCACGCTGCGCTCGCAACCTGGGGCCCGTGTGCGGTGGATCTGTATCGAGCGACTCTGGCCGAGATCGACTCTCTGGAAGAGATTCTCGGATCCGACGTCGTCCGCCGTACCGGATCCATCAGGCTCGCGGGAGTGCCCGGCGCGCCGGTCGAGCTCGCCGATTCGGAGGATTGCGATGCGCTGGCACAGTGCCTGCGCGAGAACGACATTGCCGTCGAGCAGTATTCCGGCGAGTTGGGGCGCGGGATCTTCCTACCGGACGACGCGGTGATGAATCCTGCGCGTCGCGCGCTGGGGTTGGCGTCGATCCTCGCGGGCCGCGCCCGGTTGTACGAGCACACGCCCGCAACCGCTATCGGGCCAGGAGCAGTCACGACGCCGAGTGGGGTGATTCGGTGCGGCCTGGTTCTCGTTGCCGTCGACGGTCGGCTCGAACAGGTACTCCCCCAGCTCGACGGCCGGGTTCGGACCGCGCGTCTGCAGATGCTCGCCACCTCGCCCGTGACGCCGAGACGACTGCCCTGCCCCGTGTACGGACGATGGGGATACGACTACGCGCAGCAGGACGCGTCGGGACGGCTGTATGTCGGGGGCGGTCGTGACCTCTTCGTAGACGACGAGTGGACACCGTCCGACGAACCGACCGCCCAGGTGCAGGACTACATCGAATCTGTCGCGACATCGTTTGCAGGAGAATCTGTTTCGGTTGTTGCGCGTTGGGCTGCATCCGTGGGATTCACCGCGGACGGGCGCCCGCTGTGCACAGTCGTCGACGACACCGTGGTCGCATTCGGCGGCTACAACGGGACAGGGAATCTGGTCGGCCCGGTCACCGCTCGTGCCGCCGTTGCGCTCGGGCTCGACGGGATTGCAGTGCCGCAGTATCTGAGCAGCTGACGCATGGCAGTGTGGACCCATGGCCGAAGAACCGGAACGCACCGAGGACGGTCGCTACATCGTCATCAAGGGTCGACGTTGGCGCGCAACGGATC
The DNA here is from genome assembly GCF_033042195.1 of Rhodococcus cerastii. NCBI lineage: Bacteria > Bacillati > Actinomycetota > Actinomycetes > Mycobacteriales > Nocardiaceae > Rhodococcus > Rhodococcus cerastii. The sequence continues at coordinate 81,122 of NZ_JAWLKF010000015.1, forward strand.
CTGACATCCCCGAGGATCGCAATGCCGAACTGCGGTCGATCCTGATGGCGTGGCGCAGGGAGGCCAAACGGACGTCGGGCGCACCGGAATCTCGGGCAGGGGTGCACGCCACCAAAGTCGCCCTCGGCGAGCGTGGAACGCCGTGGTGGGAACAGTCCGACGACGAACGACGAGCCCGCTGGGAATCGGAAGTATCGCGGCCTGCCGACACCTGACCCTCGCCAGATGGTTGCCATGATGGAAACTATCCAATACAGTTTCCACCATGGAAAGCATCGGAAGACCCACACCTGCCGAAGCGCGGACAGCCCTCGACGACATCGACCGAGTTCAGCGCGCGGTACGAGACACTCCGTGGCCGATATGGCTGTACCCGGTCAACGCGGTGCTGCTTGCCGTTTTCGCACTGACCGCCCTTCTCGACAGCCAGGCCGCGCCCCTGGGGGTCGCCGCGGTGATCATCGCGGTCAACGTCATCACCGGATATCGGATGGGGACGCCGTGGGCCCTACCCACCAACAGAGGCTTCCTCACCTGCGTGGCGCTCTCGGCGCTCTGCGTCGCACTGGCGCAGGCTGTCGGGAATCCCGGCGGACCGGCCTGGCCTGTGCTTCTGCTCGCCATCGCAGCTGCGTCGATCTACTCGATCGGATCGATCTTGCACTACCGCAGCACACATCGATGACGAGCGATCTCGATCCCATCATTCATCCCGCACACCGGCTCCGAATCTGTGCCCTTCTGGCCGCGGCCACGACGGTGGAACTCTCGATCGTCAAGGAACACAGCGGGTTGAGCGCATCGGCGCTGAGCAAGCAGGTCGCCGCGCTGGTCGATGCGGGATACGTCGAGCAGCAGCGATCACGCACGGACTCGCGTCGACTGTGGTTGTCGTTGACGAAGGACGGTAGAACGGCGTATCGGCACCATGTGGCTGCACTCCGCACCATTCTGGCCGATACCGACGCCTCCATCTGATCTTCTGCGGTGACTTTCCGTCGTGGTGCGTGTCTACTGTTTCGACGGATGCCGTCGACGTAGTTCAGCCCGCTCGTTCAGCGAAGAAGGAGACTTCGATCATGTCCATTCTCAATCCCTACCTGTCGTTCCGAGACAATGCCCGCGAGGCAATGGAGTTCTATCGGTCGGTCTTCGGTGGCGAGCTGACCGTCACCACGCTCGGCGAGGCCAATGCCAGCGAGGATCCCGCCGACCAGGACAAGGTCATGCACGGCCAGCTGACCACCTCGAACGGCTTCACTCTGATGGGAGCCGACACGCCGTCGTCGATGAAGCACACCCCCGGCAACACCATGAGTGTCTCGCTCAGCGGCGACGAGGAGGACGAACTGACGGGCTACTGGAACAAGTTGGCCGTCGACGCGCAGTTCACCATGGGTCTCGAGAAAGCTCCGTGGGGCGACACGTTCGGAATGTTGACCGACAAGTTCGGTGTCCAATGGATGGTCAACATCGCAGGATCCAACACTGGGAGCTGAGCGCCGACGCGGCCGCTCCTACACGACGACGGTCTTCGGCGGGATCACCTGTCGGAGACCTTCGGGCCCCCAGCCCCGATCGAGGGCCAGCAGCAACAGTGCACAGCCGATACCGGACAGGACGAGCGCGGAACCGAACATCGCCGTGTAGCCGAACAGGTCTCCGACCACACCGGCGGCGATCCCGGCGGCACCCTGCGCGAAGACGATCGCGCACGCCATCAGCGTGTAATCGCTTCCCGCGAAGCGCTTCTCGGACGCGTCCATCATCAGCGCGAACACCGCCACGGTGGCCGCACCACCGAGCACATGTTCGGTGATGTTGGCGGTGACCAGAAGCGGAAAGCCGCCTACACCGAGGGACGCGACGACATACAGGGCAAGGCTCAGCGTTTGGCTCACTCCGCCCACCAGCAGTGCCCGACGACGTCCGTACCGAAACGCCAGCCATGCCCCGAGTGCGGCTCCTCCGACCGCAGCCACCGAAGACAGACCGCCCTCGACCAGCGCTATCTGGGGCAGCGACAGACCGCTGTCCGACAGGAACGGACCCACGAGGGCCGATCCCATCGAGTTGCCGAACTTGAACCCGATGATCAGCAGAACGAATGCCACCATTCCGGGTCTGCGAAGCCGCGACCACCAGGCACCGGCCAGCCGCCCCGGCCTCGGTCGCTCGGCGTGAGGATCGGAGTCCGCGTCGGCCGCGTCGAGTTGTCTGCGCATCCACCACACGGGGAGCGTCGTCAGCACGATCAGCAGTGCCATCGCAACGAACAGCGCCCGCCATCCGGCGAAGGTGAACAGCCACAACAGAAGTCCGCCACCGCACACCATGCCGATGCGGTAGGCACCGACCTGGAGTCCGTTGCCCAACCCGCGCTGCGCCGCGGTGAGCGTGCGCACCGCGATGCCGTCGGTCGCGATGTCCTGCGTCGCCGACAGAGCATTCATGACGAAGATACCGACGAACAACCAGCGCAACGTCGAGGACAGATCGAGGAACGACAACGCCAGTGCCACCGCTGCGGCCGAACACTGCAGCGAGAGCAGCCACCGCCTCCTGGATCCATACCGATCGACGTACGGTGCCCAGAGGAACTTGAGCGCCCACGGCAGGAACAACACACCGGTTGCGCTGATCTTCACCAAGGAGAACCCCGACTCTCGGAGCACCACCGGCAAGGCCTGGGTGAAGAATCCGAACGGCACTCCCTGCGCGAAGTAGAGCGCACCCAGGAGAGTGAGGGTCCCGGCGGTGAACGACGCCGGGCGCACCGCGTTGGTCATGACGGCCATCGTGTCAGAGCGACGCCGACTCCGCTGAATGCGCTACCGGCTGGCGAAGGATGGTGCGCAGCTTCGCAGGTTCGACCCGGCGCGGATCGCTCAGGTAGATCTCGTGATGTCTGCCCGTCATCGTCAATCCAGAACTGGGGATGTATCGATGATGGAGCTCGTCGAGTACCGGTGTCTCGTCGTCGTAGGACCCGATGTGCAGCGTCTGTACGCACAGTCCCTCGTCGAGAGTCTCCAACCGAACCCTGCTCGACGCATCCGAGTTGCTCTTCGAGGCGGCGGTCGCCACTGCCGCCTCGAACATCGGACGGTCGATCCAGTCCGGCACCATGATCATGGCGGTCCAGTTCCACTCGCTCTTGTCCCTCTCGGTGGTGAACGACGTCATGTTCTCGGCCCACCACAGAGCCTCGAGCGGCGGGACGACGTAGTCCCGTTCGAGATCGTTCTTGCTCGCGAACTTGACTGCATAGGCCACGGGGTAGAGCGCCCCGATTGCTTCGGCATACTCCGGCGCGGTGTTCGGATCGCCGTGTCCGTCGAGCATCAGGTAGGTCAGCGGCGGAACGACAAGGGTACGAAAGATGTTGTGCCGTGCCGAATATGCGTCGAGCGTCTTCTTGAAATCGACCTTCATGACACCCGCTCCGGCACCGCCGTTCAGACGAGCCACGCGCGTTCGTCGTCGCTGAATCGGTTGACGGTGCCGCGGGTCGCAACCGCTCTGTCGTACATGGCCGCCAGCGCATCCAGTAGGGGCTTGTTCAGCGAATCGAGTGCATTCTGGCGTGCCACGATCTCGTCGAGGCGCTCGGCGAGTTCGGCCAGCACCGCCGACCGGTCGACCGTGGTGACGCGTCCGCCCTGGACGACGATCCGGCCCGCCACGATCACGACATCGATCGAGGAGCCGTTCTCGGAGTACACCAGTTGCCGGTCGAGCTTCTGCCGAGGCGTGAAAGCCATGGTGTCGAGGTCGAAGATCACCAGGTCGGCCTGCATCCCCACCTCCACGGTGCCCACGGTGTCCTGGAGGAGCGCACTGCGGGCCCCGCCGACGGTGCCTGCGTGTAGTACCGCGTCCACCGTGGGCCAGGTGGTGAAGTCCGGGTTGGTCACCTTGTGCAGCAGCGCAGCAGCTTTCACGACGTCGAGCATGCGGGGAGAATCACTGCTCGAGCATCCGTCGGTTCCCAACCCGAGGTTCACGCCTGCGGTACGCAGGGCACGCCACGGGGCGATTCCCGATCCGAGCTTGAGATTCGAGATCGGATTGTGCGAAATCGACGTACCCGCCGTGGCGATCATCGACATGTCGTCTTCGGTCAGCCAAATGCCATGCGCCAGGGTGGTATTGGGCGACAGTGCGCCGATCCGATCCATGTATCCCACAAGGGAGCCGCCGTACATCTCCGTTCCCGTGACCAACTGAGTCTTGGTCTCGAGGACGTGAATATGGCATTCGGCGTCGAATTCGGCCGCCAACTGCGTGGCACCGACCAGAAGCTCCGCACCGCACCGTTGCGGTGCGGACGGCGCGACCATGTATCGCAGACGCCCGTTGCCTCGACCGTGATACTGCTCGAATGCTTTCCTGCTGAATGCGAGGTACTCCTGCGTGGTGGGAACCGGATGCGACCGAATCTCGGCCGTGACCTCCGGCGACAGATGATCGGCGATGAACGGCACGGTATCGACGAACGGTTTGCTGATCACGTGTCCGGAAATGTTCGCTCGGATGCCGATCTCTTCGTAGGCGTCGAACACCGCCGACAGTTGCGCCCAATCCTGAGTCGGGTTCTCGAGAACGTCGTCGACGATCGTCGTCACGCCCGCTTCGAGGGACTCGATTGCGAACAACGTGCTGCGCAGACGAACCAGGTCGGGTTCGACGCGACTGTCGCCGAGGATCGGATACGCCATGGCCATCCACATCTCGAGGGGCATGTTGTCGTATCTGCCCTTGTAGAACGTCTCCCAGGAATGGGTATGTGCGTTCACGAATCCCGGTGTCACCAGCCTGTCGCGGCCGTCGATGATCGTATCGCCGTCGCCGGGTTCGAGATCGGCGGCAACTGCTGTGACGACGTCGTTCTCGATCCGGATGCTGCGAACGATCGGTTCGGATCCGGTGGATGCGTCCATGGTGATGACGTGTGCGTTCCTGATGAAGATTCCCATGTTTCCCTCCTCTACTGCGTGGTCGGACATCTGTGTGGAACTATTCGACCCGCTGCGGAACCGGTGCCTGCCCCTCGGGATGTTGCTGACGAATCATCCACTGCCGATGAGATTTTCGGGCGAGAAGGTAGTACGTCGATCCTGCAGCACTACCGCCGACGAGCCACGAGATGTCGAGACCTCCGAGTGCCCGCGAACCGAACCCCTGCAATGCCGGGACCATGCCGTTGAGAAACATCCAGGTGCCGAAGATTCCCACCGCGAACGCCGCGAGCGCACGCCAGTTGACATCCTGCATCCTCGTCGAGCCCACGTCGTCGAACAGATGGCCGTAGCGGGTGCTGGCGCGCTCGAAGATGTAGTAGTGCACCAGCATGATCGCGCCCCACGTCGCCACCCAGCCCACCACACCCACGAGCCAGGCGTCGAGGGTCTGCGCCGCATCTTCCTGGAAGACGAAGAACACGCTCGCGGCCAGTGCGAGAACGCCGACGACAAGGTTCAAAGTGCGCCGACTCAACTTGATATCGAGGGCCTGCGCCGTCACACCGAAGCTGTAGACGTTGAGGACGTTCGTGGCGATGGGGCCGTGCAGAACCAACAGCAGCACCGGGATGGCGAGCGCACCGAAGTTCTCCACGATCAGCTTGCCCGGATCGACGGAACCGTTGGTGGTGGCCAACGTCGCGCCGAGCACACCGAGCCACACGACGGGGATCAACTGTCCCAGTGCACTGACCAGGTACAGCTTGCGTCGCGGAACACGCGTACTCACGAAGCGGGAGTAGTCGGCGGCGTAGGTCAACCACGTCAGTCCCCAGCCGATTCCGATGGCCGTCATCACAGCGGACATGGCGACGATGCGCTCGGTGCCGGCCAGCGCAACTCCGTCCGGACCGGAGTAACTCCAGTCGATGTCCAGGTGGAACCAGGCCACGATCGACATCAGAACCAGCACCACGACGGTCGGCGGAACGGTCCAGCGCTCGAATGCCGCGATCGCCCGGTATCCGGCCATGGAGATACCGACCTGAATCGCCATGATGACTGAGGCCACCGCGACCTTCCATCCGACGTTCGCGGCGTCCGGGTCGACCCAGCCGAGTTCGCCGAACAGGGCCATCACCAGGTCGAGGACGATCCAGGTGTTCACCGCGCACCAGCCGACGACCACCACGGCCTGGACGGCGGAGGGAACGTAGTTGCCTCGACGACCGAAGACCGAACGGCCCAACAGCATTCCGGTCGTTCCCGTTCGTTGTCCGAGTAGAACGAAGAATCCGAAGATCGCCATTCCGATGACGTTTCCGAGGACGAGCACCGTCAGGGTATCAGCCAGGCCGAGGCCCATGCTGATGCCGAGCGCGCCGAGCACCCAGTTGATCGGCGCGATGTTCGCACCCGCCCATATCCAGAACTGACCGGACAGCGCGGTGGTTCTCTGGCTCTCGGGAATCGGCTGGAGCGAATCCTCGACGTCGTGGGAATGTGTGGTCACCGTGAACTCCTCGGTATGCGGTCGACCGGCGGTTCGGTCGGCCTCGTGAGAAGCCTGCTGCCCGTGTGTTTCCCGAACCCTTACGCAATGTAAGCCACTCGTAACGGCGGGTGGACAGAATGTCACCTATGAATGTGCTCGACGCCTTCGATGACGTCTATCTTTCCGCGGCGCGACCCGAGCTCGTCGCGGGAAGGCGTTCTGCGTCGCGGTCTCTGCGGTGGGTTCATGCCAGCGAGCAACTCGACATCGCACCGCTCTTGCGCGGTGGGGAGCTGATTCTGATGGAGGGTGTGTACTTCGGCGGGTGTTCCGACGCCGATCTGGTGACGTACCTCGAGTCGATGAATGCCGCGGGAGTCGTCGGCATCGCGGTGGAGACGGGGGGAATTCTCGACGTCGTTCCGCCGCTTCTGGTCGAGCATGCCGAACGGATCGGCTTTCCGGTGGTGCATCTCCGACGCCGTGTGCCGTTCGTACAGGTATGCGAGAGCATCAACAGTCAACTTGCCGACTCCGCTCTGCGTCGGCTGCAGATGGCAAACCGTATGTCTCGGTTGCTGTCGGCCTCGATCGAAACGGACGGGGCGGTGGACGCCGTTCTCGATGTGCTCGGTGCCGAGACTCGGTCGTCGGTGACGCTGCATTCGGCGTCGGGAGATCTGATCGGGCAATCCGGACTCGTCACCGAGCCATCCGATTTCACCTCGTTCGAGGTGCCCGTCACCAGTGGTGGTCGGGACGTCGCGGTGTTGACCGTGGCTCCTGGACCCGATGCCGACATCTATTCGATAAACGCCGGACTGGAGAGAGCTCCGGAAATCCTGTCGATCGCGTTGCTCAGTTCACGCCCGGCCAGGGTGGAAGACCGACTGCGTACCCGCTTCTTCTCACTGTTGTCGGCGACGAATTACCCCGCCTCCGATGTCACCGACCACCTCGACGGCGTCGCCGAGCGCATGGGTATGCCCGAACACGACGCCTACCTGACGGTGTCGGTCGAATTCGACCACGACCCGGCTGCCGGCACGTGGCAACGCACAGTGGGGTCGGTATCGCCGCACAACTGGTGCGGGAAGATCGGCGACCGACACGTCGCTGTTCTCGGTTTCGCCGGTCAGGAGATGCTCGATGCACGACGGCCGGTTCTGCTGTCGATGTTGCAGACGACGCAGTTGCGTATCAGGCGAGCCGGTGTCGGTCCGGGAGCCTCCGATCGCCACGGTCTGCGCCGGTGTTTCGACACCGCCACAGCAGTGCTCGCGCTGGACCTCGGCCCTCACGACCGCATCCGCGATGCCCGCAATTTCGCACTTGCCCTACTGGTGGAGTCGATGTCGGGGAAATCCACGGTCGAGAAGTTCGTCCACGATCAGATCGGACCGTTGCTCGCCCACGATCGGGAGCGGCACGGAGAGTTGTACGTGACCCTGCTGGCCTACATCACCCATTGGGGTAGCAAGACCGAGACCGCGAAAAGCCTTCGGATACAAAGGCAGACGCTCTATCAACGGCTCGACAGGCTGTTCGACGTTCTCGGTCCACTACCGGCAGGCTCCCCCCGATTCCCGGGGATCGCCACTGCGGTGTTTCTCGAACAGGCCCGCCGCCAGGGCTGTACCGTCCCCGGCGGCTGACCCGTCGACCGATCCTTCTCACACCTCGGCGTCGACCTTGTCCGGCTCGCCTCGACGCATCGCCAGGTACTCGGAGAGTTCGCGTTTGACCACGGGCAACAGCAGGTACAGGCCGGTGATGTTCACCAATGCCAGCAGGAACAAGGTGGCGTCGGCGAAATCGAGCACCGAGCCGAGGGACAGTACGGTTCCGATGACGGTGAACATGCAGAACATCACGTTGAAGAAGGTCCGCGAGAAGCGGCTGCGTCCGAACAACGACGTCCACGCCTGCAGTCCGTAGTAGGCCCAGGTGATTGCGGTCGAGAGCGCGAACAGAGCTACCGCGAGAGTCAACACGTACGGGAACCACGGGAGCACGGTCTCGAAGGCGTCGGAGGTGAGGGTGACACCGCCGGCGGGAAGCTCACCGGTTTCGGCGACGATCGCGCGCTGATCCTGCCAGGTGACGGTGTTGGCGATCACGATGGTCAGTGCGGTCGCGGTACAGATGACAACCGTGTCGATGAAGGGCTCGAGCATGGCCACGAAGCCCTCGGTGACCGGATGCCTGGTCTTGACGGCCGAGTGCGCGATGGCCGCCGAACCCAGTCCTGCCTCGTTCGAGAACGCGGCGCGCTGGAATCCGATGATCATGACGCCGAGTACGCCGCCGGCCACACCCTCGGGCGAGAACGCACCTTCGAAGATCGCCGTGAACGCCGTGGGGACGGAACGGAAGTTGACGGCGATGACGACGCCGCACGCGACGATGTAGATCAGCGCCATCGTCGGCACGAGCTTGGCGGTCACCGCCGAGATCGACTTCATGCCGCCGATGATGACCAGTCCGATGATCAGCGCGACGACTATGCCGAACACTGCTTTGGCTCCGTCGGAAGCGAGGAATCCATCGTCACCGCCGGTGACGGAGCGGACCTGCGCGTACGTCTGGTTGGCCTGGAACATGTTGCCGCCGCTGATGGCGAAGAACGTGATGACGATGGCGTAGAAGACGGCCATGACCTTGCCGACCTTGGCCAGTCCTCGCTCTGCGAGACCCTTGGTCAGGTATTTCATGGGTCCGCCGGAGACGGTGCCGTCCTCGTTGATGTCTCGGTACTTCACGCCGAGCGTGCACTCGACGAACTTCGATGCCATGCCCAGCAAGCCGGCGAGGATCATCCAAAGGGTGGCACCGGGTCCACCGAGTGTCACGGCGACCGCGACACCGGCGATGTTGCCGAGACCGACTGTTCCGGACACCGCGGCGGTGAGAGCTCTGAAGTGGCTGACTTCGCCGGGCGCGTCCGCCTCGTCCTCCTTGCCGCTGACGAGAATCAACGCACGCTTGATTCCGCGGACCTGGATGAACTTGAACGCCACTGTGAAGACGACGGCACCGACGATGAGCCAGAGGACGATCAGTGGAACAGCGGCTCCGCCGATGTTCACGGTGAAGAAGACGAGATTCGACACGGCAGCGGAGATCGGATCGAAGGCATTGTTGATCGCCGTCTCGATGGAGCTGATCGTGCCTCCGTCCGCGGCCAGTACATCGGTTGCGAGGGGGTGAGAGCTCATGGCTTCGAGTGAACAGCACGTTGACCGCAGAAGACGCCATTTACCGAATTTCGAGCAATAATTTACGCGATCTTGACGAGACGCCCGCGGGCTCAGACCGCAGATCTGGCCGGTATTCGTCTCAAAAGCACTGTTGCAGCATCCAGTACGACATGACGGTCGTAGGTCAGGCGGTAGTCGTACATGGGGGTGCCGTCCTCGGCCGTGCCTCGCTCCACCGCAATGAGCGCCACACTCGACATCGGAGCAAGAATCACGATCGAACGCTCCAGCGCCAACGGTTCGTCCGCGCCCACCACCACAGCACGGAAGCTGGGCGCAGGCGGCGCGGCATGCGAGTCGAAGACAGCCGTCAGCGCGGTCCGGGTGGCGAGGTCCTCGAACATCGCCTCGCGTGCAGGCGTCAGGCCGGTGGACGCGCTCACCGTCGCCAGTACGACGGTCGAGGAACCGGTGCCGTATGCACTGTGCAGCAAACTGTTCTCGATGGCGTCGAGCAGTGTGGAATCCGCGTGCCTGCGGGCGCCGAGCGAATGGGTGAGCCCGTACGGCGTGACCGCCACCGGGGCGCGCACGGTGACCGTTCCATCCAGGTCGAGCGAACGGACGGGTTCGGGTACCTCACCGAAATCCGGGAGAGGGGCCGGTGTGCCGTAGAGGTATCCTTGCCCCAGAACGGCCCCCATCGCGCGCGCATAGCTCTCGTGCCGCTCGGTTTCGATCCCCTCGGCCAGGACCAGGGCACCGGTACGTTCGGCCTCGGCGGCAACGGCAGCGACGATGGCGGCGGTCTCGTTGCTCGAACGCCCCTGCACCAGAGCCATGTCGAGCTTGATCACGTCGGGACGCAGCAGCGGGATCAGCGCCAGGCTGGAGGAATCTGCCCCGACATCGTCGATGGCGACTCGCCACCCCAGGTTTCTGGCGTGCTCGGCCGCCCTCAGCAGACCCGCCGGATCACCCATCAGATCACGCTCGGTGATCTCGACGATGATCGACAGCCGCGACGCGTCGGCGAGCATCGGTAGGTAGTCCCGAGGAGGAGGTGCATCGAGGGCAACAGGTTCGGCATTGACGAACAGCGCGAGCTGATCGGGATAGCCGGACTCGACGGCACCGCGGAGCGCGCTGAGTCTGCACCGCCAATCGAAATCGGCGGTGACGCCCTGCGCGCGTGCCACCCCCAACAGTTCCGGTGGCGGGATCGGCGGACCTTCTCCGCAGGTCCGCACCAACGCTTCGTACCCTACGACGGCGCGCCCGTCGAGCAAGACGATCGGCTGATAGACCGACGTGATGTCGATCGACACCGGCGAAATTGCGGCACTCGTCGAGCCTCGACACATGGGTGGACCCTCCCTCGATACTGATCGATCGGTCCCCACCCGGGTCATCATCTTGCCCGACTGCACCGTGATGTCCACAGCCGACTGCGGTCTGCACGTCGATCGACTGGTTATAAGGTGCTCGAAGGACTCGACGAACGGCGGTGACGACAGTGGGAGCGGACTCTCGCCCTCGTGCCCCTCACGACCGCCTCTTCGCGGATCGATACCGACTGGGCACCGTGTTGGGACGCGGCGCAATGGCCGACGTCGTGCACGCCGACGACGACGTTCTCGGCCGGTCCGTAGCGGTGAAGATATTTCGCCACGGTGAGCCGCCGGACTCTGCACAGCGCATCGATGCAGAAATTCGTACTCTCGCGTCGCTGTCGCACCCGGGTCTGGTGACGCTGTACGACGCGGGCACTGCACTCGACGACAGCGGGATGCCGGTTCCGTACCTGGTGATGGAGCTGATCGACGGTCCGACTCTGAGTGCGTATCGCCGGAGCCGATCGATGAACGCCGCACACGTCGCGCGGATCGGTTACGAGTTGGCGGAAGCTCTCGCCTATATTCACGACCGGGGTGTGGTCCATCGGGACATCAAGCCGGCCAACATTCTCGTCGCGCAGGCACCGGACGTGGGCGTGGGGCAATGCGCCAAACTTGCCGATTTCGGCATCGCCCGTATCGTCGACGCCGAACGACTCACCGAGCACGGCACCACAGTCGGTACTGCGCACTACCTCAGCCCGGAGCAGGCAACGGGTACGTCTGCCGGCCCGCCGACGGACATCTATACGCTGGGTCTCGTTCTCATCGAATGCCTGAGCGGCACAATGGTATTCGAGGGAAGCGCCGTGGCAGCAGCGGTGGCGCGCCTGCACCGCGATCCCGACGTCCCCGAGGGGCTCGGACCGGACTGGCACGCGCTGTTGACGGAGATGACAGCCAGACGCCCGGAGGATCGACCGGACGCAGCTGCCGTTGCCCACCGACTGCGCGGGCTCTCGCGCAGCACGACACCCCGCCTCGACACCAGCCTGCCCCGCACTGCCGTGATGCCCGTCCAACCCATCGACACAGTCGTGCCCACAACATTTCCAGCGTCGGCTACGGCCGAATCTCACCGCCGACGATGGATGATCCCGGCGGCAGCGGCTCTGTTCGTTTCGCTGGGCGCGGCGATCGTCTGGGTCGCAGTGGGCACGGGTGATGAGCCGGAGCCCATGTCACCTGCGACACCGGCTCCGACACTCGTGGAGTCGCCGACCGTTGCGGCCACAACACCTGCACCTGAGCCCGCACCTGCGACCTCGATCCCGGTTTTCTCGAACCCTCCCGAGCCTGCACCCGTCCCCACGTCGAATCCGGATCCGATCGAACCGGCCGCGCCTGCGCCGCTACCGCCGGGAAACGGCAACGGAAATCCAGGGAACGGCAATTCGGGAAGCGGCAACGGCACCAGCGGGAACGGCAATTCAGGAAATGGCAACAGCGGGAACGGAAACGGCAATTCCGGCCGAGGGAACTGACCCCACGGCCGTCGGCGGACAGGAGTGACGGTGACACACGTCGATACCCTCGTGGTCGGGGCAGGTATTTCCGGCTTGGTCGTTGCGAGACTCCTCCATCGTGCCGGTCAGCGAGTCGTCGTTCTCGAGGCCAGAGACCGCGTGGGCGGTCGGGTCTGGACGATGCGCACCGCCGACGGCATCCTCGACGTCGGCGCGTCCTGGATTCACGGAACGGACAACAACCCTCTCGCCGATGCCGTACACGCCTTCGGAATGCGGACCGTCGAGTTCACCGTCGGTAGCTACCAACCCGACGGCAGGCCCATCGCGTACTACTCCCCCACCGGGACCAGGTTGAGCGACGAGTCCGCCGCGCAGTTCGGCGCCGACGTTCACCACTTCGACGAACTGTTCGCCGCAACGGTTGCGACGTCGTCCCCGGGAACGTCGTTCGGAGACGCAGTGGAAGCAACTCTGACGCAACTGGATTGGAACATCGACCGACTCGAACGAGTTCGCGAGTTCCTCGGACATCGAGCCGAGGAACAGTTGGGAGTAGGAAAAGACCTCCTCGACGCGCACGGTTTGGACGACGACGCCATCGAGGGCGACGAAGTCGTGTTCCCCGACGGTTACGACGAGCTGGCGGTTCGATTGGCCGTGGGGCTCGACGTCCGGCTCGAACACGTGGTGAGGCAGGTCCGTTGGGGTCGAGACGGAGTTGGGGTCGACACCGGATCCGGGACGTTCTCGGCCGAGCGCGCTGTGGTGACGGTGCCGATCGGAGTACTGAAGTCGCCGACGTTCACCGTGGAACCGCCTCTACCGGAACCTGTTTCGGGTGCACTCGAACGACTCGAGATGAATGCCTTCGAGAAAGTGTTCCTGCGGTTCCCCACCAAGTTCTGGGACGAGAACGTCTATGCCGTTCGGCAGCAGGGCGAAGCCGGGCGCTGGTGGCACTCCTGGTACGACGTGACCATGCCCCAGGGACGTCCGACGCTTCTGACGTTCGCAGCGGGTACCTGTGCGCAGCAGACTCGGCACTGGTCGGACGCGCGCATCGCGGACTCGGTTCTCGAGGCGCTGCGTGGCCTGTACGGCGACCGGGTCGTTGCACCGGACCGCGTGTATGTCACTCGCTGGCAGGACGATCCGTTCTCGTACGGTTCGTACTCGTACATGACGGTGGGTTCACGTACGCGCGATCACGACGACCTCGCCACTCCGATCGCAAACGTGCTTCACCTCGTCGGTGAGGCGACATGGACCGAAGATCCGGCAACGGTCACAGCGGCGTTGAAGTCGGGACACCGTGCAGCAGAACGTATTCTGGGGCGTTCGATACCGTTCGGCGACATCTGGAGTCCTACGAAGCGCTGACAGCACGCGCCGAACCCCACCACGCGCGTCTGTGTTCGGTGCAAACTTTCGACCATCTGCGAGTAATGTGCTGTCGACGCACCCACACACCGAGCACTCCAGGATGGCACCGTGGATACCGTCAGTTCGATAATCGACTTCTTGGCAGATCGTCTCTACAGCGTCTTCCTGATCTACTTGTTGATCGGCGTCGGACTGTACTTCACCGTTCGCACCAAATTCGTTCAGATTCGACTTCTTCCGTCGATGTTCAAGGCAATCGGCGGATCTCGGTCGAATGCCGAGGGCGGCATCTCGGCGTTCCAGGCCTTCTGTGTCGGCCTGGCGTCCCGGGTGGGTACGGGAAACATCGCAGGTGTTGCCATCGCGATCACTCTCGGCGGACCGGGTGCAATCTTCTGGATGTGGCTGGTCGCGGTGGTCGGCATGGCGACGGCGTTCATCGAGGCGACTCTGGCGCAGATGTACAAGGTGCGCAATCCCGACGGGAGCTTCCGAGGCGGTCCCGCCTACTACATCCAATTGGGTCTGGGTTCGCGTCGATGGGGAATCGTCTTCGCGTGCCTGCTGATCTTCGCTTTCGGCTTCGCGTTCAACATGGTTCAGGCGAACACCATCACCGAATCGTTCTCGTCCACGATGAACATCGATGCCGGGTGGATCGCGGTGTTCCTGGTGGTGCTGTCTGCGCCGATTCTCTTCGGTGGTGTCCGGCGAATCGCGCGGGTGGCCGAGTACCTGCTCCCCGTCATGGCTCTGGTGTACGTCTTGCTCGCACTGGTGATCGTGGCGATGAACATCGGCGAGATCCCGACGGTCTTCGGTCAGATCGTCTCCAGCGCATTCGGTTTGAACGAGGCGATCGGCGGCACGACGGGTGGAATCCTGGCCGCCATGCTCAACGGCGTCAAGCGCGGACTGTTCTCCAACGAGGCAGGCATGGGCAGCGCGCCCAACGCCGCAGCGACCGCGACGGTGTCCCATCCGGTGAAGCAGGGTCTGATCCAGTCGCTCGGAGTCTTCTTCGACACCATCGTCATCTGCAGTGCGACAGCGTTCATCATCCTGGTCTCGGGCGTGTACGACATCAGCAACCCGAGCGGAGTGGCGGGCGCGGTTCTGACTCAGGACTCGATCTCAGCTCAGCTGGGCACGTGGACCACGATTCCGATGACACTGTTGATCTTCACGTTCGCGTTCTCCTCGATCCTGGGCAACTATTCGTACGCCGAGATCAACCTCAATTTCCTCGGAGTCGAGGGCAAACTGCTGAACCTGTTGCGCACCATCGTCCTTGCAGCCATCGGCTTCGGCTCCCTGTCCGCGCTGACGACGGTATGGGCACTCGCGGACGTCGCCATGGCGGCAATGGCAACCGTGAACCTGGTAGCCATTGCGCTGCTGGGCAAATGGGCCTTCGGTGCGCTGGCGGACTTCGAGGCGATGCGGCGCGAAGGTCGCGACGACAAATTCGTCGGACGCGGAAACAGTCATCTGCCGGGCGACCTACCCGGCGACGTGTGGGATCCGGTACTCGACAACGATCCGGCGGCGAACAAGCCCGACGTCGCGCGGTAAGCGAGGCGGCCGTCGCCGCTGTTCGATTCGGACCTTCCGGACAATTCACACGTTAGGGTGATGAAACGTCCACACCGAGGAGGTTCCATGACACAGGTCGGCGACGAAGAGAAGGCCGGGCGCGCATCCGAAGGCCACGACTTCGACGAAGTGGATCGGACATCGGCCGGAGAACGCGAAGACGAAGTGCAGCCCGGTCGCCGCAAGCGGCAATGGGTCGGACTCGGCGCAGGCGTTCTGTTGGCACTTGTCGTCTATCTGGTCCTCCCGGAGGACGTGGCGCACCCGGCACGGCTGACCGCAGCCACCGCGGTATTGATGGGCATCTGGTGGATGACCGAGGCGGTGCCCATCCCGGCGACCGCACTGCTACCCCTCGTCATCTTTCCGGTATTCGATTCCGGCGTCGTCGTCAACGACGTCGGTGCCTCGTACGGCAACAACATCATCTTTCTGTTCATGGGCGGCTTCCTCCTGGCGCTGGCCATGCAACGGTGGAATCTGCATCGCCGCATCGCGCTGCTGACGGTCAACGCCATGGGCACCAAACCGACCATGGTGATCGCCGGGTTCATGATCGCGACCGGCTTTCTGTCGATGTGGGTTTCCAACACGGCCACCGCTGTGATGATGATTCCGATCGGTGTCTCGGTCCTCGTTCTGGTTCTCGACATCGGCAGGAAGGCCGGAGCTGTACCCGGCTCCGACGGTGAAACGAGCCCGGACGCCGAGACCATCACGCAGGCCGTCATCAAGAGCAACTTCGGCACCGCTCTGATGCTCGGTATCGCCTATGCGGCATCGATCGGCTCACTCGGAACGATCATCGGCACCCCGCCCAACACCTTGCTGATCGGGTACCTGGAGGGTCAGGGAATCACCATCGGATTCCTCCAGTGGATGATCGCCGGCGTTCCGCTCGCCGTGATCCTGCTCGTAATCGCCTGGTTCCTGCTGACCCACGTGATGTTCAAGCCGGAGATCGACGACATACCCGGCGGCAAACAGCTGATCAGAGGTGAACTGGACGCCCTGGGCAGGATGTCGCAGGGAGAGATTCGGGTCGCGATCATCTTCTGCCTGGCGGCCGCTTCCTGGGTGGGGGTTCCGCTGCTCTTCGACAGCCCGCCGATATCCGACACCGGAATCGCCATGACCGCAGCTCTCCTGCTGTTCCTGCTTCCCAGCGGCAGCAAGAAGGGTGTGCGTCTGATCGATTGGGAGACCGCCGTCAAACTCCCGTGGGGCGTGCTGTTGCTGTTCGGCGGCGGGCTCGCCCTGTCGGCACAGTTCGAGTCCAGCGGCCTGACGGAGTGGATAGGTAGCGTCGCAGGCGGTCTCGACACGATTCCAGTGGTCATGTTGGTCGTCGTCGCCACGGCCGCGATCATCTTCCTGACCGAGATCACCAGCAATACCGCGACGGCGGCGACTTTCCTCCCGGTAGCAGGGGGCGTCGCGATGGGCATGAACATCGACATTCTGGTCCTGACCGTCCCCGTAGCGCTGGCAGCGACCTGTGCGTTCATGCTGCCGGTCGCGACTCCACCGAATGCGGTGTCCTATGCCAGTGGATACATCACGATCGGCCAGATGATGCGTGGTGGTTTCTGGCTCAATCTGATCGCCATCTCGTTGATCACCATCGCCGCGTACACGGTGTTCGCGTGGTCGCTGGGCATCCAGTTCTGACGCGCTGGACAGGAAAAATCCACGATCGAAGACCGACTTCGGCTGATTTCGCCCAGACAAGCATGCTTCGGGTTTACGATGACGACTTCATCCAGGCGGATGACCCGTTCCAGGTGCGCGCCGCCATCCCCTGGTCGGTGTTGAGTCGGCGTCCCTGCCGGCTCGGCAAGGTACGGGGGGTGGGGCATGGTCTCGGACGTCATCGACTGCAGCACGGTCTTCGCACACGACATCGAGCAGGTCTGCGGGGTCTTGAGCGCGGTCGAGCTGTTCCCACGCTACTTCCCCGGGCTCGACTACTGCGTGCTCCGTGAATCAACGGCCGGCTACCGGTGCGGAGTCGGCGGTGTCGAGCACGCCCTCGACCTGGTGGTGAACAGACGAAACCGGCCGATCATCACCATCGAGCACGTCGAGTCCGGCGGATTCATCAGATTCACCCTCACTGCGCGCTCGCCAGGCGAGACGAAGATCGATGTCACCGTGTTCAGAGCGGGCCTCGGCGGGTCGTACTCGCCCCAACCCGAGCACAACCGCGCGGTGGTCGACTGGGTGATGGGTGGTCTACGCCGACTGGACAACTGCCTCTCCGGCACCTCGACGTCGATCGTGTCCAATACCGGGGATTCTCGGTCACTCCCGTTGGCAATCATGAAGACGATGGTGGGAACCGGCGTCATTCGTGCTGCACGTCCCGACCGCGCGTACAAGCAGCTGAACTCACTGGCGAAATGGGGCTTCACTCTGGGCGGAGGCTTCGCGGCCGCAGCAGCGAAGTCGCCGAACGCGATTGCCTTGATCGACGACCGAGGGACTCGCACCTTCGCAGAGATCCACCAGCGATCGCACCGCATCGCCGCAGGTCTCGATGCGGCCGGAATCAGTCCTGGTAGCACCGTCGGCATTCTGGCTCGAAACCACTCCGGGATGATCGAGTGCACCGTCGCGTGCGGCATGCTCGGGGTCGAGGTGGTCCTTCTCAACACCGGTCTCGCTGCCCGCCAGATCGAGACCATTTCCGCCCGACACCAGCTCCGAGTGCTGTTCGTCGACGACGAGTTCGACTCGATGGTTCGCTACCTGCCCGACGACGTCACTCGTGTGAGCCTGTCGTCTCATACCGCCGTTCCGCGTCGACGCACCCTCGAACACTTCGTCGCAGCACCGTCCGCGACGTTCACGAGGCCGGACAGACCCGGTTCGGTGGTCGTGTTGACCTCGGGAACCAGCGGGTCACCGAAGGGTGCGGTTCGTCCCACACCGAAGGGCTTCGGAACTGTTGCAGCCATGCTCTCTCGCATGCCCCTCCGGATGAACGAGACGATGTTGATCGCGGCACCGATGTTCCACAGCTGGGGGTTGGCGGCACTGCAGATCAGTACGCCGCTGCGCGCCACGGTGGTTCTTCAGGATCGATTCGATCCGGAGGACTGCTTGCGGGCTATCGAGGCGCACCGTTGCACCTCGCTGATCGCAGTTCCGATCATGCTGCAGCGGATACTCGACCTGCCCGACGAGGTCCGATCACGCTACGACACTTCGAGCCTGCGCGTCGTCGCATGCAGTGGGTCGGCATTGACCGGATCGACCGTGAGCCGCTTCATGGACGTCTTCGGTGACGTCCTCTACAACTTCTACGGTTCCACCGAGGTCTCGTGGGCAACGATCGCCACCCCCGAAGATTTGCGCGCCGCCCCCGCCACTGCCGGGCGCCCTCCGCTGGGTACGACGGTCGCGGTACTCGACGCGGACGGTACTGCCGTTCCGGTGGGAACCCTCGGTCGAATATTCGTCGGCAACGACATGCTCTTCGACGGGTACACCAACGCCCAACCGCCGTCGACGGCGTCCGCCCGCGGAGCTGCGCTGATGGATACCGGCGACCTGGGGTACATCGACTGCAACGGGCGGCTGTTCGTCTGCGGCAGGGACGACGAGATGATCATTTCCGGAGGCGAGAACGTCTTTCCCGGCCCCGTCGAGGATGCCATCGCCAATCTTCCTCAGGTCGGCGAGGTCGCGGTCGTCGGTGTGCCCGACAGCGAATACGGGCAGCGTTTGGCCGCATTCGTCGTCGGCCGCGGATCAGCGGGCCTCGATGCGGACATGGTGCGCGCCTACATCCGAAACCGTTTGAGCCGCTTCTGCGTTCCCCGTGACATCACATTCCTCGACGAACTGCCCCGAACCGCGACCGGCAAAGTGATGAAGAGGATGCTGATCGAGCCGCCTACCGCCGCTGGGATGTAATCGTCATTCGACGGCACGGGCAGCAATGGCCCAGAGCCGTTCGGCGACATCGAGATCGAGGGCGTACGAGGCCACGGAGTTCGCCAGTTCGGTGATGTCGGTAGGTCTGTGATCGACGGCGATCGCTTCCCGATTGTCGTTGAAGTAGCGGCCACCGATGCCATCCAGTTGTCCACTGGTAGCGACCATCACGGATGTCGACGCGCCTTGCGCCGGGGTCTTCTGCAGTTCGATGGGAGTGGCGAGCGTGCCACCGACATGGCGTTGCAGAGAGGTCGCGATTGCTCCCGGGTTCACGGAGTTGACCGTGATTCCGTCGTCCGCCCACCGTGAGGTCGCGGCCACTCCGAACAGAACGACGGCAGTCTTGGACTGACCGTAGGCCTGCAGCGGGTCGTAGGGCCGGAAGCGAAAGTCGATGTCGTCGAACACTACCGGCGAGAACAGGTGAGCCGAGGAAGACACCGACACCACGCGCGCGCCGTCGGCGAGCCGCAGGGCGTCGTGAAGGCCTGTCGTGAGGGCGAAGTGGCCGAGGAAATTGGTCGCGAACTGCCTTTCCCACGTGTTCTCGACCAGGGTCAACTCTTGGATGGCCATGACACCCGCGTTGTTGACGAGCAGATCCAGGGGCTCGTCCCACGCGTCGACGAATGCTCTCACCGATGCGGTGTCGGTGAGGTCGAGCTCGCGTACGTCCATCTCGGAATTTTCGGTGTCTGTGACGATCTCCGCGGCAACTCTCCTGGCGGCGACGGCGTCGCGGACAGCGAGGGTGACCCGTGCTCCGCGGCGAGCGAGCGTCCGAGCGGTCTCGATCCCGATGCCCGACGCGCCCCCGGTGACGATGGCGCGATTGCCTGACAGATCGATGCCTTCGCTGACCTCGTCGGCGGTGGCGTCGGCACCGAACGGTGTGACGATTCTCGTCATATCGAACTCCTTCTCGTGAAGCCGCTGTGCGCGGCACTCTCAGAGTGAGGTACTCCCGGGGACCATCACGAGCCCGCGGCATCCTGGGTTTCTGCGGGCTACTCATCACCCGGGTTACGGACCTACGGTGGAGCGATGGACAACCACGAGGCGCTCGGTGGGTACCTTCGAGCGCGCCGCGAGCAGCTCGAACCCGAGGATGTGGGCCTCATCAGTGGTGGGAGGCGTCGCGTTCGCGGTCTGCGCCGTGAGGAGGTCGCGATGCTCGCGGGAATCAGCACCGATTACTACGTTCGGCTCGAGCAAGGCCGCAACCAGACTCCGTCGACGCAGGTGCTCGACGCCCTGGCCGCGGTGTTGCGTCTCGACGCCGACAGCATTGCATACCTGCACGCTCTGGCCACTCCCCCTACATCGGCTCGCCGTCCAGCGAGGAGGAGGGAGCGAGTGTCGGCCGGAACTCTTCGGTTTCTCGACGCGTTGCCGATGCCGGCGTTGATTCACGATCGCCGCTTCACGGTGTTGGCCGCGAATCGAATGGCAACGGCGTTGTCTCCCAACAACTCCCCTGGGATCAACCTGCTCCGTGCGGTATTTCTCGATGCCGACGAGCGAGAGTTGCACCGCGACTGGAGCCGCGTCACCACCGACGCCGTGGCTGGAATTCGGGCTGTCTCGGCGACGCATCTCGACGACGAGGTCCTCACCGCACTGGTCGGCGAACTGTCGATCGCGAGCGCGGTGTTCAGGCAGCTGTGGGCGCGCCATGACGTACATCTGAGAACGGGCGGCACCAGCCTTCTCGATCACCCCGAGGTCGGACCCCTCGACCTTCGGCACGAGAAACTGACCGTTGCGGGTACCGATGGCCAGACCCTGGTTGCCTATCACGCCGAACCGAACAGCCCCTCGGCCGATGCATTGCAGCTCTTGGGCACCCTCGCCGCCCACGCACGCCGTTAGGAGTCGCTCGGTCGCCGCATTTCGCCGATCGTTCACTCAGTACCGCGCTTTGTATCTACTATCTCAGTTGCTTGACTATTCAGAATCTGAGATTGTTGATCGCCGACACGGGAGGAACGCGAATCGATATGTCGAAGGCATCGGAAGGCCCCCGAGTGGGAAGGCCCTCGCAGGAACGGGGCGAGCATTCTTCCTTTCTTCAGCTGTTCCTCGAAGCAACTCGTACAGAACAAGTCTCCGACGACACACAACCTGCGCGCGACGACCGTGACGGAGGGACAGTGTCTCCGCGCTGAGCGGAGCGAAAGTCACCTACGTCCCGGTTCCACCACCCGAGCAGGTCCCAGGTCTCATAATCGACAGAGGCCGGTCGGGTTTCGGAGATGAGGATCGGAGACATCATGGACACATCGCTGGCAGTCTTTGCCGTGGTCGCAGGCTTCGCAGTCGTTCTGGGTGCCTTCGTATTGATCGCACGCCTACTTCGCTCGCGCATGCGGCGCGGCCGTTTTCACGGAATCGAAAGCGCTGTCGGAGGATCGGCCTTCATGGGCGCGCCGCGCGAGCGTGGCATCACTCCACCTGATCACTTTGATCCACGAACGAACGCCGAACAGAGCGAGCCGTAACCGACTTCGCTTCGGCCTGAGGTTCCGCTGGAACCCCTGCCATGATCTGTCGACACGCAGACGAAGGAGAGAAACCACCATGATCGACGACGAGGCCACGAGTCGAAACAGGGGGCCGCGCTTCGAGGACGGGCTCGAGGTCCGTCGAAACGTGATGGGCCACGAGTACGTCGAGAAGGCGTTTGCCAGTGCCGCCGACACCGACTCCGCTGCCCTGCAGGACTTCGTCACCGACACTGTGTGGGGCGGCGTGTGGACGCGGCCCGGCCTCGACAACCGCAGTCGGAGCCTGCTCAACCTCGGCATCCTCATCGCGCTACGCGCCCACGAGGAACTCGCAGGACACGTACGCGGAGCTCTCCGCAACGGCCTCACCCGAACTGAAATCACCGAAACTGTCGTCCACACGGCGGGGTACTGCGGTGCGCCTGCGGCGCTGGCTGCGATGCGCGTCGTGCAGAAGGTGCTCGATGCCGAACTGGGTCCGCTGGTGCTCGCCGCGAGGGACGACGAACGAGCCGAATGACCGATGGAGCACCCGCGCATAGTGTCGACGAAGTGGGTACACCGGATGCATGCCGGAATTACCCGAAGTCGAAAACGCCCGACAGGTCGTCGAGAAAGCTCTCGGACGCGTCATCGTCGACATCGATGACACCGACACGTTCGAGTGCCGACCTCATATGCCGGGCGATATTGCCGGCGCACTGATCGGCGGGAAACTCACCGAGGCTCGTCGACGCGGTAAGGCGATGTGGTGCGAGACCGTCACGGCCGACGGCTCGAGCGGGCCGACCCTCGGCATACACCTGGGCATGGGCGGACGCGTCATCGTCACCGCTCCCGACGGCGAGCGGACGTCGCAGTACGGAGGCGGCGATCCCCATGTCGGCGAGCGCCCGACCGACAAGCCGGAGTGGACTCGGTTCTCCATGACGTTCGACGATGGTGGACAGCTCCGGCTCTTCGACAAGCGCCGCCTCGGCCGGGTTCGACTCGAACCCGACATCGACGCTCTCGGTCCGGATGCCGCGGAGATCACGCGCGACGATTTCCGCCACCGAATCGGTTCCAGCGGTGCACCTCTCAAGGCACGACTGCTCGATCAAGCGGCGATAGCGGGGGTCGGCAATCTACTGGCCGACGAGGTGCTGTGGCAGAGCGAGCAATCCCCGTCCAGGCGGGCCAAAACACTCACGACGGAGGAGCTCGACGAGCTTCGTGTTGTTCTGCGTCGCGCTGTTCGATCAGCCACGAAGAAAGGTGGAGTGCACACCGGGGAGATCATTCCGTTCCGAAAAACCGATGCGTCATGCCCGCGATGTGGTGCCCCGATGGCACGCGGAACGGTGGGCGGCCGCACAACCTGGTGGTGTTCTCGTGAACAATCCTGATCCGATCCATCGCGCGGGACGAGCTCGATAATGCTGTAGGACAGCATTTTTCGGAATTGTCACACGAGATCGCATGCAGCGAAGACTCACCGGACGCCGACCTCCCCGACGAGGCGCGCACCGAACTCGTGGCGAACAAGCTGCCGCCGGTTCCCGCGAGCTTCGCCGTGGAGTCGACCGCACGGCCACTTCCACGTCGACGAACTCTCCGCGGCGTTGGATGCCGATAGAGAGTGCCGACGCCACAGCGTTCTACGGCTGAGCTGAGGCTGTGCGTCCCAGAAGAGTCGTTGGGTCAGGACGTCGCTTCGACCGCGAGGCGACCCAGTGTGTCGTTCAGCTGATCCTCGGTGACCAGAGGGAACTTGATCTGCTCGAGCAACTTCTTGTCCGTGACCTTGGACCAGTCGTAGGTATGACGGACCAACGTCTCGTTCGGGCCCTGAGACTCCAGTTCCCACAGCCACTCCCAGCCGGGAGGCTCGTTGCCTGCGGGTGCCGTCGTCCATGCGACCAGCTTGTCCTTGATGTAGCCCGTCACATGGTTGTCGGTCTGGTACTCGCCGCCCATGTGATCGCCCTGCATGTTCATCGTGAACTTCTCGCCGACCTTCTGAATCCGGTCGGCGTGGTCGACACTTCGTACGAAGCCTGATCCATCGAGCGCCTGATGCCGCTCGGGGTTGGTCAGCACGTCGAATACAGCGTCGACGGGAGCTTCTATGGTTCGTTCGACTGTGACTTTCGTGTTGTCTGTCATTCTTCCTCTGTGCCCAGAGTTCGACACGTTCAATCGCGGCACCGCCGGAAGATTCGATCGAACCGTCGTCACACCGCGTCCCAACTGGGCTTTTTCGTCGACGTCTCTGCAGCTCGGGGCCACTTCGCCAACCCACCCGAACCTGTAGTTGATGGTAGGCTAGCCTAACTCTCGGCCCGGGGTGATCGATCGCGTACGACGTGAATCCCCGGTGGCCACGTACAAGGCGAGGCACTGTGCCACTTCGTCGGAGCAGAAACATGGAGATGAGCCAATGCGGGTAGTGCTGTTCGGTTTCCAGACTTGGGGTCACAAGACGTTGCAGACGCTCGTGGATTCACGCCACGACGTCGTCGCGGTAGTGACGCATCCGGTCAGCGAGCAAGCGTACGAGAGCATTTGGTCCGATTCCGTCGAAGATCTCGCACGCAATCACGGCATCGAGGTGTACTTGGCGAAGCGTCCCGACAAAGCGCTGGAGGAACGTCTGCAGCTGTGGGCACCGGACATCATCGTTGCGAACAACTGGCGGACCTGGTTGCCTCCCGAGATCTTCGCGATGCCTCCGCACGGCACGGTCAACCTGCACGACTCACTGCTTCCCGCCTTCACCGGATTTTCTCCGGTGATCTGGGCGCTGATCAGTGGTGCCGCCGAGACCGGACTGACGGCGCACCGAATGGACGGCGAACTCGACACCGGCGATGTCATCACCCAACGGGCGGTTCCGATCGGACCGAGGGACACCTCCACCGATCTCGTCGAGGCGACGATCGACTTGATCCCCGAGGTACTGCTGGACGCACTCGAGAGTATCGAGAACGGCACGGCCACATGGACTCCGCAGGATCTGACGAAACGAACGTTCTTCCACAAACGACACGAGTCGGACAGCTGCATCGACTGGACTTGGCCCGCCGAGGACCTGGACAGATTGGTTCGTGCGATGTCCGATCCTTATCCCAACGCCTACACCTTCCACAAAGGCCGAAAGCTTCGAATCATCACCGCTCACGTCTCGGACGGTATCTACGGCGGAACACCCGGTCGGATATTCATCAGGGAGGGCGCGGGAATGGTGATCGTGTCCGGCCCCGACGCCCACCGCGGCACCAACCACGGACTCGTCATAGATCGCGTGCGCACGGAAAATGGGGACGATGTCGATGCGCTCGACTATTTCGTGACCGGCGGCGGCTACCTCACGCCCACGGCATGAAGGACGACGTGACAGGCGGGCAAATCATCCGTCGAACACTGACGCGCAACAAGCGCAGAGTGAGCATCGGAACACTGCTCATCTGCATCCACCAGCTTGCCGAGACTGCAGTTCCGATCGCGTTGGGGTGGATCATCGACTCGGCGATCTCCTCGGGCGACGTCCCCTGGTTCGTCCTCTCGATCGTCGGACTTGCAGCGTTGTTTCTCTGTCTGACAACGGCTTACCAGTTCGGTATGCGGTTCCTCAACGTCGCTCTGCAGCACGAGGCGCACCGCATACGAATGGAGGTCACCGGTCGAATTCTCGATCCGCGCGGCCTGGACACAACTCTGCGGGGTGGTGAGCTACTGACCATTTCCAGTACCGACGCCGAACAGTCGGCATGGTTCCTGGATCTGTTCCCGCGCATCGCGGCCGCTGCCACCGCCGTCGTCGCCACGGCCATTGCGTTGATGGTCATCGACGTGCCGTTGGGACTCGCCATCTTCATCGGCACCCCGATCTTCGTCGCCGTGCTTCAGCTCGTCGCACCGCGGGTGACCAGGCGGGCGGCCGAGCAGCAGCGAACGGTCGCCGAGGCGACTGCGCTGGCCACCGACCTCGTCAGCGGGCATCGGTCGATCGAAGGTATCGGCGCGGAAACCGTAGCGGCGACGCGCTATCGACAAGCGAGCGCGAAAGCCCTCGGCGCAGCACTGCTCACGGCGAGATCGCTGGCGACGCAATCGGGGCTCACCACCGGCGTGAGCGCGGTGGTTGCTGCATCCGTCGCGGGGCTTGCCGGCTACTTCGCTCTCATCGGACGCATCACCGTCGGAGAATTGATTGCCGTCGTCGGTCTGGCGCAATTCCTCATCGAACCACTGGGTGTGTTGTCCTCCACCCCGGCGATCATCGCGCGGGCGCGGGCGTCCGCCGATCGCGTCGCCCTGGTACTGGGAGCGGATCGAATTCTGCACCACGGCAACCGGCACATCACCGGCAAGCGGCTCGATCTCGGCCTCCGCGGCGTCACGCACCGGTCCTTGCAGAAGATCGACCTCGACATCGCGGCTGGGGAGACAGTCGGAATCCTGGCGTACGGGTCCGAGGACGCCGAGTCGATCGTGGCCGTTCTGTCCGGGCAGGTTTCGGCTGCCGACGTCAGCGGCGAGGTTCTGCTCGCAGGCACGCCCACCCGCGACATCGAACTCGCGCAGGTCCGAGCGGCAATCGTGGTCGAACCACACGTCTCCGACCTGTTCGCCGACACGGTGAAGAACAACATCACCGCCGGACGCGGATACACCGACCGACAGCTCGACGGAGCGCTTCGCGCCTCGGGCGCAGACCAGATCGTCGACAGTCACACCGACGGTCTCGAACAGCGGCTGACCGAGAGGGGCGCCAATCTGTCCGGGGGACAACGACAACGCATCGCGCTGGCACGGGCCCTGTTCGCCGAGCCTCCCGTACTGGTGTTGCACGAACCGACCACCGCAGTCGACTCGGTCACCGAACACACCATCGCTCGGGGTATCGCGACTCTTCGTCACGGGCCCAACGTACGGACCCCGAAAACGACGATCATCGTGACCAGCAGTCCTGCATTGCTGTCCGTGGCTCACCGGGTGGTGGTGATACGTGACGGGCGAATCGCGGCGGACGCACCCCATTCCGTTCTTCTCGAACGGGCCGAGGGCTATGCGGAGGCGGTGCTGCGATGACCGACGACACCCGTCTGCCCATCGCAACCGCCGGACGATCGTGGTCGTGGCTACGCGGACAACTCGCGGCCAGACCAGGGCTCGTTGCACTCACTCCGTTCGTCGGCGTCGTCTCCGCCGTATCGGCTCTGGCACCGATCCTGATTCTCGGTCGGCTCGTCGACGAGGTCGTCGCGGGCGCGCCGCCGGGCCGGATCGTGATGGTGGTGGTTCTGGTCATGATCGCCGCAGGCGTCAACGGGGTGTTCGCCGGGCTGATGGCTTACCTCGTGGCGAAACTGGGCGAAGGCGTGGTGGCACAGCTGCGCGAGCAGGTGGTGACCCGAGTTCTCGCGCTCCCCACTCGCACGGTGGAACGAGCGGGACGCGGAGATGTGCTCTCGCGCATCAGCGATGACGTGTCCCAGGTGACCCGCGCCGTCAACGGCGTACTCCCCGCCGTGGTGAACGCGGTGTTGTTGATCGGGGTGTCCGTCGTGACGATGTACGGCATCGACTGGCGTCTCGGGCTGGCCGGCAGTTTGGCACTACCGTTGTACGTCACCGCTCTTCGGTGGTATCTGCCGCGCAGCGGGCCTCTCTACGCAGCCGAACGGGCCGCGATGGGCGACCGTTCGCAGGCGCTCATCAGCAACATCCAAGGCGCGCGCACGGTGCGCGCGTACCGCCGCGAAGACACTGCTGTCGCGTCCGTGGAGACGGAATCCGAACGGGCCAGGGACTTTTCCATCGCGACGTTCACACTGCTGACTCGCTTCGTCGGCAAGGAGAACCGCGCGGAACTGGTGGGTCTCACCATCATCCTGAGTACCGGGTTCTTTTTGTTCAGAGGCGATCTCGTGACTCTGGGCGCAGTCACCGCTGCAACGTTGATGTTCCATCGACTGTTCAACCCGCTCGGTACCGTGCTGTTCCTGTTCGACGATATCCAATCCGCCGGTGCCAGCCTCGATCGTCTCGTCGGCGTGGTCGACATGGCATCGACACGAACGACAGGGATCGACGCCGAACCTGTCGACGCGACGTTGGAACTATCCGACGTCACGTACGCCTACTCCACCGGGGGCGACGTTCTGCACGGCATTTCGCTCAGCGTTCCCGCCGGAAGTACGGTGGCAGTGGTCGGCTCGACCGGTGCCGGAAAGACGACTGCCGCGCTTCTCGCAGCAGGGTCCCTCGAGCCCGACCGCGGCTCGATCACTTTGGGCGGCATCCCGTTACGTGATCTCGGTACCGACCGACTCAGGCGGCACATCGCGATCCTTTCGCAGGACGTCCACGTCAGTGCCGGCCCTCTCGCCGACGATCTGAGGCTCGCGGACGCGGATGCCGACGACTCCGCTCTGTGGGACGCCCTCACTCGGGTCCGAGCTGCCGACTGGGTCCGGGCTCTTCCGGAGGGCCTCGACACACGCATCGGGGAGAACGGGCATCCGCTCAGTGCATCCCAAGGGCAGCAGCTCGCACTGGCGAGACTGATCCTGTCCGATCCCCCGGTCGCAATACTCGACGAAGCGACCGCGGAGGCCGGCAGTAGCGGAGCCCGCCTGCTCGAAGACGCCGCATCGGCAGCGACCGAGGGCCGGACCACGGTGATCGTGGCGCACCGGCTGACGCAGGCCGTGGCAGCAGACACGGTCGTGGTGCTCGAGCACGGCCGTGTCGTTGAATCCGGCACCCACTCCGATCTCGTGACAGCAGACGGCCGATATGCGCGTCTCTGGTCGGCATGGTCGGGCAGAACAGATGTCGAGTAGACGCACCCACGACGAGGAGACCCGGATGACCATGCTCGACGCACCTCGAATCACCCCCGCACAGAGAGCCGTCTGGACCGCCGCGCAGATCGACGCCGGCGAGGGCACGTACTCGCTGGCGTGGCGACTCGAGCTTCCCACGACCACCGACCCCGTGCGTCTTCACAGTGCGGTGTCAGCCACGCTCGCCGGGTTGCCGCATCTCGATCGCGCATTAGCGCCGTCCCCGGACGGTGACCTCGACATCGTCGACGCGGCACCCGGACGCATCGAGACACGTGCAACGTCCGGATCGGACACGCACATCGATTCCCTCGTCACCGAGGCTCGGTCCAGGATCGGGTCGTCGGACACCGGCCCGATGCATCACCACATCGTCGCCGCCGCAGAAGACGGGCGGCTGTGGTGGATCCAGGCTTACCACCACATCGTGATCGACGGCCTTTCGGTCACCGCACTCACAGAACGGGTCGCCGACGTCTACAACGATGTTCGGAGGGACCGATCCACGCGTCCTCGCACCGACACCGCCTCACCGAACGACGACCGCGACTACTGGGATGCGGTGGTCGCGAGCCTGCCCGAAGATCAGGGTCTGCTCGAGCACACAGGACTGACGGTGTCGCACATCGCAGTCGAGTTACCGGAGAACGTCGTCGACCGCGTGCTCGCGTTGGCCGATCGCTCGCGCACGTCGCCGCGCCGCACGCTCGTCGGTCTCCTCGGCGCATACGCCGCAACGACGAGACCCGCAGGGCGGCAACCCATCCGCTTGGCAATCGCCGGCCATGCCCCGGCGGAATCTCCGATCGCGATGACCTCGACCGTCGTGCCGTTCGTGCTCGAACACGAGGGCAGGACCGTCGTCGACGTGCTGGCGAACGTCGATTCCACCTTGACGCGGATGCGACCTCACACCGCGGTCGCACCCGATGTGGTGACCGAGCTGCTCCGGCTGCGGCGAGGAGACTCTGCGCTGATCGCTCCGGGAATCAATGTTCTGGTGGCCGAACGTGACTCGATGTTCGGAGGCGAGCGCGCGCGACTGCGTCAGAACTGGCTCGGGCCTGTGACGGACCTCGAGTTCGTGGTCGAGGGCACCATCGACCGTGCGAACCCTCGAAGTTCGTGGCTGGCAATGGAACTACGAGGTGCCGGCGCAGAGACGGAGATCCGAGCCCATGCGCACGCGCTGGCGGTCTTTATCGATGCCGCGACCACCGCACCCGATGCTCCGATCGACTCGTTGCCCCTCGCATCCTCGCAGCAGCTGCAGACGCTCGTCACCGACGTCAACGAGACCGGTCACTGCCTCGCCGAGCAGGACGTCGTGCAGATGTTCGAGGAGTGGGCGGCGCGGACAGGTGACGCGACCGCCGTCGTTGCCGGCCCAACCCGTCTGACCTACGCCGAGTTGAGCCACCGCTCGAGCCAACTCGCGCACTCGTTGGTGGTGGCGGGAGTCGGACCGGAAGCACGTGTGGCCATCGACATGACTCGGTCCGCCGAGATGGTCGTCTCCGTCATGGCCGTTCTCGCGGCAGGAGCAGCGTTCGTCCCGTTCGACCCGCAATGGCCCCAGGCCCGCAGGGCTGCGGTGGTCCGTGACGCGAACATCGGCGTGGCATTGCGCGGCCCAGGAAGCTCGGAGTCGAACGAGCACACGGAGGTGCTGTCGATAGCGGTGGCCCTCGACCGATGGGAGCACGAGAGCCGACCGGTCACCCCGCCGTCGGGAGTGGTCCGTCACGGAGCCGGCCTGGCGTACGTCATCTTCACCTCGGGCTCGACGGGTCGGCCGAAAGGTGCCATGATCCGGCACGAGGCCATAGCCAGCCGGATGAAATGGCAGATCGAGCACATCCTGAAGGTGGGCCCGGGCGATGCCAGCCTCTTCAAAGCACCACTCGCATTCGATATTTCGATCA
Source organism: Rhodococcus cerastii (assembly GCF_033042195.1). NCBI lineage: Bacteria > Bacillati > Actinomycetota > Actinomycetes > Mycobacteriales > Nocardiaceae > Rhodococcus > Rhodococcus cerastii. Next base: position 111,839 of record NZ_JAWLKF010000015.1, read on the forward strand.
ACGAGCTACTGCTCCCGCTGTGCTCGGGAGGAACCGTCGTCGTAGCGGGACCCGGCGAGGATCGGGACCCGCAGCGATTGCTGGAGTTGATATCCCGTGAGCGCGTGACCTTCGTGTATCTCGTCGCCTCCATGCTCGACGTGCTCCTCGAGACCAGCGCCGGGACCGACGCGATGGCTGGGGTTCGTCACGTCTGGTGCGGCGGCGAAGTTCTCATGCCGGAGTTGTTCTCGCGGTTCCGATCTCGCATGACCGGGACCCTGTACCACGGGTACGGGCCGGCCGAGGCGACGATCGGAGTCTCGCACGTGGTGTACGACGGGACCGCATCGGACCGAATCTCCACCTCGATCGGACAACCGAATCCGGGTTGCCGGTTGTATGTGCTCGACGACCGCCTGCGACCACTCCCCGTGGGCATGGGCGGCGAGCTCTACGCGGCGGGTGACCTGCTCGGACGCGGCTACGTCGGCGCATCGGACATGACTGCCGCGAGATTCGTCGCAGACCCCTTCGCCCTCGAGGTCGGCGCCCGCGCCTATCGAACGGGTGACCGCGCTCGCTGGACGGAAGGCGGAACACTCGACTTCCTCGGCCGAGCGGACAACCAGGTCAAGATCCGCGGCATGCGGGTCGAACTCGAAGAGATCGAAGCCGCCGCAGCCACTCATCCCCAGGTTCGCGCTGCCGTCGTGCTCGTTCACGCAACGGCAACACCCGTTCTGTTCGGCTATGTGATCCCCACGGACGACGCGAACCCGAACTCGGACAACCTTTCTCGCAGTGTTCTCGCCCATCTGACGACGCTGCTGCCCCAGCACATGATTCCCGCACATCTGATGGTGCTCGAGGCGTTTCCCACGACCGTCAACGGCAAGGTCGACCGCCGCGCCCTGCCCGTCCCGGATGTCGGAGGTGCGCCGGCGGGCCCGCTGACCGACGGTCAACGGCGATTGGCCGAACACATCGCGGCCTTGCTCGGTCGCGAAGCCGGCTCGCAGGCGCTCTTGGATTCCATCGGACCCGACAGCGACTTCTTCGCCCTCGGCGGAGATTCGCTGGCCGCGATGCGTCTGGTGACCCGGGTCAATCGGGATCTGAACCTACGGATATCGGTGCGAGCGGTGTTCGATCACCCGACGGTCGCGAATCTGTCTGACTACATCGACGCAGCGGAACAGCCGCCGTGCGCCAACAGTGAAACGAATATCGACGAGACGGTCAACATCGACACGCGCACCCGGCCGATGAACGCCGGAGAGCGACGAATGTGGTTGGCGGACAGACTCAGTGGACACGGCGGAACCTACACGGTACCGCTGGTGTTCAGGGTCGCCGGTCCCCTCGACCTCTCCGCTCTCGAACAGGCACTCGCCGACGTCACCGCACGTCATCGCTCTCTGCGGTCGTTGTACGTCGAGAACGACGGAGCACTGACGGTCGAGATCCTCGACCCGAGTGACGAACGTTCGGCCCCTGCCCTGCGACGTCACGCCTTGCAGTCTTCGACGGTGGCGCAGGCGATCGAGCAGTTCCTGCAGGAACGATTCGATCCCTCGGAGTCGATTGCGCTGCGCGCCGGCGTGTTCGTTCACGACGACGAGCAGGACTGCGCGACACTCGTTCTCGCCGTGCATCACATCGCAACGGACGAATGGTCGGAGCCGGCTTTGCTGCGTACCCTCTCGCGCGCCTACGCTGCGCGCGGTGCCGGCCGAACACCACGCGACCTGGGCACAGCACCGCCCCCGACGGCGGTGTTCGAGGAGGATCACGAGTCCGAGATCGCCTCGTGGCGAGCACATCTGACTCCACTACCGCCGGTCCTGGACGTACCGGGCTGGCGCGCTGCCCGCCATACCGGTGCACGGACCGGGCGGACGATCAGACGCGTCGTTGCCGACGACGTCGCAGCGGCTGTGCGGTCCACGGCGCGCGCGCGCGGGGCGAGCATGTACATGGCCACTCAGGTTGCGACGGCGATCGCATTGCGCGCGTGCGGATCGGGTGAGCAGTTCCTCACGGCGTCGCCGATGTCGATCAGGTCCCCGGAAACAGGCCACGACGACGCGAGCGACGAAGTGGGTTTCCACCTGAACACCGTGCTGCTGCGAGCAGATCTACGCGGAAACCCCACGGTACGAGAAGTGTTCGCGCGTACCCGGGACCAGACGCTGCACGCGCTCGCGCATTCGAGGGCGCCGTACGAGGAGGTCGTGGCTGCGGTGCCGGCGCTGCGCGAGCAGCCTCCGGTGCGCGTGATGGTGGTCCACCAACCACACCGGGACGGCGGGGGCACTCTCCCTCTCGGCGATCTGGTCACCGAACGGCTGCCCGTCGACACCGGTACGGCCAAGTACGACGTGAGTGTCACTCTGTACGAGAACGATTCGGCCGTCGGTCTTGCTGTCGAGTACGCAACCGACGTCGTCGACACCGACGCCGCCGACGCACTGCTGCGGCGACTCGAAACGGTGTTGCAGCGTATGCCTGCGTCGCTGGACCTGCAGGTCGACGCGGTGGATCTGCTCGACGCTCAGGACCGCGCCACGCTGTCGCGACTCTCCGGCGCTCGACGAGACATCGAACCCGGCCTGACGCTCGACCGAATCATCACTCGCGCATCCCCGGTGGACGGCGCGGCGCTGATATTCGAAAATCGTCGTCGAGACCTGAAATCCGTTCTCGGCGAGGCGTCCGCCTTGGCACGGTTGATCATCGACTCCGGTCATGGACCCGAGGACGTCGTGGCGGTCGCACTCGATCGGTCACCCGAGCTGATCGTCACGATCCTCGCCGTGACCTTCTCGGGAGCCGCCTACGTGCCACTCGATCCAGCACTGCCCCAAGCACGGCTTCGCTACCTGCTCGAAGACTCCGGTGCCGCCACGATCGTCACCACCGCCGATATCGCGGCACGTTTTTCCGATTCGGATGTGCCCCTGATCGATCTCGCCGACCCAGCGGTGGCCACTCGTCTGGCCGAACTTCCCACGCATCCGGTCGTCGACAACGAACGCCGACGCCCGCTGCGCGGTGATCATCCGGCGTACGTTCTCTACACCTCGGGTTCGACCGGACGACCGAAGGGCGTCGCGGTGTCCCATTCGGCCATCGTGAACCGCGTCCTCTGGGCCGCAGAACATCACGAGATCACCGATACGGACGTGTTCCTGCAGAAGACCCCCGCGTCGTTCGACGTCTCGGGCTGGGAGATCTTTCTGCCGTTCGTCACCGGAACGTCGGTCGTCGTGGTGGAAGAAGGCGGCCACCGCGATCCACGCCGGCTGGCCGACCTCATCGCGACGCACGGAGTGAGCATCGTCCACTTCGTTCCCTCGATGCTCGGCGAATTCCTCACCACGGCGACGTCCGAACCTGCGAGCCCTGTCCTCGACGCCAGTGCGCTGCGGCTGATCGTCTGCAGCGGCGAGCCGTTGACATCCCAGCACGCCCAGTCGGTGGCCACGGTCTTCCCGCGAGCGACCCTGCTGAACCTCTACGGCCCCACCGAAGCGGCAATCGACGTGACCGCCGAGAACGTCTCGGCGCGCGGACCGGTCGCGGGGCTGTCCGTCGCGATCGGCACACCGGTGTGGAACACCCACTGCCGCATACTCGATCACACGCTCGCCGAGGTGCTGCCCGGTGCCGAGGGAGATCTCTACCTCGGCGGAACGCAACTGGCCCGCGGGTACCACGACAAGGCCGCGCTGACCGCGAGCAGGTTCGTGGCCGACCCCCGGGCCGACGTCCCCGGTGCCCGCCTCTACCACTCCGGCGACCGTGCGCGGCAACGACGTGACGGCAGTATCGAGTATCTCGGCCGCACCGACGGCCAGATCAAGCTGGCCGGCCAACGTATCGAATTGGCCGAGGTGGAGGCCGCGCTTCGCGCCCATCCCGGCGTCCGGTCGAGCGCCGCGGCCCAACAGATCACGGCAGCCGGGCCGCGACTCGTCGGATACGTCGTCGCAGATGCCGGAACGACTCTGCTCGAGAACGATATTCGCCTCACGGCCACCCGTATCCTCCCCGCGTCGTGGATTCCGGCTCGTATCGCAATCCTGGACGAGATCCCGCTGACCTCGAGCGGAAAGCTCGACCGCAATGGCCTTCCCCCCATCGAATTCCAGGCCTCGCCATCGAGTGATCGAGTACCGACAACCGACCGCGAGATCGCGATCCGTGCCTCCTTCGCCGAAGCCCTGGGACTCGAGGCAGACGACATGGGAATCGACGACGACTTCTTTCGACTCGGCGGCGACAGCATCAGCGCAATTCGCACGGTCACCCTCGCGCGCAGACGTGGCTGGCGCATCACCGAGATGCAGATCTTCGATCTTTGCACAGTCTCCGCACTCGCCGAGGCCGCGGTACACGACAGGACAACGAAGGTTACTCCACCGGAACATGTTTCCCGTGCCGATGTCGCTGTGCCGCTGCCCGATCTCGCCAGGACCGCGGTGAAATCGGGTCTGGACATCGACGCCCGTATCGAGACAGTTCGGGTCGAGCTCGACGTCCGCGCCGAGCTGACCGCAGTAGACCTCGACAGGGAGGTGCGCCGGTCGACAACAGCGCTGATGGAAACGTTCCCGGCACTGCGCATCCGCATCGACCGCTCCCGGCGCAGGTTGTGGAAAGCCTTCGAGGTACATCCCGACTCGGTGAACCTCGAGACCGTCGTGCACATCGCAGGTGAAGAGGACACGGCGAGCGTCGTGAACGGGATCGATGTCGACACCGGCCCGTTGCTCCACATCCACGTCGAAAAACACGAGAGCGACGGATGGTCCGCCTTGCTGTCCGTGCATCACCTCGCGCTCTCGGACACTCTCACCGCGTCGACAGTGGCGGAACACTTTCTCGGCACCCTCGCATCAGGAGTCCACCGATGACGAACACCCACGCGTCCGCACGTACCGGGCCGGCGTCGACTGCACAGCAGCGGATGCTGTTCCTCGATCAGATGGAAACGGACCGCCATGCGTACACCATGCCGGTTCACCTCGATCTGACGTCGGATCCGGATCTGGACGTCCTGGCCCATGCACTGGCAGATGTGGCAACACGCCATGCATCGCTGCGCAGTGTGTACTCGAACGACGACGGCAGGGTGCTACGCCACCTGAAACCCGCTGCCGCAGTGGAGGTAGCGGACCGTCGAGGTGAGCCGTACAGCCCCCGCACATTCGACCTCGGTGCCCAGATCCCCTTCGCCGCAGATCTCTACGACCGGTCTCGATTGGTCCTGACGGTGCACCACATCGCCGCCGACGGCGGTTCGGTGCCGATCCTGTTGGAAGACATCCGGATCGCGTACGACGCGCGTGCGCGAGGCGAGGAACCGATCTGGCCGGCGTCGGCGGTGGACTACGCGCAGTATGCGGAGGACGAAGGCTCCATCGACGTCACGGCAGATCGACCGTTCTGGACGTCCACTCTTGCACCGTACGTCGAGCCCGTCGCTCTCCCGCTCGATCACGCCCGCAGCGAAGTGCCGTCCACCGCGGGGCGGATCATCGAAACGGTGCTGCCCACGTTCCTCGCCGACGACATCGAGCAGTTCTGCTCGAGGAATCGCATCAGCCGACTGGTCTTTCTCCAGATCGTCACTGCTCTCGCACTGCGTGCCCACGGCGGCGGCGACCTGATCCCGATGGGCACGGCCGTCGATACTCGGCCACCCGACGCGCTGACCGATGCGGTGGGGCTCTACGTCAACACCATCGTGCTGCCCACCGACCTCACCGGCGACCCCACCGTGACCGAATTGACCGCGCGGACCAGGAGTTCGACGCTCGACTGTGTCGACCGTCGCGCCACCCCGTTCCACGAGGTCGTCGAGTGGCTCCGGCCCGCGAGGACGCCGGGAGTGCATCCACTGTTCCAGGTGATGATCGCCGAGGTGGACACGCGGCCGAAACCGGTGTCGCTGGGGCCCGTAGACGGAGTCCTCCGCCCACCGGACGACGCGTCGGCAAAGTTCGATCTGATTGTCGCCATCGGTCCACGAGGTGAATCGGGTCGACTCGGACTCGACATCCTCTACCGCCGGGAACTGTTCGAGGACAGAACTATTCGATCGATTCTGGACGACATGACACTGATCGCAGCTCAGGCCGTCGCAGATCCGAACCGGCGGATCTCCGAACTGGCCACCAGTCCGAACGACTCGGCCCCGCAACGGACCCCGATACTCGCTCGGCCGCGCCCCGGCCGGTGGTCACGCACACTCACCCTGTCCGAGCGGCAGATCCGCCGTGCCCAGGCAACGCTCATCGGCCTCCACCTTCGGCACGACATGCTCTCCACCGGACTCGACACCGACGGTGACATGCCGGTGCGTACCTCTCTGACGGCAACGGAGATTCTCGAGCGGTCTCGGATCCACAGTGCAGAAACGGAATTCGGGGCTGTTGCGAACGGGGGTCTTCGAGCCGGTTGGACGGGCGAAGGTGTACTGCGAGTGGAGATGACGCACGCGGCGGTCGACGAGGAGTCGTGGCCGTCCGTTCTCGATGCGTTGACGAGTGATCGATCGGTGGTCGACGTGGCGGTCGGCTCCTCGGCACGATGGACACGCAACGATCAGGAACTGGCAGAGGACCTTTCGATCGTCGACCACGCCGAGACATGGCTCGATGTCGTGGATGCGGCCGTGGACGTGATCGACCGGCGAGAAACAGCGTCGCCCCTCTTCTCCGTCCCGACAGCACCCGCGACAAGTGGTGCCGAGAGTTCTGCACCGCTGACCACGACCGGACTTCCCGGCATCGTCGAGACTCGGACGGCTGTCCTCGAGTCGGTGCGCGAGGTGATGACGGAGGTCGCCGGACACGAGTCGATGGTGGTGTGGGTCGACGAATCCGACCGAGACCGAAACGTCGAACACGGTTCCCGAACAGTGGGTTGCCTGCGCCGCGGGCTACCCGTCGTGATCGACGCGGGCACCCTGCTCGGCGGAGAGGCCGACCCCGAGCACGCCGCATCCTTCGGGGTTGCCGCGCACCTCAGCGAACACACCCCCGGCGTGTTCGACGACCTACCGCCTGCCGATCTGCAGGTCCGCATCCACATTTCGAGTGCCGAAGGGCAGCACCTCGTACAGAGCGCCTCCGCGCCCGAGATCGACGTCAGGTTCCTCCGAACCGAGACCGGATCGTGGTCGTGCGCGTGTTCGGTGTCCGCCCTCGCCGACACCGACGTCGCCCACGTCGCCGCACGCCTGGCGACGGCTGTCGCGACCAGGGTGAACGCAGTGGGTTCCGGAGTCAATCCAGTGGTGGACAGCGCGTTCGCGGACGGTATCGATCGCAGTACCGACATGGCCGGACTCGACCCGCGGGAGCGTCGATCAGTGGAGTCGCTTCTCGGCCCACTGCGAGCGATCTACCCGACGACGTCGTTGCAGGACGGGCTTCTCTTCCATCAGCAGCTGGGCGGACAGGGCGAGGGGATCTACCTGTCGCAGACGGTGATGCGACTCTCCGGCTCACTCGACACGGATCTGTTGCGACGTGCCGCGGACGCCGTGCTCGCCGCGCACCCGCAGGTCGGTGCTGGATACGTCCAGCTCGGTGAGCGCACCGTTGCCGCAGTGCCGCGGACGGTTCGGATGCCCTGGGCGACGACGGATCTGCGACATCTCGACGCCGATGCGGCTCAGGTGGAGCTGTCACGCTTCGAAAGGCGCGAGGCTGCACAGGGGTTCGATCCTGTTCAGCCGCCGCTCGTCCGACTGGGCGTGGCGCTGCTCCCCGAGGGCCGGAGTGCACTGGTGTTCACCATCGAACATCTCGTTCTCGACGGGTGGTCCATCTGGAGATTCCTACGGGCCGTTCTCGACGAATACACCCGGCCCGGCCGCACCGAATCGAGTCACCGTGCGTCGTACGACGACTACGTGATGTGGCTGAGAACTCGTGATCGTGATGCGGGCCTACAGATGTGGCGACGCCAGCTCGCAGGCACGCCGGGGCCGACTCTGCTCGCTCCCCGGCGCACCGCGGCGTCGGTCGATCCGGCCGGTTCGGCGGAGACGGTCTTCCATCTCGATCGCTCACTCACCCGAGACGTGAGAGAACTCGCTGCGCAGACCGGCGTCACGACGAGCATCGTGTACGAACTTGCGTGGGCGCTGACTCTGCAGAAGTTCACCGGCCAGGACGATGTGGTGTTCGGCACCGTGGTGTCCGGCCGGCCCGCCGAGATCCCCGGTATCGACGAGCTTCTGGGGTTGCTGTTCAACACGGTCCCGCTACGAGTGCGCATCGATCCCGCTCTCGCCGTTCGTGACCATCTGGCCCGTATTCAGGACGAGCGACGCCCCCTGCTGACCCATCCGTATCTCGCGCTGTCCGACCTGGAGGAGTGCGCCGGGCACCGTGGATTGTTCGATACGTTGTTCGTCTTCCAGAACATCCCGGTCGTCCCGCCCGACGAGCGTTTGGGTCCCGATGGCGCACTTCGGGTGATCGACCAGAAACTCAGTGATGCAACGCATTACGCACTGACGGTGGTGGTCGCGCCGGTGGAGTCCGGTGCCCGGGTGCGAATGATGCATCGACGGGACGCTCTCGACGATGCCCGGGCAGCAGCGATTGCCGACACCTATCGGGCGGCGTTGGCCGCGCTGACTGCGGCACCGGACGAGGCGGCGGCGAGCATCGCTCTGCTCACTCCGCGTGAGCTCGCGTGGACGCGGCAACACTCGGGCGCACTCGGGTCGGCTGTACCCGAGCACACGGTGTGGGATCTGTTCGCTGCACGCGCTGCAGACCGACCGAACGACCTGGCACTGGTGGCCGGGGATGTTCGGTGGAGCTTTGCCGATCTGCATTCACGCGCGCTGAATCTCGGTGCGCTGCTGCGATCGAACGGTGTCGTCGGGGAGTCGCGGGTCATGCTCTTCCTCCCCCGCACCGAGCTCATGGTCGAGGCGCTGTTCGGTGTCTTCGCTGCAGGAGCTGCCTACGTTCCGGTCGATACCGAGATGCCCGCCGACCGCATCGAGTACATAGTGCGCGAATCGCGCCCGCACGTCGTTCTGACGACGAGCACGCTGGCAGAACAGCTCCAGAGCATCACGACCGAACAGCCCGCTGTCGTCATCGAACTCGACATCGACGGTGTCGGAAACGGACTGCCGGCACCCGGCGATGTCGCGCGGCGACTCGACCAGCTTGCCTACATCATCTACACGTCGGGATCGACCGGGCGCCCCAAAGGGGTTGCAGTCCCGTACAGCGGGTTGACGAACATGTTCGTCAACCACCGCAAGGAAATTTTCGAGCCCGTCGTCGCTCGGGCCGGGCACAGACAGTTGGCGATCGCGCACACCACGTCGTTCTCGTTCGACGCATCGTGGGAGCAGTTGTTCTGGCTGTTGGAGGGCCACACGGTGCACGTGATCGACGAGCAGACGCGACGCGATCCGGCGATTCTCCTCGACTACTTCGATGCGCAGAGAATCGATGCCTTCGACGTCACACCGACCTACGGTGAACATCTCGTCGACGCCGGTCTGCTGGCCCGCCCGCGGTGCCTGAACACGTCCCTGCAGGACGACGACTCCGCGGGTCTGGTGTTCGTCTCGCTCGGCGGCGAAGCGGTCGGAGACCGTCTGTGGTCCGAGCTGCGAGACGCACCAGGAACGGGCGGCTACAACCTCTACGGGCCCACCGAGTACACGATCAACGCGCTCGGTGCCGACGTGCAGGACCGATCGACGCCGACACTGGGTCGGCCCATTCTGAACACCACCGCGCACGTACTCGACACCGCACTGCGGCTGTCGGCACCCGGCGTCATCGGCGAGCTCTACCTGTCGGGTGCGGGCCTCGCGCGTGGATACGACGGACGGCCTGGGTTGACTGCGGAACGTTTCGTGGCAAACCCCTTCACGGACAACGGTTCCCGAATGTATCGAACCGGTGACCTGGTATCGCGCGACCCGGACGGGTTGATCTCCTATCACGGCCGCGCCGACAATCAGGTGAAGATCAGGGGCCACCGCGTCGAGACCGGGGAGATACAGGACGCGCTGCAGCGGCTCCCCGGCATCGTGCGCGCCGCGGTGACCGTGTTCGAGCGGGCCGGCAGTACGGAACTGGCCGCGTACGTCCTCGTCGACGGCCTGGAAGCGTCGGACATCACCGCGTCATCGGTCAAAGACGGGCTACGGGAACTGATTCCGAGCTACATGGTCCCGGCATCGGTGCAGGTGGTCGACAGCCTGCCGCTGACGGTCAACGGCAAGCTCGACGTCGCGGCGCTGCCTGCACCGTCGGAGAGTGCCGAGCCGGTGGACCGTCCGCGGGGCGATGTCGAATCGCTGATCGCCGATGCGGTCCACGACGTGTTGGGCGTGACCGAGATCGGCAGAGACGACGACTTCTTCGCGTTGGGTGGGCATTCACTGGCCGCTGTCCGGTTGGCGTCTCGTCTGCGCGCGGTGGATCTCGAGCTCGGTGTGCGCGACATCTACGCGCAACCGACAGTCGCGGGTCTGGCACGTGCGGTCATCGACGGTGGCGGAGACGGCATGCTCGCACCGTTGGTGGAGTTGCGTCGAGCCGGCGATCCCGCTGTGTTCTGTCTGCAGCCTGCCGGCGGTCTCAGTTGGTCCTACATCGGAGCCTTGCGGTTCCTCGATCCCTCGATATCGGTGTACGCCATCCAGGACCCGGCGCTGCAGAGCGGCGACGACGCGATCGAGTTGGCGTCGATCGAGGCCTTGGTCGACGACCATGTCGAGCGGATCCGAGCCGTCCGACCACATGGTCCGTATCACCTGCTCGGATGGTCTTTCGGCGGGCAGCTCGCACACGCGATCGCGGCGCGTCTGCACGAGCGGGGCGAAGAAGTGGCGTCGCTGGTATTGCTCGATTCCTACGCAGACGTCGCCGCCGCAGACACGGCCGAACGTGAGGATCTGTCGCAGAACGGCATAGAGGAGGCGCAGAACAATTTTCGGCGCCACATGCAGACGGATCCGCTGCTGTCGAGCTTCGCTTCCGAGGTACAGGACCGGTTGGTGCGCACCCTCGGTCGGCACCTCGCTCTGTCGATTCCACCGACGGTCGGCCGCCACGCGGGCGACGCGTTGCTGATCGGAGCTTCTCGTGGAACGCCCCTGGAAATGCAGCGTCGCCGAGACCGCCAGTGGCAGGACAGAATCACCGGGACCGTGCATGTGCACTCCGTCGACCTCGAGCATGCACAGCTAGGTCAGGCGCACAACTGGTCGGTGTTCGGGCAACGAGTGGCCGACTACATCTGGGCTCGCATCGAATGACGTACCCCCACCTCGGGGTTGCCGAGGTGGGGGCAGCGACTCTGTCTTCGATCCGAAGTGGTGGATCTAGACGGTCGTCTTGTCGATCGCCGCCGTCAGGTCGACGATCTGCGCGGTGTAGCTCGCGTAGTTGTTGGTCGCATCGGTGGTCCAGTCGGCGATGTTTCCGGCCTCCGCAGCGTTCACCAGGGCCCAGGTCGGACGGTCGGCTTCCAGTTCGGCCAGCGGGGTCGAGTACGAACGAGTGTCCAGCAGAATGAGATTCGGCTGATACTGACCGACATTCTCCCAACTCACGGGCGTGAAGGATCCTGAGTCGGCGGCGCGGGGAACGTCGGACTCGAGGAGCGTCAGACCCCAGTTCTGGTAGTCACGCAGTTCGGGGAACTCGTCGTTGATCGCGACGTAGTACTGGTCCGATGGGGAGATGGCCATCGCGGTCAGACCCGGCTTGGCAGCAATTGCTTCCTTCAGGTCTGCGACAGCGGAGTCGTAGGCCTCACGGTCGGCCCGGTTCGCGTCGGTATCGACGTCGGCGCCGAGTTCGGTGGCCAGTGTCTCGTAGTCCTGCAGGGTCTCGGAGGAGGGCTTCTGAGCGGAGACAGCAAGGAACGGTGCGACCTGCTCGAGTTGGTTGGCGAGGTCGGATGTTTCGAGACCGAGGCCGCCGTATGCGTCCCCGGCGTACCAGCCGGTGATGAGCACATCGGGATCGAGGGCCGCGACCTGTTCCACGTCGATGTCGCCGTATGCCTGTCCCACGCTTTCGATGCCGTCGAGATCGAGTCCGCGTAGCGGGATCGACGACTCGAAGGAGCTCCCTCCCCAGATGCCGACCGGCTTGATGCCCAGCGGGATCAACGCTGCGGCAGCCTGTTCGCTGGCCACGATGCGCGACGGCACCGCGTCGAGTTCGACGGTTTCGCCGCGGCCGTCGACGTAGCTGAAACCGGACTCCGAAGTGGTCGTGTTCGACTCCCCCGGCTCGTTGTCCGAAGAGGAACATCCGCTCAGCGCGGTGACGCCCACCATCGAGAGCACTGCGAATGTCGTCGCCAGTGTGCGTCGAGATCCCCGCGTTCGAGTCGTTGAAATTCTCAAGGTCCGCATTCTTTCCCCATCATCCAAGTTAGGCAAACATTGCCTATGTTGGGATAGACTAACCAACACGACGGGGGTTCGGTGTGGTTGGTCCGGTCAGTCGACCACGGTGTCGAGCGAGGACGTTCCCGGTGCCGACGGGACCCATGGCTTCAGAGGTTGAACGACATCGCGATAGAAGGCGGCAGCGTGATCCCCCCTCACTCGACATTCATTCATTCGACCTACGGCACGCATGGTCGGCGCCACTTACGCCCGTCAGAGAATACGACTCAAGAATTGTTGTGTACGAGCGCTTTTGGGATTGTCGAAGAACTCACCGGGAGGTGCCTCTTCCACGATCTTCCCGTCGCTCATGAAGACGACCCTGTCTGCGGCCGCTTTCGCGAAGCCCATTTCGTGGCTGACCACCACCATCGTCATGCCCTCGTCGCGCAGTCGAAGCATGACGTCGAGGACCTCGTTGACCATCTCGGGATCGAGGGCTGACGTGGGCTCGTCGAACAGCATCACTTCGGGCTTCATCGCCAACGCTCGGGCGATCGCCACGCGTTGCTGCTGACCACCGGACAGTTGTGACGGGTAGTTCTCCCCCTTGTCCGACAGGCCGACGAGGTCGAGCAGTTCCTGAGCTTGCCTGCGCGCCTTGTCCTTCTGCGTACCGAGGACATGACGTGGACCCGATGCGACGTTATCCAGCGCCGTCATCATGGGAAACAGGTTGAAGCTCTGGAACACCATTCCTGTGTGGTGCCGCTGCTTGGCGATTTGCGCCTCCGACAGCGGCGTTCGCTTGGCGCCTTCCGAGAAGCCCATCATCTCGCCGCACACTCGGACGGTCCCGGATTCGATCGTCTCGAGGCAGTTGAGCGTGCGCAGCAGGGTGCTCTTTCCACTTCCTGACGGCCCGAGGAGCAGGACCACTTCCCCTTTGTCCACCGTGAAATCGATGTCGTCGAGGACGACGAGATCGTTGTAGGCCTTCGTCATATTCCTGACCTCGACCATCGTCGTGGCCTTCGTGGTCGCAGACGTCGCACTCGTCATCGGTTCACAGCCTCGGCTTTCATCGCGCTGTCGTCGAGCTTCGGACTCGACGGACCGCCCTTACGGCGGTAATTGCGGTCGTATCCACGTCCTACTCGTACTTCGATCATCTTCTGAATCAACCCCCACAGAGTTGTCAGCACCAGGAAGTACAACGCTGCCGCGCAGAGCCCCTCCAGCACTCGAAAATTCACCTGCACCGGGAGTGTCAGATTAACGGTGGATCCGACCTTGGCGTCGGTTAGTTTCCGTTCGGGGTGATGCGTCCTTCGAAGGTG
>NZ_JAWLKF010000016.1:0-77417 GCF_033042195.1 Rhodococcus cerastii
GGGCCCGCCCGCGACCCCGATAGTTCCTACGCGCACACCCAGCCCAACGACGGCCACCTCGAAATCGAAACAGCCCGGATTCCGTCGCTGGACGTGAATTGTGGACACTCACGTCAGTTGGCTGGCGTACGACCGCGCGAATCCTCGTCTCGGCTGACGTTGGTGCGCTGAGTGTCCACAATTTCCCACGGCTGACGGGATCCCGCCTGCCGACGTGAATTGTGGACACTCACGTCAGTTGGACCCAGCTCGGACCGGGTGTTCTCATGTACCCATGACCCTCAGCCTGCTGCTCAGCTTCGCCGGTGTGTGCTTTCTGCTGGCGATTCTGCCCGGGCCCGATTCGTTTCTGGTGCTGCGGTACAGCATCGGCGGTCTCAAGCCCGGGATCGCGGCGGCGATGGGCGTCGCGATCGGTGGACTGTTCTGGGCCGTGCTGGTAGCCGTCGGGCTGGCGGCGATCGTCGAGCAATCCGCGACGGCGTATCGCGTCGTCAAGATCCTCGGTGGGCTGTATCTGCTGTACCTGGGCGTGAAGGCTTTCGGGGCGCGACGCAAGAACAAGGTGGCCGGTGAGCCGCTGGTGCCTGTCGCTGCGTCTGCGTGGTCGGCGTTCGGTGCGGGTGTTCTTTCGTGCGCGCTCAATCCCAAGGTCGGACTGTTCTACCTTGCGGTGGTGCCGCAGTTCCTGACCGTGGTCACCTTCGCCGGTGCCATGACGCTCGGGCTGGTCGAGGTGGTTGTCGCCGCGCTGGTGATGGGAGTGTTCTCCGTTCTCGCCTCACGTGCGGTGGCTTTGCTGAGCAGGCCCGCGGTGACCGACTGGCTGGACCGAATCAGCGCTGGATTCCTGGTTGCGCTCGGCGTCGGAACTGTCGGGTCCGCCGCCTAGCGGAGCGCGCCGATCACGGCTCGAGTACCGGCTCGATCCCATCCCAGCCGCCGCGTCGGATGCGCAGGATGTAGACCAGTTCGTTGCTGCCGAACGCCTCGACGGTGGTGAAGCGTTTGGGTTCGGTGTTGACCTCGGGATTGCGTGCGTGCGCTTCCTCGTAGAGCTGAGTGGCTCGAAGATCGGCCAACTCCACCCGGGTCCAGAAGTCGTCGGACTGCACCGAGTAGACCAGCCTGGGCGCGCCGTCGGTGACGTGCGCGATGTCGATGTCGTCATCGTCGGAACCGGAGTCCTCGAGGTCCAGGTCGAGGTCGTCCTCGGAATCGGTGTCCTGCTCGGCGTCGGTTCCGATCAGATAGACACCCGCCTGCAGGTCACCGGCGGCGACCGTCATGTACTCGGCGTAGTCGCCGGTGTCGATTCCGTCCACGTCCATGTATGTACGGTAGCCATGTGCTGCTTCGTTCACTGAACCCACTCGCCGTTGCGCGGGGAGACGATATTCCCGACGCCATCACCATCGACGGTGTCTCGCTTTCCCGTGCCGACATCCTGGGTGCGGCGACCTCGGTTGCCGAACGCATCTCGCGAGCCGACCGCCTCGCGATCTACGCGACGCCGTCGGTCAAGACGGTGCTCGCGGTCGTGGGCGCGCTGATCGCCGGAGTCACCGTGGTGCCGGTTCCGCCGGACGCAGGGATCGCCGAACGCGAGCACATCCTTCGCGACTCGGGTGCCCAGGCATGGCTCGGTGAGGCACCGTCGGACACCTCCGGGCTGGAGGTCCTGCCGGTGCGTCAGCACGCACGCTCGTGGCACAGCTACGCCGAACCGCAGCCGTCCTCGGTCGCGTTCGTCCTCTACACCTCCGGTACCACCGGCCCACCCAAAGGCGTACTGATCTCGCGCAGTGCCATCGCCGCCGGCCTGGACGCGTTGGCGCAGGCGTGGGCATGGACTTCGAGAGACACTGTGGTGCACGGACTTCCGTTGTTCCACGTCCACGGTCTCATCCTCGGTGTCCTCGGCCCACTGCGTGTGGGCAGCCCGCTGATCCACACCGGTAAGCCGACGCCGGAGCTCTACGCGGCCGCGCGTGGATCCTTGTACTTCGGAGTGCCGACCGTGTGGTCGCGCATCGCCGCGGACGAGACGTCCGCCCGCGCCCTGGCCCACGCCCGACTGCTGGTGTCCGGCAGTGCGCCGCTCCCGGTTCCGGTGTTCGAGAAGCTGCGTGAACTCACCGGGCAGGCGCCGATCGAGCGATACGGCATGAGCGAAACCCTCATCACCATCAGCACCCGCGCCGACGGGGAGCGGCGCGCTGGCTCGGTGGGACTGCCGGTCGCGGGCGTCGAGACACGGTTGCGCGGTGAGAAGGGCGAAATCCTGCCGCACGACGGCGAATCCATCGGCGCGCTGCAGATCCGCTGCCCCATGCTGTTCGACGGTTACCTGAACAACCCCGACGCGACAGCGAAGACCTTCACCGAGGACGGCTGGTTCGATACCGGAGACGTCGCCCTCATCGAGCCGGACGGCTTCCACCGCATCGTCGGGCGAGCGTCGACGGACCTGATCAAATCCGGCGGCTATCGCGTCGGCGCGGGGGAGATCGAGACCGTGTTGCTGGGCCACCCGAGCGTCGACGAGGTGGCCGTGGTCGGTATGCCCGACGCCGATCTCGGTCAGCGCATCGTGGCGTTTGTCGTCGGTACCGATGTGGAGGATCGGGTGCTGATCGATCTGGTGGCCACCGAGCTGTCGATTCACAAGCGGCCCCGCGAGATTCGAGTGGTCGACTCCCTCCCGCGCAATGCCATGGGCAAAGTTCAGAAGAAGCTGCTCGGCTGACATCCTCTTGACGACCTAGGTTAGGCATGCCTACTATTCCGGGTCATGACCGCACCTGCGCCTGCATTCGCTATCGGGGAAACCCAGTTCGAGACAAACACGATCGAGGCGGCGACGCGTCGTGAGTTCCTCATCGGCAGCGTCGCGCTTGCGGCCTTGCTGGCCGGATGCGGGAGCGGTGAGGAGCAGCCGTCGGGCGACGGGACTGCAGGGGACGGCTATCCCCGTACGATCGTCGACGATGCCGGTGAGTCCGTCGTGATCGACCGTCGGCCGCAGCGGGTGGCGTGTGTGGCCAACCTGTGGGACCTCGACACGGTGCTCGCGCTGGGCGTCGTTCCCGTGCAGTTCGGGGTGCGCGAGGGCTTCGCCGAGATGATCGGCGCACCGAACAGGTCCTGGGAGTGGCACGAGAACGCCCTCATCGAACTCGGCGGGTCGAGTGAGCGGATCTCCCTCGGCGAGTCGATCGACACCGAGCGCATCGCCGCAGCCGAACCGGATCTCATCATCGGAGACGACGGGGTGGCCGATTCTCGTTCTCAGCTCGAATCGCTCGCCTCCGTTGTCCAGATCGCGTCGTTCGACTGGCGGCGCAACCTCGAGATGATCGGCGACGCACTCGATCGGCGAGATCGCGCCGACGAACTCATCGCGGACACCGAGGCGCGAATGTCCGCCGCGCTCGACGGGCTCGACGTCGGCGGTGCCACGGTCGGTTTGATCGCCGCCTACGACACGTCGATGTTCTACGGGCTGGGGCACGAGTCCATCCCCGCCGTGGATCTGTTCCGACGAGCCGGGTTCACGACGGTCGCCGCTCTGTCCGACGGAGCGACCGCGGACGCCCCGCGCCCCGAGTTCTCCACTGAGAACGCCGACGTTCTCGCCGATGCCGACGTACTCGTCGTGTTCGACTTCGGCTCGGCCGGGATCGTCGATACCGGACTGTTCACCTCGTTGCCGAGCGTCGCGGCGGGCCGGGTGGTGGTGCTCGAGCAAGGCGAAGTGGCTCAAGGCTTCTCGACGTTGAGCCCGCTCAATCTCGACATCTGCATCGATGTGGTCCGCCGCGCAGCCGAACTGCTCTGATGAACGCCGTCGTCAGCGGGGGTGTGAGGTGGCCGTTAGCCTCGAAAGTATGACGACACTCGACGGTGCACGCATTCTCGTATTCGGTGCCAGTGGCGGTCTCGGCGGACCGATCGTCGAGCAGCTCGCGCAGGCCGGTGCTCGGTTGACCGTGAGCGGCCGGAGCATCGAGTCGGACCATCACACGGTCGATGCCGATCTGACGCTTCCGGATTCGGCTCGCTCGGTGGTCGCGGAGGCCGTCGAACACCACGGTGGCTTGGACGGGATCGTCATCGCCGCAGGTGTCGTGGCGTTCGGTCCGGTGACCGAAGTGGACGACGACACCGTCGACGAATTGCTGCTGCTGAACTATCTGGCACCGCTGCGGGTGCTTCGCGAAGCGCTGACCACCCTGGGTCAGGGCGGGTTCGTGCTCAACATCAGCGCCGTCGTGGCCGACAAGCCGATGCCGAACATGGGTGCCTACTCGGCGACCAAGGCCGCGGTGAGCGCATTGCTGAAAAGCGTTCGTACAGAGGCACGTAAGTCGAAGATCCGAATCGTGGACGTGCGTCCGCCGCACACCGAGACGGGACTGGCGACACGGCCGATCGCCGGGCAGGCACCGAAACTACCGCAGGGTCTGACTCCGGATGCGGTGGCCGCACGTATCGTCGCGGCGATCGTCGACGATGAGACGGACGTCGGCGCGGATCAGTTCTCGTAGGCTATTGTCGGCATCGTGACCGAGACACACGTGATCGACGCAGCCAGAAGGCTCGTGCGTCGTCGCACCATCGACTTCGGTCTCGTCTGCACTTCTTCCTGTTCGTAACTGTCGATCGAACCCATCCCCGACGAGCATTTCGCGCTTCTCGGGTCGTTCCGGCAACCCTCGAATCGAACAGGAATTTCCCATGACCACATCTGTGTCTCATCTCGGCGGCGTCATCGCTGCCACCGACGATGCCGTGCAGGCCGATCCGAAGAACGCGCAGGCAGTCTTCCGGGCTTCGGTCACCGCGCACGACGCTGTTGCCAGCACCGTCACCTTGGGCAAGTACACCGTCGAGGTCGACGAGCCCCCTGCCCTCGGCGGTGAGAACAAGGCGGCCAACCCGGTCGAGTACTACCTGGCGTCGCTGCTGTCCTGCCAGGTGGTCACCTACCGCGTCTGGGCGGAGAAGCTCGGGATCGTCGTCGACGACATCAAGGCCAAGGCCGAGGGTGACCTCGACGTTCGCGGCTTCTTCGGTTTCGACGACGACGTTCGTCCCGGGTTCGGTGAGGTGCGCGTCGTCGTGACCGTCTCCGGTCCCGAGTCACGGGAGCGGTACGAGGAGCTGCAGAAGGCCGTCGACGACCACTGCCCCGTGCTGGATCTGACGCGCAATCCCACTCCGATCCACACCGTTCTCGAAACGGCCTGACGTCATGAGCGAACGGACATTCGGCCTGCGTACCAGAGCAATTCACGCCGGAGCGAGGCCGGATCCTTCCACCGGTTCGCGTGCGGTGCCGATCTACCAGACGGCGAGCTACGTGTTCGAGAATTCTGCGGACGCAGGCGATCTGTTCGCTCTGCAGAAGTACGGCAATGTCTACAGTCGTATCGGTAACCCCACCGTCGCCGCCTTCGAGGAGCGCATTGCGAGCCTCGAAGGCGGCATCGGAGCGGTTGCGTTCGCCAGTGGGTTGGCGGCCGAGTTCGCAGTGTTCGCTGCGCTTGCCGGCACCGGAGACCACATCGTTGCCGCGGCCGGGCTGTACGGCGGCACGGTGACCCAGCTGGACGTCACGCTCCGTCGCTTCGGCGTCGAGACCACGTTCGTTCCCGGCACCGATCCGTCGGATTACGCAGCAGCGGTGACGGGTTCGACCAAACTGATCTACGCGGAGATCATCGGTAACCCGTCGGGGGAGATCGCCGACCTCGAGGGTCTCGCCGCCGTCGCCCACGATCACGGAATTCCGCTGGTGATCGACGCGACGATGGCGACGCCGTGGCTCAGCCGGCCTATCGAATTCGGTGCCGACATCGTGATTCACTCGGCGACGAAGTTTCTCGGCGGGCACGGTTCGACGCTGGGGGGAGTGGTGGTCGAGTCCGGACGATTCGACTGGGGCTCAGGCAAATTCCCGCAAATGACAGAACCGGTGGCCTCCTACGGCGGGCTGTCGTGGTGGGGAAACTTCGGCGAGTACGGCTTTCTGACCAAACTGCGCAGTGAGCAACTGCGCGACATCGGGGGCGCGTTGGCACCGCAATCGGCGTTCACCTTGATCCAGGGGGTGGAAACGTTGCCGCAGCGCATGGACGCGCATGTCGGCAATGCCCGAGTGGTCGCCGAATGGCTCGAAGCAGATTCCCGGATCGAGTACGTGAGATGGGCTGGGCTGGAGGGGCATCCGCATCACGACCGCGCAGCGAAGTACCTACCCGCCGGCCCTGGTGCGGTATTCGCTTTCGGAATCGACGGTGGCCGCGAGGCCGGTCAGGCGTTCGTCGAGAGCGTTCAGGTCGCCAGCCATGTCGCCAATATCGGTGACGTGCGCACGCTGG
This sequence comes from Rhodococcus cerastii, assembly GCF_033042195.1. NCBI lineage: Bacteria > Bacillati > Actinomycetota > Actinomycetes > Mycobacteriales > Nocardiaceae > Rhodococcus > Rhodococcus cerastii. The sequence continues at coordinate 6,387 of NZ_JAWLKF010000016.1, forward strand.
TGATCCACCCGGGCAGCACCACCCACCGACAACTGAGTGACGAGCAACTCCGCGGAGCAGGTGTCGGCCCAGAGCTGATACGCATCAGCGTCGGACTCGAAGATGCCGAGGACATTCTGTGGGACCTGGATCAGGCCCTGACACTGGCAACAGGAAAGGCGCGGTCATGAGCGAACGCACCTGGCAGGGCCCGTCCGCGCCGCAGCGGCAACGCATCCTGCGTGAGACGAAGACCGTCGCGATCGTCGGTGCGTCCAAGAATCCCTCGCGGGCAAGCTACTTCGTCAACCGGTATCTGTCGTCGACGAGCAACTACGAGATATTTCTCGTGAATCCGACGGTTGCCGACATCGAGGGCACGCCCGTGTACCCGACGCTCGCCGATCTCCCGAAGAGACCGGACATGGTGGACGTGTTCCGCAAGTACGACGACTTGCCCGACGTTCTCTCCGAAACCATTGCAGTGCAGGCGAAGACGATCTGGTTGCAGCTGGGACTGTGGCACGAGCAGGTGGCCCACGACGCCGAAGCAGCCGGATTGAACGTCGTCATGGATCGGTGCCTCAAGATCGAACACGCCCGATTCCACGGAGGGTTGCATCTGGCCGGATTCGATACGGGAGTGATCGATTCGCGTCGTACGCGCGGTTAGCGGTTCAGGCCTTCAGCAGGCGACCGCTGATCTTCGCGGCCAGTGAACGTGGGGCCAAACGCACACCGCCGGCGCTGATCTTGTTGGACAGGCCGGATACGACGCTGGCGGGGGTGCGGCGAGAATCCAACGCGCGCATAGCCGTCGAGACCACCTGCTCGGAGGTCTGGTAGTTACCCACCGCGGCGTCGCCGGTTCCGACGACGTCGAAGAACTCGGTGCGGGTGGGGCCGGGGGAGAGCGCGAGAATCTTCAGCGACGAGGTGCGGTGCTCGAATGCCAGCGCTTCGGTGAAGTTGAGGACGAAGGCCTTCGTGGCACCGTAGACGGCCATGTTGGGGGTGGGTTGGTACGCAGCAGTACTCGCGATGTTGATCAACGCGCCGGTGAGGTTCGGCAGAAATGCGTGCGTCAGGTCGACCAGGGCGCTCACGTTCAGTGCGATCTCGGCGGCGATGCGCGCAGGATCCTCGTCGGTGAACTTTCCGTGCGTCCCGAAGCCTGCATTGTTGACGAGGGTTGTGGGGGTGATTCCCTTGTCCACCAGCGTGGTTCGCAGGGCTGCGCCGACACCGGGCGCGCCCAGGTCCATGACCACGACGGTGGCCGTCACGCCGTGCTCGGTTTCGATGCGCCGCGCCAGGGTGTTCAACCGATCGGCGCGTCGTGCCACGAGGACGACGTTCTCGCCGCGTGCGGCGAAGCGGGTGGCGAATTCCTCGCCGAGGCCCGAGCTTGCTCCGGTGATGAGCGCTGTGGAAGTCATGGCAGCCAATGTAGGCAGTGTCAGCATTGTTGTCAACGCCAACATCACCTAGGGTGAATGCATGGCAACGCAGCGCTACCACCACGGCGACCTGCGCGCGGTGTTGCTCGACGAGGCCGAACGGAGCATCGCGCACGGCGGAGTCGAGGCGTTGTCGCTTCGGCAGCTGGCCAGAGATGTCGGCGTCAGTCACGGTGCCCCGGCGCGCCACTTCCGCGACAAGCAAGCGCTCCTGGATGCGCTGGCGCTGCACGGTTTCGAGGAACTGAACCGCCGGATGGTCACAGCGGCAACGGGGCCCGGTGAGCTGATGGCTCGGTTCCGTGGAGTTGCCCGCGCCTACGTGGGATTCGCCGTCGAACACCCGGAGTTGCTGGACGTCATGTACAGCACCAAGCATCATCCCGACGCCAGCGAGAAGCTGAAAAGTGTTGCGCACGAAAGTATGACCGCTACCGAGGCATTGCTCGGCGAAGCCATAGCAGCCGGTGTGATCACCGAGGCTCCAACGGAGATCCTCGCGCGAGTGGCATTCGCGAGCGTGCACGGACTCGCGATGCTGGCCACCGGCGACCTGCTCGACGGCGTCCCGACCGAGGATCTGCTCGACGCCACCGTCGACACACTGCTGCGCGGGTTCACCTAGGTTGAACGGCATGACCGAATACGACCTGCAACGCTTCGTCGACGCTCAGGATCCCGTCTGGACTGTGGTGACGCGGGAGCTGAAAGCGGGACGGAAACAGACGCACTGGATGTGGTTCGTGTTCCCGCAGTTGGCCGGCTTGGGGCGTAGTGCGACCGCTCAGCACTTCGGCATCGCGGATCTGACCGAGGCGGAACTGTATCTGTCGCACGAAGTGCTTGGGCCTCGCCTGAAGAAGGCGGCACGGCTTGTGGTGGCTGTCGAAGGACGGACGGTCGACGACATCTTCGGCTATCCCGACAACCTGAAGCTGCATTCGTCCATGACGCTGTTCGCCGAAGCTACCGGGGGTCCGTCCGTATTCGGCGAAGTGTTGCAGAAGTACTTCGTCGGTGAATTCGATGGCCCGACACTCGACTTGCTCGACGAGCGATACCGCTAGCATCGCACCCATGACCACTCCACTCGCCGGATCCATTGCCTTCGTCCACGCCAGCTGGCACCTGGACATCGTCGATCGCGCGCGAGTGGGATTCGCCGCCGAGCTGAAGGAGCTCGGTCGGGGCGAGACGCCCATCGACGTGTTCGAGGTGCCCGGGGCATTCGAGATCCCGCTGCACGCACAGCGGCTCGCCAAGACCGGAAAGTACTCGGCGATCGTTGCCGCCGCGCTGGTGGTGGACGGCGGAATCTATCGACACGACTTCGTCGAAACGGCGGTCATAGACGGCCTGATGCGAGTGCAGCTGGACACCGACGTGCCGGTGTTCTCCGTGGTGCTGACGCCACACCACTTCCACGAACACGCTGACCACAAGGCCTTCTTCACCGCGCACCTGGAGACGAAGGGTGCCGAGGCGGCGCGGGCGGTTGTCAAAACTCTGGCGTCACTGGGGACCATTACATAACGGTTCAATCCCTCACACGGTATCGGTTGTGGATACTCGATGCTGCGAGCGAGCCCGACTACGACGGATCCCCGGAACTGGTACTGGCCGAGCTCGAAAGACGGGAACCGATCTTCCACCGCCGCGAGTTCGGTACCACGCGCGAGGACTTCGATCGGCTCACGGATGCGAACTTCTGGGAGACCGGTGCCTCCGGTCGTCGCTACAGTCGCGAACACGTCTGGGCTGTTCTTGCGCAGCGATATGCGTCCGACCCCACCGGTCGGCACGACTCCGACTGGACTGCCAGTGAGTTCGAGCTCCGCGAGATCGCCCCGAACGCTTATCTACTGACCTACTCGCTCGAACAGCACAATAGATTCACCCGCAGAATGACGTTGTGGCAGCGACGCGAGGGTGATTGGAGAATCCTCTATCACCAGGGAACGCCCGTAGCCGGGTCCGTCGCCGATACCACACCCCACTGACAGGTTCTGCATAGTGAATAGTTAAGCAGGGCAACAGTTTTCGATTCAACGATGGTTGCTAGTCGAACGCACGTTCGATACACTTGCTTCCATGACCACGGAGATCTGGCAACTGAGCGAGAGCGAACTGCTCGCCGACGCCGCCACGGTCTCCCACCAAATTCAGTTGTTGGAGGCCCGACGCATCGCCCTCGTCGCCGAGATCGACACCCGCGTGAGCCGCGAAAAGCTCGGATTTCCCGGACCCGCCGGCTGGCTGACCTCCACCACCCTGCTCTCACCGTCCAAGGCCACCAAGATCGTCGCCCTCGCCCGCGGCATGAAGAACTTCCCCGACATCGCCGACGCCGTCAACACCGGCAGCATCTCCATCGACCACGCCGCCCTCATCCTCACCTTCGCCGAAACCCCACCGAAGGACCTCCCGGAAGAGGGCCGCGATATGGCCCGCACCGCGCTGATCGCCGCCGCGACCGGGCCCGAAGCGCGCACCGGCCGGATCCGGGCAGCGATCACCAAGCTCGAGGACGAGTTCGGCGGCAAGACCCCACCACCCGAGAACACCGACCGCAACGAACTGTTCGCCTCGACAACCTTGAACGGACGTCTGGTGGCGAAGATGGATGTCGACGCTGTCACCGGAGAAAAACTCCTCACCGCACTCTCACCGCTGACCGAACCGCAACCCGCCGCAGACGGCACCCCAGATGACCGCAGCCCCGCCAAACGGCGCGCCGACGCCTTCGGGCACATCCTCGACCAATACCTCGCCTCGAGCAATCGACCCATCGAAGGCGGTGAACGCCCGCACCTGAATCTGCACATCAGCCTGCGCGATCTCACCGACCTCCGCGACAGCGCCGACACCGCCGACACCGCCGACACTGCCGACACTGCCGACGCCGACGACATCGCAGACGACGAAACTGCACGCGCAGCAACCGAATCCGACACTGTCGATCCGGTCGACATCAACACCGGACACCCGATCACGCCCGATGCTGAAGAGAAGTCGGATGACGACACAGGCAGTGGCTGCGGAAGCGACGCTGCCCCGGATCGTGGTGCCTATCGGGACCTGTTCGGCGACGGCACGTCAGTCGGCTGGCTGCCGTGGATGGGACCACTCTCCCGCAATGCTTCCCGCCAACTCGCCTGCGACTGTGTTCTCACCGCCATCGTGATGGACGAGGACGGTAACCCGCTCAACCTCGCCCGCACCGCCCGCACCGTCACCGCCAAACAACGAAAAGCCCTCACCGCCCGCGATCACGGCTGCGCGTTCCCCGGCTGCGGAAAACCCGCCGCCTGGACCGAAGGACATCACATCTGGCACTGGGCCGACGGCGGCCCCACCGACATGGACAACCTGGTCCTACTGTGCGGATTCCACCACCGCCTGATGCACCACAGTGACTGGGAAGTGTTCATCGGCACCGACAACCACCCCTGGTTCGTCCCACCCGCCACCGTCGACCCTTACCGACAACCGCGACAATCCCACGCCCGCGCAGGCCCCCACATCGCCTGACCCCCAAGAAAAGCTCCAGCCCCGCACCGAGAACACGGTGCGGGGCTGGAAGAGGTTGTTCAACAGAATGATTCGAGTGAATCGAACTCTCAGTCGTTGGCGTGCAATGCCGCGTTCAGTTCGACGCCGGTACCCTTCCACGGCACCACCTCGACAGCACCCGACAGCGAGTTGCGACGGAACAGCAGGTTGGACTTGCCGGACAATGTCGCCGCCTTCACCACAGTTCCATCCGGACCACTGACCTTCGTTCCGGCGGTGATGTACAGCCCCGCCTCGACGACGCAGTCGTCACCGAGTGAAATGCCGAGCCCGGAGTTCGCACCGAGCAGGCAGCTCTTGCCGACGGAGATGACGTTCTTGCCACCGCCGGAGAGGGTGCCCATGATCGACGCACCGCCGCCGACGTCGGAACCGTCGCCCACCACGACGCCCGCCGAGATGCGGCCCTCCACCATCGAGTTGCCGAGCGTGCCGGCATTGAAGTTGACGAAGCCCTCGTGCATGACCGTCGTTCCACTGGCCAGATGAGCACCGAGACGAACGCGATCGGCGTCGGCGATACGAACGCCGGTGGGAACGACGTAGTCGACCAGACGCGGGAATTTGTCGACGCCGTACACCGTCACGTGGCCGCGGGCGCGAAGCTTCGCGCGCACCGTCTCGAAGCCGTCGACCGCCGCGGGGCCGAAGTTGGTCCATACGACATTGGCGAGGAGGCCGAACACTCCGTCGAGGTTCTGCCCGTGCGGCCGAACCAGCCGGTGCGAGAGCAGATGCAGTCGCAGATATGCATCGTGCGCGTCGATCGGGGCGTCGTCGAGCGAGGCGATGCTGGTGCGCACTGCGACTACCTCGACGCCGCGCGCCTCGTCCGGTCCGACGAGAGCGGCCAGCTCCTCGGGGACATCCGAACCCTCGAGTCGGGTGGTGCCGGCCTCGAAGCCCGACCCGAGCTCAGGGCTCGGAAACCAGGTGTCCAGAACGACACCCGACGTCGTGATGTTGGCAATTCCTACTGCTGATGCTCCCTGTGCGCTCACGGCAGGAAGAATACGCGGTGGGTTTCGCGCGCGGGTTCACCCGTCATCGCGGGTACTCGGACTGTTTCCGGATTCCGATCCTGATGCCGCGTCGGTTCGTTACCGATTCGACTGCCGAGTGTGATCGCATCGGGATGCCGGTGGACGGGTAGGGGGCGGGGGAGCTGACAGAGTTTCACCGGTGATCACCCGTACCGGCTCGCGCAGCCGAGGAGCCGCAGCAGTGATGATGGACGGCGTCTCCTTCACCGGATTGGTGACGACGCTGGCCGCGACGATCATCCTCGGAGTCGCTTTCGGTTTGGTTGTCGCCGAGGCGTGGTAGACATGCCCATCGGCTGACAGGGGGTCGCCGTAGGCGGGGGATGTCATGAGTTCGAGCAGGTCAATAGCCATGCGTTCGATAATTTCGGTGATCGCTGCATCACTTCTGACGGTGACCGGCGTGGTTGCCGGTTCCGGTGCCGCAGCTGCCGCACCCAACTGCGTCGGAGTCGGCGGGAAGTCGGCAGTGGTCGCAAGAATTCCGGGGGCTGCACTGGAGGGCCTTGCCGTCGACGCGTCGGGTCGCGCCTACGTCACCGACATCGTGTCCGGCCGGGTGTACCGCATCGACGCGCCGGGCCGGCCCGCGTACCCCATCGCCAAGGTCCCCAGCGGCGGCGGCGGAGCTCTGGCATGGATGCCCGACGGCACCCTGCTGGTCGGCTACGGAGCCGACCCTCGCGTCTTCGTCGGCGACGTCGTCAAGTCCGCGGGGATCGTTCGACTCGACGTCGACACCCTTGCCGTCACTCCCTTCGCGAAGGGTCTCAGTGCGGCGAACGGACTTGCCGTCGCCGCCGACGGAACGGTGTACGCCACCAACGACTTCGGCTCGCTCATCGGCCGGATCGGCCCCGACGGCGCGGTCGACCCAGCATGGGCGCGCTTCCCCAGCGCCAACGGCGCAGTGCTCGACGCCGCCGATCGGTACCTGTACGTCTCGCGAACATTCGTGAACCCAGGGGTCAGCCGAATTCCGATCGCCAACCCCTCGGCACCGGAAAGCGTGCTCGACCTGTCGGGTCTCGACAGCTTCGCGGCCCCGGACGGGCTGACCCTCGACGATGCCGGACGCCCGGTGGTGCCGCTCAACGCAGGCGGCTCCGTCGTCCGCATCGATGCGCCGGGGGCGACGTGTGTCATCGGCACCGGTACACGGTTGACCAGCGTCGTAACGTACGGACGCTCCGACCAGGGATTCTCGAGCGGAAGATTGTTCGGTGCCGGCTTCGACGGCGTGGTCCGCGAGATTCCGGGATCCACGGCCTAGAGTTTTCTCCCGTGACGCTCGAACTGCATGCCGACCCGATAGACCTCACCGCGGCACTGGTGGACATCCCCAGTGTCAGTGAGGACGAATCGCGCATCGCCGACGAGGTGGAGCAGGCGCTCCGCGAGCAGACCACGGGCTTCGAGATCATCCGCAGCGGCAACGCAGTTCTGGCCCGAACCAATCGAGGACTCGGGTCGCGGGTGATGCTCGCCGGGCATCTCGACACGGTTCCCATCGCGGACAACGTGCCGTCGAGGCGTGAGCACGACAGCGCCGAGGGCGACATCCTGCACGGGTGCGGAACCGTCGACATGAAGTCGGGCGACGCGGTGTTCCTGCACCTCGCCGCGACGATCGACAATCCTGCGCACGATCTGACTCTGGTGTTCTACGACTGCGAGGAGATCGCCGCCGCTCGCAACGGACTGGGCCGCATCGAACGCGAACTTCCCGACTGGCTCGCTGCCGACGTCGCGATCCTCGGCGAACCGTCCGGCGGGTTCATCGAGGCCGGGTGCCAAGGGACGCTGCGGGTTCGACTGACGGCGTCGGGAACACGGGCGCACAGTGCTCGTTCCTGGCTGGGAGACAATGCAATTCACAAGTTCGGTGCGGTCCTGAACCGACTCGCGGCGTATCGCGCACGCACCGTCGATATCGACGGCTGCGTGTATCGGGAAGGGCTGCAAGCAGTCCGGATCTCCGGTGGGGTCGCGGGCAACGTCGTCCCCGATGCGGCCGAACTCGATGTCAATTTTCGCTTCGCGCCTGACCGCAACGTCGACGACGCCGTCGAACACGTTCGTGAGGTGGTCGAGGGACTGGATCTCGGCTTCGAGGTCACCGACTCGTCGCCCGGAGCGCTTCCGGGTTTGAACCGACCTGCAGCAGCCGCTCTCATCGAGGCCGCGGGCGGACAGTTCCGGGCCAAGTACGGCTGGACGGATGTCTCCCGGTTCTCGGCGCTCGGGATCCCGGCGGTCAACTACGGACCCGGCGACCCCAATCTCGCCCACAAGCGCGACGAACGCGTACCCGTCGAGCAGATCACTCACGTCACACAGGTTCTCCGGAGCTATCTCTCTGCCGGATAGCCTGAACGCCATGAACAGCGACCAGGGGCCAGATAGTTTCGATGAATTCGGCAGTTCCGACGGCCACAGCACCGAGAAGTCGGCCAAGCACAAGGGATCCGTCGTACTGCGTCGTGGCCGGAACACCGAGACGTCCACCTCGGATCAACGACTGCTCGACGAGCGAGGACCAGGGAACTGGATTCACTCCGACACCTGGCGCGTACTGCGTATACAGAGCGAATTCGTCGAGGGATTCGGTGCGCTCGCCGAGGTCCCGAAGGCCGTGACGGTGTTCGGTTCGGCGCGCACCCCCGTCGACCATCCCGAGTACGCCCGAGCCCGGCAGCTCGGAGCCGCGCTCGCGAAGGAGGGCTTCGCCGTCATCACCGGCGGCGGACCCGGCGTGATGGAAGGGGCCAACCGAGGCGCGAGCGAGGCCGACGGGTACTCGATCGGCCTCGGGATCGAGCTACCGTTCGAGCAGGGCCTCAACGAGTGGGTCGATCTGGGCGTCAATTTCAGATATTTCTTCGTCCGCAAGACCATGTTCGTGAAGTACTCGCAGGCATTCGTGTGCCTTCCCGGCGGCTTCGGTACCCTCGACGAACTCTTCGAGGCGCTGACCCTGGTGCAGACAGCGAAGGTCACCAGGTTCCCGATCGTGTTGTTGGGCAAGGACTTCTGGTCAGGACTGCTCGACTGGATAAAGACGACTCTCGTGAAAGAAGGCAAGGTGTCCGAGAAGGACCTCGAACTGATCCACTGCACCGACAGCGTCGACGAGGCTGTCCGGATCGTCCGCGAGGCCCAGCAGTGAGCGATCGCGGCACGACCGAAGGCTTGCTCAGTGTCTGCGTCTACTGCGCGTCGGGTCCCGTCGACGCCTCGTTCATCGACCTGGCCGGCGAGGTCGGCACCGAGATCGGTCGACGAGGCTGGCAGCTGGTCTCGGGCGGCGGCAACGTCTCGATGATGGGCGCGGTCGCGACGGCGACGCGAGCAGCGGGCGGCAACACGGTCGGCGTGATTCCGAAAGCGCTCGTGCACCGCGAGGTCGCCGATGTCGACGCCGACGAGCTGATCGTCACCGACACCATGCGTGAGCGGAAGAAGATCATGGAGGACCGCGCCGACGCGTTCATCACCTTGCCGGGTGGGATCGGGACGTTGGAGGAACTGTTCGAGACATGGACGGCGGGCTACCTGGGCATGCACAGCAAGCCGATGGTGATGCTCGACCCATTCGGACATTTCGACGGCATGATGCAGTGGATAGACGGATTGCGTGAGACGGGATTCGTGCAGCAGCGCGCACTGGACGCCCTGGTCAGGACCACGACTGTCGCAGCAGCTCTGGACGCCTGCGCAACGTTGTGACAGGTCACCAAGCTCGGCCACGGAGTGAGGTGCTCAAAGTTGTTACTCTCAAGTAGGGTAAGGAATCTCACATCGTCTTCAAAGGGGAGTTCATGGCTGTCGATGCCCGTCAGAAAATCGGAGTGACCGACCTCGCGGTCGCGTTGCCGAAAATGGTGACGGAGGTGCCTAGTCTGCTCAAGGGCCTGGCGGGATTCACCCGCAAGCCCGACCACAAAGCGTCGATCGGTCAGATCTTCCAGGACGCCGCCGCGAAGAGCAGCGACCGTCCGTTCGTGCGGTTCGAGGGCGAGTCGATCACCTACCGGGACGCGAACGAGCTCGTCAACCAGTACGCGGCAGTGTTCGCCGACCACGGAGTGGAGCGCGGCGACGTCGTCGGCATCCTCAGCAAGAACCGTCCGGAGGCGCTGTTCGCCGCGCTCGCCGCCGTCAAGCTCGGTGCCACCGCGGGCATGCTGAACTACAACCAGCGCGGCGACGTGCTCGAGCACAGCCTCGGGATTCTCGACGCCAAGGTTCTCGTACTGGACGAGAACACGCAGGAAGCCCTCGATTCGCTGGACGCCGAGCCGAAGGTGGGAGCGGTTCTGCCACTGAAGAAGCTGGCCGAACTCGCGGCGACGGCGTCCACGGCCAACCCGAAGGTGACCGCGGAGATCCAGGCCAAGGAGAAGGCGTTCTACATCTTCACCTCGGGCACCACCGGCATGCCGAAGGCCAGCCTGATGAGCCATTTCCGCTGGCTCAAGTCGATGTCCGGGCTCGGCAACATGGGCGTCCGGCTGCGCAGTAACGACGTCATCTACTGCTGCCTGCCGCTGTACCACAACAACGCACTGACCGTAACGCTGTCGTCGGTGCTCGCAGGCGGCGCGACGATGGCCATCGGCAAGCAGTTCTCGGTCAGCAATTTCTGGGACGACGTCCGCGTCAACAAGGCCACTGCGTTCACGTACATCGGTGAACTGTGCCGTTACCTGCTGACGCAGCCGGAAAAGGCCTCCGACCGTGACAATTCGGTCAAGCTGATCGTCGGCAACGGACTGCGCCCGGAGATCTGGGAGGAGTTCACCGAGCGGTTCGGCATTTCCCGCGTCGCCGAGTTCTACGGTGCCAGCGAGTGCAACATCGCGTTCATCAACGCCCTCAACATGAAGAAGACCGCTGGTATCTGTCCACTGCCCTACGCCGTCGTCCAGTACGACGAGGAGTCCGGCAAGGCCAAGCGCGGTCACGACGGCAAGCTGCGCAAGGTCGGCAACGGCGAGGTGGGACTGCTGCTGTCCAAGATCACCGACCGGGCACCGTTCGACGGCTACTCCGACGACAATGCCACCGAGAAGAAGATGGTGCGCGACGGATTCAAGGACGGCGACGCGTGGTTCGACACCGGCGACCTGGTCCGCAAGCAGGGCTGGATGCACGTCGCGTTCGTCGACCGCCTCGGTGACACCTTCCGCTGGAAGGGTGAGAACGTGGCCACCACACAGGTCGAGGGTGCCCTCGGTGGGCACTCTTCGGTCGACGGTGCTGTCGTGTACGGCGTCGACATCGACGGAACCGACGGCAAGGCCGGCATGGCTGCGGTGACTCTGCGCGAGGGCGAGACCTTCGACGGCAAGTCCGTGGCCGAGCACCTGTACGACAAGCTGCCGACGTACGCGGTGCCGCTCTTCGTCAGGATCGTCGACACCCTCGAGCAGACGTCGACGTTCAAGAGCCAGAAGGTGGCCCTGCGCAAACTCGGCTACGAGGAAGACAATGACAGCGACCTGTACGTGCTACGCGGCAAGTCCGGTGGCTACGAGAAGGCGTACGACGGCTACGTCGACGAGGTCGCCGCAGGTAAGGCACCCAAGGGCTAGGCCCGTGCCACTATTGATTTCATGAGCACCCTCTGCGGCAAACCGGTCGCCGACGATCGCGCATTGGTCATGGCGATCGTCAATCGCACCCCCGATTCGTTCTACGACGGGGGTGCGAACTTCACCGACGACGCGGCGATGGCTTCGGTTCACCGGGCTGTCGCAGAGGGTGCCGACATGGTCGACATCGGCGGAGTGAAGGCCGGTCCCGGCGACGTCGTCGATGCCGAGGAAGAGATTCGCCGTGTCGTTCCGTTCGTCGAGGCGATTCGGGACGCCTACCCGGAGCTGCTGATCAGTGTGGACACCTGGCGCAGCGAGGTCGCTCGCCTGGCCTGCGGCGTCGGGGCGGATCTGATCAACGACACGTGGGCCGGGGCCGACCCCGAACTGGTGCGCGTCGCTGCCGCCGAGGGCGTCGGCATCGTCTGCTCGCACACCGGCGGAGCGGTACCTCGCACGCGCCCGTTTCGGGTTCGGTACGCCGATGTGGTGGCCGACGTCATCGCCGAAGTCACCGCCGCCGCCGAGAACGCAGTCGCGGAGGGGGTGAAAAAGGATTCGATTCTCATCGATCCGACACACGATTTCGGGAAAAACACCTATCACGGGCTCGAGTTGTTGCGTCGCGTGGACGATCTTGTAAACACCGGGTGGCCTGTGCTCATGGCGCTGAGCAACAAGGACTTCGTAGGCGAGACTCTAGGGGTAGAACTCGCCGACCGGTTGGAGGGAACATTGGCAGCGACAGCATTGGCCGCAGCAGGCGGAGCCCGAATGTTCCGGGTGCACGAGGTGGCGTCGACCAGAAGAGTCGTCGACATGGTGGCAGCGATCCAGGGGCTGAGAACCCCGGCGCGGACGGTCAGGGGTCTGGCATGACACTCGCGGATCGAACGGACGTGACCCGGGCGTGGTCCGAGACCAACAGCTGGGACACCCCGCAATGGACCATCGCCGAGCTCGAAGCCGCGAAGGCGGGCCGCACGGTCTCGGTGGTACTACCGGCACTCAACGAGGAACAGACTGTTGCTGCCGTAATCGATACGATCCACCCGCTGCTCGGTGGCCTCGTCGACGAGCTGATCGTGCTCGACTCCGGTTCCACGGACGAGACAGCTGTGCGGGCGACGGCGGCCGGCGCGCGGGTCATCAGCCGTGAAGAAGCTGTACCCGGCGTCGACCCGGTACCGGGCAAGGGCGAAGTGCTGTGGCGATCCGTCGCCGCGTCGACCGGTGACCTCATCGCGTTCGTCGATTCCGACCTGATCAACCCCGATCCGGCCTTCGTGCCCAAGTTGCTGGGCCCACTGCTGATGGGCGACGGTATCCATCTGGTCAAGGGCTACTATCGCCGTCCGCTGCGGACCAGTGGAACCGAGGACGCCAACGGCGGTGGACGTGTCACCGAGCTCGTGGCCAGGCCGCTGCTCGCTGCGCTGCGACCGGAGTTGACCGGTGTCATTCAGCCCCTCGGCGGCGAGTACGCCGGTACCCGCGAGCTTCTGTCCGCGGTGCCGTTCGCACCCGGCTACGGAGTGGAGATTGGGCTGCTGCTCGATACCTACGACAGGCTCGGGCTGCGGGCGATAGGCCAGGTCAATCTGGGTGTACGCAAGCACCGCAATCGCCCGCTGGTCGAACTCGGGGCAATGAGCAGACAGATCGTCGGGACCATGCTCAATCGGTGCGGGATGGTCGACTCCGGGGCCGGTCTGATGCAGTTCCGCGTCGACGGTGACTCGTTCGAGCCGTTCTCGACCGAGGTGTCGCTGCAGGACCGACCGGCGATGAACTCGCTGACCTAGCGTGTCGGACGGTCTGACAAGATCGTGGCATGTTGACGCTGCTGATCTACGTCGTCGTCATCGCCGTCGTCGCCGCTGCACTGTTCTTCGTGGCATCGGTGGTGTTCGGTCGCGGTGAGGAACTGGGCCCGTTGCCCGAGGGAACCACCGCGACCGTGCTCCCCGCCGAGGGCGTCACCGGAGCCGACGTGAACTCGCTGAAGTTCCAGCAGACCCTGCGGGGATACAAGCCCAGCGAGGTCGATTGGGCGCTCGAGCGACTCGGCGGCGAAATAGACATGCTGCGGTCGCGACTGTCCGCGGCACAGCAGTCGCAGGACACCATCACCCCGTCCCCGGTCGAGGCAGGACCGGACGAGCGGTGAGCGCGGTCGCCGGACCGGACGGTCGTCTGCGCTGCCCCTGGGGTGCCACCGACGACGACGTGTATCGCAACTATCACGACGTCGAATGGGGGCAGCCGCTGCACGGCCGCAACGAGCTTTACGAGCGGCTCTGTCTCGAAGCGTTCCAGTCGGGCCTGTCGTGGATCACGATCCTGCGCAAGCGTGACAGTTTCCGCACCGCCTTCGCCGGTTTCGATCCGGAGCTGGTGGCCCGGTTCGGCGAGGCCGATGTCGAACGACTGATGAACGACGCGTCCATCGTGCGCAATCGGCTCAAGATCGACGCAGCGGTGAGCAACGCGCGCGCCATCGTCGATCTCGAGGACACGGACCTCGACTCCTTGCTGTGGTCTTTCGCGCCCCAACCCAGGTCGGCTCGCCTGACGGAGTTCTCCGATGTGCCCGGCTCGACCCCGGAATCGACGGCTCTGGCCAAGGAACTGAAGCGGCGGGGCCTGCGGTTCGTAGGTCCGACAACCGCCTACGCCTTGATGCAGGCCACCGGAATGGTCGACGATCACCTGTCGGGGTGCTGGGTGCAGGTCGCGAATACCGACTCCGTTTCCCGGTATCGACGGCGATAGGGAAGAATAGGTGTCAACACCCGTCGCCCCGCGACGAATTTATCTTTTAGGCCTAGGCGCCGAGCTGGTGGGCGCAGATCTGGAGGGAGCAGAGGATGGCGGCGATGAAGCCCCGGACCGGGGACGGTCCCCTCGAAGCAACCAAAGAGGGACGAGGAATCGTCATGCGTGTCCCGCTCGAGGGGGGCGGCCGTTTGGTCGTCGAATTGACCCCTGACGAGGCCGCGGCACTCGGTGACGAATTGAAGGGTGTCACCGGCTGATAGCTCTGTCGATCGATCATCGCTCAGCCCCGCTCGCCGCCACGGCAAGCGGGGCTTTGTGTTGTCTCGACGAGTGTGGGTGCTTTCGATGTGAGAGGGGTGTTCGGTGCTGACCGACGTCGTCGACGCGTTGGTGTGCCCGCAGTGTCGAGCACGCGAGCTCGACTCGGGGCTCGGTGTGGGCGACACCGATCGAACGCTGTGGTGCGATCGAGGGCATTCGTTCGATGTCGCCCGGCAGGGCTACGTCAGTTTGCTCACCGGCGACGGTGGCAAGTTCAGCGGCGACTCGGCCGAGATGATCGCGGCGCGTGAGGTGTTCCTGGGGGAGGGGCATTTCGATCCGATCGCGGCAGCGGTCTCGGCGGGTGTCCCGGAGGGCAGTGACGTCGTGCTCGACGTCGGGGTCGGCACCGGTCACTACCTCGCGGCTGTGCTCGACGCCCACGCCGATGCGCGGGGGATAGGCGTCGACGTGTCGAAGTTCGCGGCCAGGCGTGCCGCACGGTCCCATCCGCGGCTGGGGTCCGTGGTCGCGGACATCTGGAGTGGCCTACCTGTGCGGTCGGGCGCACTGTCCGCGGTGACGTGCGTGTTCGCGCCGCGCAACGCCGGTGAACTGAATCGAGTCCTCGTCGACGACGGCGTGTTGGTGGTCGTCACACCCACGTCGCGACACCAGCGTGAGTTGCGTGGACCGCTGGGTCTCATCGGCGTCGAGGAAGACAAGACACGTCGCCTCGGCGAATCGCTGTCCGGTCTGTTCGAGCCGGTGGCCGAATCCCCGCTCGAGTACTCGATGATGCTCTCGCGCAACGACATCGACGCGCTGATCGGCATGGGGCCGTCGGCGCGGCACGGCGACCCCGTTGCTCGGGCAGCTGCGCTGGCGCAGTTTCCCGACACCACCGAGGTCACCGCGTCGGTGACGGTGTCGATCTATCGAGCGACGAATCAGCCGCGCCGCGCCAGCGCGTCGTTGTAGACGGCGAGAGTCTGCTTCGCGATCGATGCCCAGGAGAATTCGGCGACCGCTCGCTCGCGGCCGGCCTTGCCCATCGCTTCCGCGAGTGCGGGGTCGAGGGCTACCTCGTTGACGGTGTCCGCCAGGTTCCGCTCGAAGGCATCGGGTTCGTAGGAGTTGTAATGCACCAGGCGACCGGTGCGGCCCTCGTCGACGACCTCGGGGATGCCGCCGACATCCGACGCCACGACCGCGGTTTCGCAGGCCATCGCCTCGAGATTGACGATGCCGAGTGGCTCGTACACCGATGGGCAGACGAACACAGCTGCGGCAGAGAGAATCTCGCGAATCTTGTCGGTGGGCAGCATGTCCTTGACCCAGAACACGCCGCTGCGCTGCTGGGCCAGCAACGCCACCGCTCGCTCGGTTTCCGCGGCGATCTCCGGAGTGTCGGGTGCGCCCGCGCACAGTACGAGCTGGATCGACGGATCGAAGTGGTGGGCGGCAGCAATCAGGTGACCCACACCCTTCTGCCGGGTGATGCGGCCGACGAACGCGACGATCGGCTTGTTCGGATCCACCCCGATCTCGTCCAGAGTCGCAGTGCCGTGATCTGCGAACCACCGCTCGGTGTCGATCCCGTTGCGCACCACGTGGACTCGACTCGGGTCGAGGCGCGGATAGGCGTCGAGCACGTCTTTGGCCATGCCCTCGCTGACGGCGATGACGGCGTCGGCGTACTCCACTGCATTCTTTTCCGACCACGACGAGATGCGGTAGCCGCCGCCGAGTTGCTCGGCCTTCCATGGCCGTCGCGGTTCGAGCGAGTGCGCGGTGAGGATGTGCGGAACTCCGTACAGTTCTGCCGCGAGGTGGCCGGCGAGGCCGGTGTACCAGGTGTGCGAATGCACCACGTCCGCACCCGCTGCCGCGTTGGCCATCCGCAGCTCGGCCGACAGCGTTGTCAAGGCGGCGTTGGCACCGGCGAGTGCAGGATCGGGGTCGTGCACCTGTGCGGTGTCGCGCGGGGCTCCCATGCAGTGGATGTCGACGTCGCACAGCGACTTCAGCTGCGCGGTCAACTCCGTGACATGAACTCCTGCGCCACCGTAGATCTCCGGCGGGTATTCCTTGGTCATCATCGCTACTCGCACGTGAACGAACCTACATTCCCCGGCAGTTGTGCGTGTACTGGTAGCAAGGTTCTCTCGGTGCGGATAGGTTGAGTGGGTGAGGACACAACCGCACGTACTAGGGATTGTGCTTGCCGGCGGAGAGGGTAAGCGCCTTTACCCGATGACCGCGGACCGAGCCAAGCCAGCCGTTCCCTTCGGGGGCGCCTACCGACTCATCGACTTCGTGCTGAGCAATCTCGTCAACGCCGGTTACCTCCGGCTCTGCGTGCTCACCCAGTACAAGTCCCATTCACTGGATCGCCACATCTCGCAGACGTGGCGACTGTCCGGATTCGCCGGGGAGTACATCACTCCGGTTCCGGCACAGCAACGTCTCGGGCCCCGGTGGTACACCGGCAGCGCCGACGCCATCTTCCAGTCACTGAACCTGGTGTACGACGAGGACCCCGAGTACATCGTGGTTTTCGGAGCCGACCACGTGTACCGGATGGATCCGGAGCAGATGGTGCAGCAGCACATCGACTCCGGTGCGGGCGTCACCGTTGCCGGGATCCGCGTTCCGCGCAGCGAGGCATTTGCGTTCGGCTGCATCGACTCCGACTCCGACGGCAAGATCACCCAATTTCTCGAGAAGCCGGCTCAACCGCCCGGCACCCCCGACGACCCCGACGTCACGTACGCCTCGATGGGCAACTACGTGTTCACCACCAAGGTGCTCGTCGACGCCATCAAGGCCGATTCCGAGAACGTCGACTCCGACCACGACATGGGCGGCGACATCATTCCGGCGCTCGTCGAGGCCGGCGTCGCCTCGGTGTACGACTTCAACGACAACGTCGTTCCCGGTGCCACCGAACGCGACCGCGGCTACTGGCGAGACGTCGGCACCATCGACGCCTTCTACGACGCCCACATGGATCTGGTGTCGGTGCACCCCATCTTCAACCTCTACAACCGCCGCTGGCCCATTCGTGGATCGGCCGAGAACCTGCCGCCCGCCAAGTTCGTCCAGGGCGGCTTGGCTCAGGAATCGGTGGTCGGTGCCGGCTGCATCCTGTCGGCTGCCACCGTTCGCAACTCGGTGCTCAGCTCCAACGTCATGATCGACAGTGGCGCGACCGTCGAGGGCAGCGTCCTGATGCCCGGCGTCCGGATCGGCAAGGGTGCCGTCGTTCGGCATGCGATTCTGGACAAGAACGTCGTCGTCGGTGACGGCGAGATCGTCGGCGTCGACCATGAACGCGATCGCGAGCGCTTCAACGTCAGCGCCGGGGGAGTCGTCTCCGTCGGCAAGGGCGTCTGGATCTAGAGCAGAGCCTCCGGCATGTGAGCGGTAATTCGTAGCAGGCTACGAATTACCGCTCACATGCGGCGCAGCCGCTCACGCCCTCGACGCGCAGATCAACCCGTCACCCAGCGGCAGTAGTACCGTCGTCAGGCGCTCGTCCTCGGCGATGGCCCTGGCTGCGGATCGAACGGCCACTGCGGTCGCGTCGCGCTGAGTCGGGTCGGCCACGCGTCCACCCAGTAACGCGTTGTGCAGCACCAGAACTCCGCCGGGGCGCAGGAGTCGAACACTCTCGGCGACGAAGTGCGGATGGTCGGCAGGGCTGGCATCGATGAACACCAAGTCGTAGGTGTCATCGGCCAGTCGGGGGAGCACGTCGAGGGCCCAGCCGTTGATCAGCCGGGTACGCGAAGGCGCAATCCCCCCCGCGCGGAACGCCTCTCGGGCCGCGCGCTGATGCTCCGGCTCGGTGTCGATGGTGGTGAGAACGCCGTCCGCGCGCATCCCGTCGAGCAACCACAGACCGCTGATCCCTGCGCCGGTGCCGATTTCGACGACCGTCTTCGCGCCGAGCATCTGGGTGAAGATGGACAGAATTGCGCCGACCGACGGTGGTACCGGGGCGGCACCGAGGTCGACGGCTCGCTCTCTGGCTGCGATCAGAACCTCGTCCTCCTGAGCGGAGTCTTCGGCGTAGGCGAGCATCTTCTCGGCGTTGGTCGGCACGACCCGAGGCTATCGTGCCCCGGGCACAATCTCACGCACACATTCTCAGGTGCGCCTCAGGTGATTCATACCGGACCCACACGCGGGTCCGTCAGGCTGTGGAGGAATCGAAGGTCCGTCTCGATTGCGAAGTGTGAGCTGGAACATCCGAGGGTAGTCGTCGGTTGAATCAGAAGGACGTACGCAGTCCTGAGCAGGAGGATCCAACTATTTACAAGATCAACGGCGATCGCGACACCGCGCGTCTACCCGAGTCCGTACCCACGCCCGACGATCTCAGCGGCACCGCAGTGTTCGATGCGACCGGCGAGGACTCCACCATGCCGTCCTGGGACGAATTGGTTCGCGAACACGGCGACCGAGTCTACCGACTGGCCTACCGGCTGTCCGGCAACGCCCAGGATGCCGAGGACCTGACGCAGGACACCTTCATCCGGGTGTTCCGCTCCCTCTCCAACTACCAGCCCGGCACCTTCGAGGGCTGGCTGCACCGCATCACCACCAACTTGTTCCTGGACATGGTTCGTCGCCGCAGCCGCATCCGGATGGAAGCCCTCCCCGAGGACTACGACCGCGTCCCCTCCGACCGGCCCAACCCCGAGCAGATCTACCACGACGCGCGCCTCGACCCCGATCTGCAGTCCGCACTCGACTCGCTGGCACCGGAGTTCCGTGCCGCAATCGTGTTGTGCGACATCGAAGGACTGTCCTACGAGGAGATCGGTGCGACACTGGGCGTCAAGCTCGGAACGGTTCGCAGCCGCATTCACCGTGGACGCCAGGCGCTACGCGAGTACCTTCGAGTGCACGGGAAGGTCGACTCAGGTCACGCAAGTGTCCACTAGCTACGAGGAGGGTTGGATGACGCAGGCGCGTAAGCGAAGGCAATTCAGCTCCACCGAACATCTGGCCAGTGAAGCCGTCGCGGCGTACGTGGACGGTGAACTGCGGATGCCCGCCTACCTCCGTGCTGCTCAACACCTGTCCGAGTGCCCGGAATGCGCCGCCGAGGTCGAAGCCCAGCAGCAGGCCCGCAAAGCGTTGCGCGGGGCGGGTGAGCTGTCCATGCCACACTCGCTGCTCGGGTTGCTCAGTCAGATTCCGTCCTGCGCAGGCGAGGACCGGCCGGCCCACACGAAGCGATCGTTCATGTCGGCTGTCGCCGACGTCCGTCGTCGCCGACGCTGACTGCATCGCGATCCACGCGACGACTTCTCACCTGCATCGAGCCGAGCCGACCGCTCGAGTGATACTGAACTCTCACACCGACGTATGCGAGGGGTAACCGGACGCGTGACATCGAATTCGACCAGCACCGAGACGACCGGCACCGACCCGTCGGCGACCGAGCCCGACGGTATCGGCCCGGAAGGTCCACGGTTGCCACCTCGTCCGGTGTATCGACCGTCCGTCGATCCGGTGTCGGCATCGGTGTTCGGACGTCCCGACAACGTCGACGGTTCGTTCTCCGAGCGCAGGCCCGGTGAGGAATTACCGTCACGCGTCTCGGTGCGGCCTCCCGATCCCATTCTCGCCGAGGCATTCGGACGTCCGGACGACACCGAGGAATCGCTGCAACGTGATCCGAACGCCGAGACCGACAGCGACACCGCCCCGTCGGCTCCGGCCGATCCGTGGCGCGACCCCACCGCTCGGGTGTCCCTCGGCAGCGCTGCGCTCGACACGCCGCCCCCGCCCGTTCTCCCGCCGGGCACCAAGCTCGGTGTGCGAGATGTGCTGTTCGGCCGATCGGTGTCCGTCCGAGCCCTCGTCGTGCTCGGTGTTCTCGCTCTCGTCATCGGGTTGGTCGGCGGTCTCTTCGGTCGCCTCACCGCCGAGGTGACCGGCGCGTTGACCAGCCAGAAAGTGACACTGACCCAGTCCAGCGGCGACGACATCCCGCGCGGGCAGATCAGCAACGTCGCCGACGCCGTCCTGCCGTCCGTCGTGTCGATCCAGGTGACGCTCGGCGAGACCGGCGGCACCGGCTCGGGCGTCGTCATCGACGGTGCCGGCTACATCGTGACGAACAATCACGTGATCTCGCTGGCCGCATCCGACCCGGAGAACTCGACGTTGGAAGTGACGTTCTCCGACGGCACCAAGGTGGCGGCCGACATCGTCGGCCGCGACACCAAGACCGACCTCGCGGTCCTCAAGACCGATGTCGGCAACCTGACCGTCGCCGAACTCGGTCGTTCCGAGGACGTTCGCGTCGGGCAGGACGTGATCGCCGTCGGCTCACCGCTGGGATTGAACAAGACCGTCACCTCCGGCATCGTCAGCGCGCTCGACCGACCCGTCGCCCTGTCGGGTGAAGGCACCGACACCGACGCCGTCATCGACGCCGTGCAGACCGACGCTGCCATCAACCCCGGCAACTCCGGTGGCCCGCTCATCGACTTCGAGGGCCGTGTGATCGGCATCAACTCGGCGATCCGCAGCGAGAGCGGCGGATCGGTCGGCCTCGGCTTCGCGATTCCCGTCGACGAGGTCACCGAGGTGACGCAGAGTCTCATCCGGGACGGCGTCATGCGTCATCCCGACTTCGGCGTCAACGCCCGATCGGTCATCAACGACACCTCCGCCGGGGCGGAAGTGGCCAACGTGCGCTCGGGCGGGCCTGCTCAGGAAGCGGGCATCGTCGAGGGAGATGTCATCACGAAGGTCGGCGACCGCACCGTGGGTAACGCCGACGAACTGGTCGTCGCCGTGCAGGCCACGACGATCGGGGAGTCGGTTCCGGTGCAACTCGTCCGGTCGGGACGGCTGGTGGACCTCTCCGTCACGCCGGTTTCGGACTGACGACGTAGGCTGGCAGGCGTGTTCGGCAACATCGGTTGGGGAGAGCTCGTCATTCTCCTCGTAGCAGCTCTCGTCATCCTCGGCCCCGATCGCCTCCCCGGCGCCATCAGCTGGGTGTCCAAGTCGATCCGGCAGGTCAAGGACTACGCCAACGGCGCGAGCCAACAGCTCAAGGACGAGCTCGGCACCGACTTCGAGGACCTTCGCAAGCCGCTTGCCGATCTCAACCAGCTCCGGGGCATGACCCCGCGCGCGGTGATCACCAAACACCTGCTCGACGGTGACGACTCGGTCTTCAAGAACCCACTCGACGACACCTTCAAGGGCAAGCCCTTCGAGACCAAGCCGAAGAACGTCGGCGGACCGACGCCACAGACCGGAGCCGCTCGCAGTGGGGTGTCGATGAGCAAGAACGAGCCGAAACTGTCTGCAGGCGATACCCCGCCGATCGACGCCGACGCCACGTAAGCCTGAATCCTTCGTCGTTCGGTCTCACCCGTCTGCGTCAATGGACCACTGCACACGTCTGAGCGCGGCAATGGTTCATTCACGCAGAACCTGCTGCTGCGTGAATGTTCCATTACAGGCGTCCCGGCCGTGCAAGGGTCCATTGACGCGGCGGGGGAACCAGACGCGGCAGTGGGAAGCAGGTTCGGTCCGCTAGAGCTTGCGGGCCGAGTCGATTCCGAGTGACATGCCGACCAGTCCGCGTTCGCGGACTGCCAATTTCGCTGCCACGGCTTCGAGTGCCTGGGCAGCCGGCGATTCCGGGTTGCTCAGCACGATCGGCGTTCCGGCGTCTCCACCCTCTCGGACTGCGGTGTCGAGGGGAATCTGGCCCAGCAGCGGAACGCTCGCACCGACGGCTTTGGTCAATCTGTCGGATACGTCCTGTCCGCCACCGGATCCGAAGATGTCCATCCGGGTACCGTCGGGCAGTTCGAGCCACGACATGTTCTCCACGACGCCTGCCACGCGCTGACGCGTCTGCAATGCAATTGCGCCCGCGCGTTCGGCCACCTCGGCCGCGGCCTGCTGCGGGGTGGTGACGACGAGGATCTCGGCACTCGGAATGAGTTGGGCGACAGAAATCGCCACGTCACCGGTGCCGGGCGGGAGATCGAGCAGCAGTACGTCCAGATCGCCCCAGAAGACATCGGCGAGGAACTGCTGCAGTGCGCGGTGCAGCATCGGGCCGCGCCAGACGACGGGGGTGTTGCCCTGGGTGAACTGCGCGATCGAGATGAACTTCACTCCGTGCGCCTGCGGCGGCATGATCATCTTCTCGACCTGCGTCGGCCGCGCGTCGTTTCCGAGCATCCGGGGCACGGAGTGTCCGTAGATGTCGGCGTCGAGCACACCGACCGACAGCCCACGGGCGGTCAGTGACGCGGCGAGATTGACCGTCACGCTGGACTTGCCCACACCGCCCTTGCCCGACGCCACCGCGTACACGCGGGTCAGGGATCCGGGTTGCGCGAAGGGAATGATCGGCTCCGCGGAATCGCCGCGCAGAGACTTGCGTAGTTCGGTGCGCTGCTCGTCGTTCATGACGTCGAGTTCGACCGTCACGGTGCCCACGCCGGCGACGTCGGCGACGGCGTTCTTCACGCGATCGCTGATTTCGGTCTTCATCGGGCAGCCGGAGGTGGTCAGATAGATGCCGACGCCGACCGCGCCGTCGTCGGAGATGTCGATGCTCTTGACCATCCCGAGGTCGGTGATGGGTTTGCGGATCTCGGGGTCGATCACCTTCGTGAGCGCGGTCCGAACGTCGGATTCGGTCAGTACAGCCATTGCCTCATGCTAGGCGGTGGGTTGTGCGCCGATGGACAGCAGGGCAGGCGCGGGCGCGATGTCAGTGAATGCGGGGCAGCTGGTCCGAGGACGGGACGATGCCGGTGGCGTAACCCGCCGACCACGCGAGCACGTTCGCTACGTAGGCCATCGAATTGTTGTAGCGCAGGATCGCTTTGGTGGTCGATCCCAGATCGCGCATGTCGGTGCCGTTGTCGCACAGGTACATACCGGTGGCCAGGGCTGCGTCGAACAGGTTCTGCGGGTCGGAGACACCGTCGCCGTTGCCGTCGGCGTGATAGAGGTTCCACGTCGAGGGCAGGAACTGCATGGGTCCCACTGCGCGGTCGTATTCGGCATCGCCGTCGAGCGCCCCGCCGTCGGTGTCACGAATCACCTGGTTGCCGGCGAGGGTTCCGTTCAGCCGGGGGCCGAGGATGGGTTCGTGCAGCTCGCCCGAGTCGTCGACCTTGCCGTTGTTGGCGTGGGTGGATTCGACGCGGCCGATGCCGGCGATGACGGTCCAGCTGATACCGCAACCGGGTTGCTGCTGGGCCAGGATCCGCTCGGCGTTCTTGTACGCCGAGACGTTGACGACCGGGATGGCGATGGGGCTGACGGCGAGGTTGGTGGGTAGCTCGGGTGTGGGCGGGATCTCGGGAACCGGCGCGGGTGCGGGGACCGCGGCGGGCACCGGCTGCTCGGCCTGAGCCACCGGCTGCGCCTGCTGGTCCTGGGCGATCGGCTGCGGAGTCTCCACCACGGAGTTCGATTCCTGGGCGGCCGGGGTGGTCTTGGCCGAGACGAACGGAATGTATTCCGTGGCTCCGGCGCTGGTGGCGGCGGTGACGAGTCCTGCGGGGACGAGACCTGCCAGAGCAATCACCGAATTCCGTCGGACCTTGGAAGTCGATGCTTTTCTGTGACGACCCACGCGTGCTGTACCTCCTGATTTCCCCGGATGACAACCGGGGCCCGACCGATGACCGGGATCGAGGGTACCTGATTCGAGACTGTTCCGTTATCGGGCCGTTACAGAGCGGGCCGCTACGTATCGAGGTCGGGGACCTCCGGGGTGCCCGAGTCGTCCTGCACCCTGGCGGCGGCCTTCTTCCGTGCTTTCTTCGGAGTCGCTGTGGGCTGGCCCGTCGCCTGCTCGAGGAGCGCCTTGATCTCGTCGAGTTCGCGGCGCAGGTAGTCGCGGGTGGCGACCTCGCCGACCGCGATCCGCAGCGATGCCAACTCGCGAGCGAGGAACTCGGTGTCGGCTTTCGTCTGTTGTGCGCGAGAACGGTCCTCCTCGAGCGAGACGCGGTCTCGGTCGTCCTGCCGATTCTGGGCCAGCAGAATCAGCGGAGCCGCGTACGCGGCCTGGGTCGAGAACGCGAGGTTGAGCAGGATGAAGGGATACGGGTCCCACCGAAGGTTGACCGCCACGACGTTGAGGAAGATCCAGACGATCACGATGCCCGTCTGGATCGCCAGGTAGCGGCCGGTACCGAGGAACCTCGCGGCCTTCTCGCCCGACCTGCCGAGGTCGAAATCGACGTTGACGTTGAACATCCGCGATCCGCGCGGAGTGTCCATTCTCTGGCGTGCTGTTTCTTTCACTGTCCCGCCACTTCCTGATCTCGCCAGTCCTCGGGCAGCAGGTGATCGAGGACGTCGTCCACGGTCACGGCCCCGACCAGGTGGTCCTCGTCGTCGACCACCGGGCCGCAGACGAGGTTGTACGTCGCGAAGTATCTCGTCACGGCGGTGAGGCTGTCCTCGGGCGACAAGCGCGGCAGAGCGCTGTCCACCACGCCGCCGACCAGACTCGCCGGGGGTTCTCGAAGTAACTGCTGCAGATGTACGCAGCCGAGGTACGGCCCGGTGGGAGTGGCGGTGGGCGGCCGCACCACGAACACCAGTGAGGCGAGCGCGGGCGTCAGGTCGGGGTTGCGTACCCGGGCGAGCGCTTCGGCCACCGTCGTCGACGCGGTGAGTACGACGGGTTCGGGGGTCATCAGACCACCGGCGGTGTCGGGGGAGTGTTCGAGCAGCCGTCGGACGGGTGCGGAGTCCTCCGGATCCATCAGTCGCAGAAGCGATTCCGCTTCGGTCTCGGGCAGCTCTCCGAGGAGGTCGGCGGCGTCGTCGGGGTCCATGGCCTCGAGCACGTCGGCACCGCGGTCGACGCCGAGGTAGTGCATCAGCTCCACCTGATCGTCGTCGGGCAGTTCCTGGACGACGTCGGCAAGCCGCTCGTCGTCGAGGGCCCGCGCGACTTCCATGCGTCGTTTGACGGGAAGCTCGCGCATCGCGTTGGCGACGTCGGCCGCGCGCAGGTCCTCGAACTGCATGAGCAGCTGTGCCACACCCTGATCGGGCATCGACAGTTCGTTCTGCGTGAGTCCCTGCACGTGCAGCCAGTCCACGACGTGGATGGCACCGCGGCGCGCCAGGCGCTGACGTTGCTTGCGCACCGCCACTCGCGCGACGACCCAGTCCCGCGTTCGGGTGAGCTCGATACCCAGATCGACGACGATGGAATCGGTGTCGTGCAGCTCGTCGAGTTCGGGGTCGTCGACGCGCACCTTCGAGTCGAGGATCTGGGCGAACACCAGGATCTCGTTCGCGCGCTGGGTGAATCGCCGCAGACTGACGTTGCCGGTCGTGAGTTGAACCGAGTTGGGCTCGATACTGGTGACCCTGAGCATCGGCACGAAAATTCTTCGGCGAGTTGCCAATTCGACCACGAGGCCGAGGACTCTGGGTTGCGCTCTGCCGACCCGCATCGAGATGACCACGTCGCGAACTCGGCCGATGGATTCGCCGTCGGGGCCCAGGACGCCCAGGCCGGCGAGCCTGGCCGCGAATACCTTGCTCAGTGCTGCCATGATGGCAAGGTTAGAGGTTGGGCGATACAGACGATGAATCAGACAGGGGTTGTGCTGCGGTGAATGCGTCGGGCCTACGGAGATCGGTACTGGCCGTTCCGGGCAGTTCGGACAAGATGATCGCCAAGGCCAAGGGACTGCCTGCCGATGCGATCTTCCTCGATCTCGAAGACGCCGTCGCGCCCATCGCGAAAGTCGAGGCCCGCGCGCGCATCGTCGATGCGCTGAACTCCGATGGTTGGGGCGATCAGATCAAGGTGGTGCGCGTCAACGACTGGACGACGCAGTGGACGTACGGGGACGTCATCGACGTCGTGTCCGGTGCCGGACGCAATCTCGACGCCATCCTGCTGCCGAAGGTGGAGTGCGCCGCGCACGTGCAGGCGTTGGATCTGCTGCTCACGCAGCTCGAGAAAGAGCACGGACTCGACGTCGGAGCCATCGGGATCGAGCCCCAGATCGAGAGCGCCCGCAGTCTGCGCAACATCGACGAGATCGCGACCGCGAGCCCGCGGGTGCAAACCCTGGTGTTCGGTCCCGCAGACCTGATGGCCAGCGTCAACATGCGCACCCTGGTCGTCGGTGAGCAGCCGGTCGGATACGACACGGGCGACGCCTACCACCACATTCTGATGACCATTCTGCTCGCCGCCCGAACACACGGACTGCAGGCGATCGACGGTCCGTATCTGCAGATTCGCGATCTCGACGCCTTTCGCCGGGCGGCGGGCCGGACGGCAGGCCTCGGTTTCGACGGCAAGTGGGTGCTGCACCCGACGCAGATCGAGGCCGCCAACGAGATCTTCGCGCCGCGTCAGGCCGACTACGACAAGGCCGAGATGATTCTCGACGCGTACGAGTTCCACACCTCCGCGGCGGGCGGCGGTCGCGGCGCAGTGATGTTGGGCGACGAGATGATCGACGAGGCGAGCCGCAAGATGGCGCTCGTCGTCTCGGCGAAGGGTCGCGCGGCAGGAATGACGCGTACGACCGCCTTCGTGCCGCCCACGTCCTGACCGACCGTCAACCTGCTGTGAACCGCTACAACGGGTGTGCCGGTTGTCCGTTTCGGGGCACAATGGAGCCATGACAAATCCCCTCTCACAACCCGGTCGCCCAGGGCAGGGCCTGCCGACTCCGCCCTCCGGCTGGCCTATCGGTTCCTACCCCACCTACGCCGAGGCGCAGCGCGCTGTCGACTACCTCTCCGACGAAGAGTTCTCGGTGCAGGACGTGACGATCGTCGGTGTCGACCTGATGCAGGTCGAACGCGTGCTCGGCCGCCTCACCTGGCCCAAAGTCATTGGTGGAGGCATTGTTTCGGGTGCCTGGCTGGGAGTCTTCCTCGGCCTGGTCCTCGGCATCTTCAGTGAGAACATCTTCGGAGCGCTGCTCATCGGCGTCGGCGGCGGCATCATCTTCGGCCTGATCTCGGCGTCCATTCCGTACGCGGCCACCAAGGGACAGCGAGATTTCGCGTCGAGCATGCAGTTGGTCGCGGGCCGATACGACGTCATCTGCGAGCCGCGAACCGCGGAGAAAGCACGCGACCTGCTCGCCAAACTGTCGATCTGATCACACCTGGTGGACGACCAGGCAACCGACAGGTAACGGAATAGCCCCAAATCGCCCTCTATGCCAGTGAGTTCGGTTACGTTTCTTTCGTGCACGGCAGTCCCACACAATGTGCTGCGCGAGTAACTGAACGTACGGAGGCGGAAAGTGCCGAGACATCGTGGTCGTAGGCGTGGAAAAGCAACGAGGATAGGGGTGTTGGCGGCAGCGGCTCTGGTCACGAGTCCGTTGCTCGCAGCGTGTGGTTCGTCCGACAGTTCGGTTCCGGTTCTGAGTTTCTACACTGCCGCAGACGGCGCAGAGCAGTACGCCGCTGCGGCACAGGTGTGTTCCGACGCCTCCAACGGCCGCTACCGAGTGGAGCAACGGACTCTGCCCAAGAGCGCCAACGATCAGCGGCTCCAGCTCGCGCGGCGCCTCGCCGGCAACGACAGGACGCTGGATCTGATGACACTCGACGTCGTCTGGACGGCCGAGTTCGCCGAGGCCGGATGGGCATTGCCCGTCCCGGAGGACCTGTCCGAGAAGCTGCGCGACGGTGCCACGCTCGAGGGCCCACTCGCCACGGCAGAGTGGCAGGATCAGCTGTACGCGGTGCCGCTCAACTCCAACACCCAGTTGCTCTGGTACCGCCCGGACGAGGTGCCCGACGGAGTGCCGCCGCAGACGTGGGATCAGCTGATCGACGTGGCCGAGGCCAATGCGGCGGCGGGCAAGCCTGCACAGATCGGCGTTCAGGCAAAGCAGTACGAGGGCTTCATGGTCTGGTTCAACTCGCTGCTCGAGAGCGCTGGTGGTTCGGTCGTCGCCGAGGACGGAACGACGGTGACGCTGAACGACACTCCCGAGCATCGCGCCGCCACCGAGAAAGCTCTCGAGATCATCAAGCGAGTGGCCACGGCCGACGGCCGCGATCCCTCGGTCTCGCAGAGCGACGAGGCAACTGCCCGCCTCGGCATGGAATCGGGACGGATGGCATTCCAGGTCAACTACCCGTTCGTGCTGCCCGGGTTGAAGGAGAACGCCGTTGCCGGTGCCGTCTCGTTCCTCGACCTGTCGACGGTGCCCGAGGATCAGCAGGACGCACGCATCGCCGAGGTCTTCCGTAGCGCCCCGTATCCGGAGGTGAACCCGGGCGAGCCCGCGAAGGTCACCATCGGTGGCTTCAACATCGGTGTCGCGAAGACCACTCAGCACGAGGATCTCGCGTGGGAGGCCGTCGAGTGCCTCACCAACGAGGAGAACCAGCGCAACAACGCCGTCAACGGTGGTGTGCCGCCGGTACTGAAGTCGCTGTACTCCGATCCCGAGTTCCAGGCCGTCTATCCCGCGTGGGAAGGGGTTCTCGGTTCCATCGAATCTGCGGCTGTGCGACCCGTTTCGCCTGCCTACCAGAGCATTTCGATTCTGCTGACCGATGCGCTCAACCCGCCGCAGAACATCGATCCGGTGGCCGACGTGGACAAGCTCGCAGATCTGGTCTCCAAGGCCGTCAATTCCGAAGGGTTGATTCCATGAGCGCCACCACCGAGTCACAGCCCGCATCGCAGCCTGTCGACAAGCAGGCGGCCCTGAAGAACGTCTCCGACGGCAAGAAGGCCGAACGTCGCCTGGGGCTGATGCTCATCGCACCCGCCGCCCTGCTGATGATCGCGGTCACCGGGTATCCGATCATCTACGCGTTCTGGCTCAGTCTGCAGAAGTACAACCTCGCATTCCCCGAGGATCGTGAATTCGTCGGTATCTCCAACTACGTGACCGTGCTGTCCGACGGCTACTGGTGGACGGCGTTCAGTGTGACGGCAGGCATCACGATCATCTCGGTGATCATCGAGTTCATCCTCGGCCTGGCCGTGGCTCTGGTCATGCACCGCACCATCTTCGGTCGCGGACTCGTACGCACCGTGGTGCTCATCCCGTACGGCATCGTGACCGTGGCCGCCGCGTACAGCTGGTACTACGCGTGGACCCCCGGCACGGGCTACCTCGCCAATCTGCTGCCCGACGGTAGTGCTCCGCTCACCGAGCAGTTCCCGTCGCTGGCGATCGTCGTACTGGCCGAGGTCTGGAAGACGACGCCGTTCATGGCGCTGCTTCTGCTGGCAGGCCTGGCGCTGGTACCCGACGATCTGCTCAAGGCGGCCGAGGTCGACGGAGCGGGTGCGTGGACCAGGCTGATGCGCATCACGATTCCGTTGATGAAGCCGGCGATTCTCGTCGCGGTGCTCTTCCGCACCCTCGACGCGTTCCGCATCTTCGACAACATCTACGTCCTCACCCGCGGTAGCAACGAAACCGGATCGGTCTCGATTCTCGGTTACAACAACCTCTTCGGTGCGTTCAACCTCGGGCTCGGGTCGGCGATCAGCATTCTGATCTTCTTCTGCGTCGCGATCATCGCGTTCGTGTTCATCAAGTTGTTCGGTGCATCGGCACCGGGATCCGACGACGGAGGCCGCAAGTAATGACCACTGTTACGCCTCGCAAGAAGGTCGGTTGGACGGTCGTCAACGTCCTCGTCCTGCTCTACGCACTCGTTCCACTGCTGTGGATCATCAGCCTCTCGTTCAAGTCGACGGCCACCATCGCCGACGGCAACTTCATTCCTCGTTCGATCACTTTCGACAACTACAAGGGCATCTTCTCGACCAATCAGTTCACCTCGGCATTGGTGAACTCGATCGGTATCGGACTGATCACCACCGTGATCGCCGTGGTGATCGGCACGATGGCCGCGTATGCCGTTGCGCGTCTGGACTTTCCGGGAAAGAAGGCTCTGGTCGGTGCAGCACTGCTCATTGCGATGTTCCCCCAGATCTCCCTGGTGACACCGCTGTTCGACATCTCCCGCTCGCTGGGACTGTTCGACACCTGGCCGGGACTGATCATTCCGTACATCACCTTCGCGTTGCCGTTGGCGATCTACACCCTGTCGGCCTTCTTCCGCGAGATTCCGTGGGAGCTGGAGAAGGCAGCGAAGATGGACGGCGCGACGCCCGCACAGGCGTTCCGCAAGGTCATCGCCCCGCTGGCCGCACCCGGCATCGTCACCGCCGCCATTCTGGTGTTCATCTTCGCCTGGAACGACCTCCTGCTCGCCATCTCGTTGACGGCGACGGAACGTTCGGTCACCGTCCCGGCGGCCATCTCGCAGTTCACCGGTAGCTCTCAGTTCGAGGAGCCAACGGGATCGATCGCGGCGGCAGCAGTCGTCATCACGATCCCGATCATCATTTTCGTGCTCTTCTTCCAACGACGTATCGTGGCGGGCTTGACGTCCGGCGCAGTGAAGGGATAACCGTCATGGCCGAAATCGTTCTCGACAAAGTCACCAAGCTCTACCCCGACGGCGCGGCTGCCGTCAGCGACGTCGACATCACCATCGCCGACGGCGAATTCATCATCCTCGTCGGCCCGTCCGGTTGCGGAAAATCCACGACGCTCAACATGATCGCCGGTCTAGAGGACATCTCGTCCGGCGAGCTGCGCATCGCGGGGGAGCGCGTCAACGAGAAGGCACCGAAGGATCGCGACATCGCGATGGTGTTCCAGTCGTACGCGCTGTATCCGCACATGACGGTGCGGCAGAACATTGCCTTCCCTCTCACGCTCGCGAAGCTCTCGAAGTCGGAGATCAACAGCAAGGTCGAAGAGGCAGCCAAGATCCTCGACCTCAGTCAGCACCTCGACCGCAAGCCGGCGAACCTCTCCGGCGGTCAGCGTCAGCGAGTTGCCATGGGCCGCGCCATCGTTCGTACCCCCAGTGCGTTCCTGATGGACGAGCCGCTGTCCAACCTCGACGCGAAGCTGCGCGTGCAGACTCGCGCCGAGATCTCACGTCTGCAGAAGCGGCTCGGCACCACCACCGTGTACGTCACGCACGACCAGACCGAGGCCATGACCCTCGGCGATCGCGTCGTGGTGCTGCGCGGCGGATTGGTGCAGCAGATCGGTTCTCCACAGGAGCTCTACGACAAGCCGCGAAACCTGTTCGTGGGCGGCTTCATCGGATCGCCCTCGATGAACTTCGTTCCCGGACAGCTCACCGCGAACGGTGTCTCGACCGCGCTCGGTGAGATCGACATCCCGCTCGAGCGGATGGACGCGATCAAGGCCAAGAACCCGGGTCGCGAGGTGGTCGTCGGCATCCGCCCCGAGCACTTCGAGGACGCAGCCCTGATCGACGGCTACCAGAAGATGAGCGGTGCCACCTTCACCGCCACCGTCGACGTGCTCGAGTCGATGGGTAGCGACAAGTACGTCTACTTCACGCTCAAGGGTGCCCGGGTCGAATCCAGCGAGCTGCAGGAGCTCGCAGCCGACGCTGGTATCGCCGATCTCGGTGGCGCACAGGTGGTTGCCCGCCTCGCCGCCGAGTCCAAGGCCGCCGAGGGTGGTCAGGTGGAACTGTGGTTCGACCCGGCGAAGATCTCGGTGTTCGACCAGGCCTCGGGTGCGAACCTGACGCTGTAAGTGCCTACGGCAGTGGTGCGGTTGAGTACCCGCTGGGGCACATAACCGCACCACTGCGGAGCACTCAGAACGCAGAGCCGGTGCTCGGCAGCTGGTAGCCCTGGAAGAAGTTGAACGGCACCACGTTCGGTGCCGGGTTCTGCAGCTGCGGTGCCGGTGCCTGGGGGAACAGCTCGGGGAGCTCGAACTGGTTCGGCCCGTCGTTTCGGTTGTCGTCGTATCGGGTGTGATTGTCGCCCCGATCCGTCCACAGTGGATCGGCCGACGCGGTGCCTGCCATCGCCACCAGAGGAACGGCCACCAGAGCCCCGGTCACTGCTGCGCGGGTGAGAATCTTTCGGGTGTTCATGTGTTCCCTTTCGTCGGTGTTCGTACTTCTCCGACGTTAGGTCGACACGATGGGCCCGCGACAGGGAAAACTGCTACCTCCCAGCACATTACGAGCTTTCTGCCAAGGAGCGTCGCCCGAGATTTCGTGCGTCTTCCCTGGTCGCAGCACGGGCGGTGGTCAGGTCGTCGGTGCAGACCTGGCAGTACTGCCAGCCGGAACGGCCGGTTCGCTGCGGCCGCCGACCACCGATTCGCCGGTGGTCGGAGTGCTCTTGATGGCCAGGGCCGCCAGTCCGACGACGAGACAGGCCACCGCACCGGCGGCGAAGGCCGCGGTGTAGACGATTTCACGGGCGACCCCGGTCCCGTCGATGGCGAACATGGCCAGTGCGGTGGACAGTGTTGCGCTTGCGATCGACGTGCCGACGGTTCTGACGATCGAGTTGACGCTGTTGGCCACTCCGGTGTCCGCTGCATCGACCTCGGCCATGAGCAGGTTGGGCAGGGCAGCGAACGCGAGACTGACGAACACGTTGATGACCACACCGGCGGTGATCAGTTGCCAGGTGTGATCGTGAGCCAGCGCGACGAACACGAAGCCGACCAGGCCGATCACCGCACCTGCGATCAGAACTCGGCGCGGCCCGAAGGACCGGATGAGACGACCGCTGAGGACGGCGGCAACCACACCGACCGCCGCACCGGGTAGCAGGTACACGACGCTGGCCTCGAGAACGTTGGCGGTGAAGCCGTAGCCCGCCACAGCTCGTGGTGTCTGTACGAAGTACGAGCAGGCGAGGAAGTTGACGAACATCCCGATACCGACGAACACGGTGGCGACGTTGGTGGCGAGCAGCGGACCGTGGGTGAGCATTCGGGGCGCGACCAACGGTTCGGCGGTGCGCTTCTCGAGCAGCCACCAGAGCGTTCCCGTCAGTACACCGGCAAGGGCGCAGCCGATGGTGGCCACCGAACCCCAGCCCCAGGTGCGGCCTTGTGTCAACGCGAGGAACAGGAGCAGGAGGGTCACGGCGAGTCCTGCCGCACCCCACCAGTCGACGGTGCCACCGCTGGTCTTCGGTCGCGCGGGCACGCCGAACCAGGCGATCGCGAGGGCCAGCACGACGAACACGACAGTGAGCCAGAACACGCGGTGGTAGTCGGCTCCGTTGGCGGTGAGCAACCCGGTCAGTACCAGTCCGAAGCCGCCGCCGACGCCCAGTGTCCCGGACAGGACGGCCATCGAGCCGACGAGCTTTCGTGGGGGCATCTCGTCGCGCAGTACGGCCAGCGCAATGGGGAACAGGGCATAGGACACTCCCTGCAGGACGCGACCGACGATCAACCAGAGCAGCGAGTGCGTCAGGGCTGCGAGCAAGGACCCGGCGAGGACGACGGTGAGTACACCGATGAGAACCGGCCGCTTGCCGTGCAGGTCGGCGAGTCGTCCGATGACGGGGGTGGCAATGACCGCTGCGAGGAGGTTGCCCGTCAGTACCCAACCGGCGGCCGTGGTGCTGACGCCGAGTTGGGTGCCGATGGTTCCGACGATGGGGACGACCATCGTCTGCAGAACGGCGAGAGTCATGACGATGAAACAGAGTCCGGGCAGCATTATGCGGCGGGTGGACATGGAAGAACTACCTCGTTACCTGTCGAAAATGCACTGGAACCGACGCAAATAAATTGTTGAATGCATCTAAGTGATTATCAGATATTGCCGAACGAGGGAAGCGGGCCCCGACGACGGCATCGTGTCACTGCGGGCGAGTGGGCTTGCCCAGCGCCTTCTGTCGCAGTTCGCTGACGATCTCGTCGTTCCACACGTGCTCGCGCACCAGGCGGTAACGCTCCCGGCTCATCCACAGGTACGCCTCCGCGTCGGTGCGGTCCTCGAGGATCTCCGCAGCCCGCACCATGCGCACGACCGGGAGGTATTCCTCTCCGAACCAGCGCCGCGCGACGGTACCGCGGTCGACGAATTCACCGACCTCCTGCATCAACCGGAAGCCCCATGCCTCCACCGATTCGCTCAGCTGGGCGTAATCGAACGGATCGGTCACCTGAACGGCCTCGCGTGCCTTGCCCACCAACGGGACACGACTGAGGAAGATGCGCCGGTGATCCTTGATGAGCAGATCGCCACGTCGGGTGATGCCTTCGGGGGAGATGCGCGTGATGATCTCGGTGACCACGGCGTCGATCGACGTCCGGTGCATCGCGAAGGCGATGGAGACTCGATGGTGCCCGTCGACGACGAAGTGCATGCCACCGATGCGGTACACCTGGATGGGCGGCATCGCCTCGCCGCGGCGCTGAGCAGCCGCGAGTCGCTGCCAGCGTTCGCGGATGCGCGCCGACGTCGGCCGAAAGAATCGATCGAAATCGCGCGTGCGATCGACACTGCCGACGATGGTCTCGACGCGGATGACCTGCAGGCCGAGGTGACGCTCGCCCACCTTGCCGAGGGCGGCGACCACCTCGTCGAACGGCAGGATGGTGTTGACGTCGTCGGGTTGACGACGCAGCCACCCGACCAGACGTGCGACGTCGGCGCGGCGGCGTTGGCGGGTGAAGTCGTTCTCCGCATCGGCGGCCGGAAATCCGGTGTCACGTGCCATGTCTGCGCCTCACGATCTTGGGTGTCTCGAAATCCGGTCTCTCGCCGCCCGGTTCGATCTCGAGGAGGGTGTATCCGACGGTGTTGATCACCGCCGCGCCGTGCAGGGTCAGATCGTCCGGGGTGTGACCGTGCGGATGAATGTGGCCGTGCAACAACAACTGTGGGGAGAGTCGACGCGTCACCTCGTCCAGACAGTCGAAACCGATGTGCGCCGGGTCGGTGTCGTCGCCGACGCCGAGCGGAGGACTGTGGGTGAGCAGAATGTCGACGGGCCGAAGGTCCTTGCGCACGTTGCGATGCCACGCGAACGTCCGGGTCAGGGTTCGTGATCGACGTCGCTGCTGCCGTTGGGTCCACTGATTGGGCCCACCGTTGTAGCGGATGGACCCGCCGAGACCGGCGATCCGCAGGCCTGCCGCCGACACGATGCGACGATCGACGTTGACGGCACCGACCGGTCCGGGCCAGGTGGCGGGCAGCCCGGCACGCATCCACCCTGCGCGCCCGGCCGAGTATCCGGTGAGGTCCGCGTCGTGATTGCCCGGCACGAACACACACGGTGCGTTCAGCGCGTCGGTGAGGTACTCGAGGTAATCGAACGGGAGGTCGCCCGCGCCGAGAATCAGGTCGACTCCGAGCGACTTCACCTGCGGACTCCACAGGGATTCGATCGTTTCGTCGGCAACTGCGAGAACGGAGACCACGGGTACGACGGTACCCACCTCCGGTGCGGTGGTACCTCCGAACGGACTTCTCGGGCATCGGTGGTGTTGGATGGGTCAGGTGAGCGACAGTGTCATCGAAGCGGTACGCGCACATCTGGTGACCGAGATCGGCGACGAGAATCCGTCGTCGGCGTCGGTGACGTTCCTCGGCCTCGAGTCACTGGACGTGCTGAGATTCGGCGCGGACTCCGACGTGGTCCGGTACGTCAGTCTCGGCTGTTCTCGTCACCCCATGGCCGACCCCAACGAACTCGTCGCCGATCCCTCGCGCGGCCCCCGAGCCGAACTGGTGCTGACTCTGCGCGGTGGGGCAGGCGTGGCGTCGGGCGTGCACAAGTCCCTGGCCGTGCTCGCTGCCTCTCCCGCGGTGGAGGGCGTCGTGCTCGTCGAGGACGCGCTGCTCGACCTGGGCGAGCCGCTGTGGACCAACGCGCCGTTCACCGCGGTGCTGCTGGGCGAGAGCGATATCGCCGATCTGACGCTGCCCGAGCCCTACGACCCGGTTCGCTTTCTGGCCGCCGTACCGTTGACCGGCACCGAGGCCGCGTGGGTGCGTCTACGCGGTGCAGCGGCCCTGCGGGAGGCCTGGACCGAGGCAGGGATCGACGTGCGCGATCCGAATCGATCTGCGGCCAGTCTCTGACGAGAAGTCATCGCGCGTAGGACGCCAATTCCGGTTCGGCAGTGACGGAATCGAAGATGAGGTGCAGAGGCACCTCGGCCAGGTACTTCAGTCCGGTGATCGCGGCATCTGCGTCGTAACGCAGGTTCGGCATCGTGGTGGTGAAACACAGGTCGTCCGAGATGCGTTCGCGCACAGCAGGTCCGTCGTGTTCGAGCGCGTCGAGGACGAGGTGAAAGGCGACGTTGTCGCCGATGATGTTGAAGTGTTCGACGGGCCGGAGCGGGCAGACGTCCTGGACGGCGATGTTCGCGGCCCCGGCGAGGGTGCTGGCGTGCGGTTGTGGATAGATCAATTGGTCGAATGTCGTGTAGATCGAGGTGTAACTGGGCCCCGCGGGCAACGGACGCGCCGCCAGCGCGGTGAGGAACTTCGATCCGGTGGCGATCTGCCAGTTCGCCGGCGGGCACTCCTGCGAGTCGTCGCATCCCGAGCGCGCCGAGTCGGTGCCGTTGTACGGGGTGGCGAGCGAGATGAAATCCGATACCAGCGCGGGCAGATCCGGCCAGAATTTCAACGCCCACAGCTCGTCGAGTGGACCGTGCTGGTGACCCATCAGGACGACCTGGCGACCGCTGTCGGCTGCCATGGTGCGGACCGCATGCACCACGTACTGGGCGGCGACCTGAAGGTCTCCGTAGCCCTCGTCGGGAAGCGAGAGGCTGCACACCGGTATCCCAGCGGCGGGCAGTGACTGCAGATAGTTCCAACCGAACGATTGCTGATCGGTGGCGAAGGCCGGGGTGAGCAGGACCGGATCGCGGGTGGCGTCGGGCAGATCGGGGGTGCACGTGAGGGCGTGGTCGAGGGCGGCCGGAGCGACGGTGAGCACGGGACCGAGATCGGGGTTCGACCCGGCATGCGCTGTACCCGGTGCGCAGACGGTCATGATCGCGACGGCCAGTACCAGTGAGCGGATTCTCATCGATCCTTCCGGACGAGGATGCAGGGCTTCTGCAGTCTCATCCGGTCAGGACCGACGGGATCGTGACCCGGAAGGGGTCGGGGTAATCACCAACGACCGTCGGACTCTGTTGGACGTTGTCCAATCTCCGAAAGGTCGCTAGAGCCAGTCGTTCTTGTGGAACGTCCGCCACAGTCCGATACACACGCACAACACGACCGCGACCATCAGGTGATAGCCGTACGTCCAGTGCAACTCGGGCATGTTGTCGAAATTCATCCCGTAGATGCCCGCGACCATCGTCGGCACAGCGGCGATCGCCACCCACGACGAGATCTTGCGCATGTCCAGGTTCTGCTGCATCGTCACTCGCGCCAGCGCGGCGTCGACCAACGAGCTGAGCACCTCGTCGTACTCGGAGATACGTTCGGCGACGGTTGTGTGATGGTCCTGCACGTCCCGCAGGTAGCGTCGCACCGCCTTGGGGACGCTCGGCTCCTGCACCAGACGCGCCAACGGCGTGGACAGCGGTGTCACCGACCGGCGCAGCTCGACGACCTCCCGCTTGAGGAGGTAGATGTTCTCGATGGGCACGTGGTGGTGCGGCGAGAAGACTTCCCCTTCCATGCCGTCGACGTCTCGCTCGATCGAGTCGGTCACCGCGAGGTACTCGTCGACGACGTGGTCGGCCACCGCGTGCAGCACCGCCGAGGGGCCGAGTGCGAGCTGTTCCGGGTTCGCTTCGAGGCGCTGACGCACGCCGGCCAACCCCGAATGCTCCCCGTGCCGAACGGTGATGACGAAGTCGCGGCCGACCATCACCATGATCTCGCCGCTCTCGACGATCTCGTTGGCGGTCGTCACCGACTCGTGCTCGACGTACTTCACCGTGCGCAGCACAGAAATGCGACGTCGTCGTAGCGCTCGAGCTTGGGCCGCTGATGGGCGTGCACGGTGTCCTCGACCATCAGCTCGTGCAGGCCGTAACACTGGGCGATCGCGCTCATCTGGTGTTCGTCGGGTGCATGCAGACCGACCCACACGAATCCCTCGCCGCGGGCACGGACCTCCGCGATGGCCGAGGTGTGCGTGAATCTCCCGGGCAGTCGAGTCCCGTCGACGTAGACCGCGCAGTCGACGATCGCCCGGGCCGTGGGCACCGGAATGCGCGGTATCGGCTCGGGACCGGCCTTGGCCGAACGTCGATGCAGCGACGGCAGCGACGGGCGTGGTGGAAGGGACGGCATGGCGGGCAATCGTACGCCAGCAAAACGACGACGGAGTGGGCCTGGAACACTGTGCAGGTGCTCATCGATCTCCACACCCACTCGACGGCGTCCGACGGCACCGACAGCCCGGCCGAGCTGGTCCGCGCCGCAGCCGAGGCGGGACTGTCGGTGGTGGCTCTGACCGATCACGACACCACCTCGGGGTGGGACGAAGCGGCCGCCGCACTGCCGTCCGGCCTCACGCTCGTGCGCGGCATGGAACTCTCCTGCACCGGGCGAGGCGAGGACGGCGAGCCGGTTCCTGTGCATCTGCTCGCGTATCTGTTCGACCCCGCGAACGAGGCGTTCGCGGGAGAGCGCGCACGGTTGCGCGGCGAGCGGGTCACTCGATTGCGTGCCATCGCCGAGAAGATGGCGGCGGACGGTCTGCCCATCGATCCCGACGCGGTGCTGGCCTCGGCCGGAGCGGCAGCCGGACGACCGCACCTGGGCCGCGCGCTGATCGATGCCGGTTACGTTCCGAACATGGACGCCGCGTTCGCCGGTCCGTTGGCGACGAGCGGCAAGTACTACGTCGAGAAGGTCGACACTCCCCTCGAGGTCGCGGTGGACATGATCGCCGCGGCAGGCGGTGTCAGTGTGCTCGCACACGCCAGAGCTCGTGCCCGCGGTCGCATCCTCGACCTCGATCACATTCGCGAACTCGCAGCGCGCGGTCTCGGGGGAGTGGAAGTGCATCACATGGACCACTCGCCGCAGGACACCGCGGTGATGGCCGATCTCGCTGCCGAACTGGACCTGATCGTCACCGGATCCTCGGACTACCACGGCACCAACAAGACGGTGAAACTGGGCGAATACACCACGGCCCCAGAGCAATACGACCGTCTCGTCGCGGCGGCACGCCCATGACATTCGACGTGACGCTCTACCTGACGGTGCTCATCACCCTGTTCGTCATCATGGACCCACCGGGCGCGATCCCGGTGTTCCTGTCGCTGGTGGGCCGCAAGAGCAAAGAAGAACGCAACAAGGCCGCGTGGCAGGCTCCCGCCGTTTCACTGACCGTCATCTCGGTGTTCGCGATCGGCGGCCAAGCGATTTTGAGCTACCTGCACATCGGCATTCCGGCACTGCAGGGCGCAGGTGGGTTGTTGCTGCTGCTCATCGCGTTGTCACTGCTCACCGGAAAGGGCGCGGGCGGAGACACCGCCGCGGAGGACGTCAACGTCGCGCTCGTGCCGCTCGGGACTCCACTCATGGCCGGCCCCGGCGCCATTGCCGCGGTGATCGTCTACGTCAGCCAGGCCGACGGTGACGCCGGTTCGTTCCTGGCAATTGCGTTGGGCATCATCACCATTCACGTGCTGTTCTTCCTGGTGCTGCGGTTCTCGACGGCGCTGATCCGGCTCCTCGGAGAGGGCGGCATCTCGCTGTTGGCCCGCATCGCCGGCTTGTTGCTCGCCGCCATCGCGGTGCAGCTGATCGCGGATTCTGTTCGCGGATTCGTGGCCGGCGGATGACCGGGGGATCGTTCGGGCTCCGATTCCTGCGCGGGCTCAGCGGCATCGTCACCGCAGGACTGGTGGTGCTCGCCATCGGCGTCGCCGTCACGCAGTATCTGGGGCACTCCCGCGGATTCCCCGGTCCTGGCGGTCTCTCGGTCGCCGCACACATCGTCGCCGCGGTCGTTGCCGTGTTCGCGCAGCGCGTCACCGATCACCGTCGCGGATTCTCGGCCGTTCTCGGGGCGATCGTGGTCTTCGTCGCCACCGGCCTCGTCCTGTGGACACAGTGGTGGCAGTAGAACAGTGGTGGCAGTAGAAGCAGTGCTGGCACCGAGATCTGCTCCGTTCTGACTCTGTGGTCAGGTGGGGTGGCGATGTGGCACACTGGGGCACCGACAGGGCTACAGCCCATCGCTGATCGTGCAGGCGCACCCGCCTCACATGCGAGACACGCTCTCGGCAGTTTGCAGCCAGCACTGGCGCACTCCGACGGCCCTCATTTCCACCACTCACTTCGTTGACATTTCGTCGCCTCGCCGGTCGAGGTCGACAGTGCGAGGAGCTTTCACCGTGACGGCAGTCGAAGACACCGCAGCAACACCCACAACGCCGGCCCTTCCCGCCGGAATCACCGACGAGGAGATCTTCGCCGGGCACCTCGGCGGAAAGCTGTCGGTCGAGTTGGCAGCGCCGCTCGAGACCCAGCGCGATCTCTCGATCGCCTACACCCCAGGAGTGGCCCAGGTCAGCCGCGCCATCGCCGCCGAACCCGCGCTGGCCAAGCGATACACCTGGACCGATCGCCTCGTCGCCGTCATCTCCGACGGTTCCGCCGTGCTCGGCCTGGGCGATATCGGTCCGCGCGCGTCGTTGCCGGTGATGGAAGGCAAGGCCGCACTGTTCAAGAAGTTCGCGGGCCTCGACTCCATCCCGATCGTGCTCGACACCAACGACGTCGACGAGATCGTCGAGACCATCGTGCGGATGCGGCACAGCTTCGGTGCCGTCAACCTCGAAGACATCTCGGCGCCGCGCTGCTTCGAGATCGAACGCCGCGTCATCGAGGCGCTCGAATGCCCGGTGATGCACGACGACCAACACGGCACCGCCATCGTCGTCCTCGCCGCGCTCAACGGGGCCGCGAAGGTGCAGGGCCGGAGCACCTCCGAACTGAAGGTCGTCATCTCCGGAGCCGGGGCAGCAGGTGTGGCGTGCGCCAACATGCTCCTCCTGGCCGGCATCCGGGACGTGGTGGTGCTGGACTCGCGGGGGATCGTCTCTTCCGATCGCCAGGATCTCACCAGCGTCAAGGCCGACCTCGCTGCGTGCACCAACCCCCGTGCACTGGCCGGCGGAGCGGTCGACGCCCTGGCCGGAGCCGACGTGTTCCTCGGTCTGTCTGCGGGCAAGGTCGACGAGAGCTACATCGCCTCGATGGCCCCGGACTCCATCGTGTTCGCGCTGTCCAACCCGGATCCGGAAATCCATCCGGAGGTGGCGAGGAAGTACGCCGCCATCGTGGCAACCGGACGCAGCGACTTCCCGAACCAGATCAACAATGTTCTCGCCTTCCCCGGTGTGTTCAAGGGCGCGCTCGACGCAGGTGCCCGCCGCATCACCGAAGGCATGAAGCTCGCCGCTGCCGAGGCAATCCTCTCGGTTCTCGGCGACGAGTTGGCTGCGGACAAAATCGTGCCCAGCCCACTCGATCCTCGTGTCGCCCCGGCCGTTGCGGACGCAGTTGCGGCAGCAGCGCGAGCCGAGGGCGTCGCGTAGGAAAACGGAAAGAAAACACCGGCGAACCCGGCCCCCACCCGGGCCTGCGGTTCGCCGGTGTCTTTCGTCGTGGGACGAGTCAGACCTTCGCGAGTCCGGTCGGCATCCGCCGTAGGCGACCGGTTCCCGGGACGGACGTCCACACCGCGAGGGCGAGCAGACCGTCGACGATCAGGGTCAGCAGCGCCACCAGGATCGCGCCGACCAGAACGCGGCCGTAGTCGTAGAGCGCGAGCCCGTCGAAGATGTAGCGGCCGAGCCCGCCGAGGTTGACGTAGGCCGCGATGGTCGCGGTGGCGATGATCTGCAGTGTGGTGTTGCGCAACCCGCCGAGGATCAGGGGCAGAGCGTTGGGGATCTCGACGCGAAACAGCACTTGGGTTTCGGTCATCCCCATCGCCCGGGCGGCGTCGACGACGTTGGCGTCGACGTTGGCGATGCCGGAGTACGTGCCGGCCAACAGGGGAGGAATGCCCAGTAGCACCAACGCGATGATCGGCGGGATCAGGCCCAACCCGATCACCAGAACCAGAAAGACGAGAATGCCGAGGGTCGGCAGCGACCGCAATGCGTTGACGAGCCCGACGATGACTGCTTCACCGCGGCGCAGGTGACCGATGAGCAGACCGACCGGAACCGCGACGGCAGCCGACAGCAACACTGCCAGCAGGCTGTACCACATGTGTTCGATCAGTCGTGCGCCGATTCCCGTGGGACCGGCCCAGTTTCCGCCGTCGAGAATGTACGAGAACGCCTCGGAGAAGAGATTCATGCGCGTGCCTTCTTCTTCGACGAGCCTGTGCTCAGCCGCGTCCATGGGGTGAGTCGACGCCCCAGCAGGTACAGGGCCGCGTCGAAGATCAACGCCAGGAACACGATCGAGATGATGCCCGCGAAAATTTGATCGGGATAGTCACGCTGGTAGCCCTGGGTGAACAGCTGGCCGAGGCCGCCGATGCCGATCACCGAGCCCACCGAGACCAACGAGATGTTCGTGACCGCGACGACCCTGATGTTGGCGATGAGTACCGGAAGTGCCAGTGGCAGTTCGACGGTCACTGCTCTCCGTAGTGTCGAGTAGCCCATCGCCTCGGCGGAATCGACCACGGCGAACGGCACCGAATCGAGTGCCTCGGGTACTGCGCGCACCAGCAGCGCGGTCGAGTACACCGCCAGCGCGATCACCACGTTCAACGGATCGAGAACGGGAAGACCGACGATCGCGGGGATGGTGACGAACAAGGCCAGCGACGGAAGCGTGAACGCAATACTGGCCACCGTCAGCGTGATTCGGCGAACCCAACGGGTGTTGCGAATGACGGTACCCACCGGGATGGCGATCAACAGTCCGATGAGCAGCGGGACGAGCGAGAGATACAGG
The DNA here is from genome assembly GCF_033042195.1 of Rhodococcus cerastii. Lineage (NCBI taxonomy): Bacteria > Bacillati > Actinomycetota > Actinomycetes > Mycobacteriales > Nocardiaceae > Rhodococcus > Rhodococcus cerastii. The sequence goes on from NZ_JAWLKF010000016.1 coordinate 49,884, forward strand.
TGCGTCTTCGTGTAGCCGAGAACCACATCGAAGTTGTCCAGCAGCCAGGTCACTGTTCGTTGTCCCCGGTAGCGAGGAAGTGGTGCCGGTTGCGTTCGGAGTCCTCCGACTTGCGTTGTGTGGCAAGGTTTTCGAGTATCTCCGCCCCGTCGACGCTACCCACGGCCGCCCCGGATGCATCGACCGCGACACCGATTCCCGACGGCGAGGAGATCGCCGAGTCGAGTGCCTGACGCAGATCGCCGCCCTCGAGGAACAGGGAGCCGCCCGCCGCCGTGCTCTCGTCGATGCTCCGGCCGTCGCGCACCTTCTCGACTCCGGTCGCGTCGATCCATCCGAGTGGACGGCGCTGCCCATCGACGACGAGGACCCACTGCCCCTGGTCCAGCCTCAGACCGTGGATCTCGTCCTGCGTCGCCGTATGGATGGGGTGCATGGTCACCGACTGTGCCGACCGAAACGACAGGCCGCGGTAGCCACGATCGCGACCGACGAACGACGCCACGAAAGACGTTGCCGGTGAGGCGAGTACGGTCTCCGGCTTGTCGTACTGCTGCAATCGGCCCTGGGGTCCGAACACGGCGATGCGATCACCGAGCCGTACGGCCTCGTCGATGTCGTGGGTGACGAACACGATCGTCTTCTTCAGATCGGCCTGCAGTCGCAGCATCTCGATCTGCAGTTCTTCCCGAACCACCGGGTCGACCGCGCTGAAGGGCTCGTCCATCAGCAGGATCGGCGGGTCTGCGGCAAGCGCCCGGGCGACGCCCACACGCTGTTGCTGCCCGCCGGACAGTTGCGCCGGGTAGCGCGAGGCGAATGCCGGGTCCAGGCCGACGCGCTCGAGAACGTCGAGCGCGGCTGTGCGTGCAGCGCGACGCGATTCGCCGTTGAGTACCGGCACCGTGGCGACGTTGTCGACGACGGTGCGATGCGGCAACAACCCGGCACTCTGGATGACGTAGCCGATGCCGCGGCGCAGCTTCACCGCGTCGATGTCGGCGATGTTGCGCCCGTCGACCGTGATGACGCCCGAGGTGGGCGTGATCATGCGATTGATCATCCGCATCGAGGTGGTCTTGCCGCAGCCGGACGGCCCCACGAACACGGTGAACGAGTGTGGCTCGATCACCAGGTCCAGCGAGTCGACGGCAGTGGTGCCGTCCGGGTACGTCTTGTTGATCTGCTCGAAGGTGATCATCAGCTGACCGGCTGATCCAGACCCTTGTCCTGGACCCAATCCGCTGCCGCTGCCGCGGGCTCGACCTTCTCGTCACCGGACACTCGCGTGTTCAGCGCAATCAGCTCCTCGGTGGTGATCTGCGCCGACACGGCGTCGAGCACCTGAGTGAGCTTGTCGGACTGCTTGGCCGTACGCAGCACCGGAATGATGTTCTGGGCAGCGAAGTTGTTCTCCGGATCCTCGAGAACGACGAGATCGTTCTGTGCGATCGAGGGTGCGGTGGTGAAGATGTCCGCGGCGACGACCTGTCCGGAGACGAGGGCCTCGACGGTCGCCGGGCCGCCGCCGTCGGAGATCGGGATGTAGTTGCCGGGAGAGATGTCCAGGCCGTACTTGTCTCGCAGACCGGGCAGGCCGCCGACGCGTTCCTGGAATTCCGGGGTACCGGCGAAGGTCACCTCGGACGAGAACGGGGCGAGGTCGCCGATGGTGGTGAGGTTGCGCTCGGTGGCGGTCTGGCGCGTGACGACGACGGCGTCCTTGTCCTCGCCCGGTGCCTGCGCCGTCACGGTGAGGTCGTCACCCAGAGCCGCGGGCAGTGCGGCCAGGACGTCCTCGGAGGACGTGGCGGTCGCGGATTCGTCCAAGTACTGCAGCAGGTTGCCGGTGTAGTCGGGGATCAGGTCGATCGACCCGTCTCGCACTGCCGGAATGTAGGCCTCACGGCTGCCGATGTTGAGCTTGGTGCTCACCTCGAAACCGTTGGCGCGCAGAGCCTCGGCGTAGATGTTCGCCACGGTCTCGGACTCGGGGAAGTTGGCCGAGCCGATGATGATCGAGTTGGTGTCGCTGTTGCTCTCGCCGCCGCCGCTGGACAGTGGATCCGAATTTCCGCCGCAGGCGGTCAGAGCGGTGACCGAGAGAGCGAGTGCGGCTACGGCGGCCACTGCCCTCGGAGCGGAGAACGCGCGCGTGATTCGGGAGGTGGTCATGGTGTCCTTCCATCGGTTCGGGCACAGTCCTACCCATCGCCGACCGCCGCCACCGGGCTGCAGGGGCATCGTCGAAACCAGGACTCGGGCTGCTCGGGATGGTAGTCGAATTCAGCGTGCCCATAAGGTTGGTTCGACTACCGTCTCGTTCGCACTAGTGCCCCGCGGCCGAGATCGGTAAACCACCCGGGCAGTGAACAGGAGAAAATGACAGTGCGATCGTCGGTTCTGGCAGCAGCCCTGGTGATGTCGATCGCCGGACTGGTCGGCGGTTGCAGTGCGGGCGCGTCGACCGACCCTGCCGGCGCGGCCGTCGTCGTCGGAGCAGGCAGCTCGGATCTGTCGCGTCTGCTCGCACAGATCTACGCCGGTGGACTGCGGTCGACGGGAGCGGACGTCGAGGTGAAGGAAGACCTGGGAGACCGGGCCGACTACCTCGCGGCGCTGGACCGCGGGGAGGTGACGATGGTTCCCGATCTCACCGGAGAACTGCTGCGCACCTTCGACACTCTGTCTGCGGCAACCGAGGCCGAGGACGTGTACACCGAACTGAACCGATCACTGCCGGCCGGGTTGTCGGTGGGGGATTACGCCACCGCCGAGGATCGAGTTGCCATCGCGGTGGCGTCGGACAGTGAATCGGGCGACGAGACGGTGACCGACTTCCTGGGGCGTGGGGAAAAGACCGTGGGAATCGTGGACGATCAGGTCGATCCGATGGACGTCCTTGCGCAAGGCACGAAGAGCCCCACGTTCACGGGGGCGTCGTTCACCGATTTCACTCCGTATGCCGATGGGCAGTCCGCCGTGGACGGGTTGAACGCCGGGGAGGTCGATGCACTGGCGATTCGCACCGCCTCGTTCGGCCCGTTGGCGAAGGATCTGACCACGCTGCCCGACGACGATCATGTGTATCCCGCGCAGAACGTGGTTCCGCTCTACGTCGACGGAGTGCTCAGCGAGAGTGCTCTGAGGTCGTTCTCGGTGGTGGCGGGGGAGCTGACGACTGCGGACCTCGCCGACATGATCGGCGAGGTCCGCAACGGCGTTCCGTCAGGCGAGGTCGCCGGCCGCTGGCTCGGTGAGCGCAACCTGTGACACTGTGCCGGTCTGCGTTGCCCTGACCTTGCGGCCCAGGTACGAGCCCATGTGATGGACGGCCTGAGCCGCCTCCCGCAGGATCGACGCCTGTAGATGGGCCACGTGCCAGAGCTTCTTGTACTCCACGTGCTCGAGCTCCACGCCCGACAGACGCAGCTTGTCCGCGAAGGCGGTGATCTGCGCGTACAGCACCTCGTCGGTGCCGACGTGCATGACGATCGGAGGCAGCCCGTCGAGGTTGCCCAGCAGCGGTGCGAAGCCTTGGTCCAGTGGATCGCCCGCGCCCAGATAAGCGTCGGCCGAGCTGTACGACCAGCCGGTGTTGACCACGAGATCGCGGTCCTTGGCGGCGTCGCGTGCACCGGGATCGACCCAGGGCGAGATCAGGCCGAGGGCGGCCGGGCTGGTGCCGTCGTCCACCAGACGCCTGGCGGTGGCAACCGTCAGACCTCCACCGGCGGAATCGCCTGCGATGGCGATGCGGTCCGCGGTGAATCCGTGAACACGGACCAGCTCGCGGAACGCCGCGACAGCGTCGTCCAGACCGGCCGGGTACGGGTTCTCCGGGGCCAACCGGTAATCGAGCACGTAGACGGCGCTGGCCGATTCCCGCGCCAGATGCGCCGCCAACGACCGGTGCGTGTTGATCGAACCGATCGTGTACGCGCCGCCGTGCAGGTACAGAATCGCGGTGTCGCGTTCGGTTGCCCCGACGGTGATGCGCTCCGCTCGCCGTCCGGCGAGCGTCAACTTCTGCGCGACGGTTCCGTGCGGAAGAGTCTGCGCCGGAGCCGCCGCCTCGAGCAGGGCCCGCTGCGCTCGGAACGACAGACGCGGATTCAGCGCCAGGCGATAGAAGGGCTTGAGTGCTGCCGCGACGATCGGCAGGGGAACGTAGAAGGACTTCACGGGCTCGCCTACTTCTTCGTTCGCGGCAGCGCGCGCTTGGACACCGCGGCGATCAGGCCCTGGTAGCGCGAGCCGGTGATGCGCTGCAACAGATCGAGCGCGATGGCGTCGGATCCGATGAGCACCCGGCCCTTGCCCTTCTCGACGCCCTTGAGAATGGTCTTGGCAGCGTCGATCGGGGTGGTCTTGGCGAGCTTGCTGTCGAAGAACTTGGCCACGTCGGCCTGATCGAAGTTCTCGGCGACCGTGGCGTTGCGGGCGATGGCGGTCTTGATGCCACCGGGGTGCACCACGGTCACCTTCACCGGTGCCTTGGAGATCAACATCTCCATGCGCAGCGACTCGCTGAACCCGCGGACGGCGAACTTCGCGGCGTTGTACGCCGACTGCGACGGCATGGCGAGCAGGCCGAAGAGGCTGGAGATATTGATGATGTGGCCGTCGCCGGAGGCCTGAATGTGGGGCAGAAATGCCTTGGTGCCGTTGACGACTCCCCAGAAATCGACGTCGACGATGCGCTCGATGTCCTTGAACGAGGACTTGTCGACGTCACCGTGGTACGCGATGCCCGCGTTGTTGTAGATCTGGTTGACCTTGCCGAAATGCGCAACGACGGCCTCGGCGTAATCCAGCACGGTCTCCCGCTGGGACACATCCAAGAAATCCGACTTGACCTCGGCACCCAACGCCTCGACTCGTCGAACCGTTTCGTCGAGTCCGGCGGTGTCGACGTCGGACAATGCCAACTTCGCTCCGCGGCCGGCCAGTTCGAGGGCCAGGGCGCGGCCGATTCCCGAGCCCGCGCCGGTGACGACGGCCACCTTGCCTGTGAATGTGCTCATCGTGCGGACACCTTGTCTGTGTTGTTGCCGGCGGAGTTGGTCGCCGACGGTCCGGAGGGCAGGTCTGCGGTAGCGACGCTACGGTACGCATCGAGATCGAAGTTCCTGGTGATTCTGCGGAACTCGAAGGTGAAGCCCGGCCACAGCGTCGTGTTGTTGCCGTGCTTGTCGAGGTACCAGCTGGCGCATCCGCCGTTCATCCAGACACTCTTGGAGAGTTGGTCCTGCAGCGTCACGTTGTACTCGTCCTGCACGTCCTTGCGCACCTCGATGGTGCCGATGTCGTGCTTGTCGATGGTGTTCAACGCGTCGACCAGGTAGTTGATCTGCGACTCGATCATGAACACCATCGACGTGTGGCCCAGACCGGTGTTGGGGCCCACCAGGAAGAACATGTTGGGGAAGTTCGCGACGGCCGCGCCCTTGTAGCCCTGCTGACCGCCGTCCTCGAAGGTTTCGGCCAGTGTGCGGCCGTCCTTGCCGGTGATGCCGTGGTACGCGGGGGAGTCGGTGACGTGGAAGCCGGTGGCGACGACGAGCGCGTCGATGGGGCGTTCGGTGCCGTCCTTGGTGACGATGGAGCCCTCGCGGATCTCGGCGATGCCGTCGGTGACGAGATCGACGTGGCTCTTGGCGAGCGCGGGGTAGTACGCGTTCGAGATCAGCATGCGCTTGCAGCCGATGCGGAAGTTCGGCGTGACCTTCGCGCGCAGGGCCTTGTCCTTGATCTGCGTGCGCAGGTGGTTCTCCGACGCCCACTGCAGCGGCTTCATGAAGGCCGGAGCCTTCGCCAGTCCGACGACCTGCGTCTCGCGCATCGCGTAGATGCCGGTGCGGGAGAGACGCTGGAATCCGGGAACGTGCTTGAAGGCGAAGCGCTCGAGCTTGGTGTACGGGCGGTCCGCGCGGGGAAGAATCCACGGCGCGGTGCGCTGGTACACGTCGAGGTGCTTCACCTGATCTGCGATGGCGGGCACGATCTGGATCGCCGACGCACCGGTACCGATGACGGCGACGCGCTTGCCGGCGAGCGAGACGTCGTGATTCCACTGGGCCGAATGGAAGACGTCGCCCTTGAAGTCGTGAATTCCCTTGATGTCGGGCAGGTTCGGCTCACACAGCGCGCCGACGGCGGAGACGACGATCTTCGCGGTGTAGTTGCCCGTGGTGGTCTCGACGTCCCAGCGGTTGGACTCGGCGTTCCAGCGGGCCGAGGTCACATCCGTGCCGAACACGTGCTTGTCCATCACGCCGTACTTGCGCGCCACCCCGGCGATGTACTTCTGGATCTCGGGCTGCGTGGAGAACGAACGCGTCCAGTTCGGGTTCAACGCGAACGAGTAGGAGTACAGGTGCGACGGCACGTCGCAGGCGGCACCGGGGTAGGTGTTGTCGCGCCAGGTGCCACCCACATCGTGGCCGCGTTCGATGACGACGAAGTCCTTCTTGCCTGCCTTCGTCAGCTTGATCGCGGCACCGAGGCCGGCGAATCCGCTGCCGATGATCAGCGTATCGACGTGACGCGGCGTCGTTGCACGGTCCGAAGTATCTGTTACGGGAAGACTCATGTAGGGGAGCGTAGAAGCTTATTGAGTGTGAGTCAATAGTTATTGACTAACATTCAGTAGGGTGGTTGCATGGCGTTCGTGAACAGCCCCGGCACATCGACCACGAAGAGGACCAGACTCAGTCCGCAGCAACGACGAGCGCAACTGATCGAGCTCGGCACCGAAATGCTCGCCGACCGCCCCCTCGAACAGATCTCCGTCGAGGACATCGCAGACCAAGCAGGCGTCTCCCGCGGTCTTCTGTTCCACTACTTCGCCTCCAAGCAGGAGTTCCACCTCGAAATCGTGCGTGAATCCTCGCGCGTCATGCTCGAGCGCACCGCACCCGATCCGTCGTTGCCACCGTACGAGATTTTGCGCGACTCCATCGCGAACTACGTCGATTACGTCACCGACAAGCGGCAGATGTACGTCTCGCTCCTGCGCGGCACTCCCAGTGGTGATCCGCAGATGCGCGCGGTGTTCGAGGACACCCGCTCCGCCATGGCCGAGCGAACCGTCGCGCAACTCGGGGGACTCGACATCGAGGTCACCCCCACCATCGTGCTGGCCGTCCGCGGCTGGATCGCATTCGTCGAGGAAACGACGATCAACTGGCTCACCGCGCCCGAACTGAGCCGCGACGAACTGATCGACCTCAACGTCAACGCTCTGCCCGCGGTAGCACTGGCTCCAGGAATGATCACCGCACTCCTGGGAACCGACGCCGACGCCTGAGCCTGACCGACGCCCGCCCCGGTTGGGATCAATGTCCCTTCGTTGCAGTCTGACCGACTGAATCTCGCATTGATCCAGTCGGTGGCCCCCCCGCCCGTCGCCCCGCACGCGTCGCCCCGCCCCGCACGCGTCAATGGACCCTTGCACTTCCCAGACGTATGCAGCGGTCCATTCACTCAGCCACTGACTCTGCGTGGATGGACCGTTGCACTGCTCAGACGCATGTGATGGTCCATTGACGCGGAGCGGGGGGAGTGCAGAAACGACAACAGCGGCCCACTTCCGAGGAAGTGGGCCGCTGTCGTTGTCGAATTTTCTAGCCTTCGCCGACTGCGTTGAAGGCCTCGTCGATGATTTCGAGTTGCTCGACGGCGTGCACCTTGCTCGATCCTGACGACGGGGCGGACATTGCGCGACGCGAGATGCGCTTGATGCCGACCAGCTTCTCGGGGACGAGCTCGGGCAACGCGAGACCGAAGAACGGCCAGGCACCCTGGTTCGCAGGCTCTTCCTGAACCCAACGGAATTCCGTTGCATTCGGGTAGCTTTCGAGTGCTTCCCGGATGCGGCGGACCGGCACGGGGTAGAGCTGCTCGATGCGGACGATGGCGACGTCGTCGCGGTTGTCCTTCTGCTTGCGTGCGAGCAGCTCGTAGTAGAGCTTGCCGCTGACCATCAGAACTCGCTTGACCGCGCTGCGGTCACCGGTGCCGGTGTCGTAGGTGGGCTCGTCGAACACCGAGTGGAACTTGCCGTCGGTGAAGTCCTCGATGTTGCTCACCGCTGCCTTGTTGCGCAGCATCGACTTCGGGGTGAAGACGATCAGCGGGCGACGGATGCCGTCACGCGCGTGCCTGCGCAGCAGGTGGAAGTAGTTCGCGGGGGTCGAGGGGAGTGCGACGGTCATCGAGCCCTCGGCGCACAGCGTCAGGAAGCGTTCGATGCGTCCGGACGTGTGGTCGGGACCCTGGCCTTCGTGGCCGTGCGGCAGCAGCAGCACGACGTCGGAGAGCTGACCCCACTTGGCTTCACCGGACGAGATGAACTCGTCGATGATGGACTGCGCGCCGTTGACGAAGTCGCCGAACTGCGCTTCCCACATCACCAGTGCGTCCGGGTTACCCACGGAGTAGCCGTACTCGAAGCCGACTGCGGCGAACTCGCTGAGGGCGGAGTCGTAGACCATGAACTTGCCGGGGTTGTCACTGCCGATGTTCTGCAGCGGGGTGTACTCGGCACCGGTCTTGCGGTCGATGATCACCGAGTGACGCTGGGTGAACGTGCCGCGTCGGGTGTCCTGGCCGGAGAAGCGGATGTTGCGTCCCTCGTCCACCAGCGATCCGAGCGCCAGCAGCTCGCCGAAGGCCCAGTCGACCTTGCCCTCGTGCGCCATCTCGCGACGCTTCTCGAGCACCGGCTTGACGCGCGGGTGGACGTTGAATCCGTCGGGAACGTCGAGGTGCGCATCGCCGATGCGGTGCAGCACTGCCTTGTCGACGGCCGTGGTGAGCTTGGCAGGCAACTGCTGGTCGAGTTCGACCGATTCGCTGGGCTCCGGGGTGTACTTCTCGAGTTCGCGTACCTCGTTGAAGACGCGTTCGAGCTGGCCCTGGTAGTCGCGAAGTGCATCCTCGGCTTCCTTGAGCGAGATGTCTCCACGGCCGATGAGCGATTCGGTGTAGCTCTTGCGGACGCTGCGCTTGGTGTCGATCACGTCGTACATCGCCGGCTGCGTCATCGAGGGGTCGTCGCCCTCGTTGTGGCCGCGACGGCGGTAGCAGATCATGTCGATGACGACGTCCTTGTGGAACTTCTGACGGAAGTCCACCGCCAGCTGAGCCACCCAGGCGCAGGCCTCGGGGTCGTCGCCGTTGACGTGGAAGATCGGCGCGGCGATCATCTTCGCCACATCGGTGCAGTACTCGGACGAACGCGAGAACTCCGGTGACGTGGTGAAGCCGACCTGGTTGTTGACGACGATGTGCACGGTGCCGCCGGTGCGGTAGCCCCGCAGATCGGACAGGTTCAGCGTCTCGGCGACGACGCCCTGGCCTGCGAATGCCGCGTCTCCGTGCAGCATCAGCGGCAGAACGGAGTAACCGCCCTGGCCGGTGCCCTTGTCCAGTAGGTCCTGCTTGGCGCGGACGAGGCCTTCGAGAACCGGGTCGACGGCTTCTAGGTGCGACGGGTTCGCGGTGAGCGAGACCTTGATGTCGTTGTCACCGAACATCTGGATGTACGTGCCCTCGGCACCGAGGTGGTACTTCACGTCGCCGGAGCCGTGTGCGGCGGCCGGGTTCATGTTGCCCTCGAACTCGGTGAAGATCTTCGAGTAGGGCTTGCCGACGATGTTGGCGAGCACGTTGAGGCGACCGCGGTGCGGCATACCGATGACGACCTCGTCGAGGGCGTACTCGGCGCTCTGGTCGATGACGGAGTCCATCATCGGGATGACCGACTCGGCACCTTCGAGCGAGAAGCGCTTCTGCCCGACATACTTGGTCTGCAGGAACGTCTCGAACGCCTCGGCTGCGTTGAGCTTGCTCAGAATGTACTTCTGTTGCGCCACAGTCGGTTTGACGTGCTTGGCCTCGACGCGTTCCTGCAGCCAGGTGACCTGCTCGGTCTCGAGGATGTGGGTGTACTCGACGCCCACGTGGCGGCAGTACGAGTCGCGCAGAACGCTGAGCACGTCCCGCAGCTTCATCTTGTCCTTGCCGTGGAATCCACCGACCTTGAATTCGCGGTCGAGATCCCACAGCGTGAGGTCGTGGCTGATCACGTCGAGGTCCGGATGCATCCGGAACTTGTCCTTGGTGAACTGCAGCGGATCGGTGTCGGCCATCAGGTGACCGCGGTTGCGGTACGCCGCGATGAGCTCGAGCACGCGGGTGTTCTTGTCGACCGTGCCCTCGGGCAGATCCTTGCGCCAGCGAATGGGCTCGTAGGGGATCTTCAGCGAGTGGAACAGCTCGTCGTAGAACTCGTCGCTGATCAGCAGGTTGTGGATCGTCTTGAGGAAGTCACCCGACTCCGCACCCTGAATGATGCGGTGGTCGTACGTCGAGGTCAGCGTCATGAGCTTGCCGACGCCGAACTCGGCGAGACGCTCGTCGCTGGCTCCCTGGAACTCTGCCGGGTACTCCATGGCACCGGCACCGATGATGGCTCCCTGGCCGTTCATCAGACGCGGCACCGAGTGCACGGTTCCGATTCCACCGGGGTTGGTCAGCGAGATGGTGACGCCCTGGAAGTCCTCACCGGTGAGCTTGCCGTCGCGAGCGCGACGCACGATGTCCTCGTACGCGTTGTAGAACTGCGTGAACGTGAAGTCCTGCGTGTTCTTGATGGCAGCGACGACGAGGGAACGGTTGCCGTCCTTGCCGGGCAGGTCGATGGCGAGACCGAGGTTGATCGCGGCCGGAGTGACGGCGTTCGGCTTGCCGTCGACCTCGGCGAAGTGGCGGTTCATGTTCGGGAACGCCTTGACGGCCTGCACGATGGCGTAGCCGAGCAGGTGTGTGAACGAGATCTTGCCGCCGCGGGTACGAGCGAGATGGTTGTTGATGACGAGGCGGTTGTCGACCATGAGCTTGGCCGGAATCGCACGCACGCTGGTCGCGGTGGGAATCTGCAACGAGGCGGACATGTTCTTCGCCACCGCTGCAGCAGCGCCGCGCAGAATCTTGCTCGACTCTTCACCGAACTCGGCTGCGGCGGGCTTCGCGGGAGCGGGCTTGGCCGGCGCTGCCTTCTTCTCGGCAGGCTTGGCAGCAGCGGCAGGCTTCGCGGCCTCGGCCTTGGGAGCGGCGGCTTTCGGAGCGGCCTTGGGTGCTGCGGCCTTCGGCGCGTCGGTCTTGTCGGGAGCAGAGGCGGCCGGCTTGGCTGGTGGCGCTGGTGCTGCGGGAGGCGCGGACTTGGTCGAGCTACCGTTCGAGGCTGCGCCGTTACCGGCAGCACCGTTGGATCCGGCGGTCTCGTCGGTTGCTGCCTCGGGGTCGTAACCGGTCAGAAACTCGTGCCAGCTCGCGTCGACGGATGAAGGGTCCTGCTTGAATCGCTGGTACATCTCGTCGACCAGCCATTGGTTTTGTCCGAATTGGGTAGTAGAGCTGCTGCTCACGGCAGTAGTTCGCCTCGTTTCTGTCTTCGTTCCCGTTCAGCGCGCGTACGTGTCCAGGCTAGACCGTTGGTCCAGCTCACGTGCGTCCGGGACGTAGCTGTGATATGTACTCACCGGTAACCATCGGCCTCGTTGTCGATGACACCTTCGATTATCGAATTATTCCCTCGGTTCGTTTCGGCTGCAGTCCACAGCTGCGCGTAGAAGCCGCCCTGCGTGCGTAGCTCCGAATGTCGACCTACTTCCACGATACGGCCGCCGTCGACCACCACGATCAGATCTGCCCGCGCGGCGGTCGCCAAGCGGTGCGCGACGACCACTGCGGTGCGGGTCCGCGCGACGGCACTGCCGGCTGCGAGCACGGTGCGTTCGGTCGCGGGATCGAGCGTGGCGGTGGCCTCGTCGAGGAGCAGCAGGTCGGGGTCGACCAGCTCGGCCCTGGCCAGTGCGATCAGCTGTCGTTGGCCTGCGGACAGTCCTTGGCCGCGCTCACCGACGGGTTGGTGCATGCCGCCGCGAAGTGCGGCGATGGTGCTCAGAGCACCCACCGAGCGTGCCGCGTTCTCGATGTCGGTGCGGCTGGCATCGGGTCTGCCGTAGGCGATGTTCGACGCCACGGTTCCGGTGAACAGGTGCGCTTCCTGCGGTACGACGCCGAGTCGGTGGCGGTAGTCCGAGAGGCGATAGTCGCGTAGATCGTGGCCGCCGACCCGCACCGATCCGGAGGTCGGATCGTAGAAGCGGGCCAGCAGTTTCACCACTGTGGATTTGCCCGCGCCGGTGCGTCCGACCAAGGCGACGGTGGTACCGGCGGGGATGGTGAGATTTACCTCACTCAGGGCGTCGGAGTGGGCCCCGGCATACCGGAAACCGACATCGACGAGTTCTATGTCGGCGCGCAGGCGTCCACCGGGAAGTGCGGTGGTGTTCGCGTCGGCGGAGGTTTCGATCGAGCTCGTGGTGCGCAGGAGATCCCCGATGCGGCCGACTCCGACGCGTGCCTGCTGGTAACCGTCGAACACCTGCGAGAGCTGCTGGATGGGTCCGAAGAGCAGCCCGAGATAGAGCACGAACGCCACGAGCGTGCCCGGGGTGGTGGTGCCGGTGGCGATCTGATGCGCGCCGACGAACACGACGACGGCGAGGGCGATGTCGGAGAGCAACGTGATGAGGGGGAAGAACACCGAGATCGCGGTCTGCGATCGCATTCGACTCGCGCGGTAGCGGTCGGAGCGTTCGGCGAATCGGGATGCGGCGTACTCCTCGCGCCGGTAGGCCTGTGCCGCGCGCAGGCCGGTGACGTTCTCTTGGAAATCGGCGTTGACGATCGAGATTCGCTCGCGGGACGTCGAGTACGCCGCCGAGGAGATGCGCCGGAAGATCACGGTGGCCACGGCAAGCGGTGGCACGACGGCCAGCGCCACCAGCCCGAGAGTGGGGTCGGTGACGAGCAGAGCGGCGGCGATACCGACGACGGTCAACACACTCACCACGGCCGTCGATGCCCCGGTCTGAATGAACGACGACAGTGCGTCGACGTCGGTGGTCATGCGGGTCATGATGCGGCCCGACAGCTCACGTTCGTAGTAGTCGAGGCCGAGCCGCTGAATGTGTGCGTAGCTGCGGACACGGAGTCCGAAGAGCACTCGCTCACCCGCCCGCGCGGTGATCACCGTCGTCCAGCAGACGACGAACCAACTCGCCGCTGCCAACACGACGCCGATCGAGGTGGCAATCCACAGGGTGTTCGAGTCTCCACTCGCCACTCCGTTGTCCACCGCGTAGCGAACGAGCGAGGGGAAGGCGATCGAGGCCAGTGAGTCCAGCGCGAGAAGCACCACCACGACGGCGAGCAACGAGCGCACGGGGCTCAGCAGTCTCGACAGCCGGAACTCCGGGTCGGGTCGACGCAGCTGGGATCCGGATGTGCCCGGATCCTCGGTCGCAGGCGGCAGGGCCGCGACTGCCCGGGATATGGCGGGTGTGGGTGCGAGCGAGCCGAAAGCCCCGGCCATCGCAGTTCCGTGACCACCGCCGCCTCCGGGCGCGGGTGTCGAGACTGCGCCGGGCTCGACCGTCGACTCCGGATCCGTGTCCGGCCAGAGCGTGTCGGCGAAGGGGTCGACGGTCGGCTCCGCACCGGGATCGTCGTTCTCCTCGCCGTCTCCACCGGCCAGGAGGGCCCGGAACAACGGACAACGCCGATCGAGTTCGTCGACGGTTCCGGTGTCGATGATGCGGCCGTTGTCGAGCACGGCGACGCGATCGGCCAGAGTCAGGGTCGAGCGGCGATGAGCGAGAACGAGGGTCGCGCGCGTCCGGACGCCACGCAACGCGTCGAAGATGGCGGCCTCGGTCTCGGCGTCCACTGCCGAGGTGGCGTCGTCGAGGATCAGAATTCGCGGCTCGACGAGAAGAGCACGGGCCAGTGCGATGCGTTGGCGCTGGCCGCCGGACAGGGTGAGTCCGCGTTCGCCGACGAGGCTGTCGTATCCCTCGGGCAGCGCGTCGATGAAGGTCGATGCCTGTGCCAGCCGCGCCGCATGCTCGATCTCCTCCGCTGTGGCGTCGGGCCTGCCGAGGGCGATGTTGGCGGCGATGGTGTCCGAGAAGAGGAACGGCTCGTCGAACACGAGCGAGACCGCCTCGCGGAGCGACGTCGAGTCGAGGTCGTCGATATCGAACGACGTTCCGTCGGATGTCAGCGCAATCTGTCCCTCGGAGGGGCGATAAAAGCGGGGGAGCAGCAGGGCGAGAGCGGTCTTTCCCGAGCCCGCGTGGCCGACGACGGCCACCGTCTCACCCGGCGAGATGGTCAGATTCAGGCCGGTCAGCACATCGCGTTCGGGCTCGAACCCGAAGGTCACCTCGGAGATGCGGACTCCGAGCGGGCCGTCGGGCAATGCGACGGGGGCGGCCGGTTCCGGGTCGGACGGCTGGGTATCGACCACCTCGTAGACGCGCTCGACGGCCGCGCGGGAGAGCTGAGCCATGATGACCACCGACGAGACGGTGCGGGTCACGGCGGACAGGGTTGCGACGTAGGTGGCGAAGGCCAGGAACGTGCCGATCGTGATGTGGCCCTGCAGGGCCAGATAGCCGCCCAGGGCGATGACTCCGACGAGTCCGAGTTGCGGAATGGTGGCCAGCGACGGTGCGAACCGCGAGTTGATCTTCGCCGATCGCATGCGCTCGGCGAAGAGCGCGCGACCGAGCGTCTCGATGCGATCCACCGCACGGGCTTCCTGGCCGAAGCCCTTGACGACTCGAACGCCGGTGACGGTTTCCTCGACGTGCTGAGCCAGATCGGCGGCGCGTTGTTGCGCCGACCAGGTGGCCGCGAAGAGAGTGGGCCGCATTCGGTAGACCACGATGCTGACCGCAGGAACGATGAGTATCGCGACAACGGTGAGCAGCGGCGACAGATACGCCATCACTGCCAGCGCCAGTACGAACTGCAGGACGGCTCCCGCGGACAGCGGCACCATGGCCAGCAGACCCTGCACGAGTTGCAGGTCGGTGATCGATCTCGACACGACCTGGCCGGTGCGGATCTCGTCCTGCTTTCGACCGTCGAGCCGCTGCAGCGACGCGAGCAGGTCCAGGCGCAGATCGTGCTGAACGTCGATCGAGAGCCGGCCGGCGAGCATGCGTCGACCGAATTGGCAGGCGAACCGGACCAGACCCAACAGTGCGATGGCGGCGGCGACGGTGGCGATCTTCTCGCCGTTGCCTGCGGTCGCGTCGTCGATCGCTGCTCTGGTGAGCAGCGGGAACGAGATGTCGATGACCGCGGCGATCATCGTCACGCCCAGGGCTCCGAGTGCCGTCCGTCGATGCAGCAGGCACTGCGCGATCAGACGTCTGATCCACCCACGCCGGATACTCGGCGCGGGTTCTGCGCTGTCGAGTGTCGACGAGCCGCGTCGGGGTGCCGCTGCACGGTCTTTCACCGCATTACTGTGTGCCATCGATTCACCACGGTAGACCCGGGCACCGACAGCGTCGGCCTGCGAATGTGGGGACCGGTTGTCTGGGTCGTTCCGCAGGCTGCACTCCCGGTACCGACCTCAGTCGATGTCGCGAGTGCGGGCCAGGAACCAACCGACGCCGGTGAGAATCGCCGCCCACAGCGCGAGGCCAAGCGGTGCCCACGGCCACGACGCCAGGTCGCCCGCGTCGTCGAGTTGCGTCGCGGCCATGGTCGGCAGGGTCAGGTTCGACGGAAGCGCCACGGCGACCGATCCGAGCCCGAGTCCGAACAGAATCAGCGAGAGCAGACCCTCGCCGAACGGGAGCCAGGCGACGAGCACGACGGCGGCCCACGTCGGAGATTTGAGCAGCAGACCGAGGCCGGCACCGATGATCGACCACAGCATGACTGCGAGGAGGCACGACGCCACCACGCCGATGAACGCGCCGTCGAGCAGAACGGTCCGCTCGTTGAAGATCAGCAGGCAGATCAGGCTGGCCAGCAGCACCACCATGCCGTATCCGAGGCCGAACAAAGCAGTGACGACGAGCTTGGCGGCGATCACTCCGTCTCGGCCGCGAGCGGTGAGGAAGCTGGTGGTGATGGTCTGGTGGCGGAACTCGGTTCCGGTGTTGACGGCACCGAAGATGCCGGCGAACAGAATCGCGGCACCGGCGGCGACGTAGAGACCGATGGAGGCGACCCCGCCGGAGATGTCCAGGTCCTCCTCGAACTCGCCCAGCTGGTTCGCGATCACCGACGTGATGACGGATGCGAAGACTCCGACGACAATCGGTGCGATCGCCAGTCCCCACCAGAACTTCAGTGTCGTGACCTTGCGGATCTCCGACGTCAGCAACGCGTTCATCGCTGGCCCCCGTTCCAGTTCTGCGGCGGAGCGTAACTCTGCGGCGGCGGGCCGTAACCCGGCGGCGGGCCGTAACCCTGCTGCGGCCCGCCGTATGGGTTCTGTTGGACGGGTGCGGCGTTGTACTGACCCGCGGTCATGGACAGGAACACCTGCTCGAGGTCGACGTGTTCACTCGTGGTCCCGAAAATCGTCACCTGGGCGTCGGCTGCGATGCGGGCGATCGTGGCCGCGTCGGTCCCGGCAACACCGATGCGTCCGTCGGGCAGCAGTTGGGAATCGTTGAAGCCGTTCGACGCCAACGCGAGCGCCAGTTTCGCCGGATCCGAGGCGGCGACGAGCACGCGGCTGGGGCGGGTGGACCGCAGTTGTGCGATGGAACCCTGGTATTTCAGCGAGCCGGCGCTGACGATCACCAGGTTGTCGACGGTCTGCTCGATCTCGCGCAGAATGTGACTCGATATCAGGACCGTTCGCCCCGATGCGGCGTATGCCTTGAGGAAGTCCCTCAGCCAGGCGATTCCCTCGGGGTCCAGACCGTTCGCGGGTTCGTCGAGCACGAGGATTTCCGGATCCCCCAGCAGCGCTGTCGCCAACGTGAGGCGTTGACGCATGCCGAGGGAGAAGCCGCCTGCGGCGCGGTCGGCAACGTCACCGAGGCCGACGAGTCGCAGCACGTCGAGGGCGCGGCTGTCGGGTACGCCGATCGCGGCGGTGTAGATCTTCAGGTGATGGGCAGCGCTGCGCTTGGGGTGCACGCTCAACGAGTCGAGGACGGCCCCCACCGTGCGGGCCGGGTGTTCGGTCGTGCGGAACGGCGCGCCGTTGACGAGGCCGACGCCCGAGGTGGGTGCAACGAGTCCGAGGAGCATGCGCAGCGTCGTCGACTTACCCGAGCCGTTGGGGCCGAGGAATCCGGTGACGGTGCCGCGCGGGACGACGAAGCTCAGATCCGACACTGCGCGAACGGTGCCGAACTGCTTGGTCAGTGCCTGCGCTTCGAGCGCTGCTCCCGGATAGCTGGTCATCTGCGCGCAATCCCCCTGGCCGTTGGTCACCTCGTGTACCGGCTGCTCGCGGCAACCGGTACCCGAGGCTACGGGGTGCACCCGACATCGCCCTCGAGAGCGCCGTCTTCGGTCAGCGATGCAGCGCGGCGGCGATCTCTCGGTACGTCTCGAGCGGATCGGCCAGGTCGGGTAGCGAGTGCAGTGTCACGTGCGACGCACCCGCGTCGAGGTGCTCGTTCAACCGTGCTGCGATCGCATCGGCGGTGCCGTGCGCCACCAACGCGTCGATCAGTCGGTCGCTGCCGCCGTCGCCGATCTCCTCGTCGGAGTAGCCGAGTCGGTTCAGATTGTTGGTGTAGTTCCGCAGGTGCAGGTACGGGTTGTTGACCGGTGGTCGGCCGATCGAGCGCGCCTTCTCCGGATCCGACTCGAGGACCACCTTGTGCTCGGGTGCCAGAATCTTGCTCGGGCCCAATGCTTCTCGCGCTTCACGGGTGTGCTCGGGGGTCGTCAGGTACGGATGCGCACCCGCGGTGCGGTCGGCTGCCAGCGCGAGCACCCTCGGTCCGAGGGCTGCGAGGACGCGTCGTTCCACCGGAACTCCGGCCTCGTCGAGAGCGTCGAGGTAGGCCACCAAGGCGTCGTACGGCTTGGTGTATTCCTGCGTCGCCTCCGGGTGGCCTGCACCGATCCCGAGCACGAAACGGCCCGGGTGCTTGCTCTCCAACCGGTGATACGACGCGGCGACGTCGGCCGCTGCGTCCGACCAGATGTTGACGATGCCGGTGGCGACGACGACCGTCTCGGTGGCGTCGAGGATCTCCTCGGTGGTGGTCAGATCCGCAGGCGGTGAGCCGCCGAGCCAGATCGTGCCGTAGCCGAAGGATTCGATCGCGCGCGACAGTTCAGGGGTGAACGCCGAATGCAGTCGCCAGACGCCGTACTTGCCGAGTTCAGGTGTGGAAGTCATATCGGGTTCAACGCCGTCCTCGCGTGATGATTCCGCGGATGCCCCATCGGTTCAGGCATCCGGCTCGATGATGCGGTTCTCCGGGAACCGGGCAGGCGGAGGACCGAACGCGTCGCGGGCGTTCTTGATGACGCCCTTGCCGACGGCGCGGTTTCCCGCCCCGCCGATCGCCGCGCCGATGCCGGCGGGAAGCAACTTGCCGACCAACAACGCGCTGCGTTTGGCGAGGTACTTGGTGATGAACTTCTTCACCAAGGACTTGTTCATGCTGGTCATCGATCCACCGGGAATTCGAGACGTGATCAGCGGTCCCCAGTTCTTGGCAGTCTTTCCGACGGTTCGCTGCACGATCTGCATGCCCGATTCGCCCAGCGCGACCGAGAGCACCAGGGCGCGTCGCTGCTGGTGGTTTTCGACGGGTATGCCGTGGACGGCCGCGACCGACAGCGTCAGCAATGCCGAGGACTCGATGAAGAACGCGGTTTCGGCACCCACCGCGGCGATCGAGGCGACGGTCCCGACGCCGGGGATCGCCGCCGCCCCGCCCACCGCGGAGCCGCTGCCGGTGACCGCGAGCAGAAATCGCTTCTCCAGCCGTTCGATGATCTGCGCCGGGGTGTCGTACGGGTGTGCTCGACGCACGTGCGCGACGTATTTGTCGACGGCGGGTCCCTGGAGGCGGCTGGCGTTGTCGAGGATGTTGACGAGCGCGCGTTCGAGCTTGCCTCCGTTCGAGACCTCGACCTGTGCGTCGTCCTTCTTGCCTGCCATCGATGTCTCTTTCGGTCGCGTGTGTGGTTGCCGGTCGAACCTGGGGTTCAACGCACCCAGTGATCGGGCGGAACGAGCTCGTCGGGCTTCGGCGGCGAGGGAGCGGTGCCGTCGCCGAAGGGTGATCCTCTCAGGGCTTCGCGGCCGTGGGGTTCGAGCCACCCGGTCAGGTCCGGTCCGTTCGGCACGATGCCCGACGGATTGATGTCGGTGTGCACCTCGTAGTAGTGCCGCTTGATGTGGTCGAAGTCGACGGTGTCGCCGAATCCGGGGGTCTGGAACAGGTCGCGTGCGTAGTTCCACAGCACCGGGATCTCGCTGAGCTTGCTGCGGTTGCACTTGAAGTGGCCGTGGTAGACGGGATCGAAGCGCACCAATGTGGTGAACAGGCGCACGTCGGCCTCGGTGATGTGGTCGCCGACCAGGTATCGCTGCGTGGAGAGGCGTTCGACGAGCCAGTCGAGGCGGGCGAACAGTCGGTCGTAGGCCTTGTCGTATGCCTCCTGCGATCCAGCGAATCCGCAGCGGTAGACGCCGTTGTTGACGTCCTCGAACACCAGCTGGGCCACTTCGTCGATCTCGGTGCGCAGGGCCTCCGGGTACAGATCGGGTGCGCCGTCGCGGTGATACTGCGTCCACTCGGTCGAGAAATCGAGGGTGATCTGCGGGTAGTCGTTGGTGACTACTTGGCCGGAGGGAACGTCGACGATGGCGGGGACGGTGATGCCGCGCTCGTAATCGGGGAAGCGGGCGAAGAACGCGTCCTGAAGTCGAGGGATCTGCAGTACCGAGTCGACGCCGCCGGGCTCCTCCTGGAAGTTCCAACTCCGGGGATCATGGGTCGGACCCGGAATGCCGAGCGAGAGAACATCTTCGAGGCCGAGCAGCCGTCGGACGATGATGGATCGATGGGCCCATGGGCAGGCGCGCGCGGCGATCAGTCGGTACCGTCCCGGCTCCACCGGATACCCGTCCCGGCCGTCGGCGGTGATCCGCGTCGGGATGTAGTTGGTGTCGCGCTTGAATTCCTTGCCCGGTTCCACATATGCGGCATCGTCGGCCATGCTCTCGAACTCCTCACATCGATCGGTCTCATCTCGACGCTACCCAGTTCGTTGCCGGCTCAACCGGGTCACGGTCGGAGCACTGCGGTGTGGCACGCGCCGATTTCCACATATCCCAGCCGCGCGGCGAGGCGTCGAGCAACGGCGTTCTCGGGTCGCGATCGCCACTGCGGAATCAGGCCGTCGTCGATGGCGTCGTTGGTGGCCAGCCTGCCGACCACCTGGGCGTGGCCCCGTCGGCGATGGTTCGGGTCGGTCAGCACGCGCATGTCGGCCAGAATCAGCTGCTCCTCCGAGTAGCCGGCCGATGCGAGCGAATGGGCCGAGTCGGCAGGTCGGTCGTCGCCGAGCAGCGTGAACCAGTTCCGCGAGACCGGCTCGCCGAATGCTTCGGCGACGTCGGCGTCGCTGCAGTGCGCGGCAAGGTTGCGTGCGTGCTGCGCATCGTGGGAGATCAGCGGGTCGTGTACGTCGATGGTGTGGCCGATGTCCGAGCCGTACGCCAGCGTGTGGGTGCCGATCTCGTAGTGCGCCGAACGGTCGCCGAGCAGTGCCGAGATCCAGGTTCGGTCCGCGCTCGCCGGGCCGCTGATCGCGCGAGAGGCATCAACGGCCCAGGACGGTCCGACGATCACGGTGGTCTCGGCCAGTCGCAGCACGGTGACGTCGTCGGTGGCACCGACATGTTCGACGCGCTCGGCGTCGGTGTCGAGGGCTCGATCGTCCATCTGCAGTCGGCGACACCAGGCCAGACGGACGATGTCGAGTCGATGGGGATCGAAAGGGCCGGCATCGAGAAGGGGGAGATCCACGTCTGAAACCCTAGCCACCGAGGCGCTGAGCGACGTTCCGGTTTCACCGTCCAAAAGCAATCTTTCGAACTTTTTCGCCCCCGGTGTTTCGCTCAGCGCCGATAGATGGCAGACTCACTTTTGAGATTAGAGCTTCGACGTGAAGATCTAGCTCGCTTACAGAAGGTTTACAGAATGACGCAGGGCAGTGTGAAGTGGTTCAACGGCGAAAAGGGCTTCGGCTTCATCGAGCAGGATGGTGGCGGACCGGACGTTTTCGTTCATTACTCGGAGATTCAGGGTAGCGGCTTCAAGTCGCTCGACGAGGGCCAGCGCGTGGAGTTCGAGGTGGGCCAGGGTCAGAAGGGCCCCCAGGCTACCGGCGTCCGCGCCATCTGATTCAAGCTTCGTAACCCGACTTCTCCTGGTGGAGTGACCTTTTCGAAGTAAATTCCACCAGAAACTCGGTGACAAGACCGGATACACGGAAGAAATTCCGAGTATCCGGTCTTCGTCTGTTTCGAAGTGCCTGCGGCAGTGGTGCGGTTTGGTGCCTTCCAGGGCACTTGTTCACACCACTGCCGCAGGCACTCACAGCCCCAGATCGCGTCCGATCAGTTCCTTCATGATCTCGTTCGATCCGGCCCAGATCTTCGTCACGCGAGCGTCTTTCCACGCCCGAGCGGCGCGGTATTCGTTCATGAATCCGTAGCCGCCGTGTAGCTGGACGCAGTGGTCGAGGATTTCGTTCTGCACCTGCGAGCTCCACCACTTCGCCTTGGCGGCGTCGATGGCGGTCAGTTCACCGATCCCGTGTGCGGCAATGCAGTTGTCGATGTACGCCTGTGCCACATCGAATTTGGTGACGAGCTCGGCGAGCAGAAACTTGTTCCATTGCAGTGAGCCGATCTGCTGGCCGAAGGCCTTGCGATCCTTGGCGTACTGCAGCGTCTCCTCGAGAATGGGACGGACGTGTCCGAGGTTGGCCACCGAGCAGCTGATGCGTTCCTGGGGGAGTAGCTGCATCATGTGGATGAAGCCGCCGTCGAACTCGCCGATCATGTTCGAGCTCGGGACTCGTACGTTCTCGAAGAACAGCTCGGCCGTGTCGGATTCGGGCTGACCGACCTTGTCGAGCTTGCGGCCGCGGGAAAACCCTTCGGTGCCGTTCTCGACGGCGAACAGCGTGATGCCCTTGGCCTTCTTCTCCGGCGTGGTGCGGGTGGCGACGATGACCAGGTCTGCGGAGTTGCCGTTGGTGATGAAGGTCTTCGAACCGTTGATGATGAAGTCGTCTCCGTCCTTGACAGCAGTGGTCTTCAGCGCGGCCAGGTCGGAGCCACCGGACGGTTCGGTCATCGCGATCGCCGTGAGGATCTCGCCGCTGCAGAAGCCGGGCAGCCAGCGCTTCTTCTGCTCTTCGGTGGTGAGCTTGACCAAGTAGGGCGCGACGATGTCCACGTGGATACCGAAGCACGACGCCACCGCGGCGCTCGAGCGGGCGAGTTCCTCGGCGAGGACGGCGTTGAATCGGTAGTCCTCGGCTCCGCTGCCGCCGTATTCTTCCGGTACTTCCAGTCCCAGGAAGCCGTTGCGTCCGGCTTCGAGCCAGATCTCGCGGTCGATGTATCGCTGCTCGACGAGCTTTTCCTCGACCGGTGTGATGGTCCGGGTGACGAATTCGCGTACCGACGCGCGGAAGTCCTCGTGATCGGCCTCGAACAAGCTGCGCTTCATCTATCTGTTCCTCTCGGTAACGGTGAGCTATCAGCGAACAATACTCGTTGGTAACAACCGTCCCGGACCGGTGTGGCACTATGCGAACCATGGCTGACGCACCCACTTCGCTCGTTCGATCGACCACCGCGGCAGGCGCCGAGCTCGCCGTCCTCACCTTCGACCACGGTCCGCTCAACCTCTTCGATCAGGCCATGTTCGACGCGGTTGCCGCGAACGTTGCCGATCTCGTCGCACGCCCCCCGCGGGCGGTGTTGTTGCGCGCCGAGGGCAAGGTGAACTCTGCGGGCGTCGACGTGCACGTCTTCGATGGTCTGTCCGCCGCGCAGGGTGCCGATCTGTGGCGTGGATTGTTCGCACAGATTGCCCATCCGCTCGAGGCGCTGCCCTGCCCGGTGATCTACGCCGCGCACGGTTTGACGCTCACGGCGGCGTTCGAGATCTCGCTGGCGTGCGACATCATTCTCGCCGGTCCCAAGGCCAAGTTCGGTCTGGTCGAGACCGTCGTCGGTCTGACACCGTCGATGGGTGGACCGCAGCGCCTCGCCGAGCGGGCCGGTTCGGGTCGAGCTCGCGAGCTCGTCATGACCGGTGATCTGTACGACGCGCAGACGCTGAAGGAGTGGGGCGTGGTCAATCAGATCCACGACGACGTCGATGCCGCGGCGCTCGCGCTGACGCATCGCCTGGCCGACGGCCCCACCGTCGCGCATGCGGCAACCAAACAGATTGTGGCAGCGTGGCGTTCGGGCGGCGTGGCCCACGCGGACGAGATCACCTCGGAGGTCTCCGGAGCACTGTTCGAGACCGAGGATCTGCGGGGTGCGGTGAAGAGCTTCCTCGAGGTCGGCCCGGGGAAGGCTACGTACACGGGCAAGTAGCATCGGGTGAGTGAGTACCGATCAGCTGGCCGAACTGCACCTGCACATCGAAGGGTCGCTCGAGCCTCCGCTGATATTCGATCTCGCCGAGCGCAACGGATTGTCACTGCCGTACAACGACATCGATGAATTGCGGGCGAAGTACGAGTTCAGCGACCTGCAGTCGTTCCTGGATCTGTACTACGCGAACATGGCCGTGCTGCGCACTGCCGAGGATTTCGCCGATCTCGCCCGGGCCTACTTCCGCCGCACCGCGCAGGCCGGGGTGACGCACGCGGAGATCTTCTTCGATCCGCAGGCGCACACCGAGCGTGGTGTCCCGCTCGAGGCCGTCGTCGACGGTTTGGCCGACGCCTGCGCATCCAGCGAGCGCGAATTCGGTGTCTCCAGTGGGTTGATCGCGTCGATCCTGCGGGACAAGCCCGTGCTGCATGCCAATCAGCTGTTGGACGATCTGTTGGCCATGCGGGCCCCGATCATCGGTCTCGGCCTCGATTCCGCAGAGGTGGGCTACCCGCCATCGCTGTTCGTCGACGTGTTCGCCAAGGCCCGCGCCGAGGGTCTGCACGTCGTCGCCCACGCCGGTGAGGAAGGTCCACCCGACTACATCTGGCAGGCATTGGATCTGCTGAAGGTCGAGCGCATCGACCACGGGGTGCGGTGCCTCGAAGACGAGGCGCTGGTGAATCGTCTTGTCGAGGAACAGATTCCGCTCACGGTATGCCCGCTGTCCAACGTCCGGCTCAAGGTGATCGACGATGTAGAGCAGCTGCCGCTGCGACAGATGCTCGAGCGGGGCCTGTCGGTGTCGATCAACTCGGACGATCCCGCCTACTTCGGCGGCTACGTCGACGACAATTTCGCTGCCCTCGAAGCAGGTATGGGGTTGACCTTGCAGGAGCGAAACGTGTTGGCCGAGAACTCGATCCGCGCGAGCTTCGTGACTGTCTAGATCAACTCGCCGTCACCGAGATCCTGGGGTAGCCGGTGGCACCGTCGGGAACGGTGTCTGCGGTCCTGTTGGTCTGCAGTTCTCCCGCGGAGTTGGTGGCGCGGGCGCGGATCGAATGCGGCCCCGCGGGTAGGTCGAGCTCGACCGTCCATTGCCGCCAGGTGTCCTTGGAGTACTCCTCCGACAGCGTGGCCGGCACCCAGTTGCCCTCGTCCACTTGCACTTCCACGCCGTCGATTCCGGTGTGCTGGTCCCACGCCACTCCGGCGATCACCGTCTGTCCGGCCGGCACGGAACTGCCCGATTGCGGGGTGTCGATCCGCGAGGCCGTCTTGATCGGTCCGCGTTCGCCCCAACCTCGGTCGGTCCAGTATGCCGTCGCGCGGTCGAAGCGGGTGATCTCGATGTCGGTGACCCACTTGGTCGCCGAGACGTATCCGTACAGACCGGGGACGACGAGCCGGGCCGGGTAGCCGTGCTCGACGGGCAGCGGTGCACCGTTCATCCCGACGGCCAGGAGGGCGTCGCGGCCGTCGAGCAGAACCTCGAGGGGAGTGCCCGCGGTGAAGGCGTCGCTGCTCGACGACAGGGCCATGTCGGCGTCGGGGGAGATGCCTGCCTCTTCGAGAATGTCCTTGAGCGGGTAGCCGATCCACGTCGCATTGCCCACGAGGTCGCCGCCGACGATATTGGACACGCAGGTCAACGTGACCGTCTTCTCCACTGCCTGGCGCTCGGCGAGGTCGGCGAACGTCAGCTCGATCTCGCGGTCCACCATGCCGTGGATGCGCAGCGACCAGTCCTCGGACGCCACGCGCGGCACGACCAACGCGGTGTCGATGCGGTAGAAGTCGTCGTTCGGGGTGATGTACGACGCGAGGCCGTCGATCTGCAGGTCAGCCCCGGCCGGTATCGGGGGTTGCGGCGTCGGCGTGGGCAGCATGAAGCCGAGTCGATCGGCGGTGACGGCGCGGGCGGAGGTGAGCATCCGTCCGGCTGTTCCGGCGACGACGCCGAGTACCGCGGCACCGGCGGCGAGAGTGAGGAAGCTGCGTCGGTTCATTCCCTCGGTCGCAGGCGCGGCGGCACCGATGAGGGCGTGCAGCACGACGATGCCGACGATGACGCCGCCGATGGTCGGGACTGCGTAGAGGGCCGTCGCGTCGGGTCGGGTCACTGCCGCGAGTACGCCCACGACGCCCAGTGCGGCGAACACCACGGCACCGATCGGCTTGCGGGCGATGCCTGCCGCCGCGGCGATCGCTCCGATCACCACTGCCATGCCGATGAACAGTGCGAGCTTGTCGGAGGTACCGAACGTGTCGATGGCCCATTCACGGATCGGGGCCGGACTGTTGTCGACGGCCGAGGAGCCGACGGCGGTCAGCGGTGACGAGTTGGGTCCGATGGGGACGGCGATCAATTCACCGACGCCGAGGACGACTCCGGCGGCGACGATGCCGGACAGCGCGCGTTTTCCTGTGCTCACTCGTTCCAATGTAAGCGTGCGGGGAGTGGCTGCGTGCACGGGACACTCCACTCGACCCGTTGGCCTGGGGAAACCCACTCGACGGTCGCAGGAGTGGAGCAAAAATTGCGCGCAGCGCTACACCGGTCGGCCGCTCAGGACAGCAGACGCTCGAGATAGTCGCTGCCGAACAGCTTCATCGGGTCCATCGCATCCCGAACACGCAGGAAGTCGTCGAAGTGTTCGCAGGTATCGCGCAGCTCGTCGCCGCCGAGGGAATGCAGTTTGCCCCAGTGTGGCCTGCCGCCGACGCTGCGGCAGATGGCCTCGACGGCGTCGAAGTACTCGCGGTGATCTCGCCGGTGGTACTGGTGCACGGCGATGTAGGCCGTCGGGCGTCCGTACGCGGTGGAGAGCCAGATGTCGTCGGCCGCGGCGAACCGCACTTCGACAGGGAACGCGATGGACACGGCAGACCGTTCGAGCCAGCGATCCACCTCGCGCAGCACCCCGCCGATCTCGGCTACAGGCACGGCATATTCCATCTCGACGAACTTGACGGTCCGCGACGACGCGAACACCCGGTACGAACGATCGGTGTACTCACGCGCCGACAGCGCCCGGGCCGACACCGAGTTGAGGCGCGGAATCAGGGCAGGCACCCGCGTCACCACACGGTTGAGGCCCTCGAACACCGTGTTGGACAGCAATTCGTCGTCGAGATACGACCGCACCTTTCCCAGCGGACGCAGCGCAGCGTCGCCGGGCAGGCGGGTGTTGCGTTTGGTCAGCACCCGGTCGGTGTGCGGAAACCAGTAGAACTCGAAATGGTCGACGCCTGCCACGATCGCATCGAGATCGGCGAGCGTCGCCCGGAGCGTCGACGGCTCCTCGACGGCCCGGAGGGCGAAGGCCGGAACGCATTCGAGCGTGACTCGGGTGATGACACCGAGCGCACCGAGCCCGACGCGGGCCGCGTGGAACAGTTCCATGTTCTCCTCGCGAGAGCACCGAACGAGCCGGCCGTCCGAGGTCATCAGCTCCAGTGCGTACACCTGGGTAGCGATGCCGCCGAAGCGGGCTCCGGTTCCGTGAGTGCCCGTGGAGATGGCTCCGGCAATCGATTGTTCGTCGATGTCGCCGAGGTTGGTCATGGCCAGGCCGAGGTCCCACAACCGCGCGGTCAGATCGCGCAGCCGGGTGCCTGCGAGCACCGTCACCCGGGCGGAACCGTCGTCCTCGCGCACCACCGATTCGATCCCGCGCAGCGAATCCAGGCTGATCTGAACGCCGTCGGTGACCGCGATCGGAGTGAACGAGTGGCCCGCTCCGACGCACCGCACCGTCCGAGATCGTTCGACGGCATCCCGCAGAATCGCACGCAACTCGTCCACCGATGAAGGCTCGGCTCGATGCACCGGATACGCATGCTGGTTGCCCGCCCAGTTCTGCCACGACCGCTCGATCATCGAATCACTATCGCACTGCTCGAACCGAAGGTCGTTCCGCAGGCTCCACTGCTGCAACCTCCAGGTCATTCCGCAGGCTCCACTGCTGCAACCTCCAGGTCATTCCGCAGGCTCCACTGCTGCAACCTCCAGGTCATTCCGCAGG
>NZ_JAWLKF010000016.1:77517-106515 GCF_033042195.1 Rhodococcus cerastii
CTCCACTCCCGTGGGTCAATCGGAGGCACAGAACTCGTCCGCGCCCTAGGATCGGGTGATGCAATCGAGGCTGCCCGCTGATGTGCGGCGCGCACAACTGGTGCAGTCTGCGATCGATGTCGCGGAGCGGGTCGGCATCGAGTCTCTGACCGTGCGTGCTCTCTCGGAGCACGCCGACGTCACCAAGGGCATCGTGCAGTACCACTTCGAGACCAAGCAGGATCTGGTGATCGCGATGGGGGAGCACCTCATCGTCGACGTCACCGAGATTCTGCATGCCGCGTTGGACAGCGCGGTGGGCACGCGCGAACTCCCGGGTGTCCGTGGTCTGCGCGAGCTGGTGCACGGCGGTCTGAGCGCGGTGTGGTTGCTGATCGAGAAGTCACCGGGTCGGCAGTTGCTCGCGTACGAGATCAAGACCTACTTGCTGCGCCATCGTGCGCTCGGGTCCGCCACGGCCGCCGAGATCGCCAGTGGGCAGTACCGAATCCGGGACTCCGAGGCCCGGTTGTTCTTCGAGAAGTGTTCCGCCCACACCGGGACGCGATGGCTGGAGCCGGTGGCGTCGATCGCGCGTTTCGGGATGGCCACCCTCGACGGCCTCGTGCTGCGATGGTTGGTCGACGGCGACGATCTCGAGGTGCTGGCGCAGATCGACGACCTGTCGGGTCTGATAGCGGCCAAGGCTCAGGACCGCTGAATGCTCGCCGGGACTTCTCGGCTGTGGAGTGTTTGACTGTTCGGACCTGGCAACGACAAAGGAATGAGCCGCATGAGTTCGATCGCCGGTGTCGCAACCACCGACACGACACCACTGTCCCGTATCGCCGCTGCCACCGAAGGGCTCGAATCACCATTGGCTGCAGTCGATCTGGCGGCCCTCGATGCCAATGCTGCGGCGCTGCGAGCACGGGCGGACGGAGTGCCGATCAGGATCGCGAGCAAGTCGGTTCGGTCCCGGGCGGTTTTGGAGCGGGTGCTCGCGGCCGACGGCGTGAGCGGGGTCATGGCGTACTCCCTGCGTGAGGCGATCTGGTTGGCACGCCACGGCGTCGAGGACATCCTGATGGGGTACCCGACGGTCGACCGCACCGCCCTCGCCGAGGTCGTCAACGATCGTGTTCTGTCGGGGCGCATCACGCTGATGGTCGACGACGTCGCACAGCTGGACATCGTGCGCGACGCCACCGCCAGCGATCTTCTCAAGCCCCGTATCTGTCTCGACGTCGATGCCTCGCTGCGGATCGGGCCGCTGCACATCGGTGTCAGACGTTCGCCGCTGCGCGAACCCGAGCAGGTCGCCGCCTTCGCGCGGGCGGCGCAGGCGCGGGGGTTCCGAGTAGTCGGGCTGATGTTCTACGAGGCGCAGATCGCCGGTGTGCCCGACGCCAATCTCGCGGTGGAATGGATGAAGTCGCTGTCGTCTCGTGAGATCTCCACGCGCAGAACGGCGGTGGTCGAGGCCGTGACCGCGGCAGTCGGCCGGATCGAGATCGTCAACAGTGGTGGGACCGGGTCGATCGAGTTCTCGGCGGCCGATCCGGTCGTCACCGAGGTGACCGCGGGATCGGGCTTGTTCGCGCCGACGCTCTTCGATCGGTATCGCGCATTCTCGGCCGAGCCCTCGCTGTTCTTCGCGCTGCCCGCGGTGCGCAAGCCGACGCCGCAGATCGCCACGCTGTTCGGTGGTGGCTACATCGCGTCGGGTCCGGCGTCGACGTCGAGGTCCCCGCGGCCGATCGCCTGGTCGAGAAAGGCCAGGGGCGTGGTGACGTCCGGTCTGAGGCTGCTGCGCAACGAAGGCGCGGGCGAGGTGCAGACTCCGGTGAGCGGAGCGGGAGAGATCAGGATCGGTGATCGCGTCTGGTTCCGGCATGCCAAGGCCGGCGAGCTGTGCGAGCGATTCGACACCCTGCATCTGGTACACGCCGACGGGTCCGTCGAGGCGGTCCCCACCTATCGTGGTGAGGGCATGGCGTTCGGCTGAATTCCGTTCTCGCACAGGCTCATGAAAGTGCCGAGGGTGACCAGTCCGGCCGGGGTCGACGGCAGGTACCGGGTCAGTGCCCGCGACCGGACCAGTATCGCGGCCCACTGGCCTCGCGAGACGGCGACGTTGAGTCTGTTGCGGGACAACAGGAATCCCATGCCTCGTGGCACGTCTTCGATTGCCGACGCGGCCATCGAGATCAACACCACCGGTGCCTGTCGTCCTTGGAACTTGTCGACGGTGCCCACCGAGACCTCGTCGAGTCCGGCGGCCGCGAGTCTTTCGACGATGACGGCCACCTGCGCGTTGTAGGCCGCGACGACCAGGAAGTCGCCCTGGTCCATCGGCCGCGCACCCTCGAAGGATTGCGGGTCGCTCCACAGTCGGCCCAGCAGATTCTGCACGTGAGTGACGATCTCGTCGGCTTCCTCCCCCGAGTCGGTGGAGTTGCCGTGGTGGTCGAGGTGGACGATATGCAGGCCGGGTTCGAGCGACTCCAGTGAACGTGCCTGTGTCACAGCACGGTTGGACTCGAGCTTGCCCTCGTACGACAGTGCCGAGACCGGCGCGCACAGATCGGGATGCATCCGCCACGTCGTGGCCAGGAAGTACCCGCGGTCGACGGGCAGCGTCGGGTGACCGCTGGTGATCCAACCCAGAGCCGACTCGTCCACGGGTTCTGGGTGAGTGCCCTGGCTGACCTGCGGCAGCTGTGCCGGGTCGCCGAGCAGCAGCAGGTTGCGTGCGGACACCGAGACGGCGATGGTATTGGCCAGGGAGAACTGCCCGGCCTCGTCGATGACCAGCAGATCGAGCGACTCGGGCGGAATGCGGCCGGGGTTGGAGAAGTCCCAGGCAGTACCGCCGATGACGCAGCCATCCTCGGCGGCGGTGACGAAGCGGCAGTAGTCCGTCGGGTCCAGGACGGTGTGGGCGGTCGGTGCCTTCTTTCCCACCTTGGCCGGGTCCACCCCTGCGGCCACGATGGTGTCGAGCAGATTGTTCACCACGTGATGCGATTGGCCCACCACGCCGACCTTCCAATGATGGACATCGACCAATTCGGCGATCACCCGTGCAGCGGTGTACGTCTTCCCGGTCCCGGGCGGACCCTGCACGGCAACGTACGACCGGTCCAGATCGAGCAGCGCCGCCGTGACGGCCCTCGCGTAGTCACCGGCGTGCACCTCGGGAAGGCCGATGCCGGAACGGGTTCGGGGCGGCGACAGCGTCAGCAGATCGGCGACGGCCGTGCGCGGAAGGTGCGGCAGTGCGGCGTGGACCTCGGCCGCGACGGCAACGATCGCCTGCTCCAGGTACTTGGTGGCCGGGGGCGGTTCGGGTGCGGTGGCGACGGGGAAGTCGAAGTACTCGTCCACTCCCTTGCGCAGGTTCTCCTGCACCACCACCATGTCGAGGGTGCCCTCGTAGCCCGCCTCCACGATCTCGACCGTCGTGGTCGCGCGATGGGTCGGCTGCTGTTTCGGTAATCCCTCCGGGGCCGGGTTGTCGTAGAGCAGCTTGACCTTCGAGCTCGACAGGACGCCGCTGCTCAGATGCCCCAACAGCTTGAGCTGTCGTCGCAGGACCCGTTGCTTCGGTGCAGTCTTCATCCAGTCGTGCACCAGCTCGGCGCGCTCGACCTTCAGCACGTCGGCTGCGTCGGCCCACTCGTCCAAGTGGTGAGTGAGCCGATCGAAGTGCGCCCACCAGAACGGCTTTCGCTCGCGTCGGTGGTAGCCGATGGAACCGGAGAACAATGCGACGGCCTGCTGCGTCGAGGTGCGCTCCCACGGCAGACCGGCGTAGTCGGCGAGTTCGAGCTCCAGCGGGCTCGCGGTGTCCGTCGCACCGTCTTCGAGTTCGAGATGCTGCCGAGCCCGCGGGTGCACACCGGCATCCGACGCGCGCCCCAGCAACCAATCCCGCAGTCGCAGCGTCGATTCGCAGTCGGTGCGGTTGTACTCGGCGATATCGGCGAGGAGCGCAGCAGCCTCGGCGTCCTTGCCCTGGTCTCGTAGATCGCACCAGTTCGCGTATTCGACGATCGACGCGGCCGCATCGGTGACGTCCCCGTCGCGGGCTGCAGGCATGTACAGGGGTTCGAGCTTCTTGATGCTGTACGACCTGGCTCCGATGCGCACCGCAGATCGCACGATCGGGTAGAGGTCCACCAGAACGTCGTCCCGCAGTAGGTCGTCGACTGCGTCCTCACCCACTCCGTAGCGTCCGGCGAGGCGCAGTAGCGCGGTCTTCTCGTACGGCGCGTAGTGGTAGACGTGCATGTTCGGGTAGGCGGCGCGACGGGTGGTCACGTAGTCGAGGAAGTCGATCAGGGCGCGGCGTTCCTGTGCGCGATCGTGCGCCCAGAACGGGAGGAAGTCGCCGTCGGCGGTGTAGACGCCGAACAGGTACTCGAGACCCCATTCGGCACTGCCGGCCTCGGCCCACAGTGGGTCGCCCTCGAAGTCGAAGAAGATGTCGCCCGGATCGGGCTCGGGGATCACGCCGAGGGCGTCGGCGTCGAAGACCTCGAATTCGGCGTCGCCGCTGCGCTCCTGGCGAACCTGCAGCGCGGCCTGAGCTCGCAGATTCGTGACCGTGCGAGACGACATGCCGTCCACGCTTCCGGTCGATGCAGCCAGTTCGTCGACCGTCGAGATGCCGGCGTCGAGCAGTCTGTCCCTGGTGCTCGCGCGCATGCCTGCGACCAGAACCAGGTCGCGGTGCTGTTCCACCTCGGCCGTGCAGGCCTCGCACTGTCCGCAGCCGGAGTAGCGCGAGTCGAACCAGTCGACGACGGTCCCCTCGGCGTGGTGCTCGTCGAGGATGTGTTGCAGGTGTTCCCTGGATTGTCGGTAGACCGGCAGGATCTCGGCGAGCGAGTGCGCGGAGTCGCTGCCGTCGCCGAGCATCAGGTGCACCTCGTCGCTCGGGGTGATGCCGCCGGACCGCAGCGCGTCCGCGTAGGCCGCCAACTGCAGCAGTGCCGACACCTTGGCGTGCCGCGACAGCTTGGTGTCGTACACGGCGTACCGATCGCCCTCGGCCACCAGGAAGTCGCAGAACCCGAGAAATCGGCCGTCGAAGAACGTGGCCTGATAGACCACGGGTGTGCGGGAGGTCAGGGCGGTGAACGTCGCCCAGGCCGCGTCGGCCATTTCCTGCGCGGTGCGTCCCGGTCGGTCCATCGTCAGGACACCGCCGGGAAACCGCTGCTGGAATGTCTCGAGTTGACGGCGTTCGTGCTCGAATCCGAGTGCAGAGGTGCGGTCCAGCATCGGATCCGGCTCGGCGGTGGCCCGCGGGATCAGACCGGTGAGGCCGTCGAGTCGGCGCAGCAGTCCGAATTCGCACGACGCTGCCGCGGCGAGGTCGCTGGCGCTGTAGATGACGCGATCGCCGATGAGGAACACGCGCCCACCCTAGTCACCGCCGCGAGCGGTACCGGTCACGTTGCGCGCGGATGCCGTCGCGAGGAGGCAAAATGATCGAATGCCTTTTTTCGACGGAGCCACCGGCGCGGTCCACTACCGAAACTGGACTGTCCCCGATGCTCGTTTCGGTCTCGTTTTTCTGCACGGTCTCGGCCAGAACAGCGGCCATTATCACCGTTTCGCTCGCGTCCTCAACGGACGCGGAGTCGATGTGTGGGCGGTCGATCACGTGGGCCACGGCCTCACCGAAGGTGAGTTGACGGACGCCGCTCAGATTCCCGCACTCGCGCAGAACGCGCTGCAGTTGCTCGAGATCGCCGAGGCCGAACACCCGGAGTTGTCGTTCGCACTGATGGGTCATTCGTTGGGCGCGGCGACGGCCATCGCAGCCCTCGGTGCGCATCCGGAGGCGGTGCAGTGCGCCGTACTGTGCGGAACACCCAAGTCGGTGACCGGCTCGGTCACCGATCTCGCCGACAACGTCATTCCGCTGCTGGCCGTGCACGGCGTGGACGATCGTCTGGCTCCGGTCGATGCGGTGCGCGAGTGGATCGGCGGCGTTCCCGACGCGTCCCTGCGCGAATTCGAGGACGGTGGCCACGACCTGCTGCACGAGAAGATCCATCTGCAGGTGACGTCGGTGGTGGCGGAATTCCTCGACGACCACATGTCCTGACAACGAAAAAGAACGGGCCCGGCGCGAGGATAGCGCCGGGCCCGTTCTCTTTCGGTCGATCTACGAGTAGATGGCTTCGATGTCGCTGCCGCGCTCGGCATGAATGATGTTGCGCTTGAGCTTCATCGTCGGGGTGAGCTCACCGGTTTCGACGGTGAAGTCGTTCTCGAGGATCGTGTACTTCTTGATTTGCTCCGGGTTCGAGACCTTCTTGTTGGCCTCGGCGACGGCCTTGTCGATCTCGGCGACCATCTCGGGATTCTTGGACAATTCGGAGAACGGAATGTCCGCGGACAGGTTGTGCCGCTCGAGCCAGCCCGGCAGTGCCTCCGGGTCGAGGGTGATGAGCGCACCGATGAACGGCTTGGCGTCGCCCACGACGAGGCACTGGCTGATGATCGCGTTCGCGCGGAGGGCGTCCTCGAGCACTGCGGGGGCGACGTTCTTGCCACCCGCGGTCACGATGATCTCCTTCTTGCGGCCGGTGATCGAGACGTAGCCTTCCTGGTCGATGGCACCGAGGTCGCCGGTGTGGAACCAGCCGTCGACGATGGCCTCGGAGGTGGCCTTCTCGTTGTGCCAGTAGCCGCTGAACACGACCGGTCCCTTGAGCAGCAGTTCGCCGTCCTCGGCGACCTTCACCGAGTGGCCGTCGATGGGCTTGCCGACGGTGCCGACGCGCTGTTCCTTGGTGGTGTTGACGGTGATGGCCGCGCTGGTCTCGGTCAGGCCGTAGCCCTCGTAGACCGGGACGCCCGCACCGCGGAAGAAGTGGCCGAGGCGGGCACCGAGAGGTCCACCACCGGACACCGCGCGGGTGCAGTTGCCGCCGAGTGCGGCGCGCAGCTTGGAGTACACGAGCTTGTCGAACACCGTGTGCTTGAGGTTCAGAACCAGCCCGGCTCCGCCCTTCTCCTGGGCCTCGCTCCACTCGATGGCCGTCGCGGCGGCCTTGTCGAAGATGGAACCCTTGCCGCCGTCGTGTGCCTTCTGCTTGGCGGAGTTGTAGACCTTCTCGAACACACGCGGCACCGACAGGATGAAGTCCGGCTTGAACACGGCGAACTGATCCACCAGCGTCGTCACGTCCGAGGTGTGTCCGACGGTGACCTTGGACTCGAACGAGCCGAACGAGACGGCGCGGGCGAACACGTGCGCCATCGGGAGGAACATCAGTGTGCGGTTGCCCTCCTTCATCGAGTCGTGCAGCGCGATCTGGGTGGCCTGCACCTCGGCGTAGAAGTTGGCGTGCGTGAGCTGAACGCCTTTGGGCCGTCCGGTGGTGCCCGAGGTGTAGATCAGGGTCGCGGGCGATGCCGCACTGACCTGATGGCGTCGTGCATGCAGTTCCTCGTCGCTGACCGAGGCTCCGCGGGTGGTCAGCTCGTCGATGGCTCCGGCGTCGATCTGCAGAACCTCACGCAGATCCTTGGCACCCTCGGTGACCTCTTTGAGGTTCGAGGCGTGCGCTGCGGTCTCGACGACGAGCAACTTGGTGGCGGAGTCCTCGAGAATCCACTGCGCCTGGTCGGCGGAGGAGGTCTCGTAGATCGCGACGGTGCAGCCACCTGCGGACCAGATGGCGTAATCGAGGACGACCCACTCGTAGCGCGTCGCGCTGAGGATCGCGACACGGTCGCCGAGTTCGATACCGGAGGCGATCAGTCCCTTGGCTGCTGCCGCGACCTCGGTCGCGAAGCGAGCTGCGGTGACATCGGTCCAGTTGCCGTTCACCAGACGTTGGAAGGGTACGAAGTTGGGCGATTCCTTCTCGTACCTGTAGACGGTGTCGGCCATGGATGCGTCGTCAGGAATGGTGAACGACGCCGGCACAGAATATTCGCGCACTGCTGGACCCCTTACGGAAAAATAGCGTGGTAGTTGTGCATTTCATCACATTCGAGGCCGTGGCGCACCATCCGGGGTGTCCGGTTTGTCGACTTTGCCGCGAGTCCGGGGTAGTTGAGTGTGACTCGGGGTACAACTTAACGGTCCGCAGTCGCGTTCGGGTGTCGGGTCGCCGGTGTGAGGCCGCTCGCACCGCAGGCCGTCGTGACCGTTTTCGTCACCTGATCAGCGTAGAAGGGTTCGCAGGGCCCGAGCAGGTACTAAACTCGTGCGACATATGAGCACTTCAGAAACTGAACAGGATGCCGCCGTGACGTCCGACGAGACGAATTCGCCCCCGCAGGAGTCCGCCGTTCCAGCGGGCGACGACATCACCTTCGCCGACCTCGGGATCGACGAGCGGGTCCTGAAGGCCCTCCGCGATGTCGGCTACGAGAGCCCGTCGCCCATTCAGGCGGCCACCATTCCGCCGCTGATGGCAGGCAACGACGTCGTCGGACTCGCGCAGACCGGAACCGGCAAGACCGCCGCGTTCGCGGTGCCGATCCTCTCGCGTCTCGACGTCTCGCGTCGGGTGCCGCAGGCCCTGGTATTGGCCCCGACCCGTGAGCTGGCGCTCCAGGTCGCCGAGGCGTTCGGCAAGTACGCCACCCACATTCCGGGTCTGCACATCCTGCCGATCTACGGCGGTCAGGCGTACGGCATCCAGCTGTCCGGTCTGCGCAAGGGCGCGCAGATCATCGTCGGTACTCCCGGCCGCGTCATCGACCATCTCGAGAAGGGCACCCTCGACCTGTCCGGGCTCGAGTATCTGGTCCTCGACGAGGCCGACGAGATGCTCAAGATGGGTTTCCAGGAGGACGTCGAGCGCATCCTCTCCGATACCCCGGAGTACAAGCAGGTCGCGTTGTTCTCGGCCACTATGCCGGCCGCGATTCGCAAGATCTCCAAGCAGTACCTGCACGATCCGGTGGAGATCACCGTCAAGACGAAGACGTCGACGGCACCGAACATCACCCAGCGCTACGTCCAGGTGGCACATCAGCGCAAGCTGGAGGCGCTCACTCGAATCTTCGAGGTCGAAGAGTTCGAGGCGATGATCATGTTCGTCCGTACCAAGCAGGCCACCGAGGAGCTCGCCGAGAAGCTGCGCGCACGGGGCTTCTCGGCCGCGGCGATCAATGGCGACATCGTGCAGGCCCAGCGTGAGCGCACCATCGGGCAGCTCAAGAACGGTCAGATCGACATCCTGGTGGCCACCGACGTCGCGGCCCGCGGTCTCGACGTCGACCGCATCTCGCACGTCATCAACTACGACATCCCGCACGACACCGAGTCCTACGTGCACCGCATCGGTCGTACCGGTCGCGCCGGCCGCGCCGGGCAGGCTCTGCTGTTCGTCGCGCCGCGCGAGCGGCACCTGCTCAAGGCCATCGAGCGTGCGACGCGTCAGCCGATCACCGAGATGCAGCTGCCGAGCGTCGACGACGTGAACGCGCAGCGCGTGACGAAGTTCAAGGACTCCATCACCGAGAGCCTGGGCAACGAGAATCTGGCGCTGTTCCGCCGGCTCATCGAGGACTACGAGCGCGAGCACGACGTGCCGTTGGTCGACATCGCGGCAGCGCTGGCCATTCAGTCCCGCGACGGCGAGGCGTTCCTGCTCAAGCCCGAGCCGCCTGCCCCGCCGCGGGCACCGCGCGAGCCGCGTGAACCCCGGCCCCCGCGCACGTTCGACGAGGATGCGGCCAGCTCGCATCATCGCAAGACCGGCCAGGAGATGGCGACGTATCGCATCAGCGTCGGCAAGCGGCATCACGTCGCCCCGGGAGCGATCGTCGGCGCCATCGCCAACGAGGGCGGTCTGCGTCGAAGCGACTTCGGCCACATCAGTATTCGTCCCGATCACTCGTTGGTGGAGTTGCCGGCCGACCTCGCCGACGAGACCGTCGAGGCGTTGCGCCGCACCCGCATCAGTGGCGTACTGATTCAACTGCAACCCGATTCCGGTCCTCCCGGACGCAGCGGTGGCGGGAAGTACAAGGGGCGGCGCTAGCGCACGTGCACGGCACTTCGTAGCCCACTACGAGTTTCCACGCACGACCCCAGCGCGAGCGTTTGGTGGCCGAGGCCGCGGGTATCCGCCCGTGCATGACCAACGTCACTCTCCGTGTCAACGGGACCGACCGCGCTTTCGACTGCGATACCCGAACCACCCTGCTCGACGCTCTCCGCGAGAACCTGGACCTGATCGGTGCCAAGAAGGGGTGTGACCACGGGCAGTGCGGGGCCTGCACGGTGCTGGTGGACGGACGGCGGATCAACAGCTGCCTGACGTTCGCAGTGGCGCAGCAGGATCGTGAGATCACCACGGTCGAGGGGTTGGCCGACGGCGACACCCTGCACCCCGTGCAGCAGGCCTTCGTCGATCGCGACGCGTTCCAGTGCGGGTACTGCACATCCGGGCAGATCTGTTCGGCGGTCGCGGTGATCGAAGAGGCCAAGCAGGGATGGCCCAGCGCGGTCACCGAGGACATCGAGGGTGCCGACGTCGAACTCGATCCCGACGAAATACGAGAACGTATGAGCGGCAACCTCTGTCGTTGCGGTGCCTACTGCAATATCGTGTCGGCCGTACGGGACGCGTCGTGAAGACCTTCGAGTACGACGCAGCCACCGCCGTCGACGAGGCCGTGGCCCACCTCGCCGATAACGAGAACGCGATGCTGCTCGGCGGGGGAACCAACCTGGTGGACCTGATGAAACTCGGAGTCGTGGGTCCGACGACGCTGATCGACGTGACGCGACTTCCGTTGCACGACATCGATGTATCCGACGACGGCTCGCTTCGTGTCGGTTCCGGCGTGAGCAACAGTGATCTCGCGGTGCACCCGGTGGTGCGTCAGCGTTATCCGGTGCTCTCGCGGGCGGTGCTGGCCGGTGCCTCGGGTCAATTACGCAACATGGCCACCACCGGCGGGAACCTGTTCCAGCGCACTCGGTGCGTGTACTTCATGGATGCATCGAAGCCGTGCAACAAGCGCGAACCCGGGTCGGGCTGCCCGGCCCGGACCGGTGAGCACCGAAACCTTGCCATCCTCGGGGCCTCGGAGGCCTGCGTGGCGACGCATCCCTCCGACATGGCGGTCGCGCTGTCCGCTCTCGACGCACGTGTGGTCGTGCGGGGAGTCGACGGAGAGCGCACCCTCGCTATCGATGACTTCTATCGGCTCCCCGGCGACGCGCCCGAGCGCGACAATACGGTCGCGCGGGACGAACTCGTCACGGCCATCGAGATACCGGCACCGGCGGACGGCACCGTCTCCACCTACCGCAAGGTGCGAGACCGGCAGTCCTACGCCTTCGCGATCGCCTCGGTCGCCGCCACTCTCGATGTCGAGGACGGAATCGTGCGCGGGGTGTCGATCGCGCTGGGCGGCGTGGCGCACAAGCCGTGGCGGGCTCGCACGGCCGAGTACACGCTGCTCGGCGCGGCTGCCGAGGAGGCGTCGTTCCGGCGGGCCATCGCGTTGGAACTCGACGCGGCGGAACCGTTGCGCGACAACGCGTTCAAGATCCCACTGGTGACCAACCTCGTCACCCGCACCTTGGCGGAACTCACAGTGTCGGGAGACCGGTCATGACTGCATCGATCGGACAACCGATTCAGCGCACCGAATCGATCGCGAAGGTCACCGGCCGGGCTCGGTACGCCGCCGAGCAACCGCAGGCCGTCGGGCAGCTGTACGCCTGGTACGTGCCCGCGACAGTTCCCGCGGGCACGGTCGAACGAGTCGAATTGGACGACGACCCCACGGTGCATGCGATCATCTGGCACGGCAACGCGGAGAAGCTGGGTGAGGTCGAGGACGCCGAACTGCATGTCCTGCAATCGAACACCGTCGCGTACCGCGGTCAGATCGTGGCCGTCGTCGTGGCCGATACTCTTCAGGACGCCCGCGCCGCCGCAACCCGAGTGCGGGTGCAGTACACCGATGTCCGCTCACCCGACAACACTCTGACGGCCGAGCACGGCTCGCTCTACGCACCCGAGTCCGTCAACGCCGGCTTTCCCACCGACGTGACGATCGGGGAGCCCGATGCGGCGCTGCAGACCGCCGAGCATGTCGTCGACAACTGGTATTCCACCGCGCCGATGCACAACAGTCCGATGGAGCCGCATGCCACCACGGCGCAGTGGGCCGACGGCGTTCTGACGCTGTGGGACTCGACGCAGGCACCGTCGGGTGTGCAGGGCGATCTCGCCACGGCGTTCGACCTCGAGCCCGAGAACGTTCGCGTCGTCGCCGAGAACGTCGGCGGCGGATTCGGAGCCAAGGGAAGTACTCGGCCCAACGCGATCCTCGCTGCGATGGCCGCGCGAGCCACCGGCCGCACCGTGAAATTGGTGCTGCCGAGGCAGGCGTTGTTCGATGTCGTCGGGTATCGCACGCCGACGCTCAATCACGTTCGTCTGGGCGCTGATTCGACCGGTGTGCTGCAGGCGATCACGCACGATTCGTTCCAGCAGACCAGCACGATCTTCGAGTTCTGCGAGCAGACGTCGGAATCGACTCGGCACATCTATGCGGCCCCCAACCGTCGCACCACCCACCGTCTCGCGAAGCTGGATGTCGGAACGCCGCGGTGGATGCGGGCACCCGGCGAGGCACCCGGCATGTTCGCCGTCGAGACGGCCATCGACGAATTGGCCGCGGCCACCGGTGTCGATCCGATCGAATTGCGCGTTCGTAACGAGCCGGACGTCGATCCCGCCAGTGGTAACCCGTTCAGCTCACGCAGCGTGGTGCAGTGCCTGCGCGAGGGTGCGGAGAAGTTCGGCTGGGACCGCCGCGATTCCACACCCGGTCAGCGTCGAGAAGGCAACACCCTCGTCGGCATGGGAGTCGCGACGGCCAGCTACCCGGTGTTGATCTCACCGAGTACCGCGTCGGCGCGAGTGGAGTCGGACGGCACGATCACGGTGTCCGTCGCCGCGTCGGACATCGGTACCGGCGCGCGCACCGTGCTGCGACAGATCGCCGCCGATGCTCTCGAGGTCGATGCCGACAGCGTGACCGTCGAACTCGGCGACAGCGCACTGCCGACCGCTCCGGGAGCCGGTGGATCCTCGGGTACCTCGTCGTGGGGCTGGGCCGTCACCAAGGTCTGCCACTCGTTGAAGTCTCAGGGTTCGTACGAGCCGGGCAACTCCGCCGAGGCCGACACCACCGACGACGTCGAGGGGCAGAAGGAGCTGGCGCGCATGGCTTTCGGTGCCCAGTTCGCCGAGGTCGCGGTCGACATCGACACCGGTGAGGTGCGGGTCCGCAGGATGCTCGGTGTCTTCGGCATCGGCGCGGTGATGAACCCGCGGCTGGCCAGGTCTCAGCTCATCGGCGGAATGACGTTCGGACTCGGCATGGCGCTGATGGAGAACGGCATCACCGATCAGGAGTTCGGCGGGTTCGCCAATCACGATCTCGCGGAGTACCACATCCCGGCGTGTGCGGACGTCACCGATCTCGAGGCCGTGTGGGTCGAGGAAGTCGACACCGAACTCGCGCCGATGGGCGGCAAGGGAATCGGTGAGATCGGTGCGGTGGGATCCTCGGCGGCCATCGGCAATGCCGTCTACAACGCCACCGGCGTCCGAGTCCGCGATCTGCCGATCACCCTGGACAAGGTGCTGCCGCACCTCTAGAGCGGCTTCGCCGCAGGTGAGTGGAAACTCGACCCCTGCTACGAAGTTCCGCGCA
The DNA here is from genome assembly GCF_033042195.1 of Rhodococcus cerastii. NCBI lineage: Bacteria > Bacillati > Actinomycetota > Actinomycetes > Mycobacteriales > Nocardiaceae > Rhodococcus > Rhodococcus cerastii. The sequence continues at coordinate 91,228 of NZ_JAWLKF010000016.1, forward strand.
CATGGGGCGCAGCCCCTCTACAGCCCCTCTAGGCCAATATCCGCTGCAGGAACTGGCGGGTACGGGGCTCCGTCGGGTTCACCAGCACCTGTTCCGGTGTGCCGCGTTCGAGGACGACGCCGTTCTCGATGAACAGCACCTGATCGGCGACCTGTTGGGCGAAGCGGATTTCGTGGGTGACGATCACCATCGTCCAGCCCTGCGCGGCAAGACCTTTGATGACGCCGAGCACCTCGCCCACGAGTTCGGGATCGAGTGCCGAGGTGGGCTCGTCGAACAGCATCAGCTTGGGGCGCAGGGCCAGGGCTCGGGCGATTCCGACGCGTTGTTGCTGGCCTCCGGACAGTTGGAACGGGTACTGGTCGGACTTGGCGTCGAGACCGATCTGATCGAGGATCGCGTGCGCGTCACGGATGGCGTCGTCCTTGGCTCGCTTCTGCACGATCACCGGTCCCTCGATGATGTTCTGCAGCACCGTCTTGTGTGGAAACAGGTTGTGGCTCTGGAACACCATGCCGCTCTGAGCGCGGAAGTGTCGGAGCTGCGCCGCGTTGACGGATTCTGCGAAATCCACCGACACGTCCCCTATGCGGATGATGCCTGCGTCGGCCTGGTCGAGTGCGTTCAGTGTGCGCAGCACCGTGGTCTTGCCGGATCCGGACGGTCCGATGATGACGGTGACGGTGCCGGACGGCACGGTGAACGAGATGTCCTTCAACACCTCGAGTGGCCCGAACGATTTCTTCAGTGCGGATACTTCCAGCAGGTCTGTCATTTGGCCACGTACCTGTCGAGTCGGACTTCGAGTTTTCCTTGGAAGAACGAGAGAACGATGCAGATCACCCAGTAGTAGAGCGCCGCAACGGTATACAGGGTGAAGAAGTCGAAGGTCGGTGCCGCCGCGAGTTGTGCGACGCGCAGCAGCTCGGTGACCAGGATGGTCGATGCCAGCGAGGTGTCCTTGACCAGCGAGATCAGCGTGTTCGACAACGGTGGTACCGCGGTGCGCAGTGCCTGCGGAAGTACGATGCGCTGCAACGTGGTTCGGTAGCCCATCCCGATGGTCTGCGCGGCCTCCCACTGCCCCTTGGGCACGCTCAGTATCGCGGCCCGGATCACCTCGGCCGCGTAGCCACCGACATTGAGCGAGAACGCGACCACCGCGGCCGGGAACGGCGAGATCACGATGCCGAACTGCGGTAGCCCGTAGAAGATGATGAACAGCTGCAGCAGCAGGGGAGTGCCGCGGATGATCGAGACGTAGAACCGGGCGACCGCAGCGAGCGGTGCGATCGACGAGATCCGGGCCAGTGCCACCGCGAGGGCGATGACGAGTCCGACCACGAAGCTGATGGCGGTCAGCGGAATCGTCATTGTCACCGTGGCTTTGAGCATCGGCCACAGGTTGTCGAGAACGAGCTGCGTTTTGGACGGTGCCGTCGACGCTGCGTCGTCGCTCGTCGGAACCACGGTGTCGGCGGTCGGTGCGGCGACATCACTGCCGAAGTACTTGTTCGAGATCTCGGCGATGGTGCCGTTCTCGCGCAGCGTGTCGATGGCGGTGTCGACCTCGTCCATCAGCCCACTGTCCTTGCGGGCCACGAAGGATTGCAGCGTCGTGTCGCCGGTCTCGCCTGCGATCTTCACGCCGGTGTCGCCGGTCTGCTGCAGGTATTCGGCGATGGCGAGGGAGTCGTTGACGGTGGCGTCGACGCGGCCGTCCTTGACGAGAGTGACCGCCTGAACGAATCCCTCGACGGCTTCGACGTTCGCGCCTGCGTTCGCCGCGACCTCGGCCCAGTTGCTCGTCGACGATTGCGCGGTGGTCTTTCCGGCCAGGTCGGCGAGAGAGGTGATGGTGGAGTCGTCTGCGGCGGTGAGGATCTGGCCTTCCGACACCGTGTACGGCGTGGACAGGTCGTAGGCCGACTGGCGCGCAGGAGTGATCGAGACCTGGTTGGCGATCAGATCGAAGCGTTGGGATTGCAGTCCGGCGAAGATCGAATCGAACGGGGTCTGCACGAAGTCGACGCGTACGCCCAACTCGGCTCCGACGGCGTTGATGACGTCGATGTCGTATCCGGTGAGTTGTCCGTCCGCGCCCTGATAGCTGAACGGGCTGTAGGTGCCCTCGGTGCCGACGACCAGTACGCCCTCGTCCTGCACCCGGTCCAGCAGCGACTGTGAGGACGAGCTGCAGCCGGACAACCCGAGGATGCCGATGAGAATCGCGACCAGAGCAAGAATCGATCTGCGCACCATCTGCGCCCGCTTTCGCCGTATGTACGAGTGGAGCAAAACCTACCCGTCGATCTCCAGTTCCGCTGACACCACGACGGTGTTGTTCATCGGCAATGCCGCCACCCCGAGTGCGGTGCGGGCATGGGCACCGATTTCCGGACCGAAGATGGCGAGCACCAGATCGGAGAAGCCGTTGACGACCGTGGTGGTCTGAGTGAAGCCGTGGTCGGCGTTGACCGACCCGGTCACGGTCAACCACGCGCTGATTCGATCGAGGTCGCCGATTGCCCGGGCGACGCTGCCGAGGAGCGCCAGCGCGGTGTCGCGTGCGGCGTCGGTGGCCGAATCGAGATCGACCTGCGACGGCACTGCACCGAACGGGCCGGCCAGGGTGCCGTCCCGGTCCAAGGGGGAATGGCCCGAGGCGAAGACTCGGTTGCCACGCACGCGCACCCATTCGAACGAGAACTCGAAACCGGGCGGAGCGGTCGGTTCCCCGGGCAAGGTGAAGCCGAGTTCGGTGATGCGACGTTCGATCTCCATGAAAGAAAACTCTGTCAGACCGGGATGCCGTTGATGGTGCGAACGGTCCAGCGAGAACCGTCGTGTTCGAGGGTGGAGACGCCCGCGTTGAGGATGCGCGGGGAGTGGCGTCGCCGGATCGCGTCGAAGATCGCCCGGATGACGCCGCCGTGCGCCACGGCGATCACCGCCGAGTCCGGGTAGCGCGCGGCGATCTCGTCGACGGCGCGCACGCCACGCACGATCAGGTTCGAACGCGGCTCCAAGCCCGGGTACCGGCCGTCCGGCCAGTGCGAATACGCGTCCCAGTCGGTGAAGCCCTCGGCGTCACCGAAGTGCCGCTCGGCCAGATCGGGGAACTCGGCGGTGCGGGTCAGACCCAGGTGCGCGCCGATGATGTCTGCGGTTTCCGCTGCTCGGATCAGCGGGGAGCTGACCAGGTGGTCCCATGTCCGGTACTCGAGTTCGTAGCCGGCCTCGCGGGCCTGAGCTCGCCCGGTGTCGTTGAGAGGAATGTCCGAAGAGCCCTGCAGGCGCCCGTGCAGATTCCAGTTCGTTTCACCGTGCCGAACCAGTGCCAGAAGAGTCATAGTGAGCGGAGAATATCCCAGAGTTACCAGGGAGTACGGTCGATACGAAGATACGCGAACGAGCTTGGAGGATTGTCGATGAATCTTGCCCTGACAGAAGAAGAGGCCGCGTTCCGTGACGAGATGCGGACGTTCTTCACCACGAAGGTCCCCGCCGAGATTCGCGAGAAGAGTGCGACGGGTCAGGAGTTGAGCAAGGACGAGGTGGTCACGACCATGCGAATCCTCAACGAGAACGGCCTGGCGGTGCCGCATTGGCCCGCGGAGTTCGGTGGCCGCGACTGGACCGCTGTACAGCGTCACATCTGGCTCGACGAAATGCAGTTGGCGTCGGTGCCCGAGCCGCTGGCGTTCAATGCCTCGATGGTCGGCCCGGTCATCGCGACGTTCGGCTCGCAGGAGCTCAAGGAGAAGTTCCTGCCCAAGACGGCGAACCTCGACATCTGGTGGTGCCAGGGCTTCTCCGAGCCCGAGGCCGGATCGGACCTGGCGTCGTTGCGCACCACCGCCATCCGCGACGGTGACGACTACATCGTCAACGGACAGAAGACGTGGACCACGCTCGGCCAGTACGCCGACTGGATCTTCGCGCTCGTGCGCACCAACCCGGACGCGCCGAAGAAGCAGGCCGGCATCTCGTTCCTGCTGATCGACCTGAACACTCCCGGCATCGAGATGCGTCCCATCAAGCTGATCGACGGCAGTGTCGAGGTCAACGAGGTCTTCTTCGACAACGTCCGCGTTCCGGCGGAGAACCTCGTCGGCGAGGAGAACCAGGGCTGGAGCTACGCCAAGTTCCTGCTCGGCAACGAGCGCACCGGCGTCGCCCGGGCCGGACACACCAAAGTCCATCTGGGACAGGCGAAGAAGCACGCGGCGCAGACCAAGGTCGGCACCGGCACGTTGCTCGAGGATCCACTGTTCGCGGCCAAGATGGCCGAGGTCGAGAACGAACTGCTTGCCCTCGAGCTGACTCAGCTGCGCATGGTGTCGAGCTCGGACGACGGCAAGCCCAATCCGGCGTCGTCCATCCTCAAGCTGCGGGGATCGGAACTGCAGCAGGCCACCACCGAATTGCTGATGGACGTTGCCGGGCCGGACTCACTGCCCTACGAGGCGGGCGAGGACATCGAGAGCGAGGGCTGGGCGCAGCGCTCGGTACCGGGTTATCTCAACTACCGCAAGGTGTCGATCTACGGCGGCTCGAACGAGGTTCAGCGCACCATCATCGCCTCTGCGATTCTCGGACTGTAAGGGAGCATCTGAAGACATGGATTTCGAACTCAACGAAGAGCAGAAGCTGCTGCGCGACACCACTCGTGAGGTTCTCTCGCGGGCCTACGACACCGAGAAGCGCAACAAGATCGTTGCCGGTGAGCTGGGTTGGAGCACCGACGTCTGGAAGCAGTTGGCCGAGGTCGGCCTGCTGGGTCTGACGTTCAGCGAGGAAGACGGCGGGATGGACGCCGGTCCGGTGGAGATCATGGCCGTGATGACCGAGGTCGGACGACGGCTCGCACCGGAGCCGATTCTCGACGCCGTTCTCGTCCCCGGCGGGTTGATCTCCGAGCTCGGCAGCGCCGATCAGCGCGCGCGGCTCCTGCCGCCCGTCGCCGAGGGATCGTCGATGTTGGCGTTCGCGCACAACGAATCCGGTAGCCGCTGGCCCAACGTCGAGGTCGCCACCACCGCCACCGAGGACGGTGGCTCGTGGTCGATCAACGGCGTGAAGAACCCGGTTCCGCACGGTGGTAGCGCAGACGTGATCGTTGTCAGTGCGACGCTGCCCACCGGTGGAACAGGACTGTTCGTCGTCGACGCCGACGCGACCGGGCTCACGCGCAAGTCGTACGCCACCCACGACGGTCAGCGCGCCGCGCAGATCGAATTCGTCGACGTCGCAGCCGAACCGCTCGGCACCGCCGAGAACGCGGCCGCGGCCATCACCGGTGCCGAGGTGCGAGCGCAGGCCGCGCTCTGCGCCGAGGCGATCGGTGCGATGGAAGAGGCGCTTCGGTTGACCACCGATTACCTCAAGCAGCGCAAGCAGTTCGGGGTTCCGCTGGCCAAGTTCCAGGCACTCACCTTCCGTGCGGCGGACATGTACGTGCTGCTCGAACTCGCCCGCAGCATGAGCCTGTACGCCACGATGTCCTTGGCCGACGGCAACGTAGACCCGACCATCGCGTCGCGCGCGAAGCTGCAGATCTCGCGGTCCGGTCGCAAGATCGGCCAGGAGGCCATTCAGTTGCACGGCGGAATCGGCGTGACGGCCGAATATCCGGTGGGGCACTACACCAGTCGACTGGTGGCCATCGAGCACACGCTCGGTGGTGCCGACGAGCACCTACGCATCCTTGCCGCGAAGGTCGCCGATCACGATCTCATCGGGATCTGACGCTCGCCCTAACACTCCTCGGGCCCGGCCACCGTCGACAGGTGGCCGGGCCCGAGGTCGTTTCGTGAGGTGTCAGCTGCCCGCATCCGCCTCGGCGACGAGGTCGGCCACGGCTGCGGGGTTCGAGACCAGGATCGCGTGCGAACCCGGCACCTCGGTCACCCGAGCACCCGCCCGCTGCGCCATGAACCGCTCGGCCGAGGCCGGGATGATCTGATCCTGCTGGGGAATCAGCGCCCACGACGGTGTGTCCGCCCAGGACGGTGGGCCGCTCGGCTCGAGCAGCGCACCGGCAGCGATCGTCTTCTGGTGAGCGACCATGCGCGCGGCCTGCTCCTCGGTGACATCAGGGGCGAAGAACGGCCGGAACAGGGCAGGCGTGATGTACGAGTCGACGTTCTTGCCGATCAGGTTGGAGGAGTCGTCGACGATCGACAGGCCGATCACCGGCGGTACCAGCGCGGTCACCGGGAATCGGATGGGGTCGAGTTCCAGGGCGACGGGTTCGCCCTCGACGGGCATGAACGCGGCGACGTAGACCAGCGCTTCCACGTTGTCGGCGTGCACGTTGCTGATCACCGTGCCGCCGTACGAATGGCCCACCAGTACCACCGGCCCGTCGATGCTCTCGACGACATCGGTGACCGAGGCCGCGTCGAACGCCGGTCCGCGCAGCGAGTTGTCCGCCGTCACCACCGGGTAGCCGCGGCCACGGAGGTTGTCGGCTACGCCGTCCCAGCTGGTGTTGTCAGCGAAGGCTCCGTGCACCAGCACCACGGTCGGCAGCTCTTGCGCGGCAGCGGGCGCGACGCCGATGCCGACCATCGACCCCACCGTCAGTCCTGCAGTTGCGAGAAGGGTGGTCAGCTTCGGTTTCGTCATGCACTCAACCTGTCACACGCCGGATGTTGGTGCGGTGTTCACCGCGTAGATCCGACCAGCTTTTTCTCAGTGAACGCTCGTATGCTTGGGTTGCAACAGTGGCGTTCGCCCGGCCGGGTGAACGTGAAACGGTAGGTCCGATCGTGAGCGAGAGTTCGATGAAGTCTCGGATGGCCGAGTACCCACGTCCCCATCACTGCTTGCTGCATATCAGCGACACGCATCTCGTCGACGGCGGAGGTCGGTTGTACGGGGGCGTGGACAGTCATTTGCGGCTCGAGCAGGTGATGACCGACGTACGCAACTCCGGTGTGCGGCCCGACGCATTGGTGTTCACGGGGGATCTGACGGACAAGGGCGAGCCGGGCGCGTACGAGAAATTGCGCGCGTTGGTCGAGCCGGTGGCCGAGGAACTCGGTGCGCAGATCGTCTGGGCGATGGGCAATCACGACGACCGGGCGACGTTTCGTCAGAAGCTTCTCGACGCCGAACCCACCGGGCAGTCCATCGATCGTGTCCACGACGTCGACGGTCTTCGGGTGGTGACGCTCGACACGACGGTCCCGGGCAGGCATCACGGCGAGCTCGGCGACGAGCAATTGACCTGGCTGGCAGACACTCTCGCGACCCCCGCCGAGTTCGGCACCATTCTCGCGATGCATCATCCGCCGGTACCGACCGTGCTCGATCTCGCCGTGCTGGTCGAGCTGATCGATCAGCCTCGGCTGGCCGACGTACTACGCGGAACCGATGTGCGATCCATTCTTGCTGGGCACCTGCACTATTCGACGACGGCCACGTTCGCGGGTATCCCGGTCTCGGTGGCGTCGGCCACGTGCTACACCCAGGATCTGAACGTGCCCGCAGGCGGATTGCGCGGACGCGACGGTGCCCAGGGATACAACTTGGTCCACGTCTACGAGGACACCGTCGTGCATTCGGTGGTGCCCACAGGGTCGTACGACACTGTGGGAGAGCCGGTCTCGGCTCAGGAGACCGCGCGCAGGCTGAATGCAGCGGGAGTGACCATCGCAGACAGCGCGCGGCGCAAGACGTTCAGCGACGCCTGAGCATCAGCGTTCGTCGGTCCTCGCGCGTTCCCAGGGCGCGACGATGGGGAAGTACTTGTCCAGGAACTGTGTCACCGTACGGGTGCGCAGGTCCAGGTCGACCTCGGGGAAGCTGCCGTCGTTGAGGCAGAAGAAGTCCACCGATCGCTTGGGGAGCAGCTTCTCCATCAGGTCGAGACCGGCCACGGTGGTGGTGTCGATGTACCGGACCTTGGCGTCCTTCTGGACCACGGCGCGACCGCTCATCAGCGCGTAGTAGTGGTACAGCGAGTTGGTCACCGAGATGTTGGTGCTCGCCCGGAACGCGCTCGCCGCGGTGGAGGCGAACTCGTCCGGGAATTCGTTCTCCATCTCCTGCATCACGCTGCGCCGCAGCGGTGTTGCCGCGTGTTCGAGATGCCGGGTTGTGGTCATTCCGAATCGGTTCTGCAGGATTCGACGGTTCACCCGCGCCGCGTTCTCGAAGCCGCTGCGGTCGGCGTCGCTGTAGCCCAACCCGATTCGGGTCGTCGCCTCGATGAACATGCTGATTCCGCCGGGGGAGAAGAACATCGACGGACTGACCGGTCGACCGAAGAACATGTCGTCGTTCGAGTACAGGAAGTGCTCGGACAATCCGGGGATGTGGTGCAGCTGGCTTTCGACGGCCTGCGAATTGTGGGTCGGCAGAACGGATGTGTCGACGAAGAAGGCCTCGCTCGGCACGAACGTCACCTTGGGGTGGTCGGCGAGCCATGCAGGTCTCGCCGAGTCGGTGGCCACGAAGATGCGCCTGATCCACGGCGCGTACATGTGAATCGACCGCAGCGCGTACTTCAGTTCGTCGATCTGCCGGTAGCGGGCTGCCGAGTCGTCACCCTCACCGACGACGTAGTTCGCCATCCGCCGCGCGCGCTGAGCCTGGAATTCTGCCGAGGAGCCGTCGACCCAGGAGAACACGATGTCGATGTCGAAATTGATGTCCGACGCGTGGTCGGCGAACATGTTCTCGATGGTCGGCCACGTTCTGCCGAAGCGTTCGACCGTTCCGCGGACGGCCTCGTCGGGCCGAATGTTGCGTCGGGTCAGCGAATTCTCGATCGGAAGCACGATCTCGGACGGTGAGAACGACCAGAGTTCGATCTGCACTGCCGTCGATGCGCCGTAGTACAACCCGCTGAACGGTTCGACGCGCGGTCGGTACAGGCGCACGATCCGGGCGTTGGCCGACGGGGAGAGTGTGCCGTCGGCAACCAGTACGGCTTTTCCGCGGGCGTCGACGGTCTTGGAGTAGAACGGCTCGGCGCGGCAGGCGTGTACCAATGCCGTGGTCAGCGCGTCCCGGGCAGCGAGTTCTATGGCGATGACCGGTCGTTCGTCGTTGCCGCGGACGAGCAAATACTTGATGCGGGCGGCGTCGAGCACGGCGCGAACGAACAGCAGATCCTCGACCATTGCCTGGTGCGGGGTGGTGGAGGTGATCGTCAGTGCGTAGCGGCCGTCGTGGCTGACCACGTCGGATCGTTCGCTCAGGCGTGCTGCGGACGCTGCGGATTCTCGGGTGACGGCATCATTGGTCTCGTGCTCCGGTGGAACGAGGTAGATATCGTGCGGGGCAGAGGACGAGGTGATGGCGTTCCTTCCGGAGTGTGCGCGCAGGCCGGGGAAACCCGGTGCAGGCACAGTCTAGTGCAGGTCCGCGGCATTTCCGACGGGCCGCGGTAGTACCCGGCTCGCCGCGACCAGGCCCACAGCAACTCCGGCGGCATCGGCGAGAGCGTCGGCGACCGATCCGGAGCGTCCCAGCGGCAGAATCGCCTGCAGGACCTCCGAGATCGCCGCGAATCCCAGCACCCACGCTGCGGTGCCGGCCCAGCCGATTCCGGCCAGGCGGGAGGTGTACGCGAGGACCGCGAACAACAGGAAGTGAATGATCTTGTCGCTGTGTTGAAATCCCGACGGCACCCCGGACGCGGGGGTGAACAGCACGATCAGCGCCACCACGAAGGTGACGGCCAGGGGAATTCGATACGTCGACTGCGAGAACACCGCCCGAGTTTACCGGCGCTGCAGTACCACCACCGTGTCTATGCGCTCGTCGCCGTCGGGCGTCGTGCGGGTGCGGTGTTCGGCATGGATCTGCTCGAACCCGTCGCCCGCCGCGGCGACCACCGGTTCCGGAGCGAACAGCCGGTTCTTGGCCGGGTGCTGCGAGGCGTGGCTGTCGCTCGGACTGTGCCCGACGATCAGAAGACGTCCCTTCGGTGCGACAGCAGCGGCGAACCTGCGGGTGGTCAGTTCGAGTTCGTCCGGCGGCACCTGCAGGAAGTGCACCGACACCAGATCGAACGCCGCGGCCGGGGGAGTCCAGTCCAGAACGTCTTCCTGACGCCATTCCACCGCGAGTGTCTGCGGCTCCAGAGCCTGCTGCGCCGCGCGGGCCCGGCCGAGGGCGACATCGGAGATGTCGACGCCGGTCACGTTCCAACCTTCACCGGCCAGCCACAGGGAGTCCGCACCTTCACCGCAGCCGATGTCCAGTGCGCGACCCGGAGTCAGCTCGGACGCTTCCTGTATCAACACGGCATTGGGATTGCCGCTCCAGATGGTGGTGCGCTGGTTGTAGAGGTCGTCCCAGAACGCCTCGTCGAAGGCGCCGTTCTCGAAATCCGGTTCCACGTGGGCCCCGTCGGCGGCATGAGTGTGAGTATGTGTGTGGTCGACCATGGTTCGAGACTGCCCGCTGCCAGGCTTTGACGCAAACAAATTTGCTCGATCAGCAAAAATGGATTCTGGGTAGAGTGGTGCGTCATGACCGAACAGGAACGTGAAGTACTGACATGGGCGACGTTCGGGGACGCCTCGCGTGACCTGACCGAGAAGATCGTCGACGACGGGTTCGTCCCGGACATCGTCATCGCGATCGCTCGCGGCGGACTCATTCCCGCGGGTGCGATTTCCTACGCGATGGGTGTCAAGGCGGCGGGCACCCTGAATGTCGAGTTCTACGCCGACATCGAGGAGACCCTGCCCGATCCTGTTGTCCTCGAACCACTTCTGGACACCGACGCAATCGTCGGAAAGAAGTTGCTCGTCGTCGACGACGTCGCCGATTCCGGCCGCACACTGGCTCTGGTCATCGACCTACTGAAGGTGCATACCGCCGACGTGCGATCGGCCGTGATCTACACCAAGCCGAGAACCATTGTGCAGCCGGATTATTCATGGCGTGAGACCGACAAGTGGATCAATTTCCCATGGTCCACGTTGCCGGTCATCACCTGAGTTATTCGCTGGAGACGTCGATCAGCACCTTGCCGACGGTTCCGTTCTCGACGGCGTCGTGTGCCGCTGCGGTCTCGCTCAGCGAGAACCGATGCAACGGTAGACCGGTGGCCTCGCCCACCTCGAGCACACCTGCGGCTGCCGCCGCGCTGACGTCCGCCTCGGCGTTGCGAAGAGCTTCTTCGCCCACGGTGTAGAGGAGGACGAACTGGTAGCGCGTGTTGAGCACCATGTTCGGCCGAACGTCGAGGGTCACGGTGTCGCCGCCATTGTTGGCGTACACCGCGATGGAGGCGCGGTTCGCGCCTACGGCAGCGTTGAGTGCGGCGTTCTGTGCGGGAGCCACCTCGACGATGAGATCGATTCCGGCAGGAACCAGTTCACGAATTTTGGCGGCGGCGTCGCCGGTCTTGTAGTTCACCACGTGGTGCGCGCCCGCCGCGGTCGCCAGTGCGCCCTTCTCCGGTCCGCTGACCGTCGTCACCACGGTCGCGCCCGCCCAGCGGGCCAACTGGATCGCGGCATGGCCGACGGCACCGGCACCACCGGCAACCAGAACCGACTTGCCGTCCAGCGCACCCGGATGCAGCCGCGTGGGTCCGTCCTCGGAGACGGTCAGTGCGCGGTGCGCCGTCATCGCGGGCACTCCGAGGCTTGCGCCCACGTCGAATCCGACGCCATCAGGCAGCCGAACCACTCGGGACGCAGGCAGGATCGAGAAAGACTGGGCGGTACCGGTCGGGCGCTGATGTTGGGCCAGGTAGACCCAGACGCGATCTCCGACGGCAAGCCCCTCGACATCGGGGCCGACAGCGTCGATCACTCCGGCACCGTCCTGGTTCGGTACCACCTCGTCGAACGCCAAGTTCTCACCCGGCCCGGAGCCGGTCCTGTTCTTCCAGTCCGTCGGATTGACGCCCGAGACCACGATGCGGACCCGAACTTCGCCTGCGGCCGGCTCGGTCACCTCGCGATCCTTCAGTTCGAGGACGGACGAATCGCCGGTGCGGGTGTACACAATCGCTGGAGCAGTCATATCCGGTCCAACGCGCTCGGACCGCCCCGATGTTCCCTGCGGGCGCATCGGGGGTATGCATGGGTGGTCATCAGTGCTGTCACAGGAGAAACGGATCGCATGAATCACAACGAACTGCTCACCGACGCGTTCGGCCGAATCAAGGAACTCGTCCACTCGGTATTGGACGACATCCCCGCCGCAGCGTTGACCTACCGGCCCGACTCCGAGGCCAACAGCATTGCGTGGTTGCTGTGGCACCTGACGCGGGTGCAGGACGACCACATCGCCGGAGTGGCAGGCAGCGAGCAGCTGTGGAACTCCGACTCGTGGTTCGAGCGCTTCGGTCTCCCGTTCGACCGGTCCGATATCGGGTACGGCCAGTCGTCAGCGGACGTCGCCGAGGTCACCTCCAGCGCCGAACTGCTGCGCGAGTACCACGATGCCGTGCACTCGAAAACCGTTGCCTACCTGAGCAGTATCTCGACCGACGATCTGGATCGGATCGTCGACGAGAACTGGGACCCGCCGGTCACGCTGGGTGCGCGGCTGGTGTCGGTGGTGTCCGACGACCTTCAGCATGCCGGGCAGGCGTCGTACGTTTTAGGCCTGTACACCCGGCGGGCCTGAGAATCAGGCGTAAACCTTCTGCAGATTCTCCAGCGTCTTGCGAATGTTGCGACGCTGGAACTGCGGGAACGTCTTACCGCTGGTGACGATCTTGTCGAACACGAGCGCCAGCGCGTCGGGCCACTTCGTCCGGTCGTCGGTCCAGGTCTCGGTCACTTTCGTGCCCCCTGCGACCGGTTCGAAGTCGTATCGCCAGGTTGCGTTCGCGCCCTTGATCTTCGGAGCGCTCTTGCCGATGGCGTGGACGCGGAACTCGAAGGTCTTGCCAGGCTCGGCCGCGGTGACGGTGCAGCGCGTGACCCACTTCGCCCGGCCGCGCTTGTTGGTTCCGTCGAACACCATTCCCACGTAGGCAGTCTCGCGAGGGTCGTGGACGGTGGCACCTTTGTTCTCCGGGCTCCACTCACCCATGCGCGTGGGGTCGCTGATCGCGGCGTACAGCGTGTTGGGATCGGCAGCGACGACGATGCTGTCCGAGACGGTGAGTTCGCGACTCATGACGAGGCTCCCTTGCGGGCGTTCTTGCCCAGGCCGGGGTGAATGCGAGTGAGCATGGGCACCAACACCGTTCGCGGGGTGATCTGCGCGAAGATGGATCCGATGCGGTTGGCCGCTCCCGGAATCGACACCATGCGCCCCTTGGTCATGTCGTCGACGGCAGTCTTGGCGACTGTGTCCGCCTCGACCCACATGATAGGTGGAAGTGCCTTCTCTGCATCGTCTTTCGCGAACCCTGCGGCCTCGCCGAATCCCGTGTGTACCGGTCCGGGGCACAGCGCAGTGGCCGTGACGCCGGTTCCACGCAGTTCACCGGTCAGCGACTGTGTGTACGAGAGCACGAATGCCTTGCACGCGCCGTAGCCGGCCTGTCCGGGCAGAGGTTGGAACGCGGCAGTCGAGGCAACGTTGAGCAGTGCGCCGCGTCGGCGCTCGACCATGCCGGGGAGGAATCGGGTGCACAGGTCCGCAACGGCGACCACGTCGACCTCGATCATGTTCATTTCCGCAGCCGGGTCCGATTCTGCGACCGGTCCGAGGGTGGACAGTCCGGCGTTGTTGATCAGGATGTCCGGGATGAGACCGAGTTCGGTGATGCGGCCGAGCAGTTCGGCGCGAGCGCTGCGGTCCGAGAGGTCTGCTGCGAGCACTTCGGCTCGGACTCCCCGTGCTCGGATCTCCTGTGCCAAGTCTTCGAGCTTGTCGGCTCGCCGAGCGACGAGGGTGACGCCGTAGCCCCGGGAGGCGAGTTCGCGGGCGATGGATGCCCCGATGCCCGAGGACGCTCCGGTCACGACGGCGGTCCGGTCGGGTGCTGGACGAGGAAGGCTCATGCGACCCACCGTAGCGAATGGCCGCCGGGCAGCGCATTTGAACGGAACTTGTAGGTTAGCCTAGTCTTACTTTGATTCCCGCTGGTTCGTCGAGAGGTAACCATGTTCTCAATGTCACCGGCCGGTCGACGCACTGCCGGCCGTGCAACCCTGCTGTCCACGCTTGCCGTGGCAACCCTGGTGGTGGGGGCGTGCTCCTCTGCCGATACTGCCGAGCCCGAACAGGACGGCGGCGGTGACTTTGCCACTGTCACCATCGATTCGGCTCTGGGTCAGGCCGTCATCACCGAGAAGCCGGAGCGCATCGTCACTCTGGGGCAGGGCTCGGCCGAGACGGCGATCGCGCTGGGCACCGTGCCCGTCGGCGTCGAGGAGTACTCGTGGGGTGCCGACGACACCGGGTATCTGCCGTGGGTTCACGACGCGGTGACCGAGTTGGGTGCCGAACTTCCCCAACAGTTCACCGGTGGAACCGAATTGAACATCGAAGCCGTTGCTGCCCTCGAACCCGATCTGATTCTGGCCCCGTGGTCCGGCGTCACACAGGATCAGTTCGACAAGCTGAGCGCATTCGCACCGGTGGTCGCGTACGAGGAACAGCCGTGGACGATCACCTGGGAAGACCAGATCACCGTCATCGGCAAGGCCATGGGGGAGGAGCAGAAGGCGGCGGACGAGATCGAGAAGATCAAGGGCCGCTTCGCCGACGCCACCAGCGAGCACCCCGAATACGCCGGGGTGAGTTTCTCGTACATCTACAACACCGGGCCGGGGACCCTCGGAGTGTTTCTTGCCGACGAACAACGCGTCGCCATGGTGCGAGCCCTCGGGTTGCAGGTCGATCCGGTGGTGAACACGCTCGACGAGACCGAGGGCACCGACTCGGCGGTCATCGGGTTGGAGAACGCGAATCTGTTGAACGACTCGGACCTGATCTTCACCTTCTACTCGGACCCGCAGAACCGCACCGACACCGAGAATCAGCCTGCATACAAGCAGATTCCGGCTGTGTCCCGCGGTTCGGTCGTTGCGCCGACGGATCAGTCGTTCGTCACCGGATCGTCCATCATCAATCCGCTGACGGTGCCGTGGGCACTCGAGCGATATGTGCCGATGATCGACGAGGCGATCGCGACACTCGACGCAAACTAGGTCAGTACACCTCGCGCAGTCGTTCCTGTTGCAACACCCGCTCGAGGTGATGTGACACGACCACGGTGACCGATCCGTGCTCCACTCGAATCGGCCTGTCGAACAATCTCTTCCAGCCGGGAGTGTCAGATTAACGGTGGATCCGACCTTGGCGTCGGTTAGTTTCCGTTCGGGGTGATGCGTCCTTCGAAGG
>NZ_JAWLKF010000017.1:0-105629 GCF_033042195.1 Rhodococcus cerastii
CACCTTCGAAGGACGCATCACCCCGAACGGAAACTAACCGACGCCAAGGTCGGATCCACCGTTAATCTGACACTCCCCCCGATGTGAAACCTCGGCGCGATAGATGTCGGATCGCACGGATCGAATGCGGGTGATCGATCGATGCATGCTGATCGTAATCGCAGGTTTGGCCGTCGACATTGCGGCGCTGGCAGCATGGAAATGCTGCTCGACGATCATCTGTGGTCGGCCGGCGCAGGAGCGACTCGTCCGTGCGTCCCGCGGCGTGTACATGACAGTCACCAGATCGGAGTCTCGGAGGCGGGGAGGTATTTTGCCTTCGGGTTCGACCTCGACGATCACCGTCGAATGGCGTCGTGGATCGCTCCGATGGCACCACTCGGGTAATTCGCCGAGACCGTGGGGCTCGTGATCGAAGAACGGTTCGTCGGACCACACGTCGGCGCGGCAGATTTCGATCCCGACGGTAGGCCACGTCAGGCGGACGTTTTCTTCTGTTCGGAGGGCGAGGCGTCCTGCGTCCCACCATCCACAGTGGGCGGTGTGGAAGACAACCCGGGCATTCCCGAACGCGGACTCCTCCAATTGTGCTGACTGCATGTCGACGCTGCGAAGCAGTTCGGTACGCCGTTGGGGCGTGAGGTCCGAAAATGGATGGTCGACCTCGACAACAACCACGAATCCGGGATCTCCAACGGGTATGTCGTTGGGCCCGAGGCGTGTTTGTTCCATAGTTCTCCTCTATGTGGAGCGAAGGTGTTGCCGAGAAAGTCGGCGAGAGCGGAGTCCGGACTACCGGACTGGCTGCAACTCCATGGGTACACGAGGGCACCGACAGGTTTGTCGCAGATGCTTGTCGAGTCGACTGGACTTGGAGTCCCATCCTGACGGTGTGGGGAATGTGTTTGCCGCGACTATGCGCGTCGACGCTAACCACCCGATTCGGGCCGAGATTCTGGACGAGCGAGCATTGCTCGACAGCCAGCTAATTTAGCTGAGCTGCACGCTTTGACAATCGTCCGCGGTAGGTACCGAGCATCAAAAGGGCCGACCTTGGTTCTCGCTGCACCGGTGGCGAGAAACCCAGTAGAAGAGCCACCAGCCAGCAGGGGAGCACGACAACCTCGACGAGCCGACGCGGTTGGTACACCATGGACCGGGTGACCATTGAGGTACAGACCACTTGGAACGGGCACCGATACACCTGGACGCTGCAGCCGGACGGTTGGTGGGATCTGACGCACCGCACCAGTGCACCGACCGTCAAGCGCCGGCTGCGAGCGCGCGAGTTCGAGAAGGAACATTGCGAACTCGTCACGTACGACTGACCCTGCGAACATCTCCGCGCTGCGTTCGCGCGTCGGTCGGCTTCGCTACGATCTCGAGATCAAGCAATGATCGTCGTCCAGGAAGTGCTTCCCGTCATGAATGTGCCGCTAACCCGCCGCGATGTCCGAGAGCCCGTCCGACGCAGTGCACAGAAGTTGGGATTCGCCGACGCCAGCACTCGCAAAGGCACTGCGGATCAGACCTTTCACATCGACGGTAAGAGAGTGATCGGACGAGGAACAGTCTCTTCGAGACCCGTCGAGGTCGACACACTGCACGCCATACATCGTGACGTCTATCTACTCGATCGGATGAAGAACAAGGTCAGACTCCACACTGCGCACGGCGGGTACAGCACCGAGGCGCGACGGTTCGCGCGTGAGAACAATATTCGCCTCTACACACTCACCTCGAAGGGCGAGTTGCGGCGCCTCGGCCGTGCCCCGGTGATCGCGGGTCGCACGCTCGACCGTATCGGCGTCTATGCGGTCGGGGTGTTGCTCGGGCTCATAGCGTTGGGGTGGGCTCTCACGCACCTGGAGACTGTCGGAACGGTGTTTCTCGTTGTCATCGCGGTGGCGGTAGCCATCCCGGTGCTGTGGATTCTGGGGTGGATTTTTGACCTCACCGGACCCCGGATCCGGAAGTAGCACTGTGGCTCTCTGACGGTAGAAATGCATTCACGGCTCCCTCGCGGCAATTCGTACGTCTGAAGCAGAAATTGTGCGAAGCGAATTCGATTGCGGTCAGCGACCGTGGCTCGGCTCACTCACGTGACCATCCCCGCCCGGAAGGCAGCCAATGCCGCCTCGACTCGATTGCGCACACCGAGTTTCACAAATATCCCGGAGATATGGGTCTTCACCGTCGTCTCGCTGAGGTACAGCTCCGACGAAATATCCGCATTGGTCGAGCCAGTAGCCAAGATGCGCAGCACATCTCGTTCCCGCGGGCTCAGCACGTCCATCGACGCCGATGTCGATGCCGCAGGCAACACCGACGTCGCCACAATTTTCCGGAGCGAATCCTCACTGAACAACGTGTTGCCGGATGCCACTGCTCGAACCGACTGATGGAACGTCTCGGGTGCCTCGCTTTTGCTCAGGAAGCTGTGCGCCCCTGCCTCGATGGCCAGTACCACCAGATTGTCCACATCCATCGCCGTCATCGCAATGACCTTCGGTGGGTGGGCCAGCGTCATCAACTCTCGGGTGGAGTCCAGTCCGCAGACCCGGCGCATCTGAAGATCCATCAGCACCACGTGCGGCCGGTACGCCGCCACTGCAGCAGGCACCTGATCGCCGTCCTCCACGTCGGCCACCACCGAAATGTCCGGGGTCTTCGCGAAGATGTCCGACACACCACGTCGAACAAAGGGGTCGTCGTCGACGATCAGAACGGTGATTGCGGCTGGCGCTGTCATGGTTCGCTGAGCTTAGAACGCGACTCAGACACTGCCCGTCAGGAGTACCACGGCAACCAGCACGCCACCACGAATTCGCCCGGCTGCGCACCGGCCGCGAATGTACCGCCCACTCCGCGGACCTGTTCGGCCAGACCGGCCAACCCCGTGCCCGACCCATGCTCGAACGCCGGTTGCCCCATCAGCTGATTGCGCACGTCCACACGAACACCCGCCTGATCGGACCCGTGCACCGCCACCCGAATCGTCGAACCGCCAGCGTGCTTCTGCGCGTTGGTGAGCGATTCCTGCACTACCCGATACGCCACATGACTGCTCGCAGCGCCAATTTCACCTGGCGTCACGTCGAGCATCAGTGACGTGTGCAAGCCCGCGTCCAGCGCCGAGTGCACCAGGTCGGAGATGCCCTCGACGCTCTGCCGGCCACCGCTCGAGGCATCCGCCGATCCGCGCAGTACGCCGATGATGCGCTTGAGTTCATCGAGTGCATCGTGGGCGGTCTGCCGAATCAGCGACGCAGTTTGGGCTACCTTCTCGGGCCCATCGGCGCTGTTGACCTGCATTCCGCCTGCGAACAGCGAGATGCGACTGAGGCTGGCCGCGAGGGTGTCGTGCATGTCGCGGGCGATGCGGGCACGTTCCGCATTGAGCAGCATCTCCTCACGGAGCGCGTTGGACTCCACCGTCACTTTGTCTCGCGCGACCACAGCCTCCGTCAGGTCGGATCGCGTGCGGCGCAGTATTGCTCCGCCCACGACCAACCCGACGAGCACTGCCGCGACGACCCACGGAATCCACGCCGGGACGTCCCATTCCACCGGTATGGACCCATCCTCGGCCTTCGTCGAACCGATGGTCAGGACGGAGTAGTACCGACTGCGATGGGCGTCGTACGTCAACGACACCCCGCACGCGACGTACACAGCGACTGCGGCAATCACGAGCGGCTTGGTTCGCGCGAACGCACCGACAGCAAACAGAGCAATCAACGCTGCCGTCGCATCGGTGGCGAAGAACAGCGGCCCGGCCAACGCCAGTCCCAGAACGACCCATGGCCGTTCGTGTCGCCAGATCAAGGCGACGCCTGCGATCAGGTTGAGCGCGACGCCGAGGCCCAGGTTCCACCCCGGCGTCCCGGACGCACCCGCCAACCCGGCGGTCATCATCGAGCAGAACAGGCTGAAGGCCACCGCCGCCGTCGTCCAGGCTTTGCGGCGCAGGGTGCCTGTCCGATGGGTGCTCACGAGGAGAAGCGTACGGCCGAGCACCGACACGGCGAATCGTCCGAACGGCCCGCATGGCCCATCGGATGCGACCGAAAGGAGGAGGCATACCGACCGGTCAGCCGAGGCGCGGACAGGGCCGACTGCGGTGTGGTTGATGCATCGCCGAACGAGAGGAATTTCGACATGCCCAACCACAACCCGAACCCCCAGCAGCAGTACGCCCCGCCCGCTCCCGAGCAGAAGAAGAGTTGGTTTGCCCGACACAAGATCCTGACCGTCATCCTGGCTATCGTCGTGCTGGGTGTCCTCATTCGGCTCATCGGTGGTGGCTCGTCGGAGAGCCCGACAGCTCCCGCGCCGGCCGGTTCCCCGTCGTCGGAAGAAGCGGCTCCTGCGGCCCCGGCCGAGCCGACTCAGCCGGGCATCGGCGTCCCAGTGCGCGACGGAAAGTTCGAGTTCGTCGTCACCGCGGTCGCACCACCCGTCGCGACGGTCGGTTCGGAATACCTGACGCAGACCGCACAGGGCGAGTTCGTTCAGGTGACGATGACCGTGCGCAACATCGGCGATCGTGCGCAGAGCTTGGACGCTTCCTCGCAGAAGTTGCTCGACGCCGACGGCAAGCAGTACTCGGTCGACAGCCTCGCGACTGCCTACCTCGACGAGGGCATCGGCTACGAGCAGATCAACCCAGGCAATGCGCTGGATACAACCGTCGTGTTCGACGTCCCCGTGGGAACCGTGCCTGCGGAAATCGAGCTGCACGATTCGGCGTTCTCGGGCGGCACGACGGTCGCGCTGCGGTAGCCGCCACCGATCGCTCTCCGTTCTCTCTCAATCTAATTCATCCGACGCGGCTCAGGCTGCGTCCTACGGAAGGAAACAATGACCAACCCGAAACTCTCTCTTGTTGCTGCTCTGCTCGACCGGTCCGGCTCGATGCATTCCATCGCTGACGACACCCGCGGCGGGTTCGACTCGTTCGTCGCCAAGGAGCGTGAGGCCGCCGGTCGGACCGTGGTCACGCTCGCGCAGTTCGACGACCGGTACGAGCTGGTCTACGACAACGCGCACATCGAGGACGTCGCTCCGCTCGTGCTCGAGCCGCGGGGCAGCACCGCGTTGTACGACGCGATCGGCCGGTTCGTCAGCGAGGTCGGCGCAGGTCTGGCCGCGATGCCGGAGGACGAGCGTCCAGGTTCGGTGACGGTGCTCGTGATGACGGACGGTCACGAGAACGCGAGCCGGGAGTGGACGAAGTCTGCTGTGCGGGAGCTTATTCAGCGGCAGGAAGCCGTCTTCAACTGGGACTTCGTGTTTCTGGGATCGAACATCGATGCCGTCGAGGTGGGTGCCGATCTTGGTTTTCAGCGGGACAAGTCGATGACGTACGTCTCGACGTCCGTTGGTGTGACTGCAGCCTTCGATTCGGTGGCGGACTATCAGCACCGGAAGCGATCGGCTGGTGTCGATGCGTGTTCGGTGTCGGCTTTCACTCCAGCGGACCGGAGACGAGCGCGAGGGGAGTAGGAGCGGTCGGCGACGGACAGGTGCGTGGCCACTCGCTGCAGACTCTCGACTGCCATCCGAGTGGAACCGCGCACGGCGCTGCTGCGTCTAACAGGCAGCGGCTCGATAGGTCAACAGATTCTGGACGTTTGCTGGGGGAGGTTTTGATGGGATCTGAACCGTTGTCGGTGGTGTTGGGGGAATTACGTGGTTTGTGTCGGTCGACTTACCGTGTTGCCGATGAGCTTGCTCGCGCACTCAGTTCGGTACAACCTGATGTCGAACGTGTGGCCGATGGTTGGGTCGGTGCTTCCGGTAGTGCGTTCGATGCTCATTGGGAGGAGCTGTGTAGTCGTGCCCGGGTTGTGACACAGGAGCTCGCATCGATCGCAGTCGATCTCGAGCAAGCAGCTCGGGAGTATGTCGATGCAGATGATGTGATCGAACTGCGCGTATCGGTTCTCGACCTTGACTGAACCCGAAGCTGAGTTCGCCGTCCAGCTGGGCGATCTTGAAATTTTGGTCTTGCGGCTCGACGGGCTGATCGAGTCTGTTGATCGAAACGTGGCTGAGCTGTCCGCGCAGGCAGCGAGTGTGAGGTCGTGTTGGACCGGTGAGTCAGCTGACGCCTACACCGAACGACACCATGCTTGGCATACCGCAGTGAGTGAGTTGACCGACGCAATTTCCGATGTTCAGGCGCGCCTCAGAAACGCGCACCACCAGTATTCGGATGCCGTAGCAACCAACTTGAAAATGCTTGCGCGGGAATGAGCTTCTGTGGCTCCGAATAAAATTCATGTGGATCCCAACACCTACTACGCTGCCGCCAACGTGTGTTTCAGGGTGGCATCGGGCCTGTGCGACGCAGTGCGCTCCGCGGGGAGTGTGTTGGATCGGTGTGGCTCGATGGCAGGCGCCTATCCCGAAGGTGCCACCTGGGCCGGAAGATACGACGAGCATGTCAACGACTTCTATTTCGGTGCGAACGATTTGGTGGAAGCGCTCGAAAACTACGGCGACGTGTTGACCCAGGCGGGCTACAACTACGCCGTCGCGGAGTGGGCAGCCAGCCAGTCAAGTGGCCTGCCGACTATGCCTGAGCTACCGAACTACATCGAAACGGCCGTTCTCACACCAGCGCCGGCGGCAGGGGGAACCGGTGAAGGGCTGCTCGATGACGGTCTCGGGCTGGTCGGGGAGATAGGAATACCGATTCCAGACGGTGACACAGCCAAACTGGAGCTCGCCTTGGGGGCGTGGAACGTCCTCGCTACGGGCAGCGGATCGACTAATCTGCCAGATGATCTCGTTGCCGCGGCAGCGTTGTTCGCCGATACAACTGGCCCCGACGTCGAATTCATCGATGACGACTTGCGTGAGTTGGGCACAGCGGCATCCGACTTGATCGCGGCAGCAGCTGAACTGCGCGACGCGTGCGCCGAATACAAGGCGTCGTTAGTAGAACTGCGTGAGGATCTCGAGTCGATCCTCACTGAGCTTGCTAGAGAACTTGCGGTAACCGTAGCCGTGGCAGTCGCGGCCTCGTTCATCACCTTTGGGGCCGGGGCTATTGCTGGTGCCGGTGCGTCGACCAGAGCCATGATGAAATACGGCAAGATCGTCCGAGAGGCCATCGTCCTCTGGAAATCAGCCAAAGGTCTGCGTACCAGGCTTGAATTCGCTAAGGACCTCAAGCGGCTGCGTGCAACTCTAGGACGTATCAAGGATCTGGGAAGGCGGACGAAGCCTGCTCCGGTGGGACCGCCGCCGCATGTTCCTACCGGGTGGGTACGTTCCCCCGTGAGGAATGGAAAGGGCGAGATGTGGCAGAAGCCGGGATCCTCCGGAAATTCCGATTCAATGCGGATCATGGATCCGACCGCGCGGTACCCGAACGGGTATGTTCGCTGCTACAACGAACACGGTCAGCCCGTCAACCTGGACGGTAAACCGGGGCCCAACCCTGAAACTCATTTTCCCATCGAGCCGGACGGCTCATTTTCAGTCCCGAGAGGGTGGTAGCACGTGGACATTCCTCTGGTAGGTCAAGTGATCGCGTCTCTGGAGTTCGGGTTCTCCCTCGCGCTGCGTACGAATCATGACTACGAACTACGTATCGAATCGACTTTTCGGCTCGATGAGCCTGAGTCCGACGGGTTCCAAGGTGCGCCCGACGCATCGCTCTCCGAAAACACCGCTGTCAGGCGTCTCGAGGGCAGACAGGTCGTACGCGCGCACGCCTCCGACGACGGCGACCTGCGGATCGAGTTTGCCGACCACACAAGTCTGGTAGTTCCTTTCGACCCCGATTTCGAAGCATGGACCGTTGCGGCACCCCAAGGCTTCAAGGCGGTCAGTGTGGCCGGCGGCGGGCTCACAGTCTGGGACTGAAGGGAGCGGGACCGGCAAGGACAGTCTGGAAGCCATAGCCGGCCGGCCTGCCACGCGGATGACGAACCTACCTGGACTTGATCGGATCACCGACCGCCGTACTTTGAGGTGATGCGGGTTTCCAACCACTGCAGGGCGATGGTGGGTGGCAGTGCCATCACGAGAATCAAGACAACCGTGCCCATGATGTTCTCCATCCGCACCAGGCTGACGTTGCGGAGGAGTTCGTAGCCGATGCCACTGGACGACGAGAACATCTCGGCGAGAAGCAGTCCCAGGAACGCCAAACCGAAGGTCATGCGCATACCCGTCGCCAGTGCGGGCAAGACCGCGGGGATGACGATCTGACGTATCAACCTGGGCCAGCTCACCTGCAGTGACGCTGCCATCTTGAGGTGGATTCTCTGGACCGATGCCGTGGCCTCGACGGCGACGAGGAACATCGGGATGAAGGCGGCGTAGAAAGAGAATCCGAACCGGCTCAGTGCGCCGATGCCCAGGAACGACAGGAAGATCGGGTACAGGACGATCTTCGGGATGCTGTTGATCGAGTAAACGATTGGGGCGATGGTTCGGGTCCAGAACGGACTCAGTCCCAGCGTCAGACCCAGCAGGGAACCCACGACCGTGCTGGCCAGAAACGCGAGCACGAGGATGCGCAGCGAGTCGCCGACATTGGCGCGGAAGTCTGCCTTGCCCAGGTCCTCGACGAGCGAAGCCATGGCCTCGGCAGGCGTCGGGAAGATGAGACTGTCGACCAGAACGGCCGCGATCCACCAGATCAAGACTGCGAGGACCGCCACGACCACCGGAGGGAGGAACCGTCGAGCGTTGGTTCGGCCCGCGGACGAGACGGCTTTCGGGGGAGCGGTGGGGGCGGTGGCTACTCTGTCCAAGGTGCTGCTCATCAGCGGCGCCTCCAATCGAATCGGTTGAGCGCGAGCGAGATCAGCGAGGTCGAGAGCAGAGCGATCAGCGCCACGATGAGGATCCCGGCATACATGTCGGCGATGTCGAACCCGTCGTAGGCAATGGAGATGAAGTGTCCGAGCCCCTGCGTCGACAGGATGAACTCACTGGCCAACACGGAGATGACGGCGTACGAGAGCCCCAGCTTGAGTCCGGTCACGATGCTCGGCAACGCATACGGAAGCAGAACCGATCGGAAGTACTGCCACCGTGTGAGCATCAGTGTCTTGCCGAGCTTGGTGACGATCGGCGACACCGCATTGAAGCCGGTACGTGCGTTCAACGCCACCACACCGAAGGCGAAGATGGTGGACAGAATGGCGATCGGAGCCACACCGGCACCGAACAGCACCACCATGATGGGGTAGAGCGCAAACGTCGGGACGGCGTAGTAGACGTTC
Source organism: Rhodococcus cerastii (assembly GCF_033042195.1). Classification (NCBI taxonomy): domain Bacteria; kingdom Bacillati; phylum Actinomycetota; class Actinomycetes; order Mycobacteriales; family Nocardiaceae; genus Rhodococcus; species Rhodococcus cerastii. Next base: position 9,252 of record NZ_JAWLKF010000017.1, read on the forward strand.
AGATAAGGCTGAAACGCCCTGTCCCACAATTCGTACCGCCACAGAACGTAGGCGGCGGCGACGCCGAGTACGGAACTGAGCACAAACGCCAGAACGATGATCCCGAGCGTCCGTCCCAGCTCGTCGATCAGGAAGTCAGGATCGGTCAGCAGACTCAGCGACGTCGAGATCATGTCGGTCACCGGAACGATGTCCAGCGGTGAGGCGAAGAACCGTGCGGAGATGTCGATGGCCACCAGTGCCGCGACGAGGATGAGCACGGTCCATCCCCATGCGGGGAGACCGAGTTGTCTGGAGGGGGCCGGCCGGATGTATCCGGGGACCACGGAGGCGCGTGTGCTCTCGCGCGTGGGGGCACTCATGGTTCGATGCTCATCGTCTTCTTGGCCTCGTCCCGCAGCCGCGACCAAATACGTTCGTGCAGAGCGATAGCCTCGGGACTGGCCAGTACGTCTTCGGACCGTGGATGCGGGAGGTCGATGTCCACCTCGTCGATGAATCGACCGGGCCGCGCACTCATCACCAGCACCCGATCGGACAGCAGTACCGCTTCCTGGATGCTGTGGGTGATGAACAGGACTCCACACGTGAGCTTTTCGACGATCTTGAGTAGCTCGTAAGACATGACCAACCGCGTCTGCTCGTCGAGTGCACCGAACGGTTCGTCCGCGAGAATGAGGTCGGGTTCCATGGACAGGCAGCGCGCGATGGCCACACGCTGGCGCATACCGCCGGACAACTGGGTGGGGTAGTGGTCGCCGAACTTGCTCAGCCCCACGGTGTTCAGCAACTCGTCGGCGCGGGACCGACGTTCTTTCTTCCCGACACCCCGGACTTCGAGAGCGAACGCGACGTTGTCGCGGACGGTCCGCCAGGGCAGCGTCGCCGATTCCTGGAAGATCACTGCCGTCTTGGACCGAGGGCCGGTCAGCGGTTGGCCGTCGACGTGCACGGTGCCGCCGTCGTGATCCTGTAGACCGGCGAACACCTCGAGCAGAGTGGACTTGCCGCAGCCACTGGGGCCGACGACTGAGACGAATTCGCCTCGGCCGATGGACAAGTCGATCTCGTGCAGGGCAGTCACATCACCGAAGCGTCGCGACACCGACGATGCGACGGCGATGGCGGAGGTGGTGTCGGGGCGGGGTCGAGTCGCTGCTTGGGTCACGTCGCTACCTTCTGGTGGTGGGAAATGCTGTCAGGAGTCGCAGTCGCCGGGAACATCGTTCTCGACTCCTTCGGCGAGGAACTCCGGGTCGAACAGAGTGCAGAAATTGGGTACGCGATCGCTCCCCGACGCTTCCACGCCGTCCTGGGCGGATTCGACGGACGCTGTATCGAAGCCGCCGCCCCACGTGCCGACCGAGGACGCGCGTTCGACCACTGCGGTGGCCGACTCGACGTCGAATCCCGTGTAGTTCGCGTAGATCTGGGCAGCGGCAACAGGATCGGCCTCGATCGACGCGACCGCCTCGGTGTAGCCGGCGTTGATGGCGCGCACGACCCCGGGGTTGCTCGCGGCGTAGTCCTTCGTCGTGGTGATCGTCGACTGCAGGAACCGTGACATGTAGTCGGGACTACTGACGATCAGCTTGAAGTCCTCGGGTCGCTGTTCGGCGACGATCGAGGGGACGAGGGCGATATCGACGTTGCCGGCTTCGAGAAGTGCGAAGCCCTCGCCGATTCCGCCGGAGGCAACCCGCTCGATCTGGCCGGCGTCGACGCCCGCGAGAGAGGGAATGAGGCGGGTCAGGGCGTCGGACGCCGAGTTGGGCCGGGTGTAGGCCCACCGGCGGACGTCCTCGATGGAATTGATGTTCGGGTTCGAGGCGAGCGCGTAGAAGTTCATCGGGTACGGCCCCTGCGTCCCACCGCCGACGATGCGCAGCTCGGAGCCGGCCGCGTCCGCCTGCACGATCGACGGGTAGCTGACTTCACCGATGGGGATGTTGCCGTCGAGCAGTGTGCGCATGGTCGCGCTGCCGCCCTTGCCCGGAACGATGTTCTCCACGATCACACCGTGCTTCTCGAACAGTCCCTGCTGCTGAGCGACAAGCCAAGGGATGCTGTAGATTTCGGCTGCTGCCGAGACGGTGACGTCGATCGTGACCGGGTTGGCGGGGTCCGCGTCGGGACCGGGATCTGATCCGCAGGCCACCAATGCGGCGGACAGTGTCAGAACTGCCATGATGGACGTGGCTCGGCGTAAATGCATCTGCGTCCTCGCTGGATGATCGGCGTCGCACGGATCGAAGTAGTCCGCGCATTGCCGAGGTCTGGAATGTCGGCTGCCACAACCTCAGGTGTGGTGAGACCTAAGTAACAGCTGCGATCTACCTAAACATAAGATATATAGACCGTCAAGGGGCGTGTATGTGCGTCTCGATGCGCAGATTCGGACAGTTTTGGTCGAAAACATCAGATGTATGACGGTGGCATTGACGCAATGGGCACCATGCATGCGATCGGTGCATGTCGAAAGTTCGGCCACGCTAGGCTCGAGCCGATCGTCAGCCGTCGTCGAGATACAGGGGGAGAAGTGGCCGAATCGGCATCGCTCAAGGGCACAGTCAAGAGCGTCCCCGCATATGCGGTCCTTGCGGGACATCTGCGCACCCGCATCCTGTCCGGCGAACTGCAGCCTGGTGAGCGCCTCCCTGGCGAAGCGGAGCTGACCGCAGAATTCGGCGTCGGGCGTAGCACCATTCGTGAAGCTCTCCGATCCCTGGCCAGCCAGAACCTGATCGAGACGACACGTGGCGTCACCGGGGGAAGCTTCGTCGCCGTCCCCAGCGTCGGGCACATCAGCGAGCATCTGGAAACCGGTGTCGCACTGATGGCTGCCGCGGAGACCGTCACTGTCGACCAGCTGATGGAAGTCCGCAACCTGATGGAGGTGCCGGCCGCCGGCATCGCTGCGTTCCGCCGCACCGACGAGCATCTCGAACAGCTCAACGCGTCGATCTTCGACCCCAACGAAGTGCAGGGGCCCGAAACCTTCGCCAAGAACCAGGAATTTCATCTGGTCTTGCTCCGCGCCGCGCACAACCCTTTGCTCGAGCTCATCACCGCGCCCGTGTTCCGTGTTCTGTCCGGACGATTCGGGCGTGATCACGCACCCGAGGGCTTTTGGCAATGCGTCGACAGTGACCACCGGGGTCTGCGCGACGTGGTGGCCGCCGGTGATTCGATGGCTGCGATGGACCTGATGCGCAAGCACCTCGACCACCTCGGGGACTCCTACCGTCAGATGGATCGCCTCCGCAACCCGTAAACATCTGCTCTTTACCGAGTCGGTCTGCCTGAAGTCCGTCGATTATCGGTTTCGCTGAACCCTTGACGCCGTAAACATCTGATGTTTATGGTCTAGGTAAGGCACTCGCCAAACCGACACGAGGAGACACGGTGGCAATCCATCCGGCCGTTCTGGGGCGCTTCTTCGACGACTACGCCGTGGGGGACGTCTACCAACATCCCTTCGGGCGGACGATCTCGGAGACCGACAACACGTGGATCACGCTGCTGTCGCTCAACACCAACCAGAACCACTTCAATGCGCACCTGGCGTCGCAGAACCCCATCACCGATGGGAAGGTCATCGTCAACTCCGGCTTCACAGTCTCTGTGGTACTGGGACTTTCGGTGATCGACATGAGTCAGAACGCAATCTCGAACCTGGCCTTCACCGACATCAAGATGTCCCATCCGGTGTACGCGGGCGACACCCTGTACGCGGAAAGCATCTGCACCGGACTGCGTAAGTCAGAGTCGCGCCCCTACGCCGGCATCGTCTCGATGATCACCCGCGGCCTCAATCAGGATGGCGTTGAGGTCATTTCGTGGAAGCGGTCGGTCATGGTCGCCACCCGAGACAGTGGCATCGGGCAGAACTACTTCCCCGAAGCGCAGAACGGCCCGCTCGAACTTCCCCAGATTAAGGATTCCGACGCATGAGGCCACTCGAAGACGTCCGCATCATCTCGCTCGAGCAGTACGGAGCGGGCCCGTTCGGCAGCCTGCATCTGGCCGACCTCGGCGCGGATGTCATCAAGATCGAGGACCCCAGTGTCGGCGGCGACGTCGGACGCTACGTCCCGCCCTACAACGAGGGCGAGGACTCGCTGTTCTTCGAGAGCTTCAACCGCAACAAACGCTCTCTCTCGCTGGATCTTTCGACGCCCAGTGGGCGAGCGGTGTTCGAGGACCTCGTCCGCACCAGCGACGCCGTCTACTCCAACCTCCGCGGCGACGTGCCGGAGAAGATCGGCATCACCTACGGCCAGCTCAAGCACCTCAATCCCGCGATCGTATGCTGCAGCCTCACCGGGTTCGGTATGACCGGCCCGCGCTCGAAAGAGCCCGGCTACGACTACATCCTGCAAGGCCTCGCCGGCTGGATGAGCGTCACCGGCGATCCCGACGGTCCGCCTACGAAATCCGGTCTGTCGCTGGTCGATTACTCCGGTGGCTTCGTCGCCGCCATTTCGTTGTTGTCGGGATTGCACGCTGCGCGACGCGACGGCATCGGCGGTGACTGCGACGTCTCGCTGTACGACACGGCGATGTCTCTGCTCACGTATCCCGCGACGTGGCATCTCAACGCAGGCTTCGAGCCGATCCGCACGAAGAACTCCGCTCACCCGTCCCTGGTTCCGTTCCAGGCGTTCGAGGCAACGGACGGCTGGCTCATCGTCGGCTGCGCGAAGGAGAAGTTCTGGGACCGGCTCGTCGTCGCCATCGACCGACCGGACCTCGGTGCCGATCCACGGTTCAGCAACTTCTCGCTGCGCGGCAAGCACCAGGACGTACTGTTGCCGATCCTGGAAGAGGTGTTCGCCACCAACACGGTCGAGCACTGGCTCTCGAAGCTCGGCCCTGCCGGGGTCCCGACCGGCCCGATCAACGACGTCGAGCACGCCCTGACCGAGCCGCACACGATCGCCCGCAATCTGGTGGTCGAGACCGAGCATCCGGTCTACAACACGGTGCGTCAAGTCGCGTCCCCGGTGAACTTCGGTTCTGAGGCCAAGCAGTACCGCCGTGCGCCGCAGCGCAACGAGCACTTCGACGACATCGTGCGCGACCAACTGGGCTACGACGACGAACGCGTCGCGAAACTGAAGGCGGAGGGCGCCTTCGGCACGGCGAAGGACGAGGTGCGGGCGTGACCTCGACGATCTTGGCGCAGTGGGCATCGAGTGTCACCGTCGCCGATCTGTCCGAGGACGTCCGGCACGCGGCCGCGCGTCACCTACTCGATGGCGTCGGCAATACCGTTGCGGCCCAACGCCTCGGCTACGGCCGACCGGGCTGGACGGTGGCCGACACATTGGGTGGGCCACCCGAAGCGCGGCCGCTCACCGGCACCCGAGGCCTGTCCGCGCCGGCCGCCGCCTTCGCGACCGGGGTGATGCTCCACTCTCTGGACTTCGACGACACGCATGCCGGTGCGCTGGTCCACGCGACAGCGGTGTCGTTGCCTGCGGCATTCGCCGTCGGGCAGCAGGTGTCGGCCTCGGGTGCCGATGTGCTGACCGCCGCCGCTCTGGGCCTCGAAACCGCCTGCCGTCTCGGCGAAGTGAGTCCCCATGGGTTCCATGCCCGGGGTGTACACGCAACCGCAGCGGTAGGACCGTTGACAGCCGCACTCGTCACCGGACACCTCTCGAAGTTCGACACCGAGACGATGGTCAACGCTCTGGGTATCGCCGGATCGTCTAGTTCGGGACTGCTCGAGTTCCTCGACACGGACGCGGACACCAAGGCACTGCATCCCGGATCGGCCAGCATGAACGGTGTGCTGGCTGCCCGGCTCGCGGCCGCCGGTGCCACCGGACCGTCCTCGGTTCTCGAAGGTCGACGCGGCATCTACGCGGCGCTGACCGATCGGCCGACGAACTTCGCGGCATTGACAGAAGGACTCGGCATGCGGTGGGAAGCCACCCGAATCGGCATCAAGCCGTACCCCAGTTGCCAGCTGATGCACGTCACGCTCGACGCAGTGTCGAAGGCGCTCGGGGACAGTGCGGTCCAGGCGAGCGACGTGGCCGACATCGAGGTGTTCGTTCACCCCGATTCGAGCCCGTTCGTGTGTGGCCCGAACACCGGGGTTGCGTCACCGCGCAGCACCTACGACGGCAAGTTCGATCTGCCCTGGAGCGTCGCCGCACTACTGCACGACGGAGCGATCACCGTCTCGACCTACACCGACGAATCCATCGCGAGGGAGGATGTTCTCGTCACCGCCCGCAAAGTGCGTGTGACCAACCTCCCGTCGGAGGTTCCCGCGGCGGCCGCGTCGGGCAGGGCGGTTCTCACGCTCACCGACGGACGAGTACTCGACGCCTCCGTCGGCGGCAGCCAAGGCTCGGCCGGGTTCCCGTTGAGCGACGACCGTCTGCTGGAGAAGTTTGTCGCCAACTGCGGCAACGATTCTCGTGCCGCCGAGCTCGCCGACCGCATCCTCGGACTGGTCGACGAACCCGACCTGGCCCCCATTCTCGATCTCGCCGCAGCCATCGCGCCGGCACCCTGACACTTCGATCGACGACACCCCAATCGACAGGACTTCATCATGGACTTCACGTACGACGAACAGCAGATGGCCTTCCGGAAAGCACTGCGCACCTTCGTCGACAAGGAAATCATCCCGGTCGCGAACGAGTGGGAGAAGACGGGCCGGTACCCCACCGAGATCGTCGAACACATGAAGGCCATGGGCCTGTTCGGGATCACGACGCCGGAGGAGTACGGCGGACTCGACCTCGACAAGGTCTCGTTCACCCTGGTGTACGAGGAGCTCGCCCGCGGATGGATGGGCGTTGCCGGAATTCTCGGCAGCCACAACCTCTCGTGCTGGATGATCGGCAAGCACGGCACCGAGGAGCAGAAGAAGACACTGCTGCCCAAGCTCGCGTCCGGTGAATGGCGTACGGGAGTCGGCCTGACCGAGCCCGGTGCCGGAACCGACCTGCAGGGCATCAAGACCACCGCCAATCGCGACGGCGACCACTACGTCGTCAACGGTGCGAAGACATGGATCACCAACGCCCGACACGCGAATGTGCTACCGGTACTGGTCAAGACCGATAGCACGACGACGCCGGCACACAAGGGCATGTCGCTGCTGTTGATCGACACCACGACCGACGGGTTCGAGGTCCAGCGCGACATGGGCAAGCTCGGCTACAAGGGCACCGAGTCGTGTGAGATCACGTTCACCGATGTGCGCGTTCCCGTCGACGCACTGCTCGGTGGTGTCGAGGGCCGTGGTCTGCAGCAGGCGCTGTCGGGGCTCGAGATCGGCCGTCTCAATATCGCCGGACGCAGTGTCGGCATCGCACAGGCTGCGTACGACGCTGCGCTCGAATACGCGAAGCAGCGCACCGCCTTCGGTCAGCCCATCGCCGAGTTCCAGGCGATTCAGCTCAAGATCGCCGACATCGCGACCCAGCTGCAGGCAGCACGGCTGATGACGTACTGGGCTGCATCGCAGGCAGATTCGGGCAAGCGCGTCGACATGGAAGCGGGCATGGCGAAGTACTTCGCCTCCGAGGCCGCCATCACCGCCAGCCTCGAAGCCATGCGTATCCACGGTGGCTACGGCTACTCAACAGAATTCGTCGTCGAGCGCCTCTACCGCGACGCCCCGCTGATGGCCATCGGCGAGGGCACCAACGACATCATGCGTACCGTCATCGCCAAATCCCTCGTCGCGGGTACGGGAGTCATTGGATGAGGTCCGCTCTGACGTACCTCTACGTTCCAGGGGACGTGCCGGAGCGCTTCGACAAAGCACTGGCATCGGGCACTGACGCGGTGGTGTTGGATCTCGAAGACGCCGTCACTGCGGCCAACAAGGATCATGCCCGTGCAACGGTGGCCGAGTGGGTCGCGTCCTGCGATCCGGGTGACGTGCAGATCTGGGTGCGCGTGAACCCAGGGCCGTTGCAGGAGGACGATATTCGTGCGGTGCTGCATCCGAACCTGACCGGTATCTGGCTGCCGAAGGTCTCGTCTGCCGGCGAGATCGAGCAGGCTGGCATCCTTCTGGGTGGCAGCAGCGCGGTGGTCTCGCCCCTCATCGAGACGGCCGCAGGGGTGTTCGCTGCTCTCGAGATCGCCCGTGCGCCTCGGGTCAAGTTTCTTCAGATCGGTGAGGTGGATCTCGCCGCCGATCTGGGCGTCGACGGCTCTGCGGAAGCGCTGTCGTTCGCTCGGGCGCAGGTGGTGGCAGCCAGCGTGGCGGCGGGTATCGATCCACCGCCTGCGGCAGTGTCACGGAACTTCCGAGATGCCGACGCGTTCGAGGCCGATACGCGCACTCTGGCCGGTCTAGGTTTTGTCGGCCGCGCATGTATTCATCCGGCTCAACTCGCGCCGGTGCGAACGGTGTTCGTGCCGTCGGAGACGGAAGTCCGCGAGGCCAAAGAACTGTTGGCCGACTTGGAACGTGCAACCTCGGGCGTGGCCGTCGACAGCAAGGGATTCCTGATCGACGAAGCTGTGGCCCGAACCGCTCGTCGAGTGGTCGCCAGAGCTGCTGCGCGGGAGTCGATCAGCACCTGACGTCAGCCGAAGGCAATGCGAAGCCCGACGCTCGCTGTGGCCCCACCGGCGCTGAGGATGAAGTTGTGCCGACCTTCGTCGCGGAACACCATCTGCATCGGCAGGAACCAGAATCGATTCTCGCCGGTGAAGCCGGCACCGGGGATCTGCAGGCCACGCTGATTCACGATGTGTTCGCCGTGTGCGTCGAGCACTTCGAGAGTCGCGGGAAAGTCCTTACCGATGTCATCGGGTCCCGTCTGCAGCAGTGCGACCAGTCGGCATTCGAGCATGCGGGACTGGCGGGGAACCGTGCAGGTATCCCAGACGCCGCCGAGGATGTCGAGCATGTCGTTTGAGGCTCGCGCATACTCGGCGAAGAACAATCCGGTGATGATCATCGGTTGAGGCCATCCGTTTCGTAGTATCGAAGTGACTTCATGGCGTCCAGGACGGTCGGTCGCAAGGGTGCCGGCACCTCGTATATCCCGTCGCAGATTAGCCACCCGTCGGCGATGAATTGGTCCAGTAGGCCGCGGAGCATCAACGCAATGATGTGTTCGTACAGATCCCCGGAGTGGGCCGAACCGACCTCCGGGAGCCGCTTCCGTGGAGTGCCCGTCATCGCGGCGAGAACTATCTGTCCGGCAACGACATCGGGGGCTTGCGACTGGCGGCGCGGGTCCTCGCTGTGGAAGTACCGGCGGACGACGTGCGAGAGAGCCGTCCGGTGGGCGGCCAGCGAGCCGGGAAGTGAGTGGGCGAACTCGTCGGCCCAGGGGCCGCGTATCGCCGTAGTGGATGTCAACTCGATCAATCCGGCCGCCGTCGCCGCATCCCACAATGTCATCAAGTCGCGGATGTCGCGCATGGATCGTGAATTCCGCGCTCGCGCGTCCAGATCCACCCCGACGGCCTCCGCCAGCTCGCTGACCGACCCGGGCCGGGGAACACCCGTGCCGGTGATCGGTCGTGACGTACCGAGCCAGTCGAGGAGCGAACGAAGCTGCGCTATCGGCTTCGATGCGGTCAGCGCTGCAAATTCGTCCTCGGCGGTCGGTGGTGTGAGCTCGATATCGTGGGGCGTTAGTCCTTCGACCGGGGACTCGACTGTCGGCTCGATGTCGTCGGCGAATTCCGTGTCGGTGGTACGGGATCCCCGGCGACCGAACAGTGGAATCACGCGAGCGAGGTTGCTGTCTGTTCGGTCGGAGGGCACGAGCACAGCATAGGAAAAATGTGGGACCGACGACGGAACGAGCCGAACCGCAGGTCGTCTTCTGGACACGTTTGCGATGGTCGCGATGGACGGCAACTCCATCCCCGCTCTCGACGGTTGGACGCCACGCGATGCCGCGGCAGATCCGGCTCGTCGCGATGATCTGATTCGTCTCCTCGATTCTTTTCCGGGCGAGGAACGACCTGGTGCGATGAGAGTGCGTCGACTGCGTACATGCTGGATGTGTGGGGAACACATTTACGCTGCTCGCCTGAGGTCAACGAAGCACCAGCTCACCTGCGTCCGATCCAATGGAACCGATGCGCCGGTAGCTGCGTCCAACATCAAGGACGGGTTCCAGGGACGGAGTGCTGTGAGCAAGATGCGATTGCTGATCGGGAGTGCGGTCGGACTGATGCTGGTGGCAACCGGATGCGGAGGGGCGACCGAAGACATTCCCCTTGCGGGCCCGTCGACGACATCGGCGACGGCAACCGCGCCGGCCAATGGTGCGTGGGATCCGTGCACCATCCCAGACGCTGCCATCGAAGATGCGGGCTTGGCGGTCGAGACGAAGTCCCCGAACTTGGTAGGGGATCTACCGATTTCGGAAGACTGGATGACTTGTTTTTGGACGAATCCACTGCCGACGCCGTGGTATCGCGTCGGTATCTTCTCGTCTACTGAAAGTCTCGACTACCTGCGTGAACGGGGACCGTTCGAGAATTTCGAGCCCATCGAGGGACTCGACGGCATGCGCTTCCAGCGGGCCATCAAGTACGACGAGGTCAACTGCGGTGTCGCTTTCGGCCACCCGGGTGGCGTCGTGTACCTGAATCTCGACGGGTTGGTGATGACACCACCTCTTGACGATCCGTGTGTCGAGGTCGAACGGTTGGCGCGTTCAATCCGGCCGTCCTTGCCGTCTGAAGGTAGGTGAAGGCAACCGATGGGTTTAAAAACGAACGAGCTTGCATCAACGATGCAGCAGTGGCAGTCACTGTCGATGCAGGCAGAGTCCGGGCAGCTCGAGATTCCCGAAGGCGTGGCGTTCCGGTGTGACGAGGTGTGCGCTGCCTACATCAGACACTTGAAGGATATGGTGGTGAAAACGCAAAACTTGGTCGACGTAGAGGCATTCGGTACCTTGGATTCGGCCAGGCAGCTCGGCGAGAAGTTCGAGAGGATTGCCTTCAGTGGTGATCGATCGCTGCACGTCGTGCTGATGCAACATATCGAGGTCATCGAGCTGATGCGGTCGGTGTTCAAGCGCTATTTCGATGAGGCCGAGTATGCCGATCAGCGGACATTGAAGTCCATCGGGGAGATCGCGGAGGGTCTGGGCGAGTGACTTTCACATCCAGGTGTGATCGGTGCCGCTGTGCGTCTACGTAGGTACTGCGCTGCTTGTCGAATCGGTAATCGAGCTGAAGGCTTGATTGCGGCTGAAATACATTGAGCCCCAGTAAGGCCGAGCGTAGCGCACGGACAGCATGGTTCTACTGGAGGTCTCGCTGCTTTGGTCGGACTCCTTTTTCGGGGCGCAGTCGTTGACTGGGCTCTGAGCCGGGGACTCTTGAAGTGCGAAATGGGTTGAGCTGCTCAGCCGAACGCAATGATTGTCCAAGCCGTAACCCTCGGCTATTGTCGAAGAAGGTTCAAGAGTGACAGCCGTAGGTACCTGGCCGGCTGTCCGGCAACCCCGTCTCCATCGACAGGGTGCCCCAGGGGAAGAACCGGCGCGTCCCGCAATCGCAGGCGCGCAAGTCGATGGAGGGTTGCACCTCCAGAATGAGGTGAACAATGTCCGGTAGCGACGAACTCCAAGCAGCACAGGCGAAGTGGGAACCCATTCCGCACGAACGCCGTCGTACCTGGTGCCAGACGCTCCTGAGTTACCCGCCGATCTGGTACGGCGTGTTTCCGATGCTCGAGACTCGGAGGTTGGTACTCGAAGGCGGTTACGCAAATGCCGAAGCCTGGATCGACCTCGCGAAACGTGCTGAAGCAGTGGGATTCACGCCTCGGACGTGGCTGATCTTTCGGCAGAGTCTCGAACCCGCGTACCTGAAGGATCGGTTCCCGTCCCATCCCGAGAACATGCCCAAGCGGCGTGGGAACGGTGGTGTCGAGACGGTGGTCGTCGACCCCGAGGATTTCTCCGAGTGGCCATGGTTGTTCGAGGCGGGGTACCGCGCGGGCGAGGCGACCTTGCAGACGCTGTCTCGCTGACGCCGTCCACCAGGCCCTCGACGGGTCGGCTTGTCAGTGGAACCGCGGAGATCGCTGCTGCGTCTGACAGTCAGGAGCGGCAATGACTGTCGCCCGATTCCGGAAGGGTGGACGCGTGTGGAGCTTCCTCTCGTACGGCACACGATTGTGTCCATGGAATTCGGGTTCTCCCTCACGTTGCGTACAGATCGTGATTGCGAAATTCGCATCGAGTCGAATTTTCGAGTCACTGAGCCTGGGACCGTGGTGTTCCGAGGTCTGCCGCACACGCTGCTATCCGAAGACAGCACTGTCCAGCGTCTTATCGGCAGACTGGTCGCGTACGCGTGTGCATCCGATGATGGCGGCTTGCTAATGGAGTTCGCCGACCGTGCAAGCTTGGTAGTTCCCTTCGCCCCTGATTTCGAAGCGTGGACCGTTGCAGCGCCGGAGGGCTTCAAAGCAGTCAGTGTGGCGGGCGGCGGGCTTGCGGTGTGGGACTGAAACAACTATCTGGCGACTGCTACCGGACCAGAGAACAGCCCGAGACTACGGAACCGGCGCGACCCCTGCTGCGTCTGATGCTGTGGGGCCGCGTCCGCAACGCCATTGGTGATGGTGCTGTGCAGTTGCCGGCAAGGGGTCGGCAATCGGCAAACTGGCGACAGGGGCGTGGGATGCGATTTTCTGATGTGCGGGCCAGTGAAGTGCGGCGCTGGGTGGCATCGCCGGGGTCGATGATCGCTCGAAGCGTGATCTTCGGGGTTGCGGCGCTGATTGCTCTGTACTTGTGCGTGGTGAGTGTCGTGGAGGGAATGATCGCCTCTGCGCTGTCGACATTCGGATTTTCTGTGTTCTGCACCGGCACAATGGCTTTCGCGTGGACCAACGTCCCGTCGATCACGACAGGCTCTGACGTCCGCCGTTGGGTGCAGGGCTCGACTGTGCGCTACAACCCGCTGGGCTTGAGGTTGCTCGCCGTTATAGTCAGCTCTCTGTCGATCTGCGTGATCGCGATGGACTTCACCTCGGGTGGGGTGGGATGGGTTCTTGCGGCAATGGGATTGTCCATGGCCTCATTTCTGATTCCAATCCTGTTGCGCAGCATTCGCAACGGCTACCTCGAGCTTTCGGACGACGGGATTCGCCACCGCGGCTGGGCATTCGACATCCAGGTACCGTGGGTGGATATCCGAGACCCGCTGTGGTTGTGGAGTCGTACCCGTTGGTCCTGGTGAGGGTCGACGAAATGGCGAAGATGAACCGGCGCTTCACAACCTTGCTCTGGAGAATCGAAATCATGCCGAAAGGTAAGTACATCGAACTCGACTGCAGACGCTTCGATGTCCACCCGGTGGCGCTGGAACAGTGGATTCGGTTCTATATCGACAACCCAGACGCCCGAGTCGAACTCGGAACCGATGCAGCAGCAGAGAGACTGACGGGCGTGGGTGTGCAGCGCGCCTGACCAGACTGTGCGACGTCATCAACGAGTTCCGGTACGCAAGACCCTGAAATCGTTGCGTACGAGACGATCGGAACCCTTTACCGAGAACCGATTCGGGTTCCATGGCTGAGCTCTACGGCCACGCGGGGTTGCAGTCCGCCTGGCCGGTCGGGCATTGAGGCTTGGTCAACGCGAATCCAGAGGTGGCACAGGCGTTCCGGATCGAGTCCGCAAAGTAAGGTCACAGCCCAGCGCATTCGCGATGGCGATCGCACCATCGAGTTGGATCGAGTCTTTGCCGCCTTCGAGAGCTTGGATCGTCGACCGACCCACGTCGGCGAGCAATGCCAACTCTGCTTGAGTGAGGCGTAACTGAAGCCGACGTGCGACGAAGGCGGCCGCCACCTCACTCGGATATCTCCGACTTCGTCGTCGCGGATGGGCCATATTCGCTCCTTATGCTTGCGACTACATGCATAGGCGACAATACGACCCTCTTTTATATGACTGAGCCCTGTTATGCCTGTGAACGAAAGCATAACGACATATCCGAATGTCGACTCGCCCGTGTCGGTGGTCAGTTCATTGCGATACTGAATCGACATTGCCTGTCCAACCAAACACCTACGAGTGCGGTGACTTGGATCTGTATCAGTCAGGCACCGCCCTGTACTCAGATGGCACGACAGGGTACGAAGCCGAGTGCGATACGTATGTCCCGCCGGCACCGCCTGAATTGAGATATTGCGATTACGGCGGCACCGCGGTCTTCACCGATGGGTCGTACGTGGTGAACGATCCGAGATGCGCGGCGACAGCGTCGGTACCCGATGCAGGGTCTCGATGGAGTCGATTCGACGGTCGCCACAGCTGTGCTCGACGCAGCCACGACCGAACAGTCGATGCTGTTGGCCGAGATCTACCGCCGGGGGAGTGGATGGCGCTTTCGACCCATCGGCCAAGGTTATGACGACGGATTGGCTGAACTTGCCGTCAGATACGGCGCGGAAGTCGACGAGTAGCCAAGAACAGGATCCTGTCAGGCATGTCCCATGCGTGCCCGGGACGGGGCAACGCGGCGTTAGCTCGAACGCGTTGCCGAAAGAACACTGACTTCGTTGGGTCCGGTGCAATCGATCGCAGGGTGATATGTCAACCGTCTCCCGATCGTTCCTATTCAGGCGAGATGTTCAGAATGCGATCAACGGGACAGGGCGGTTACGAACGGAGGGCCGGTGGCATCCAGCTGGGCCATTCGGCCTGTCCTACGAGGTGACCGCGATCGAACCGGGCAATCGTGCGGAACGGGCGTCGCGCTGATGAATTGTCGTACACCTGAGCGCGATCCACCATCTCGACCGCAGAGCGAAGGAGAGGCCACAACCGGTCGTACCGTTCGCGAACTTTCGCCTCCGGAACCGAATGGCCGCCTTGATCGACACGGTTCTGTACTCGGGCCACAGCCGTTTCGACGGGAATTGCGATTACGTGCAGCGTCACCAAATGGCCTGCACCGACGGCAGACTGGACCAGTTCGACCGTGGACTCGTGCGAGAAGACGGTCTTGGTGACGAACGACGATCGTGCCGAGAGGAATTCCGCACGCAGCTCGGCAGCAACTTTCGACGCATCGTAGGCGTGCGCAGACTCGTCGCCGGGCCATCGATCGTGCGCGATCTCGTCGGCATTGACGAACGGAAGATGCGTGACCGGTGACAGTACGCTCGCGTTGAAGGTGCTCTTGCCGGCACCATTGGGCCCAGCGAGTAGATGAAGTACCGGGTCCGAGATCGGTGTTGTCACGATGGGCTGTCTCGGGAGCGCGCTCTATCGACGGTTGCTCTACTCGACGTTGCCGTGCTCGTCGGACTCGACGTACGAGCGACCTTCTGCAGTGAATTCACTCTCGAAGTCGAGCGACTCCGTCACCGATTCGATCTGTTCTGTCCACTCCGCGCGAACGACGGCCTGCCTGTGCGGCGTCAGGTCGTCATAGCGCGCCTTACCTGCGAGCACATCGGCAATATCGCGTGCCGGGACTCGATGTGAAAGCTCCATCTCACGGCCGATCAGTGCCCAGTGGGCAATCTGTTGGGCGGCACTTCGGCTTGCAGCAAATCCGGCCACTTTTGCCGCATCGTAGAGTTCGTCGTCGATACGTAGAGACGAGGTGGTGCCCATGTGATGTCCTATCGCCGCAGCAGTATTGCCAGCGTAGCAATCTGCCACAACGCTCTGCTGGGTCTCGATCAACGAGGTCCGACGAGTCCCCGTCACGCGCCGTCCAGCGCACCGAGCAGCCCGGTGAAGGTAGCCCCACCCGTCAGGCCACGACTGTTGCGAACTGTTCGAGGGAGTAGTCGACGTCCGCCGCCTCGATGGTCAACGGCGGTCTGATCTTCAGGGTGTTTCCGTACAGGCCGGTGGCCGAGATCAAGACCCCGCGTTTCTTCATCGCGTTGACCGCGCGCAGTGCCCCGGGCGGATCCGGTCGACCTGCAGGGCCGATGAATTCGACTCCGACGAACAAACCTGCACCCCGGACGTCCCCGATGGAATCGACGCGATCAGCGACCGTGCTCAGGCCTGCCAGCATGCGCTCACCCATCGCGGCCGAATTGGCCACCAAGTCCTCGTCTCGGATCATGTCCAGTACCGCTTGCGCCGCAGCGATGGTCACCGGATTGCCACCGAAGGTGTTGAAATAGCGCAGGTCTCGTCCGAACTGTTCCGCCAACGAGCTCTGCATCACCAGTCCGGCGATGGGCATGCCGTTGCCCATCGGTTTGCCCATCGTGACGATGTCGGGCAGCAACCCGTGCCGCTCGAAGCCCCACATCGATGCGCCCAGCCGGCCGAATCCCGGCTGCACCTCGTCGGCGATCAACAGCCCACCCGCAGCATGAACGACATCTGCCGCGGGCTTCAGGAACGGCGTCGGCTCCGGCAAGATCCCGTCGGAGGCGAAGATCGAGTCGATCAGCAAAGCCGCGATACCGATCCCGGACGAGGCCAGGTCGTCGATCTGCGCCTGCACCTGTTCGGCGAACCACGTTCCCAGATCGCCCTCGACCCGGTACGCATCCGGTGCCGGAACTGTCCGCAACCACGGAGCGTCGCGAAAGGACGCCGGACCCATCGACGGCGAACAAGCCGCCACATCCACAGTCCCACCGTGATAGGCACTTTCGGTGACGATGATGCCCTGGCGGCCGGTCGCGTGCCGTGCGATCCGGAGAGCGAGGTCGTTGGCCTCGGACCCGGTGCACGTGAACATCGCGGTGTTCAACCGGTCGGGGAAGGTGCCGACCAGATCCTCGGCGTATCCGATCACCGCCTCGTGCAGGTACCGCGTGTGCGTGTTGATCAACGACATCTGCCGAGTGACGGCCTCGACCACCCGGGGATGGCAATGCCCCACGCTGGCAACGTTGTTGTACATGTCGAGATATCGCGTGCCATCGGCGTCGAAGACATACACACCCTCGCCTCGTACCAACTCGAGCGGAGTCTCGTACATCAGGTGATAGGCGGGCCCGAGCACCCGCCTTCGACGCTCGACCAGATCGAGCGTGCGAGTGCTGAGACCCACGGCCGAGGACGCATCGAAACCGTTGACGCTCAGGGCTCCGACGCGATCGAGTGTGGTCACCTCACAACCCCTGCAGCCAGAACGCCCAACGCGGATCCGCCATCTTCATCCTCGCGCGGGCAAGCTTCCAGGTTCCGTACTTGTGGTAGTCGAAATCCCATGCGGTGCTGAGCTTGTGGTTCATGCAACCCCACAGCCCCCATTTGACGTCGGCGAGTGCGCTGCACACCTGCACCCGGGAGATCATCGACCACTCGGCTTTGCCGTAGAACTCTTCGATCAGCTCCATGGTCTGCTGCTCGCCGTAGAACATCTCGGTGATCATCACGGCCAGCTCGTAGGCGCGGTCGTTGTTCGACGCGAACTCGTAGTCCACCAACTTCATCGGTAGACCGTCTCCGATGAGGATGTTGCCCGGCATCGGGTCGTTGTGACACGCAACCAGATCCAGTCCGGACGCCAACATCGCGTTCTTCGCCTGCCCGTACTCCGCGAGGATCACCTCGGCGTCGCGCGGCAATCTCACGCCGAGTTCGGCAACCTGATCGAGGTGTTCGTCGATCATGTCGAAAATCGTCTTCGTGATGCTGAGCTTGCTGCCAGAATGCAGCACGCGATACAGATCGATCATGCCCAGGGGAATCTCGGGGCGCTTGAGGTCACCGTTGGTGCACGCCCGATAGCCCTCGAGGAACTCGATGACTTCCACGCCGGTCACCGGATCGAACAGCACCACCTCGGGGCCGATGTCCAAAGCACCTGCACGACGCGCAGCTTCGTTGGCCAGCGACCGATCGATGAACGAATCCGTTCCGGCGCCGGGAAGTTTCATGAAGTAGCGCTTGAGTTTTCCCTCGACGGTGATGCGCCAATTGCTGTTCATCAGCCCTCCGGGTACCGGGGTATAGGTGATGTTCAGTCCCTCCCACTGCGCAACAGCGGCCAGGGCTTTCTCCACCTGCCGCTCGGGTTCGGTGCGGGCAGATCCCAGTGCGATCTCGTTCATGGCCACCTCAGATGTTCCGTACTCGGTCGTCGAAATGCGGGTCGCGCAGTCCAGCGCGCGCCCTCAGGAACTGCCAGTCGGAGAACTTCGAATATTCGTGCGTGCCAGGCCTCATCGCGTCCGCATACGAGCCGATGAGGGCCCACCGCAGGCAGTCGGCGATGCCGTAGATACGGGCGCGATCGAACAACGCACTGTCGAACGACCCCCACATCATCTCGAACACCTCACGTGCGTCGGTGTCGAACGGGCGGATCTCGGCGAGCAACGCACCGATGTCCTGCAGCGGATCCATCAGCGCCGCAACGTCCCAGTCGACGAGCCGCATGCTGCCGTCGTCGAGCACCAGCACGTTGGAGACATTGCCGTCGCCGTGGCATGGCACCGCGTCGACGCCGGCGCTCTCTATCCGCGCTTCGGCGGGTCCGAGAGTGCGCAGCATCCAGTCGAAGTCGGCCGGCAATGCGCCGCCGACCCGCTCGACCAGGCCCCGCACATGCGCCAGGTCCTCGAACACCGACGCACGTCTGGTGATTCCGCTGAGCCGGTGAACGGAGGTCCGCAGTGCCACGAGCTTTTCGACGCTCGCATCCTCGTCGAACAGATCGAGCGTTGCGGTCGAACAGAGTCCGGTGAAATCCTCCATCACCAGCACACCGGACGCTGCGTCGGAGAAGAAGACAGCGGGGCCGATGCCCGCGTCACCGGCCGCGGTGGCAGCGGAGAATGTTGCTGCGATATCGATGTAGTCGCGGGCATGCGGTTCCATCACCTTCACGTATGCGGCCGACCCTGCCCCCGAGTCCGCAACCTCAGCCCGCGCCGAATAGCGCTCGGAGTCCGCGCCCCACCAACTGGGGCTCGCCATGGTGGTACTGGGGTCCAACGTCAGGTCGCCCGTCGCCCAGATACCCAACTCGCTCAATGTCTGTCGCACAGTCATCCCAGTGCTCCGATCGTGTCAGCGGCCACAGCTGTCGGCCAGTCCATCTCGAATCCGCGTGCGCTCTCGAGCCATTTCGTCAGCCGGAGCACCGCCTGATCTGCGAACCGCGGTCCGACGACCTGGATTCCGACGGGCATGTGTGCGCTGAAGCCGAAGCAGAGTGCCGAGGCAGGCTGTGCGGTCTGGTTGAACCACGCGGTGAAACTGCAGTGGCCCAATGGTTGTGCCGGGTCGAGCCCGACCTCTTCGGCCCCGAAACCCACCGTCGGAATGACCGGCGAGATGACGAAGTCGAATTCGGCCGTCTGCGCCCGAATCATCTCCTGCGAGCGCATCACCGCGTCGGTGTCGCGCGAGAATTGAGCCGCCGAATTCTCTGCCGCCGCCGTGGCCCAGTCCGCGACCGCGGGCAAGACGTCCGATCGACGATTCTCGGGAATGGCCTCCCACTCCGTGCGCGCACGAACCTGGAACAGGCGATCCAACGCCGGGTACGGATCTGCGCCGAAGACCGGCGGCATCTCGGTGACCACGGCACCCGCTGCACTCAGTTGCATTGCTGCAGAACGCACCACGGCCTGTACGTCGTCGGAAACGGAGGGGCCGTAGCCCATGTCCAGCATGACGCCGATGCGAAGTCCGGCAGGAGCCAGGCCCCCGCGTATATCGGTGGTGTCCTCGTAGGGCAGGCTCCACGTGTCCCGGGGATCGGGCCTCGAGATGACACCGTAGAGATCGATGAGATCGTCGACGGTGCGCGCCATCGGACCGGCCGATCGCATGGTCGACGGAGCGGTATGCGGAATGCGGCCCTGCGTCGGCTTCAATGCAACGAGCCCGCAGTGTCCCGCAGGCAACCGCACCGACCCGGCGATATCGGAACCGACAGAACCGAAACCGATGCCCGACGCCAACGACGCACCTGCGCCTGCACTGGATCCACCGGTATTGCGAGAGAGGTCCCAGGGGTTGCGGGTGATTCCGTACAGCGAGCTGACGCCCGCCGCCATCATCCCCATGTCGGGCATCGTCGTCTTTCCGATGATGACGGCACCGGCTTCTTTGAGCCGGGCAGCCGGTGGTGCGTCGACGGTCGACATCGGCAGGTCCGCATTCGCGGCGACGCCGTGTCGCCACGGCATACCGATCGCATGGATGCTGTCCTTGATCGTCACCGGAATGCCGTCCAAGTCGCCCCGGGCACGACCGGATACGAGTCGATCGGTCGCGGCCTGAGCTGCCGCACGTGCACCCGATTCATCCACGTACGCCATCGCATTGATCACGGGGTCGATGGCCGCCAGATGCTCCAGCGTGGCATCGAGCAGGTGCAGGGGAGTGGTCTCACCTCTGCCGAACGCCTCGCGAATCTCGGCGACCGTCTTCGTCAAGAGGGGATTCATCGAGTGCCTTTCGTGCCGGCGAGTTCGACGGGCGGGACGACCCCGATATCGCCGCGCACCATGCGCGCGACCGTCTCGGCGAGCATCTTCACGCCGTCGAGCAGGTCGGTGTCGTGGGTCAGCTCCTTCTCGCTGTGCGAGATGCCGTCGACACTGGGGACGAACAGCATCACCGTCGGAACGACGTCCTTGAGATTCACCGAGTCGTGGCCGGCCATGGTGAGCATCCGTCGACACGACAATCCGAGGGACTCGGCGGCTTCCTCGGCGAGTTCGACGCCCTCGATCTGGTAGCTCGTGGACGGACGCAGCGCCGACGTGTCGATGCTGACGCGCACCTCCCCGTCGGCGTTCACGGAATCGATTGCTGCAAGCATCTTCTCGTGGGCCTGCTCGAGAACCTCGGGATCGGAGGACCGGATGTCGATGGCCATGGTGACCTTCGACGGCACGACGATCGGGGAATTGGGTTCGACGTCGAACTCGCCGACCGAGGCCAGCAGCGCCTGTTCCGGAAACTGAGTCGTGAGATCGCGGGCAGCGAGCACGATTCGGGATGCGCCGACCAACGCGTCGTGACGCAGGGCCATATGAGTTGCGCCGGTGTGCGACTGCTCGCCGTGCACGGTGATCGAGTACTTCCGCGCGGCCCAGTTGGCGGTGACGATGCCGATCGTCGTGCCAGTGCTTTCGAGGATGGGACCCTGTTCGATGTGGATCTCGGCGTAGGAGGCGGCCTCGGGAGCGGAATCATTGCCGTGGAAACCGATATTGGACAGGGCATCCCGCACGCTGACACCACTACGGTCGGTGACCTTCAGGATGTCGTCGGCCTCGAACTTGCCGATGAAGACCCCGCTTCCCATCAGACTGGGTGAGAAGCGGGAGCCTTCCTCGTTGAACCAGTTCACCACCGCAAGGTTGAATTGTGGTGCGACCGAGCCACGTTCGACACACTCGGCGACCTCGTACGCAGCGTGGGCTGCGGCGAGGACCCCGTAGGCCCCGTCGTACTTCCCGGCGGTCGGCTGACTGTCGAGATGCGAACCGACGAGGACGTACGGTGCGCCTGGGGCAAATTCCACTGTGCCGTACATGTTGCCCACCGCGTCGACAGTGGTGGTGAAGCCGTGCCGGTCGAACCAGTCGGCGAGGAACCGCCTGGTTCGACCGTCGTCCGCGGTTGCTGCCTCGCGGTGCACACCACCGGCGGCGGTGGCACCGAACTGCGACATAGCGGTGAAGTCGTCGAGAAATGTCACGGTCAGATCTTTTCCGGTGCGGGGTTGGTGGCCAGTTCTTCGATCTGGTCCTCGAAGGACAGGTCGACCGGTGCCGTGCGGGTAGGACGCTTCCCGACCTCGAACATCTCGTCGACGCGGGCTTTCTCCTCGGCCGTGGTTCCGGTGGCCTTGGAGACGATGAGGAACACGGCCAGGTTGACGGCCATGCCGACGACGCCACCGGTGAGGCTGCCCAGCCCGGCGATGTCGTCCGGGAAGATCGCGGTGAGCACCAGTGCGACGGTGAATCCGGAGATCATTCCGGCGACTGCGCCCTTACCGTTGCCGCCTCGCCAGAAGATGCCGAGGAACAGCGGAATGGCAAGCTGCACAACGCCTTGGTACGAGATCTGCGCGAGGAGTTGCAGGCGCGTCATGTTGAAGGTGGCGTAGGCGACGATGGCCGCCGCTGCCATGAACGCGAGCATGCTCGTCTTGGCCACCTTGGTGAGCTGGCTGTCGGTGAGCTTGCGCTTGTCGGAGTTGACGATGTCGTTGGCGATCTGCAGTCCGCAGACCTGCACGCTGCCGTCGATGTGGCCCATGGACGCGGCGAACACCATGGTGGCGGCAAGCCCCAGAAGCCACGTCCCGCCGTAGCTTTCGGCAATGGTGAACCAGCCGGTCTGCGGCGAGTCGGCGACGGCGGGAATGACCGTGCCGGCGATGCCGACGAGCATGAGCAGGGAGTAGAAGACGCCGGAGATCAGCACGGTGCGGATGGTGCCGGACTTGACGGCGCGAACACTGGACGCGGTGTAGATGCGCTGGAAGCTCGTCGGCCAGCACAGCGATCCGACGACACCGGTGAAGATGAGCGCGAAGAGGTAGAACGGACCGTAGGAGTCGCCGTCGCCGGGAACGCGCAGGTACTCGTCGGCGACGTCTCCGAGGGTCGAGAAGCTGATCGGACCGCCGGCGACACCGGAGAGCAGAATCAGGCACAGTGCCGCAGAGAAGACGTAGGCGACCAGACCTTGGAACATGTCGGTCATGATCAGGCCGCGCATCCCCATCTTGACCGTCCAGTACTGGCGGATGACGATGACGGCCAGGCCGACGAACAGGCACGTGGTGACCGACCATGCTCCGGCACTGGCGATCTGGAAGACCTCGCCGAGTGCCTGCATGCCGAGCACGACCCAGGGGAAGAGCGAGACGATGCCGATGACGCTGGCAACGATCTTGGTACCGCGCGAGTTGAAGCGCAGGCCCAGCAGGTCGGGCTGTGAACGGAGGTTGTACTTCGCTCCCCATCGCCACGCGCGGGTGGCCATGAAGTACATCATGGCGACACCGAGGCTGGAGTACGCGAGGCCGTACAGGCCGAATACGCCTGCGCCGCTGGCTAGTCCGAAGAACGCGATGAACACCGAGCCCGGCCACCACGAGTTGACGTAGCTCATCGCGACGTACCAGGGACCGTAGCTGCGACCGCCCACCGAGTACTCGTCGAACGTGGGGGAGGTCTTCTGTTGGGTGGTGTAGAGGATGAAGATGACGACGGCGTAGAAGACGCCGAGCATTCCCAGCATGATCAACATGTCATTCTCCAGTCAGCGGTGCGGTAGCGGGGAGGAGATCCTCGTCGAGTTCGCCGCGGATGTCCTCGACGATGTAGAGACCCCAGAGAGTGAGTCCCAGAACGACTCCGTTGATCAGCCAGTACATGATGGCGAACGGAATGCCGAGAATCTCGTAGCGAATGCCACTGCCCCACATGTACAGCGGGGGGAACAGTGCGAAGACCAGAGCGAGAGCGTAGATACCGCCGAAGAACGTCATGATGCTCTTTCGGCTCAGGCCGCGAATGTACTCTTTCATGTGCGTCATCCTTGGTTGACTATTTTGAGAACCGAGTCGTGAATTGCGCCGTTGGTCGCAATCCCGTTGCCTTTGTCGAAGTCTCGCGCTCCGTCGAGCGAGGTGAACGTGCCGCCGGCTTCCTCGATGATCACCGGCATGGGGGCGAGATCGTAGATCTGCGTCGTGTAGTCGACCACCGCGTCGGCCTGGCCGCTCGCGACCATCATGTAGCCGTAGGCGTCGCCCCACGTCCTCAGCACGGCACCCGTGGCGTGGAGGTCGACGATGGTATCCGGGTGCCAGTCCTCGAGCCAGGTTGCCATCACATAGGCACCGTCCAGATCGGTTCTGGTCGAAACATGTACCTGCTCACCGTTTTTCCAGCACCCCTTGCCGCGCTCGGCGTGCATGAGGATGTCTGCGCTGGGTAGGTTGATGACGCCGAAGACGATCTGCTCGCCTTCTTCTAGCGCAATCAGGTTGGCGTACAACGGAACTCCGTGCACGAACGACTTGGTACCGTCGATCGGGTCGACGATCCATCGGTAGTCGGACGTGCCACTGGTTTCACCGAACTCCTCCCCGAGAAAGCCGTCGGCGGGGAAGTGCTCGGCGACGCCGGCTCTGATGTGCGTCTCGATGTCGCGATCCGCTTGTGTAACAGGGGAACCGTCCTGTTTCTGTTCGACGGTGAGGGCTGAGGTGTCGAACCAGCGACGAGCGATCTCGCCCGCCGAGCGGGCGAGCTCCACGCCGAGAGCGGCGCGTGCCGACCTGGAATCCTCCACGGTGTTGCACCCTTCGGTAGATGTTGCGTTCTCGGGTAGGTGCAACGATGGGCGTAGACCATTTCTGGTTTTCTCGTCGATACGTGAACGTCGTGTAACGCGTGACCTGGTTGCGGGTCATAGGACACCCGCCGTGTTAATCGTGCGTTAATGCCCAGGTCGAGGGGTGTTGCTCGGGCCTGATTGAAGATTGAATGGGCTTCTGCAGTCGTGACGAGTGAATCGAGGTGATTCGGTGCTGTTGATGGAGCAGACGCACGCGGCGCTTCTTCGGTTGGCTGCCGAGCTCGAATCGCGGTCCGTCGCTCGGTTGCCTCCCGAACGCGAACTGGCCGAGCGACTCGGCACGTCACGGACGACGCTGCGCAAAGCGCTGGATCTTCTCGAACGCGACGGCGTCATCCGACGGACGAAGGGGCGAGCCGGCGGTGCGTTCCTGACCTCGGTTACACCGGGTTCGTCGTCACCGGAAAGTGCGCAGTCCCTCTGTCAGAGCCGGCGACTTCTGCGGAGCCTCAACACCGTCAAGGGCGTCCCGCAGATGCTGCACGAACAGGGATTTCGCGACGGGACCAAGGTCATCTCGGCGCGGATCGCCGAGCCGAGCCCGGAGGCGGCGCAGGTGCTGGGAGACGGACCGGTGGTATCGCTGCTGCGGCTGCGCTTCGCGGACGGGGACACGCTGTCGCTGGAGCAGATGTACCTCAGCGACAGCATCTGTGGCCGAGTTCTGGAGACCCCGTTGAACTCGGTGTACGAGGCACTGCGTACCAGGCTCGGCGTATCGGTCTGTATGGCAGACGAATCCATCGAATTGGCGACGATCAGTGCGCCTGCGGGCTCGTTGCTCCGACAGCCCGAGGGAACGCCCATCCTGAAACTCGAACGCATCGGATACGACCAGTCCGAACGACCCGTCGAGTATTCGGTGGACCTGTTCCGCGCTGACCGAACTCGATTGAGTGTGCGCACCTCGTCGCTGGTGAGTGCGTCGGTCACCGAGACGTCTACGTAGAGAGCAGGCCCGGAGACCGTGGTCCCCGGGCCCGGACGCGGATGGCTACTCGGTGCAGCAGTGCCCCGCGGATTTCGGCGTCTCCGGCGCCAGATCCAGCATCGGATTGCCGTCGAAGAATCCCGTGGGCTTGAGGTGCAGACTCACATGGCTGACCGGCATGACCGGCCAATCCTCGGGGCGCACCACGTGGTGCGCGGCGATCGTGGGCCAGATGACCAGGTCTGCGTCTTCGAGTGAGCGATCCTGCGCGGTGTATGCCACCAGGCCGTCGAAGCCAGGATTCTGGGCCACGTACTCACCGGCTGCATAGCGTTCCCGCTCTGCGTACGGCGTCGCCCACAGGTGCTTGGCGGCGAACCCGCCTCGGCGAGCCTGCTGCGAACCGGGCTGTGCCAGAGGCAGAGCGACCGCACCGGACGGCTCGATCTTGTACCCGATATGCCCGCCGAGCTTGTTCCTTTTGTCCGCGTTGGCAATCAACCACGAACGAGCCCGGAGTGGATCGGCGACTCGCTGCGCCTGCGATTCGGTGACGAGATGGCGCTTGGTCTGACGCCACGCGTTGCCGTGCGGATTGTCCGGCCCGACGGGAACTGCCTCGGCTTCGAGTTCGTAGAGATTGTTGCGTAGCCCGTCCACGTTCATGTCCAGGCGAACGCTGAAGAAGTGTTGATGATGCGGTCCGTAGAGCCCGGGAGCGACGAGGGTGCCGAACTCGGGGATCGTGCCCGGCTCGATCGCGCCGGTGGAAATGATGCCGGTCAGCTTGATCTCGAACTCGATGGACCCGTCGAGATACAGATGCCAATAGAATCCGTAGTCGTAGTTGCCCACGGTGGCGAAGAACGACACGACGAGACGACGGTTGCGTCGGACCTGGCCCACATTGTCGCGAAAGTCGGTGTGCTTCCAACCGATGCTGTAGTCCTCCTCGTGCATGCAGATCGCATTCGGAAGTTCGATCGGCTGACCGTCCTGATCGTTGACGTACGCGTCGAAGTAGTGAATCTCACCGAGGCAATCACAACCCAGCTGAAGCGAATTGGCGAGAACACCCAAACCGTACTCGCCCTCGTCGAACACGTTCTTGTTCCACTGACTGTCACCGGGATCGCCGTACGGTACGTACATTTCCGACAGCGACGCCCGATGGATGATCGGCCGCAGAGTTCCGCGATCGACGTAACCGACGTCGTGCAGCACCAACCCCTCACGGGGTGTGAAGCCGACGCGCAAGCGCCAGTTGGCCCACTCGACGTAGTGGCCGTCCACCGTGAACGACGGACCGTCGGGTTGGGTGATGTCGATCTTCTTCATCGGGGCGCGTTGGTGGGAGAACTCCGGGACATTCCCGGGGCGTTCGTAGAATCCGGGTAGGTAGTTGCCGGGAGTCTGTGGGATGGGTACCACTCCGGTGTCTGCGACGTCGACGACCTCCATCGTGTCCATATCGACTGTGACGACAAGGTTCTCGACGGGCCGCGCGTATCCGTTCTCCTGCGCTTCGCTTCGTACGAACGTCAGCGGGCGGGCGAGGCGTCGACCACCGGGGTTGTCGCCCTCCATGGTGTGGCCGCTGGCCCACTTGTCCACCATCGCCAGCGAGAAGTCGGTGACGCCGCGCTTGACCATCGCCTCCTGCCACCGTGGATCGGCCTTGATGACGTCCTCGCAGCGAAGGAACTCCTCCAGTGTGATGGGTGGCTGGGCATCGGCGATCTCGGTGTAACTGATCAGGGCATCATGGGTGAGCGAGACCACTGCCTCGAAGGTGGCATGGGCGTCCCGGTCACGCAGGACGACGAATGCTCGACGGTCCGTATCCGATTGCTGCAGATCAACTTTGGTCGGCTCCAGCAGCTCGATGTAGACGAAGCGCGCAGCGGAGGTCAGGCTCCGCTCGCGAGTCACGATCGCCGACGTCCTCGAAATCTCCTGCGGGGTCAGCGGTTCGAAGGGGTGAACTACAACGGGCGCAAAGGTATCGGTCATCGTGGCTCCTGCAATGGGTAGTGGAGAAGTTCCGGCGGAATGCGGCGCGTGCGAAGGAAAACGACGACGGCGGCGAGCGCGAGTTCGGTCGCAGCAAGAATCGAGGCCGCCGAGACGTCGCTGACGCTGTCGGTGACGAGGGCCTGATGATGACCCGCCGGACCGGAGGCATGCGCAAGCAGCATCACGGCGCTCGACGTCGCCATGATCACCCATGGACGATTGCTCGTCGACCGCCACAGATCGGCAGCACACAGCAGGCACACCACCGCCATGGCGGCGACCACAACACCGAGTGCGCTGCCGATCCCCATCCTCAGGTGGAGAACGGCCGAGGTCACCGCCAGTGCCGCTGCACAACGGTTGATCAACACTGTCGGTGGCTCCCTGTCGTCGCTGTCGGTTACGACGTTAGGGGTAGACCATTACTGGTATTCGTAGGTCGTGTGAGGGACGTGTAACTCGCCGACCGGATCAGACCAACTCGATGACGTTCAATGCCCCGTCGGCATGCGAGCTACGCAGTCGCTTCTTGTCGTATTTGCCGACGCTGGTTTTCGGGACCTCGTCGATGAAGGTCCATCGCTCCGGCAGCTGCCAATGCGCGACGCGGCTGTCGAGGAACTCCTTGAGTTCTTCGGCTGTCACCGATGCGCCCTCGCGGACGACTACGGCCACCAGGGGCCGCTCGTCCCACTTCGGATCGGGCACTCCGATCACCGCAGCCTCGCGAACTGCCGGATGCCCCATCACCTGGTTCTCGAGCTCCACCGACGAGATCCACTCGCCCCCGGACTTGATGATGTCCTTGGAGCGATCGGTCAGTCGTAGGTAGCCGCCCTCGGAGATGGTGCCCACGTCACCCGTCCGCAGCCAGCCGTCGTCGAACTTGTCGTCTGCGTCGGCGCGATAGTAGCTGCCGGTGATCCATGGGCCACGGACTTCGAGTTCACCGACGGTCGCACCGTCCCACGGCAACACCGTGCCTGCATCGTCGACGAGTCGTGCGCGAACCCCGGCGACGAATCTGCCCTGCGTGCAACGTAAATCGAACTCGTCCTCAGCCGACAGCCCGGCATCGGGCTTGCCGGACGTGCCCAGAGGCGAGGTCTCGGTCATGCCCCAGGCCTGCGAGATGTGCACCCCGTACTTCTCGTGGAACGCCCGCATCAAACTCGGTGGACACGCGGCACCGCCGACCACCACGTCACGCAGACTCGACAGATCGGCCGGGTGCTCGTCCAGGTGAGCGAGCAGGGCCTGCCAGATGGTCGGAACGGCCGCCGCGGCTGTCGGACGCAGTGTCGACATCATCTCCGCCAACGGAGCCGGCTGCAGAAACCTGTCGGGCATGATCAGTGACGCACCGACCATCAGCGCTGCATAGGGCAATCCCCACGACATCGCGTGGAACATCGGCACGATGGCCAAGACCTTGTCGGACTGCGCAATTGCCATCGCGTCGGTCATGCAGGCCTGCATCGAATGCAGGTAGATGGAGCGATGTGAATAGACGACCCCCTTGGGGTCGCCGGTGGTGCCCGAGGTGTAACACATTGCGGCAGCGGATCGTTCGTCGAGCTCGGGCCAGTCGAACTCCTCCGGCTTGCCTGCGAGTAGGTCCTCGTAACCCAGCACCTCGATACCGTCGGGTGCAGTGACCTGCGTCGGGTCGACGCCGACGACGACGAGATGCCGCACGGTCTCGAACGTCGGCAGCAGGGGTGTCAGCAGGGGGAGCAGGCTCGCGTCGGCGATGATCACCTGATCCTCGGCGTGATTGACGATGTAGGTGAGCTGCTCGGGAAAGAGTCGGATGTTCAGCGTGTGCAGCACCGCGCCCATCGCAGGAATCGCCATGTACGCCTCCATGTGCGGGGCGTTGTTCCACATGAACGTTCCGACGCGCTGATCGTCGTCGATGCCGATCGACCGCAGACCGTGTGCCAGTTGCGCTGCCCGCCTACCCAATTCCCCGAAGGTCACCGTGGTCGGACCGGTGTCCGTCCAGGTGGTGATCTCGGCCGAGGAGTGAATGGACGTCCCGAATCGAACCAGCTGGCCGATGGACAGTGGGGTGTCCTGCATGGTGCTCTTCATCGATCTCGCTCCTGAAGTCTCGGCATACACGTCGTTGTGTTGCGCGTCACACCATGCACGATACGGACTTACTCGGACGCGTGGTCTCGGGTACCTCGGATTCGGGCGTCGACCTCGCGAACCATGTCCTGATAGATCTCCGCCGCGGGGTCTATGACCGCGAAGTGGCCCCCGGGTCCTTCGACCGAGCCGACCGAATCCGAGCCCGCCGACGCGGCGGCGTAGTACGCCCGACTGATCTCGAGCAGGTTGGGATCGTCCGATACCGCGCACACCACCAGATGCGGAACTCCGAGCGGAAGCCTCGCGATCGGCGACGATGCCTCGTACGTCTCCTGCGCACCGGCGAATCGCGCACCGATCGCATTCGACACCGCACCCTCACCGAGCCAGCGCTCATCGCCGACCTTCAGATCGAGCACGCCGGCCAGACTCACTGCGAGAGCAGGGGTTACGGCCTTTCCGGCCGAATCGGCTGCGAGGCGCAGAGCGAGTTGACCGCCCGCCGAGTGCCCCATCAGCACTGTTCGGGACAGATCAAGACTGCCGGGTGCCGTCTCCAGCGCCGCCAGAGCGGACGCGACGTCGCCGGTCATCGCATCCCACCCGTGTTCGTCGGGGCGACGATATTCGACGTTCCACGTGGCGTAACCCCGCCCGGTCAGATCGACGGCCATCGCGTCCATCAGGTCGAATTCCCATCGCGAACGCCAGTAGCCACCGTGGATCAGCACGGCGACGGGAAACGGGCCATCGCCCTCGGGTAACCGCTGCTCGACGCGTTGCTCGGGGTGATCCCCGTAGTGCAGGATCGTCCCGGGGTAAAAGCGGTGGAAGTACACGCTGTCGATCGCAAATCGCAGACCGTCGAGCCCGCGGCCGCGAATGTGAGTGCGGATGCCCGGTGATCTGTCCGGTGTGCACTGGCCCAGATCGACTCGAACGACACCGCTGCTGTGCGGCGAAATATCGACCGGGATTCCGTCGCCAGGAACGACGATCGCTTCGTCGAAACCTGATGCGATGTCGACCATTCCGCCCGTCAATCCTCGGGCCGACAGCGCCCTGGCGACCAATTCCTGGGCCGTCGCGAGATCGGCGAACACGCCGGGAGCGGCGACGATGTCGAGGTGCGTCGAGGGGTGCGTCATGGGTTCACGCTACCCAGAAAAGCGTCGACCGAACCCGAGACGGAGTGTCCGGGCTCGGTCGAAGGACGGTGATCAGTTGTCGACGGCCTCGTTCAGTTCGCGCAGACGTGGGAGTGCGCGGTTGGTGAGCAGGTCCTCGCGAGTCTCGGCGGAAACGGCCATGCTGTCCTTCCACAGCGAGCGGCCTGCCATCGCGCCGCGCGCGCCGTTGGCCACTGCGATGCGCACCTGCTCGATGAACGTCTCGTGGTCGACGCCCGCCGACAGCACTGCCCACGGAACACCCTGTGCCGCTTCGGTAACGGCTGCACATGCCTCGGCGGAACCGGGGTAGGGGAGCTTGAGCACCTTGGCACCGCATTCGACCGAGATGCGGGTGGAGTCGGCGATGATCTTGCCGAAGCCGGCCTTGTATTCCTCGTCCGATTCGCCCTCGAGCTTGTAGGTCAGGATTTCGACGATGAGCAGCAGGCCCTCGGCGGAGCAGGCCTTGACGAGGTCGCGGATCTCCTCGGCGACACGGGAATCGACGCCCTGCCGTTCGGGGCGCATGTAGAACAGCATCTTGGCGACGTCGCCACCGAGGTCGCGTACGACGCGCGGGGTGACTCCGTCGACGTACCGGGTGTACCGCAGTCCATCGGTCTCCTCGAAGCCCGAGGCGTCCATGCCGACGACGAGTGCGGTGTTGCGCGAGAGCACACCCTCGTCGACGATCTTCGGCAGTGCGACCTCGGGGTCGAGCAGGATCGCCGGGGCGTGATTGCCGAGGTAGCGAACCAGATCGGCCTTGGCGTCGGCGAGCTGCTCGAGCGTGACCGAGCCGGGTCCGTCGGGAGCGTCCGTCATGACCGCCTTCATGCCGTTGCGCTGATCTCCGGCGACGATGAGCATGTTGCCGTCGGCGGTGGAGATGGCGGCCATTCCGCGACGCTCGAGGGTGGTGAGTTCGTTCATTGTCTTCTCCTGGTGATGGGTTGGGGATGCGAGCAAGTGAGACAACGTTGTCTCGTTGCAGAAATGTGGGCTCAGATTTCTATGAGCGTCAGTAGTCGCGCAGCGAACAGTGCTGCGCCGTAAGCGGTGTCCTGAGAGCGGGTCGACACCGAGACATCAGGGAGCACCTGCGCGCGGGCATCCCGGACGCTGGCCATGCCCGCCCAACCGCCGGTGAGCAGCGTGGTCCGAGCGGGCGCAACCTCGGCGTCGAGGGCAGCGATGAGGCGGGCGATCTCCTCGTTGCCGTGCAACAGGATCGAACGGAACAGCTCCGCCGAGTTCACCCCGTCGGTGCGCACGGTGATGGACAGCACGCCGTCATCGTTGCGCGCCCCGGCGATCTCTATCCCGCCGTCGGTGGACGGTCCGGCGGCAGGCAACGCGCACACTCGCTGATCGAGCAGGTCACGCCCGGCGCGGTCGGTGATGTCACACATCTGCAACGCCCGTCGCATCAACAGTCCGGTCTTGACCCCGGCGACGAGTACGTGTTGGCCAGGAACCACATGCCGCACCGAGTTGATCAGGTGATCGGCCAGACGGCTTCGCGCTGCGGTAGTCAGAGGAGCGTCGAGCACTCGCAGCAGAACCTCGGCGGTGCCCATCGACACGTGATATCGATCGTTGGGGATTGCCCCACCCGATACGGCGGAGACGAGGTGGTCGTGACCGGCCACGGTCAACCGTGCCCCCACGATGGCGTCGGGAAGTGCATGTCCGGTTGCGACCCCCAGGTCGGTGCCTGCGTCGACGAGGGGCGGGATGAACTCGGCCCCGACGCCCAAGTGTGTCAACATCTCCGTCCACGGCTCGCCGGTGTTCTGATCGAGCAGTCCGGTCCGGGAACTCAACGAGTAGTCGGCCGCCGCGCGGCCACCGAGGGCCAACACGACGAACTCGGGCAGATTGAACCAGCGCAGTCCGGCCAGGTTCAGTCCGTTGTCGCGGAGGTGCGCGATCTTGACCACTGATACCTGGACGCCGACGGGCAGGCCTGTCTTGCCGGCGAACCGATCACGAAGATCCTGGGGTAGTGAATCGACCTGCTGCTGCCCGCGCGGATCGAACCATGCGAATGCCGGAGCGCGGACAACGTTGTCTTTATCCAGAAGGAAGCCCGTCTCGCCCATTCCGGACACCGCGATCGCATCGATGCGCGACGCGGGATCGCCGGTCACCTCGGGCAGTCGCCGCGCGACGGCGTCGAGCAGATTCGCGATGGTGGCGAGCAGGTCCTCGGCCTCGAGGTCGGTGGTTCCGCCCGGGCCGTGATGCCACGGCGTCGGACTCTGCTCGATGAGCAGTTCGGTTCCGGCCTCGTCGATCACGAGCACCTTGATGCCGGTGCTACCGAGGTCGAGTCCCGCAACGAGTCTGGGATTCACGGGGATGTTCTCATTTCTGTGCAGGTAAGGGGAGTGCATGTGAGAGTCGTTCGACCAGGGTGGTCGGCGCAATCTGTTGCTCGACTTCGAGATAGGGATCATCGAAGCGCTGCACCAGGCGATCGAACGCGAGGGTGCCGATCCGGTATGGATCCTGGTCGATGCATGTGACGGACGGGCTGACAGCATCGGCGAGCGAGAAGTTGCCGAACGAGACCATGGCAACGTCGGTGCGATCGATCTCGTGCAGCACCGATACCACGGCCGTCGCATGCCGCGCGTTGGCGACGAAGAAGGCGGTCGGCGGATTCCGCAGAGCCAGTAGCTTCTTCACTACCGGCCGTACCGAATCTGCGGCGTGCGAGACGGGCGGTGCGAGGGCGGCGTCCGGTGTCTGACCGAGATCGGTGAGGACGTCGATGTACGCCTCACGGCGCAACTGTGCGGTCTGTAGTCGATCGTCGAAGCCGAGCAACGCAATTCGGGTGTGGCCGCCCTCGACCAGTTTCTCGACGGCCCGCTTGGCGGCACCGTAATCGTCGACGATGACCGAATCGAAGCCCGGGATGGAACGGTCGATGGTCACGGTCGGCAATGTTCGACGCCGAGGCACCAGGAAGTCGCTGTGATCGCCGACAGGCGCGAGGATGATCCCCCGCACGTGTTGACCGGCCAGCAGCGCCAGCTGGTCACGTTCGCGGTGAGCGTCGAACCCGGTGCTGCCGACGATGACGGCCAGTCCGTGTTCGAGAGCGCGATCCTCGACCGCACTGACCAAGGAGGCGAAGAACACGTCGTCGATGGAATCGACGATGATCCCGATGGTGTTTCCCGATCCCGATTTCAACGAGCGCGCAGCGGAATTGGGGACGTAGTTGAGCGTCTGCACCGCGGCCTCGACGCGTTCGCGCAGCTCGGGCAAGACCGTGTCCACGCCGTTGACGACACGGGAGACGGTCTTGAAGCTGACGCCTGCCAACGCGGCGACGTCTTTGATGCTTGCGCGCTCGGTCACGTGAACTCTCGATCGGAGGAATTGTGTTCGCTGTAGTAAAGGTGCGAGACAACGTTGTCTTGTATGATTCACGTCATGCCTCCTGTCTGTCAAGACGTTTCCGTGATCGATCGGGATCAACTGCCGGTTCTGGTTGTCGCGGGTGCTGCAGGAAGTGGAAAGACCACCCTCGGACGCGAGCTGGCGCGCCGCTTCGGCACGGCATTGCTAGACCTCGATACACTCACCAATCCACTACTCGATCAACTGGATTCGCTACTGGACGGGCAGCACTGGAACAGTGCAGGGCCGCACGCAGAACGCATTCGTGCCGGCCGGTATGCAGTGCTGCTCGCTGCTGCGAGGGACCTCGTGGAAATCGGTCAGCGCCCCGTTCTGGTCGCGCCTTTCACCCGCGAACTGACCGCGGGCACGGAGTGGGAACGACTGGTCTCGCAGGTGACCCCCGCAGCAACGATGGTCGTGCACGTCGACGGCTCGCCGGAGCTGCTGGCGCGTCGGCGGGCGGCCCGCGGGGCAGAGCGCGACGCGCATCGGTCGACGGATCGCCCGGTGGAGAAGCCGCGTGTTCCACATCTGCGGATCGATGCCGAATTGTCGACCACACTGCAGGTCGATCTGGTTGCGCATGCGCTCCAGGATCAGTCGCAGCGGTGATCGCTTCCAGGCGTGCAGGATCGGCGTTCGATGAGCTCGACGCCGAGGATATTGCGGCGCTTGAAGCGCTTGCCGGGATTCTCGATTCGGCCGAGTAGTCGCTCGATGGCCAATCGGCCGAGCCGAGCAGGATTCTGGTCGATCACCGTCACCGGCGGCCACACTGC
Organism: Rhodococcus cerastii; assembly: GCF_033042195.1. Lineage (NCBI taxonomy): Bacteria > Bacillati > Actinomycetota > Actinomycetes > Mycobacteriales > Nocardiaceae > Rhodococcus > Rhodococcus cerastii. The sequence continues at coordinate 43,984 of NZ_JAWLKF010000017.1, forward strand.
ATCCGCCAGCGGGAAGTCGCCGAATCCGACGAACGCCAGATGCAGCAATTCCATCTGCTGCAGCACCGGCACGCATGCCATGGCTACGCGTGCGTTGGACAGAAACAGCGCCGTCGGTGGATCGTCGAGTGCGGTCAATGCGGTCAGGGCGTTGCGGGCATCGTCGCGGCCCATGACGCCGAGCGCAACGAGCGACTCGTCGAACTCGATTCCTTCGGCCTGCAGCGACTCTCGGTATCCCTCGAGCCGATTCCGGCTGGTGGGAATATTGGCACTGTCACCGATGACTGCGATGCGAGTGTGTCCCAACCGAAGCAGATGATCGGTGGCCAACACCGCCCCGCCGTGATCGTCGTCGACGAAGCTGTCGGCCTTGAGGCCGTCGGGTGCGCGATCGACGAAGACCGTCGGAGTTTTGTCGATCCAGCGCTCCAGGTAACCGTGATCGGAACCCGTCGGCGCAATGATCAAGCCGCTCAACTGTCTACGCAGCAGCGACTCGACCAGAGCCTGCTCCTGGTCACCGTCGTGCCCCAGGCTCGTGACCAACACGGCCATGTCGTCCTCGCGGGCGCGCTCCTCGATGGCTCGTGCGATGGAGGAGAAGAACGGATCGTCGATATCGGGCACGGCCACACCGATCGCTGCCGCTTGACCGTTGCGAAACGACGTCGCCATCGTGTTCGGAACGTAGTTCAGTGAATTCAGGGCATCGGTGACGCGAGCGCGCGTTTCGGGGTCGACGTGCGGATCGTTGTTGTACACCCGTGAGACGGTCTTGGCGCTGACTCCGGCCAGTGCCGCGACATCCTGCATGGTGGTCATGATCTACCCCCGTCTGCTCGTCGTCCGCTCGTCATCGACTCGTGTAGCCGCCGTCCACCGGCAACGACACCCCGGTCACCATGGAAGCATCATCGCTCAACAGGAAGGCAATCGGCGCGGCAATCTCGTCCTCGGTGGCCCAGCGCCCCAGCGGCATCTGTGCCAGGAACGGCTCCTCGATCTCCGGACGGCCCCAGTAGAACGCGGACATCTCCGTCATCACGACGGTCGGATTGACTCCGTTGACCCGGATTCCGTGGCGACCGAGTTCCAGGGCCGAAACCCGAGTGATGTTGTCCAGGGCGGCTTTCGAGGAGCCGTACGAGATGTGGCCCGTCAGGGCGACGAGACTGGCCTGGCTCGACACGTTCACGATTGCTCCAGCACCGGCGGCGATCATCGCGGGGACGGTGTACTTGATGACGAGGAGAGCGCCACGCGCGTTGATGGCGATGACCTTGTCGAAGACGGAGATGTCGGTGTCCTGTGGCGTGGCGATCTCGCCGCCGAAGCCGGCGCAGTTCACCACTCCGTAGAGCTCGAGTCCCTCGACGGCCTCGCGCACGCTGTCCTCGGAGGTCAGGTCGAACGCGAGAGGCTGCGCGCCGGTCTCGTCGGCGAGCTTGTCCAACGCATCCACCGATTGACCGGCTGCGACGACGTCGGCCCCGTCGGCCACCAGTCGTCGCACCGTGGCCGAGCCGATACCGCCGCTGGCACCGGTCACCAAGATCTTCCGGCCGTCGAACTTCGCCATGTGCGCCAACCTTCACTGTTTCCGAATCGGTCATGTCATCGATGTCATCCGCCGCATGTGCGTGCTTGATGACATCGGTGTCATGGACGGTACCGTAGCGCCGTTCCGCTGGGTCGAAAATCGAGTAGATCGCAACTATCTCCAGTTCAGAGACGGTACCGCTCGGTCCGATAGCGGGTCGAAGGTGCGGCTTCTGCCGTGAGCAGGATCTGTGCCATGTCACCGGTGACATGAATTTTCACGAAACACGTGACAATGCGGGTTGCGTGGGTCACACTCGTTTACACAACGAGCCCCGCAGGGAGCTCGACCTGCCTCGCAGATCACGATCTCCGACCGTGCTGCACAGGCACCGGTGGGGGTGTTCATCCCGCACCCGACGGTTTTCGATTCGACCAAGGAGTATCCATGGCCAGCGTTGCACCTGTGGCGACACCGATCCTCGAGGCGAGGGGATTGTCGAGGAGCTTCGGAAACGTGCGCGCCCTCGACGACGCCGATTTCGACATCTACCCCGGCGAGGTCGTCGCCCTCATCGGCGACAACGGTGCAGGCAAGTCGACGTTGGTCAAGGCGCTCTCGGGCAGTCTCGCGGTCGACACCGGTGAGATCCTGTTCGACGGCACTGCGGTCGATCTCGACAGTCCCACCGTGGCAGCGGAACTCGGCATCGAGACGGTGTTCCAGGATCTGGCTCTCGCGCCCCACCTGAATGCGCAGCAGAACATGTTCCTCGGCCGGGAACTGCAGGCGAAAGGGCTACTGGGGCACCTAGGGTTTCTCGATGTGTCCACGATGCGCAAGCAGTCGCAGGACGCGTTGAACGAACTCGGAGCCACTGTGCGCAGCCTCACCGTTCCCGTCGGAGCCATGTCGGGTGGCCAGCAGCAGGCCATTGCGATCGCCCGTGCGGTCGCCTGGGCCAAAGGTGTTGTCTTCCTGGACGAACCGACCGCGGCGCTCGGCGTCGTGCAGACCCGAAACGTTCTCGACACCATTCGCCGCGTGGCGGACAGGGGAGTGGCCGTGGTGTTCATCAGTCACTCGATGCCGCACGTGATCGAGGTCGCCGACCGCATTCAGGTACTGCGGATGGGCAAACGCGTCGCCACTCTCGACGCCAAGAACACGACCATGGAAGAACTCGTCGGCGCGATGACCGGCGCAACCACCGGAGCCACACGATGACCAACCAGACCATCAGCCCTTCTCTCGAGCCGATGCCACCCGGCGACACACCGTCTCGCCACTCCTTCGATCTCGTCGAAGCGCTCGGTAAGTTGGCCCGGGTTCAGGTGTTCCAGATCGTGCTCGTATTGGCCGCGATCTGCCTCGTGTTCTCGATCATGGCGCCCGGCAGCTTCCCTGAGTGGGGCAACATCCGCCAGATCATCCAGAACGTTTCCATCCTGGCCGTCCTCGGGATCGGCATGACGTTCGTCATCGTCACCAGTGGCATCGATCTCTCGGTCGGCTCCGTTCTCGTCTTTTCCGGCGTCGTCTCGGCCAAGACCATGGCCGCGATCGGCGGCGACGGGTGGGGAGTTGCCGCCGTCGGAATCGTGGTGGCACTGGGGTGTGGCCTCTGCTGGGGATTGCTGAACGGTTTCCTGATCGGTAAGGCCAACGTGCCTCCGCTGATCGTGACTCTCGGGACCCTGGGCGGAGCTCTCGGGCTCTCGCAGGTCATCACCGGCGGCGTCGACATCCGCGACGTACCACCGGTTCTGGTCGATACCATCGGCTACGGAAACTTCCCGGCCACCACCATTCCACTGATCTCGAGCATCGCGCTGGTGCTCGTGGTGATCTTCGGAATCGTGCTGCATCGCACCAAGTTCGGCCTCTACACCTTTGCCGTCGGCTCCAAGGAACAGTCTGCTCGGCGCGTCGGCATCAAGGTGGACATGCACCTGGTCAAGGTCTACGCACTCTCCGGCACTCTCGCTGGACTGGCCGGCATTCTGTCCTTGTCGCAGTACGGCACCACCGCCATCGCCGGACAGTCGCAGACCAACCTCAATGTCATTGCGGCAGTGGTCATCGGCGGAACCAGCCTCTTCGGCGGCATCGGAACCATGTTCGGCACCGTCGTGGGACTGTTCATCCCTGCCGTGCTGCAGAACGGCTTCGTCATCGTCGGAGTCCAGCCCTTCTGGCAGCAGGTCGCCGTCGGTGCTGTCCTCATCGCAGCGGTCTACTTCGATCAGCGCCGACGTGACGCAGCGAGCCGAGGTCAATCGCCCAGCTCCCTCAAGAAACTCTGGTCTCGAAGTCCCTAGTTCCGGCCAGCCTCGAAACTCCCTTTACTCAAATCCCTTACAAGAAAGTCGACCATGATCACATCACGCACCGCCGTCGTTGCACTGAGTGTCGCTTCGGTCTCCGCCATGTTCCTGGCGGGTTGTTCGTCCGACTCCGGAAGCGGTGGCGGCAGCAACAACATCGCCTTCATTCAGGGCGTCAGTGGCGACGAGTTCTACATCAGTATGCAGTGCGGAATCGAAGCTGCGGCAAAGGACGCAGGCGTCACAGTCGACACTCAGGGCCCGGTCAAGTTCGATCCCACCCTGCAGAAGCCGATCGTGGATTCGGTTGTCGCATCGCGGCCGTCGGCAATCCTCATCGCGCCCACCGACGTGGCCGCCATGCAGGCACCACTCGAGGCAGCCTCCAGAGCAGGTATCAAGGTCGTACTCGTCGACACCACCCTGGAAGACCCGTCCATCGCGGTCTCCTCGATCTCGTCCGACAACAAGGGAGGTGGGGCAGAAGCGTTCAGCGCCATCGAGCAGCTCAACCCATCCGGAGGCAAGGTGCTCGTCATCTCCACCGATCCCGGGATCTCCACCGCCGACGCCCGGGTGGCCGGCTTCGAGGAAGCCGTCGGGGCCAACTCGGCATTCGACTACCTCGGAGTCCAGTACAGCCACAACGACCCGGCCGAGGCTGCTCGTCTGGTCTCGGCCGCTCTGGCGAAGGACCCCGATATCGTCGGAATTTTCGCCGCGAACACGTTCGCGGCCGAGGGCACGGCTACGGGCGTCCGGCAGGCAGGCAAGCAGGATCAGGTCAAGATCGTCGGGTTCGACGCAGGCCCCGCCCAGGTCAAGCAGCTTCGTGAGGGAACAGTGCAGGCGCTGATAGCGCAGCAGCCCGACACCATCGGCACCGACGGTGTCGCGCAGGCCATGGCCGCCATCAACGACGAGCCGGTCACCGCCGACATCTCGACCGGCTTCCATGTCATCACCGCCGAGAACATCGACGGCGAGGGCGCGCAGTACGTCTACAAGTCGTCCTGCTGATCCCTGACGTGTAACCCCCTTCAGCTGCGGTGGTGCTCCTGGTGGCAGACCATGCCCGGGAGCGCCACCGCTCACCACGTTCGTCCGACCCCGAGGACCTGTCATGACCGAGCTTCGCCGCGCGACGTTGGAACACCTGCCCGCGACCGTCGCGAAGCCGGACTACGACTTGGACGAACTGCACTGCGGTGTGGTGCATTTCGGAGTCGGTGCTTTTCATCGCGCTCATCAGGCGGTGTACTTCGATCGGCTTCTCGCGGCCGGCCATCTCGACTGGGCACTGTGTGGAGTGGGAGTGTTGCCGGGAGACAGGAAGATCGGTGACGTCCTCGACTCCCAGGACCACCTCTACACCCTGGTCACGGTGGATCCGGACGGTCGACGCGACGCCCGGGTCATCGGTTCGGTCGCGGATTTCGTCTTCGCGCCCGAGGATCCCCAGGGGGTACTCGATGTGCTCAGCTCACCCGCCACGATGATCGTGTCACTGACGATCACCGAGGCGGGCTACGGCGTGGACGACATCACCGGTGCATTCGAGCCCAGCGATCCTGCAGTGCTCGACGACCTCCGGGACCTCTCGGTACCTTCGAGTGTCTTCGGCTTCCTGACCGTTGCGCTCGCCACCCGCCGGTACCACGGAATTCCACCGTTCACCGTGATGTCGTGCGACAACATCGTCCACAACGGGTCGGTGACCCGAACTGCATTGACGTCCTTCGCCCGTCGGCACGACGCCGACCTGGCAGACTGGATCGACGCATCGGTCGCGTTTCCCAACTCGATGGTCGACCGGATCACCCCTGCTACGACGACCGCAGTCATCGACGACGTGCGCTGCGACTTCGGAATCGACGACGGCTGGCCGGTGCGGTCGGAATCGTTCTCGCAGTGGGTGGTCGAAGACACCTTCTCGTTCGGCCGACCGCCCTTCGTCGAGGTCGGAGTGCAACTCGTCGCCGACGTCGCACCGTACGAACACATGAAACTGCGGCTGCTCAACGGATCTCACCAAGCACTGAGCTATCTCGGTATCCTCGCCGGCTACACCCACGTGCACGAGGTGATGGGAAGTCCCGACCTGTACGAGTTCGTGGCGTCGTACATGCGAACCGAGGCTGCACCGACGCTCGACCCGGTCGACGGAATCGACATCGACACCTACATCGAACAACTGCTGCAACGTTTTTCGAGCCATGCGGTGCGAGACACGCTCGAACGTCAGATCGTCGACGCGTCCGCCCGCATCCCGAAGTTCGTGCTGCCGGTGATCCGCGACCGGCTGGCACAGGACCGATCGGTCGACCACGGAGCGCTGGTGCTCGCCGCGTGGTGCGGAGTCCACGAGCGTGGGGACATCCCGATGGTCGACGCGAACGCCGAACACCTGCAGCGTTTGTCGTGGGAGGATCACGACAACCCCGGCGCTTTCCTGGCGAACCCAGCCGTGTTCGGTGATCTGGCGACGAGTCCGCGGCTACGCGGGGCGTACCAAAGGGCCAAGCGCTCGCTTCAGGACAGCGGTGCCCGCGGAGCAGTGCGGCGCGTGCTGGAACAGTCGGTCGGAGTGGGTCAGACCTTGTAGTACACCACCTGGTGGCTCGTGGCCAGCAATGTTCCACCTTCGGTCCACAGTTCTGCCGTCTGATCGAAGTAGCCCTGATGGAACCGGCGTGCTTGTGCGGTACCGAGGACGTACCCGTCGGAGTGCTGCTCGAGATCGTCGGGCGTCGCGAAGTAGTGGATCGTCAGCGAGATGGTGCCGGCCGGCACGTAGCGACCGAGGCGCTGAAAGATCCTGGGGTAGAACACATCGCTGAGCGAGGTCAGCGCAGCGAAGTCCACCGGACGCGGCGGCGTGTCGCGGATCCACAGTGTCTCGGTCGAGTCGGGTGATTCCTGGTCGTTCAGAGCGCCTGCAACGAAACGCATCTCGTAGTTCTGTGCCCAGGCGATTGCGTCGGGAAAGTTGCCGCGGGGCGTCTCGGCGGGGGAGGGGACGGCCGGGGTCACGGCCTCGGTGTTGTCCCACGTCTCGCGCCTGGTTCCGAACACCGCCGTGGCTGTGGTGGCGACGGCACCGTCCTGGACGAGTTCGAGGTACCAGTGCTGATTGCTCCGGTTGGTTCGCACGGCGCGCGGCCGAGATCTCGAATTCGCCCTCGGCCACCGGACCGGCGAAGTTGACCGTCAGCGAGACCGGCGATCCGAGGCATTCCGGATGCCGTTCGATGGCTCGGATGAACGTCGCAGCAGTGATGCCACCGAACGGGCCGACCATGTTGTTGTACGGCGCTGATGTCCTGCCGCGATACGTGCCGTCGCCGACGGTCTCGAGCGCGACTGCTGTGTCGAACGGATGCATTGTTCTCCCGTAGGTCTCGATCGGCGTTCGTGCCGATTCAAACTATCCGGCCCACTCGGGTGGTACGCAGGGTGGCTCCCTCACGGAATGATTCGCTGGCGACGTAGCTCGGCGACTATCTCGGCGAACATCGCCTCGGTGTCGACGAAACGGTGAAAACCAAGTCGACGCGCTTTGGAACCGTCGGCAAGGACGTCGTAGTCCCACGCGAACACGAAATCGCCGAAGGCCCAGGACGATACGTCGGAATACGGAATCTTCTGCAGCCCGTTCTCGGCGACGATCGAATTCCACAGCGGTTCCTTGTCTGCCATGACATCTGCCAAGGACATCGGTAGGGGAGTTGCGGTATCGAGGTCGAAAAGACCCGCGATACGCGGCCACATGTCGCTCCAGCGAAACAGATCGCCGTTGGTGATGTTGAACGCCTGGTTGGCGCAGCTCGGCGTGGTGGCCGCCCATACTGTCGCCTCGGCGAGCAACGATGCATCTGTCATCTCGAGCAGTGCGTCGAAGGCACCGGGCTTGCCCGGAAACCGCATGGGGACGCCCAGTTTCTTGCACATGGTGGCGTACACGGCGATGACGGTGGCCAGATTCATCGGGTTGCCCAGCGCAACACCGCACACCACCGACGGCCGGATCGCCGACCACGTCCACCGCTTACCGAGTTGCCGCGCCTCGAGAAACTGCTGCTGATCGACGTTGAACTCGGGCGGCATGTGCGGCGGATCCGATTCTCGCGCCGGGGTTTTGAAAGGGCCCAGGTGCGCGCCGTACACCTTGTAGCCCTGCATCAGGCTCACGTGCTCGAGGTCCGGTGAGCTCTCCTCGACGGCCGTGACCACGTTGACGAGCATCGCGAGATTGGGGGCGACGAGTTCGGCCCAGCTCGGTCTCTCCTGGTAAGCGGCGTAGAAGATGTGTGTGACGTCGGTCAGCTCCGCCAGTCGACGGTGGGTCTCGTCGGCGTCGAGCAGATCCACCGCGATGTGCCGGACGCGTCCGGCGTCCGTACCACCTCGGCGTGACAGCCCGACGATGTCCCACTCGCCCGTCCGTTGCAGGTGATCGACCAAGTTGCCGCCGATCACTCCGTTGGCTCCCACTACTACTGCTACGCGTGACATGACCTACTCCAATCTTGATATCGCGATATTGCGATGCCTCAAGTAGACCACATATCGGGATATCGCGATATAGGAGTAAGCTTCGAGGGTGGCTGACGAACTGGACCCCGCGGAGCTCGCAGCAGTGTTCGGTGCGCTGAGCAACCCCGCGAGATTGGCGATCATGCAGTGGCTCAAGGACCCGAGCGATTTTCCGCCGCAGCTCGAGCCGGCCGAAGATGTGGGAGTGTGCCTCAAGCACATTCAGTCGAGGGCGGGCGTGTCTCAATCCACCGCCTCGCAGTACATGGCCGTGCTGCAACGCGCGCAGCTGGTGACAAGCACCAAGATCGGTCCCTGGGTGCACTACAAACGCAACGACGCATTCCTCGACCGATTTGCCGAAACGATCAAGTCGGATCTGTGAAGTTGTCGATCGCCTGATCGATCGAGCTGCTGTCCTGGTGCACGGCTCGCGCCCGGTCCCGCAGGGCGCGCCGGTCGGTTGCACGTGCGATGGCGCTCAGGTCGATGCGTTGCAACAGCTTCTTCGTCACCGGTCGTTTGCTGTCCCAAAAAGCCAGTGCAGCAATGAGATCCGTGGCTTCCTGGCCGGTCAACAGCGCATGGGCGACCGCGCATGCCGCTGGGTCCTCGAACGGAAGGAGATAGGTGGCATCGTCGAACACCGCAGGTCTGCCGTCGTAGGGGCCGATCATTCTGAACTGCGGAACCTTGTGGAATCCGGAGATCGCGATCTTGTAGGGCGCAAACGTGTACGGCCCCACTCCGAAGATGCAGAAGCGCGCCCTGTTGCGGTAGATCGACGACTTTCGGCCATCGAGAGCACCCGCGTTGTCGGTCAGGTACTTCCACAGCTTCGGCGCGCTGTCCGCCAACTGCGCGGTGTCGTCACCGGTATGCGACTGCGGAACGATCATCCACCGCGATACTTCGGTGAGCTTACCGCGGTAGACATCGGTGCACTTGAACAGTGGAAACAGGAACTCGCTCTCGACGTCCACCGAAGCTCCGAGTTTGGTTCGTGGACCGTCGTTCTCGGTCAGTTCCATGACGGCAGACGCGTCGTGTTTGATGCCCTGCCGCCACATCAGTGAACTGATGCCATCGAACTGCTTGCTGCGCTGGTACGCATCGACGTTCGCGACGAGTTGGCCGTCGATGACCCCGATTCTGTTGTCCGGTTGTGACGCAACGATGCTCGGATAGGTCGCCGCGGTGTAGTCGGTCTTACCCGGCCCGAGTTCCACGGTGAACCAGCAGGCGTCGACCCCTGCGTCGAACCACTTCTTCGCATCGATCATTCGTAGACTCGAACCGGTCACCGGAAGCTGCTGCCGAGCGCAGTGCAACAGCACGTTTCTAGCAACCTGGGTCTTGCAGATCATCGCGATGGTCACCGGTCTATCGCTGAACTCGGCGAGGAGCTTGATCCAAATGAATTCTGCGATGTCGAAATTGGAGCTTCCGGTGATCGCATCTATTCCGCGCGCGTTCTCGGTGTTCGCGCGAGCCGGTCTGTTGCTCGAGCCCAGAACCGAGAGCTGAGAATTGGTCACCCATGGTGGGTTGCCGACGACGAGAGTCGGGCCGGTCGCAGATGTCCATGCGATGTCGCGTGCAAGGTCGAAATCGAAAATCGAGGCGGTGATCACTCGGCCGAATGCCGATGCGGCCGCGGCGTACTCGGGTTGCACCTCGATTCCGACACGTTCTGCATCGGGATGACGCTCCCCGATGGCCGACAGGAAGTTCCCGACACCGCACGTGGGTTCGAGGACGCGGGTCCACGCCGTTCGAGGCAGGGTGCTGACCAACGCACGTGCCAACTCGATAGGGGTCTGGAAGTCCCCGAACTCGTTGTTGGGCATCGGTGCCTCCGGCAGTGGTGCGGACAAGTGCCTTCCGTGACACGGGAGCGGAAGCCCCGGAGCCACGGCACCACACCGATGCTGGAGGCACTAATGTGGACTTCGATGAAGCTTTCGCGTGCGGCCCTGCTGCTGTCAACTCTGGTGTTCATCGTTGCTCTGATCTGGGTCGCCGTCACCGCGGGGGATCGAGTTCCCGCGCACTTCGACGCGTCCGGTCAGGTCGATCGCATGGAGTCGAAGCTGTCCTTCCTGCTCACGATGGGCGGCATCGGATTCGCGATGATCGGGTTGTTCGCGAGTATCGGTTGGTGGTTGCCCAAGGTTCCGGCGTCCATGGTGAATCTGCCGAGTCGAAAGATGCACGAGTACTGGACTGCCGCCGAGAATCGACCGGAGCTGAACCGGAAGATGGCCGAGGACCTCGAGTGGATCGGCGCGGCAACGGCATTGCTCTTCGCCTGGATCACCGGCGTTGCGGGCGCGACCACAGGCGACTCCGTCAGCGTCTGGGTTCTCGCGGTACCGACGGCGCTGTACGTGCTGGCCATTCTGGGATACGTGGTGTTCGTCGTCAAAGGTGGCCGGTACCGCGTTCCGAAGGACTGATTCAGGGGAGCGGTTGCAGCATCGCCAGTTTGGTGCCCGACTGCACCAGATAGCTGCCCTCGGCGGCGTCGACCAGCATCTCGAAGCTCATCGATTCGTCGTCGGGAAACATCATCGACGTCGACGCAGTCCACTCGGTCTCACCGGTGGTCACGTCGACCGCGGACAGATCCGTGCCGGCCGAGGTCAACATCAGATCACCGTCGCGCCCGATGATGCTGCCGGTCAGCCCGGCCTGCCACAGATGCTCGCCGTCTCGCAGATCGAGCGCTGTGGTGCCGTTGGATGCCTGCAGCAACCCGACATGGCCGATCACGTACTTCAGAGTGGCGTACGTGCGGGGCTCGTTGAGTTCGTCTCCGGGGAAGTCGTACGACAAGGCGTCGTCGCGCCACAGTTGCTCACCTGTGGTGCGATCGAAGGCCGTATCGCCGAGAACGATCGGGATCGACGTGTCGGTGGGCTCGTCCAGTGAAGGCTGTTGTACGACAGGACTGTCCGACCGTGCGAGGACCGTGCCGTCCAGTCGGAAGGCGACCGACCCTTTCGATTCCGAACCCGTACCTTCGCAATCTTGCACCGATGCAATGGCCAGGTCGCCTGCGGTGCGTCCCACGGCTCCGAGGCAATCCTCGAGGCTGTCCGTCTTCCAGAGTTGTCGGCCGGTCGCGGCGTCGAACGTGGAGAAACCGCCCCCGACGTCGAAGGTTCCGATGTCGTCATCGACCTTCAGTGCGGTGGCGTAGTCGTCTTCCCAACCGGCCCACGCGTGCAGCGGAACCGTCCACTCTGCGCTCGGATTCTCCAGCGTTCCGCGGTGCAGCAGAACATCGTTACCCTCGAGGTCGCCCGATGTCGTGTACACGCGATCGTTTGCGACGGTGACGGCGAAAAGATCGAGATCAGTAGGGTAGTTTCGCGATTCGCCGGTGGCCGGATCGAAGGTGACGTAGCCGGGAGTCTCGCCCCAGGTGGGCTGGTGGCAGACGAGCTGTCCGTCGAGCGGCTCGTCGGCGCACGCCGCTAGGTCCGGGGCCGGGGTCTTCCACAGAACTGTGCCGTCCGTGGTGTCGATTCCGACCATGACTGCCTCGTCGTTGCCGGATTCCGAGGACACCACGGCCAGTGTGAGAGCTGTACCGCCGATCACTATCGAGCCGAGACCCCACGCATACATGGAACCGGTACGCGGAGAGGCGAAGGTAGCTCCCTCCAGCCCCATGTCCGCCGCGTCGACGGCCCACGCCAACCCTGGCGCGTCGTCCGAGGAGTCGGTGATCTTCTTGATGGTCGTCGATCGGTCCTGTGCCACAACGGCTACCGCAGCACCGACCGACAGTGTCGTGACGACCGCCGCAACGACCAATTTCGTCGTCTCGTTCCATCGCGTCATGGAAGGTCCAATCCTGGTGTGTTCGCCAGATTCTCGAGCAATGCTGGATCCGCCGTCGGTCGGTCCGTCGACACCGTGATCTCGAGCCCTGACGGCGTGACGACGGAGACCGAGGCCCCCGTCCCGTACTCGTTCGGTGACAGAAGCTGGGGTTCCGCCATTGTCGTCGAATCGGATTCGATGTCAGACGTGGCCCGAGTAACGCTGATCGTGAGTTGCCCGGCAGTGCTGTTCACCGTCTGACAGAGCCCGGAACCGAAGTCACTGGTGTGCAGTGCGCCGAGGGGTGGAGTCGGTGCCAGTGCTGCCACGTCGGCTCGGCGTAAGGCGTCGTTGAGCGTTCGAGTCTCGTCGCGGGAGAACGACGCCGTCGGTGAGTCATCCCAGCCGCCGTAGCAGTCGGTGACATTGCCCGGTGTTCCCGCAGGGACGGGAGCAGTGATTCTGAGCGCAGGATCGGTGGCTATTCGGACCAGGTCGTCGAGCGTCAGTGTCAACGTGTCCGGGTCGTTCCCGCCCGAGACGGAGGCAGACACGACAGTGTTGTCCGGGGTGTACGCGGTGGCCGTCCGGGAGTAGGACCGCTGACCGTTGGTTTCGCGCCACGTGTCGTCGGCGTCCAGCACCGTTCCGTCCGGAAGACTCCGTCGCTCGTCCACTTGTCCTGCCACACACGGTGGTGGTTCGGCCGAGTCTGCCGGGCCGACAGAAACACTGAGATAGTCGGACCCGCCACCCGCGGCCAGTGGGGCGGATGCATGCGCCGAGTCGAGGACGAAATCCTGAGATTCGTCCGACGCGGGTATCGGGCCGAAGTACAAGGACCTTGCCGACGAGATCTCGGCGGGAAGTGCTGCCATCAACGCCTCGGACATGAGGTGAGCTCTGGGTCCGTCGTACCAGGGGGCGGCTGGATTGTCGTACGACTCGTCGCCCATCGTGGCGATGCCGAAGTACGAGGATTCGCTCGGAGGCTCGACGGTATCGCACCCCGGGATGCTCGCCGACGCGTCGACTTCCGGGGTGACCACCACGTACTCAGGTTGCGGGGGCTCCGGAACGGGAGTCGCCGATGTTGTTGGTAGGGAAGTCAATTCAGGCTCTTCGGCTGGAGCGGTCAATCCCGCTGCGACCACGCCGAGTGCCACGATCGACGTCAGGACGAGTGTGGTCAGCAGCGCAGAATGGTTGCGTTCGGTGGGCTGCGTGTCCTCGTCCATGGCCCTCGCTCCGTTCGTCACCATTGCGACGAACGTCGCGCAATATTCATACCATTCGTTTTGCTAATCGAGGTGGGTGTGGCAGGCAGACGAGATCCTCACTGCACCCGACCGGTTCGCCGGAGAAATCCAGCGGGACCCGATGGCACGCGGTCGATGCTCAGCGCGCACTGAGTCCGTCGAGGAGGAGTTCACCGACGAACGTTGCGTTGTCCTGCGGGCTGTTCTGTCGTCGGGTGAAACACCGCATCAGCAGCGTGTTGGTGATGCCTGCCGCGAGATCAACTGGGCTGGAGCTCTTTCGGAAGATGCCGGTGTCCTGCCCTCGTGCGATGACCGGTGCGATGATTGCCGGCAGGTTGAGCTTTTCCTTGATCGAGATCAGTCCCTCCGGCTCGCCGTAAGTGTCGTGGGCGACGGCGACGAGGAGAGCGTCCATGAATTCGAGTTCTTCGGAGGCGAGTTGCGCGCACCGCAGCATGTGATTCTGCAGAATCGTGAGCTCGTCGAGGCCGAGCAGTTGGTCGTCGGCCACCGACTCACGGAGACGATCGACCCGGCTCTGCAGTGCCGCAACGATGACGGACGGCTTGGTCGGAAACAGAGTCTTGCATGCTGCCCTCGGCACTCCGGCGATATCGGCGACGTCGTCCATACGCGTCATGAAGTACCCACGCTTACCGAACTCGTCGCGCGCCGCGGTGACGATCGCGGCACGCGGATCGCGAGGAAGCGGCCGCTCCTCGACCGGTGTTCCGACATCCCGCACGACGTCGTCGAGGTGCTGATGATGTCCGGACGTGTCGACGACGGCCCCGAGGAAGGCCAGCACCGCGTCGGACATCACATCGGGAGATACGGAGGAGGCGTCCACCTGACTGCGGATCCGAAAGCCGTCGACGACAGCATTGACGGTCATGGCGAACGATCGGGCCGTGAAGGGGCGGCGAAAAGCTCCACCGTCGGGATCGAACAGTGCCTCGAATGCCTCCAGTACGGCATCGTCTCGAACGCGGTAGCTTCCGGCGAGGGTCCCGGAAGTCGGCCCGCTGAAAACAAGATCGAGAAGAGACTCGGTGATGCTTCTCCGGTCGACGACCGCCGGGAAGTAGCGCGCAACGAGCGCAGTCACCGTCGCGCGAATCGACGCACCGCTGTCCGCCATCTGGATGCGAACAGTCTCGTGAACGTCGGTGGGTGGAGGAGTTCGAGACAGATGTTCGACAACCGTGGCGAGGAAGTCGGATTTGGTGCTGAACTTGCGGAAGAACGTTGCTGTCGACGAGTCGGCCTCGTGAACGACGTCTTCGATACGTAATCCGCGTTCGAGAATCTTCTGCGGATGGGTGACCAACAATGTGACACCCGCCTCGACGAAGTGGGCGGCGGTCGCGTCGAGCTCGGTCATAGTGGCGGACTTTACCGAGGTGGGGCCGACCGTGACGGCGGAGGTGACAGTGTTCACTCTCGGGTGAGAGCAACCTCGGTCATTCCTCGGAGTGACGCAGCGGAGCGAGTGCTGTGTCATTGGCCGTGTCAGCGCCACCGGGACAGCGGTGACGCCCGAAAACGAGGATCTTCATGACAGTGCTCGACATCCGCATCGGCGATGCCCCCGATCCACGGCTCAGCGCTCGTGAAATCGAGGTTCTCACCGCATGGCTCATCTCGGATTCCAAAGCGGAGGCATCGCGCTCGCTCTATCTCTCGATGGGAACCGTCAACACACACCTGACTCGCATCAGAGCGAAGTACACGGCAGTGGGACGAACGGCGCCGACCAAAGCGACGTTGCTGGTGCGTGCGCTGCAGGACGGGTTCATCGACATCGACGATCTGTGAGCAGTCACTGCACCTCGACGCGGCGGGACCGCACCTTCTTGACCACGAACCAGCCGATCAGCGCGACCACGATGCCGATGACGACGTACTGGAACACCGACGCGTAGCTCTCCACGTAGTGCCAGTTCTCGCCGAGGAAATAGCCGGCAAGCACGAAGATCGAGTTCCAGATCAGGCTGCCGAGGGTGGTGTACAGCAGGAATTGCAGAACCGGCATCCGGGACACGCCGGCCGGGATGGATATGCCCGAACGGACCATCGGGATCATGCGGCCGAAGAACACCGCCGACCGTCCGTGGCGGGCGAACCAATCCTCGGCCTTGGTCAGATCGTCGGTTCCGACGAACGGCATCCGATCGACGATGGCGTACATCCGGTCGCGTCCGAGTTTGACGCCGAGCCAGTACAGAACCAGTGCGCCGAGTACCGATCCGGCCGTCGTCCAGAACAGCGCACTCAGCAGAGTCATCCCGCCCTGGGATGCGGTGAACCCCGCCAGCGGCAGGATGATCTCGCTCGGCAGCGGCGGGAAGAAGTTCTCGGCGGCCACCGCAATTCCTGCGCCGGGGCCACCGATGGCCTCCATCAGACTCACTGCCCATCCGGCGATCCCTCCGAGGTCGCTGTCGGCTGCGGCAAGGGAGGAGGAGGCACTCATGACTACAACAGTACGAAACTGACGGGCCCAAAATCTGCTCACCAGGCGAAATGCTCGGAGATTGAGACATATGGAACACTCGACGGTGTGAACCGAGTCTCCCGAGTAGCCCCCGCTGTTGCCGTTACCACACTGTTTCTGGGTGCCTGCGGGTCCTCGGACTCGCCCGATCCGGCACCGGCCACGACGAGCAATTCGTCCACGCCTGCGTCGACATCTCCGAATTCGAGCTCGGCGACGGTCTACAACCTGCCCGGCAGTGGAGTGTTCCCCGAGGGCATCACGGCCGCGGACGACACGTTCTATGTGACGTCCACATCCGATGGCGCGGTGTTCCGCGGAACCGTCGGCTCCCCGGACGTCTCGGTGTTCCTGCCCGGCGGCGCGGACGGACGCACCGCGGCTGCCGGAATCGACGTGACCGACGACGACGATCGCGCCGACTACTTGGTGATCGCCGGTGGGGCCACCGGCAAGGTGTGGGTGTACGACGCCGATTCCGGTGATCTGATCGGAACGTTCACCAACGGTCTCGGCACCGATGCGACATTCCTCAACGACGTCGCCATTGCCGACAACGGTGATGCCTACATCACGGACTCACGCAGCCCGGCGTTGTACCGCATTCCCGTCGAGCAGATGACGGCCGGAACGCAGGACGCTCCGTTGGAGACGTTCGTGAGCTTCGACGGCACTCCGTTCGCGTACGGGGAGGGCTTCAACGCGAACGGCATCGTCGAGAACGACGACGAATCGGCGTTGATCGTCGTGCAGTCCAGTACCGGCAACCTCTATCGGATCGACAAGACCTCGAAAGAGGTCACCCAGGTGGACCTCGGCGGCGCGACCCTGACCAACGGCGACGGCCTCGAAATGGACGACGACACCTTGTATGTCGTCCGCAATCGTGACGGGCTCATCGCCAAGGTCGACCTCGATGACGACGGCAGAACCGGCGCGGTCACCGGTGAGATCACCGATGCATCGTTCGCCTACCCCACAACCGTTGCGGCAGTGGACGATCGACTGCTCGTGGTCAACAGTCAGTTCGACAAGCGTGGGGGAGAGCCCGTCGAGCCGTTCACCGTCAGCTCCGTTCCCGAGTAGAGCGGCTGCGCCGCAGGTGCACGGAAACTCGTAGCAGGGGTCGAGGTTCCACGCACGACGATCACTCGGCGACGATGGCGTCGATCTGACCGATCGCCGACGCCATGCCCTCCTCCATGCCCATCGCGACGAGTTCTTCGAGCTGGCTCAGGCTGTCGAATCGAGACCGGATGGTCATACGCGTTCTGCCGTCGACGTCCTCGAGAGTTACCACGGCGTGCGTGACGGGCAGCGTCGACGACGGGTTGCCGGAGTCGTCGGCGAACCCGTCGTCGAAGGACAGCGTGATCGGAGCTGAAATATCGGTGAAAAGCCACCAGCCGGCAGCCTTTTCGCCTTCGGGCCCGGACATGTAGTACGACGCCTTGCCGCCCGGAACGAAGTCGTGGGAGACGAATGTCGCAGGCCATGTCGGCGGACCCCACCACCGTTCGAGCTTGCGTGGGTCCTCCCAGATCTGCCAGACGCGTTCTACTTTCGCGTCGAACTCCGCGACCACGGTCATGGTCAAATTCTCTGCATCCTTGTGTGAGCTGATGAACGGCATGATTCAGCCTTTCTCGTCCTGGGAAAGAAGTTCGTCGATCCGCCCGACGCGATCTCGCCATATCTCTTCGTATCCGTCGAGCAAGGCGCGGGCTCGGGCGATGGTGTCCAATCGAACTCGCACGATCTGCTCCCTGCCACGCCTGTGTTTCGTGATCACCGCAGCGCGTTCGAGAACTGCGACGTGTTTCTGTACGGCGGCGAAACTCATGGCGTAGTGAGAAGCCAACTCCGAGACCGACAGTTCACCGACAGTGACCTTCGCGACGATGTCACGACGGGTCGTGTCGGCGAATGCCTGGAAGAGGCGATCGATGCCGGCGTCACCCAGCTGATCTACAACCATGTGGTTGTACGTTACTCGACGCCACAGCCTCGGTAAAGGTATGTAGATCGGTTCTTCGGGCAACATGGAGTGTGGACGGCGATCGACGTCGTCCCGGAGGGTGGAGACAACGTGCAGATTCGACCGGCCAGGATCGGCGCTCTGTTGATCGTGTTGGGTGCGCTGGTGGTGCTGGTTCTCGATGTGTCCACCGCTTTGCAGACGCCCTTGCACTTGCGTCGCACGATCAGCGAATACGGACTCGGCGCGCAGCAGTGGGTGTTCTCGATCGGGGTGGTTCTGCTCGCCTTCGGCTCGGCACTCACTCTTGCGTCCGCACTTCGGCATCGACTCACTCGGCCCACATCGGCCGCGTCGATCTGCCTGACCCTGTGGACCGTGGGACTCGTGGCCGTCGTCGCGGTGCCGAAGCAGGATTGGTCCAACGACGCGTCGCTGAGCGTCGGCGGCACGATTCACCGACTCGGTGCGGCCGTGGCGTTCGTCAGCATCCCGGTAGCCGTCTTTCTCTTCTCCCGCCCGTGGATTCGTGACGCCGTGTGGGCGGCTCGGGCCCGGATCACACTGGGACTGAGCTTGCTGTCGGTCGTGACGCTGCTGCCCATCGTTTACGCACTGGTCGCCGGTGCCACCGGCCCGCGACCCTGGTACCGGGTGGTCACCCTCGGTTACGTGGAGCGAGTGCTCGTTGTCGCCGAAGTGATCGCGCTGATATCGCTGGCCCTGTGGGTGTGGGCGGCGGAACGTAGGAGTGTTCACGCGGTCGACTCGCAGGAAATCAAGGCCTCGCAGCGCGTATAGGGAACCGATCGTGTGCCCGTCGCGTCCAACCTCTCAGTGACGTCTGTGTCGAGAGGTTGAACGAATGCGGGTAATGGGTGGGAGTCGGCTCGCGGCGGTGTGTGCTTCGGCCCTGGTGTTGGCGGGTTGCACGGGCGCGACGCAGGGGAGTCCAGTCGCCAGTGGATCCTCTTCGCCGGAATCGACGACGGTGGCAGCCGGCCCGGAGCCATTCGACCCCTGCACCATTCCCAAATCTGCAGTGACCGCAAGTGGGTTGGACGTCAGCACCGAGCGACCGGACTTCGCGGGCATCACGACGTACCCCGGCTGGAAGGGCTGTACCTGGGATGGGGTCGCGCAGAAAAGCTGGTACTACGTTGCTGTCTTGTCATCGCTGGAGTCCATCGACGAATTGCTGCTCAGCCCCTCGTTCGTGCGCGGGGTGGACTTGAAACTGTCCGAGCGCACCGCCACCCAACTGCGCCATGCCGACGAGATGCAGTTCCTCGGTTGCGCAGTCGCTCTGAACACGGATGACGGTCTGATCGTGCTCGACCTTCAAAAGAAGGGTTCACGCGACCTGGAGGGTGAACCGTGCACCGAAGTCAATCGTCATGCAGCTGATTTGGAACCGTTCTTTCCGACCTAGATAGGACACTGAAAACAATGGAGCCGTACGGGCTGAACCACAATCTCGGCCACTGGCGTTCACTCCGAGATCAGGCGGTCGCGGGCGAACTCGATGTCGAACCAGGAGTCGCCGCTCGCTGCGACGCTGTTTGCGCCGAGTATCTGACGAAGCTCGACCGGATGCTCGAAATGACGACTTCGCTTGCTTGGCCGCAGTCTTGGGGTGACTTGGACTCAGCCCAACAACTTCAAGCCAAATTTCATCGCCTCGCGGTGGCCGAGGAGGGCTCCGCGCGCTTTGCGATCGAGCAGCAGATCGAGATCGTCAAGACGATGCGGGAGTTCTTTCAACACTATTTCGCGAGTGTCGAGGCCACGGATATCGCGACTGCCGCCACCGTAGAGGCGCTGTCCCCGCCGAGATAGACGAAAGATCCCGACGACCCAGTTGCTCGGTCGTCGGGATCGATCGTTCGAAATACGCTGCTAGCGGGCCAGTTCCACTTCCGCTTCCTCGTCGACGAAGGGATCGCCGTTCCGCGGAGCGTTGTAGCGCTCGAGGTCGAGAATTCCTTCGCGCTTGGCAACGATGGTCGGCACCAATGCCTGACCGGTGACGTTGACTGCGGTGCGACCCATGTCCACGATCGGCTCCACTGCGAGCAGCAGACCGACGCCGGCCAACGGCAATCCGAGGGTCGACAGCGTGAGGGTGAGCATCACCGTCGCACCTGTTGTTCCTGCCGTTGCTGCAGAACCGATCACGGACACCACGATGATCAGCAGGTAGTCGGTGATGGTCAGATCGATGCCGTAGAACTGAGCGACGAACAGTGCCGCGATCGCGGGATAGATTGCCGCGCAACCGTCCATCTTGGTCGTCGCCCCGAGAGGAACAGCGAACGACGCGTACTCCCGCGGGACTCCGAGGTTACGTTCGGTGACGCGTTCGGTCAGTGGCAGGGTTCCGATCGACGAACGCGAAACGAAGCCCAGCTGGGTGGCAGGCCACACTCCCGAGTAGAAGTTGCGTACCGAAAGTCCATGTGCGCGAACGATCACCGGGTACACCACGAAGAACACCACAGCCAGACCGACGTAGATCGACACGGTGAAGACGCCGAGCGAGCCGATGGCATCCCAGCCGTAGGTCGCCACCGCGTTGCCGATGAGTGCGGCGGTGCCGATCGGCGCGAGGCGAATGATCCACCACAGAACCTTCTGCACGATGGCCAACAGCGACGCGTTGAACGCGAGGAACGGCTCGGCCTTCTTGCCGACCTTGAGCGCTGCGATACCGATGGCAGCGGCGATGACCAGCAACTGCAAGATGTTGAAGCTCAATGATGTGGTTGCGGTGCCGCTCTCGGCGACAGTGGTCTTCGCGCCGAGTGCGAGAAAGTTGTTCGGTACCAGTCCGGTGAGGAACGACCACCACGATCCGACACTCGACGGATCGCCCGCCGAATCGGCACCTGCGCTGGTACGCGAACCGGGCTGCGCGACCAACCCGATCACGATGCCGATGATGACGGCGATGAATGCCGTGATGGCGAACCACCACAGCGTCTGAATGGCGAGACGCGCGGCATTGGTGACTTCGCGCAGGTTGGCGATCGAACTGACAATTGCGGTGAACACCAGCGGGATCACCGCGACGGTGAGCAGTTTGACGTAGCTCGAACCGATGGTCGACAGCGTGCCGACCAACCAGTTCTCGTTGCCGTCTGCAGCATCGGGCATCGACCGGGCGATGAGTCCGAATACGACACCGAGGACGAGACCGGCAACGATCTGTGGACCGAACGCGGTTGCCCAGGTAGGGACACGGCGCGTTCGGGTAGCGCTGGGCGCAGACATGGATATGCCTTTCGAAAAGGAGAGGTGTCGCCGAGGATGGACGACAGAAATACTCGCCGGCCGATCGGCCGAGCGGAGGGGATGCGGTCTAGAGAACCGTCAACAGGTAGCGCTGGCTTGCAGACGCAAGTCGACATAGCGTCGAGAGGTCAGCAGCGGATTCACTGATCGAACGGTACTCCGTGTCCGAACAGTGCAATCAAGCAGGGGCGGGCTCTGAGGGATCACTGTGGAATCGGTATGGGTGCGCCTCGGCGACGCTCGGACTTCGTATTGGTGGGTTAGCTTGAGGTTTCTTCCCACCGACGAAACGAGATCATGAGTACCGTATCGAAGTCCCGAGGATTGGCCGGGCGACTCGTTCGTGCCTTCTGCGCGGTGGTCGCAGCCCTGGTGGCCGTCGTTCTGGCATCGGCCGGTTGGGTGGCATACACGACGGCGGGGAAGGTCTACGACGTCGAGGATGCGCCGGACGCACCGGTGGCCATCGTCCTCGGTGCACAGGTGCGCGACGGCAAGCCGATGCGATTTCTCTCCGGACGTCTCGACACTGCGATTGCGTTGATGGCGGCGGGGAAGATCAAGGCAATTCTGGTTTCCGGTGATGCAGACGGTAACTCGGGCAACGAGATTCAAGCGATGACCGACTATCTGATCGAGCACGGAATCGATCCTGCGGTGATCATCGGAGACGATCACGGCATCGACACTTACGACACCTGCGCACGGGCGAAAGAGACCTTCGGGGTCGAACGCGGACTCATCATCAGCCAACCCCTTCATGTATCGCGAGCAGTAGCGTTGTGCGAGGACATGGACCTCGACGTCGATGGGGTCACGGCGGAGTGCATCGACTGCAATACCCTTGCGGTGGTGCGTAATTACGCGCGAGAGTTGTTGGCGCGTCCCAAGGCCGTGCTGGATTTGTGGTCCGGCCGCGATCCCGTGGTGGTCTCCCCGCCTGTCGATTCGCTCGCGACCATCACCGACCGATGAGTGTGGCCGACGGCGAGGTGTGAATCAGCCCCTCGGTTCTGGATATGTGCCTCCGATCGGCGTCGGTCATTCGAAGCAGGGGAGCCGATCAGGCGGACGACGGGGATGGCGACGGCTCCAGCCCGGCTACAGTGAGCTGGCCCGGTTCGACGACTCAGCGGACCCGTTTTTCAGGAGAAGTGAACGCTTGAGCTGGATCCGCTTGAACGACGTCGCCAAGGGATACGACCAGAAGGTGATGTTGCGCGAGGTGTTCTTTCGTCTCGCTGACGGCGATCGCATCGGTCTGATCGGCCGCAACGGTACGGGCAAGACCACCCTGCTGCAGCTTCTTCTCGGGCGTGAGACGCCCGATTCCGGAACCGTCGATGTCACCGAGGGCGCACGAATCGGGTACTTCTCGCAGTTCTCGGAACTCGACGGCGATCGCAGCATCCAAGCGGAGCTCGAATCGCTGTTCGTCGCTGTCCACGCGATCGAGGTCGAGTTGGCCGGAGTCGAGGCAGCACTCGGCGGTGATCTCGACGAGAAGCAGATGTACAAGCTCGTCGATCGGCAAGCCGAACTGCTCGACGCCATGGAGAACAGCGGCGGTTGGACCTACCACCAGCAGATCGACACGGTGCTGTCGATGCTCGGATTCAACGCCGAACGACGTGAGCTCCCCGTCGATCGCCTGTCGGGTGGTTGGCGCAACCGCGCAGCGCTGGCCAAGATCCTGATCGAGGCACCCGACGTCCTGCTGCTCGACGAGCCGACCAACTTCCTCGACGTTGCCGGAATCGCCTGGCTCGAACGGTGGCTACGCGACTTCCGCGGTGCGCTCCTCGTCGTCTCGCACGACCGCGCGTTTCTCGAGCAGGTCGTCACCAGCATCGTCGAAATCGAGAACCATCACCTGCAGACGTACGACGGAAGCTATTCGGAATACGTTCAGCAGAAGCAGTTCAGGCTCAAGAACCTCGAACGTGAGTTCAGCAACGAACAACAATTGCTGGCCTACGAGCAGGAAGCGATCAGCGATCGCAAGGAAGCCGTGAAGAACCCCAGCGGGGTGCTCAAGCGTCGGCTGGCGAACATCAAGAAGAGCAAGAGTCCGCGCCCGGTCGACACGGTGGTCACTGCGATCTACGGCGGACTGCACGTGCACGACAACCTGGCCGAGATCAGTGGAATCTCCAAAAGCTATGGCGAGCAACGACTTTTCGAGAACATCTCGTTCACCGTGCACCGCGGCGACCGTATCGCCATCACCGGACCCAACGGATGTGGAAAGACCACTCTGGTGGACATCCTCGTCGGTGCCGAGCAACCGGACGACGGCAAGATAAAATGGAAGACCAAGGCTCCGTCGTTCATCTACTACAACCAGGTGCTGGCCGATCTCGATCTCGACGACACCGTGTCGCACTCGGTCAACGCAATGCCGGGCAGTCTCGCACTCACGGCAACGAAGAAGGAAGTGCACCGCTTCCTGACGCTGCTGCAGTTCTCCGAGCTGGATCTCAAGTCGAAGATCGGAGTTCTGTCCGGAGGCCAGAAAGCGCGCGTCGCCCTGGCTCAGTGCCTACTGTTCGGCGCAGGCGTCATCGTGCTCGACGAGCCCACCAACCATCTCGACCTGCAGAGCACTCAGGTACTCGAACGCGCCTTGATGGCGTTTCCCGGTGCGGTGATTCTGGTGAGTCACGACAGGTTCTTCGTCGAGAAGGTGGCCTTTCGGCAGTTGTCGTTCGATGGCAAGGGCGGCGTCACCGAAATCGCCGGTGTGCAGATGGCCTGACCTTCCGGGCTACCCGTTGATCTTCGACGTGGACGTGCCCCACTCGGCGTCGCGCAACTCCTTCTTTCGGATCTTGCCGGTCGATGTCTTCGGCAACTCGACGATGAATTCGACTGCGCGCGGGGCTTTGTACGACGCGATAGCCGATTTCACGTGCGACACGAGCTCTGCCTCGGAGGCGTCCGCACCCGGCACCAGCACCACGAATGCCTTCGGTCGCTCTCCCCATTTGTCGTCCGGCACTCCGATGACCGCCACATCGGCGACGGCTGGGTGGCTGGCAAGTGCCTGTTCGACCTCGATCGTCGAGATGTTCTCGCCGCCGGAAATGACGACGTCCTTGGCGCGATCGAGCAGCTGAACGTAGCCGTCGGGATGCATCACCCCGAGATCTCCTGAATGGAACCAGCCGCCCGCGAAGGCCTGCGTCGTACCGGCTGCGTCGTCGTAGTACCCCTTCATGACGTTGTTGCCGCGCATGACGATCTCACCCATTTCGACGCCGTCGGGTTCGACGTCGATCAACGTTCCGCCTGCATCCGGCTTGTCTCGCACCACGCGCAAACGGTCGGCAGTGAGCATGCCGACTCCCTGTCGAGCCAAGCGCTGAGCCTGGTCGTCGGCGTCCAATTCGAGCCATTCCTGTTTCGCCTCGCACACCGAGTACGGACCGTAGGTCTCGGTGAGGCCGTACACGTGTACGAGCGTCGCTCCCAGCGCTCGGATCTTGCTGATGATCGTCGGACTCGGTGGAGCGCCCGCCGTGACGATGGTCAGGGGTCTGTCGAGCGAATGCGCCTCTGCGGCAGTGGCAAGAGTGGTCAGCACCGTCGGCGCGCCGGCAAGGTGATCGACACCGTTGTCGATGGCCGACCAGATAGCGTCTCCGCGCACTCCGCGGAGGCACACGTGCGTGCCCGACGCGGCCGTGACCGCCCAGGTGGTGCACCATCCGTTGCAGTGGAACATCGGCAGTGTCCACAGGTATCGGGTGTCGATGCCGAATCCCTGGTGGTGCAGTTCTCCGAGCGAATTGAGATAGGCACCGCGGTGGGTGTACATCACGCCCTTGGGTCGACCGGTGGTGCCCGAGGTGTAGTTGATCGTGATGGTCGACGTCTCGTCGTCGACCTCCCACTCCAGTGGATCGTCGGAGCCTCTCTCGAGGAAGGCATCGTATCGAGTGGCGTGCGGCAGCGTTGCGTAACTGCCGTCGACGGCGGGTGTCTCGACGATCTCACGGACCGAATCGGCGATCGGATCTGTTCCGAGTCCGGACAGCAGCTCCGAATCACCCACCAGCAGAACCGAACCGGAGTGATCGCAGATGTAGCGAACCTCGGCGGGCGACAGTCTGGTGTTGATTGCGACCAGAACGGCACCGGCCAGTGGAACCGCGTAGTGCGCGAACAACAGCTCTGCAGAGTTGGACGCGATGTAGGCCACCCGATCTCCGTGGCCGACACCCGACGCGCGCAGTGCGTGCGCGAGCCGGGTGACGTCGGCAGCGAACTGCTCGTAGGTGAATGTCCTGGGCCCGTCCACCACGGCGGTCTTGTGGGGGTGGACCTCCGCTGCGCGTTCGAGAAAGCGAAGGGGCGTCAGGGGAGTATCGAGACCGGTCATGGCAGTCAATGTAGCGCGCACTACGAGGCCAGATCGGATTTGTCGATACGTTCGCGCCCACCGGTAAGGTCCGCGCGTTCGGCGGCGGCGCGGCCGGCATGCGATCCCGCTGTATTGTCGCTGCTGAACCTGATCGTTCTCGTCGTCGGATGCCGGGCCGCGAACGCTCGGTCGACTGCGTCGGTTCGTTCCGCCATGATGGGCACCAGCGCAGAGCCGTGTTGTCGAGTGGCGGCCGCGGTGGCGCGGTCGCGTGCTTCGGTCAGTCGTTCGCCGATACGGTGGGCGTAGGCGATCAAGAATGCGTTGCGGAAACTACGGGTCCGCGCTGCCGGCGAATCGGCCACCTCGTCGAGTGCGCGCGTCGCTTGCACGAGTAGCGAGGTGTAGAGGAGCTCGCACAGATCGAGATCGACGGGCATGCCGATGATGCTGGCCAGCAAGTACTTCTTCTTCCACAGTGTCCTGGCACCATTTGCATGGCATACGCAGTGCAGCAGAAGCAGTTTGGCTTTGGAGTACGGATTGCTCACCATGATGCGTCGCGTGACGACATCGTCGATCAGGCTGCGAGGGTTCCCCACATCGAGAAGCGCGCTGTCGATCGCGTAGCGCGTCATCAAATCTTGGGCTTTGGCCGATAACGCCTCGGCCTCAGCGGGGAATTGCGTCGACTCGGCCTTGGCCAGCAGCCCTCGGATTCTGCCGAGCATCTTCGAGTCCGTGGCTCGCCGGGGGCCGGTCGCTGCCGACTGTGAGGTCCACCTGGCCGGAGGGGGCAGGAGCTTCTCGAGGGGCAACAGCCATGTCGAACAACCGAGTACGAGCAAAAGGGTGTACCAGGACTGCGCCGACGATCGTCGGTTGTACGAACGCCATCGCTGAAGTCTCTCGGCGGTCGTGCCCCCGGCGGAGTCGACTCGCAGCTCGGATAGCTGATCACGCCATGAATCCGGAGCGAGGCGCTCGGCCGAGCTTCGTGCCGTGTGTGCTCCGATGGCCTCGACGATGACCACTGTGCCGTCGCCTCCGGCGCACTGAAGCGTGACATGAACGAGTTCGGTTGGCTGCCAACCGTTCTCGAACGCCGTGTCGAGAGCATCGTCGAGTGTTCGCGCCGCGCAATCGTGCACCGAACGACTCTGTTGCGCATCCAGAGCGGCCAAGCGTTCCGCTACCAGCCGGACCCTGTCTTTTCCCGCTGATCCGAGTTGGGCGAATCCGATTCCGCTGTCGAGTAATTCGCTCGGATCGGCATCCTGCCACGCGCTGGTCGCCCGCGTGTACTTGAAAAAACTGTCCAAATCGATACGACTCATCGTCGTCCCCTCCACGTCCCCCGGTGTGGTCACCGAACTGTTCGGTGAGACGCAGAGTAGGGGAGGGGTCCGACAAACTATTCGAACGTGTCAGCGAGGGGCAAGCATCTGTAGCAATTCCTCGACCGACGGCAGACCGGGGATCACAGGAAGGTTGGGAACAGAGACGGCGGCGGGCGGTGCCGTCAGTTCGATTCCGCCGAGCGCGCCCAAGACGTCGTCGGTGTTGGTGCTGCTCGGTCCGTACGTGTTGGAGGCGACGACGAAATCATCGCCGATCGACGCTGACGCGACAACACTCGACCGGTCGTCGGCCCATCCCCACTTGCTCCCCGTCACGCCGGCCAACTGCTGGGTGCCCCAGTCCTGAACCATTCCGTCGCGTGCCACAGGAGCCGCGGTGTTCATCCAGGCGAGGACCGGGCTGGCGGGGTCGGTGCGCTTCTTCGCCGCCAAGAATCGCACGGTGTCGGCTGTGCTCGTGGACGAGCTGCCCCGGAAACCTCCCCGCGAGGTAGAGGTGAGTCCGTACTCCGCGGCGGTCGCCGATATTGCCTGGGGGTACTTGTTGTCGAGCGTCGATGCGGCACCGTCGTCGCTGACCTGGATCATCCGCGCGGCGAGGTCGAGGTCTCTCGGCGAACCATCGCCGAAGCGGACGACGTAATCGGCCATGTAGAGCTTGACCGTCGACAGTCCCGGGCGCGCCGAATTGTCCTCAGCGCTGCCCACATAGGTCCCTGTCGGGAGATGTTCGTACGACAACGACGTCCGTGCCGGGACATCGGAGAGGTCGCCGGGTGTCGGCAAAGCCTGGGCCGGTGCCGCGCATACCAACGCCATGGCAATACCGACAATTGGGACAGCGGTTCTGGTGAAGATGCGTCGCAGGGCCGGCATCTCGTGCTCCTCGAGGTGTTGGCCCGCCGTGAGTCGGTGACCGATGACTGTAGTTACCCCGATAGTAGACGCTTCAACCTCGAGGCCGTCCGGATGAATGCGACGTTGTTGCACTCGGAGCGACCGAAAGGCACATTGATCCCAACCGGGGTGCGCGATCGGTCAGGAGCGGCGCAGCGTCGAGAGCAGTGCTTTCGAGCGTCGCAGTGGGCTTCGACTCGAGTCGGTCGGCCACGTGCTGGGCAACTCGATGGGGTCCGTCAGGCGACCGGCATTGAAGTCGTCGACCAGGTGTCCGACGGTTTCCTGGGCGCAGGATTTGTTGGTGCCGATGAATCCCGAGGGGCCACGCTTGATCCAGCCGGTGACGTAGGTGCCGATCGCCGTCGACCCACCTACTTCCTCCAGGACGCGCCCGCCGTTGTTGGGAATGATGCCGGCACGATCGTCGAACGGAACTCCGGGGAGCGCGACGCCGCGGTAGCCGATGGAGGTGAGGACGAGCCCGGCCTCGACGACGTCCACGTCGCCGGTCGGGACGCTGCGAACCACGTCCTCGCTGTCGGCGGACAGGCCCATCCGCTCGAACTCGACGCCCGTCACTCGATCGGTGCCGAGGATGCGGGTGGGGGAGAGAAGATAGCGCAGGGTGATTCGCCTGCGGCCGTCGCTGTGTTCGGGGGATTCGTCGACGTGGCGAAGCAACTGCAGCTTCTGCGCCACGGCGTGGGGAAGGTCGTCGGTGCTTGCGAGTCGGACGGTGACCGGATCGAGCGCGAGTTCGCTGCGGTCGATGGCCAGGTCGATATCGGGGACGGTCAGCAGCCCGGCGAACTCGGGAACGGTGAAGGCGGACTGCGCCACGCCGCGGCGACCGACGACGACCACCTCGCGAATGGAGCTGTGGCGCAATGCGTCCAACGCGTGCGGAGCGATGTCGGTCCGAGCGAGCGCATCCGGATTCATCGTCAGAATGCGGGCGACGTCGAGGGCAACGTTGCCGTTGCCGACGACCACCGCGCGCTCGTGCGAGAGATCGAACGTGCGATGTGCGTGGTCGGGGTGGCCGTTGTACCAGGCGACGAAGTCGGTTGCCGAACTGCGCCCGGGCAATTCGGCACCGGGAATACGGAGCTCACGATCCGATGAAGCCCCGACCGCGTAGATGACGGCGTGGTGGGTGTCCATCAACTCGTCGTGCGTGACGTCCTTGCCGACCTCCACGCCGAGGTGGTACGTGAATCCCTCTTGCGCAGAGATGGTTTCGAATAGGCGAGATACCTGACGCGTCTTCTGATGATCGGGTGCGACGCCGAGTCGAGCGAGGCCGTGTGGTTGTGGGAGTCGGTCGTAGACATCGACTCTCACGCCCGGCTGCGTGAGCAGCTCGTCCGCGGCGTACATCGCCGATGGGCCCGATCCGACGATCGCGACTCGCAGCGGCTGACGATCCCGCGAGACCGACGCAGCAGGCGTGACCGGTGCCAGGATGGGCCGAGGCGGGCGCTCCTGTTTGTAGAAATCCGCATTGATCGTCAGGAACGGCAGTTGTGCCTCTGTCAGTTTCGCCTTCGGCACAATGGCATCGACTGGGCAGGCCGAGACGCACGCGCCGCAGTCGACACACGACTGCGGGTCGATGTGCAACATCTCCGCCGTCAGGAAGTCCGGCTCGTCGGGAGTGGGATGAATGCAGTTGACAGGACACGCGTAGACGCACGATGCGTCGCTGCAACATGACTGGGTGACGACGTGGGGCATGAGGTTTCCTGACGGCTGGGGCGCGAGCTATGCGGCGAACTGGCTGGAACTGCGGTCGGGTTCGCTGCGGAAACGGGACGCTTTGCCGTCGATTCCGCACAGCTTCCACATCAGGCGAGCGGCGCGATTCATCATTCCGGTGTCGTTGGCCAGCATGCGGACGTCTCCGAAGTAGTCCTGCAGTGCGTGCTGCGACTCCGGAGTGCCCCAGAACAAGTCCTTTTTCACCTGCTTCGGGATGTCGAACTTCGTCCAGAACTTCTTCGGCGGAATGACGATGACGTCGCACAGAATGCGCATCGTGATCGGGAAGGCCAGCGAGAGCAAGAACCGTCCGGCCTTGGACATCTTGGGGACGCGGCGACGCAGCAACTGGTGTGCGAACGAGATGTGCCGCGCTTCCTCGGCGACGTGAATTGCCATGACACTCTGCATGATCGGGTGGATTTCTTCACCGGACCGCAGGACCGACTTCTGAATGTGGTCGATGGGCTCCTCGCCTGCGAGAACGCCGACGAAGAACAACTCGGGCAACAAAGTGGCGAACAGGGGGATGAACGGCGACAGCATCTTCATCGGGCGACTCATGCCGGGAGCATCGGAATCGACGCGGTTGACCATCTCCTGGAACATCAGGGTGTGGTTGCATTCTTCGATGGATTCGTGGGTGCAGTAGCGAGCCTCGGCCGAGCCGTTGGGCAGCGAGAACACGTACTGCATCATGCCGCGGATCAGAATGTTCTCGAACTGAAGACCGACCTTGGCGACGTTGGCCTGACGCCACATGCCGATCTCGATCTGCTTCTCGAGCGGCAGTGCTCGGTACCAGGCGTGGCCGCCGATCGGGTCCGTCTTCGCGGGCAGTACCCAGCGAGGATCGTTCGCGGGCACCGCGAACTTCTCGGACTCCCAGTCGATATCCACGTACGGGTCGAAGTGCTTGTGAACAGAACCCTCGGACAACAGGGTGAGTGTCTCGATGTATTGCTGCTCGTCCGCGGTGTCGGTATCGACCGAAACGGACGTGGTGCCTGTCGTCAGTGTCATGGCTTCTCCAAACGAGGTGCGAACATGGAGTTAATGTAACCCCAGTTAACACGAAAGGGAAGCGCGCTGAAAAACCGTGTTCGGTTTCCGTCTACTGTTCGTCCGAACGTTCGTCGGATACCTCGGCCACCTCGTCGGTCTCGAACAGTTGCAACTGGATCGCCGACGGATCGACCACCGGCGTGACCTGTTCGGGTGTGCTGCGCAGTACCTCGCGCAGCGCAGCCACGGCGCGGCCCCATTTGCCGGCTTCGCGGTCGGCCTCGTCGACGTCGCAGTGCTCGTCCCCGAGATCGGCAGCGACCGCCATGCCACGCCACGACGCCTCCTGCTCGGCGCTGATGCGCAGGTAGGAGGCGACGACATCGCGATCGGAGTCACAACGTTCGAGGACGGTGTCGAGGTCGAGTGGCTCCGCGGATTCGGCTATCAGATCGACCAATTCGAGCAGACCGTCCGGAAAGTCCTCGGCCTCGATCGGGGGCGGCGTCGGTTCGCCGAGCGCTCCACCGAAATCCTCGGCGAATTTCTCGTCGACCTGCTCCCATACGTGACTGAGCATCCGCACTGCCCACAGCAAGTGATCGGCGACGAAGGGGGAGCCGCTCACCCGCACCTGGGCGACGATGCAGTCCTGGACCAGGTGCAGCATCACATCGGGTAGCTGCAAATTGAGATCGACCAACAACTCGGCTGCGCGGGTTCGTCCCGACACGGCGTGCACCAGCGTCGAATTGATCTCGACCACAGGCTCGGTGGGCTTGACCGACACGTATGCGGTGCCGTTGACGAACCGCAGGGGGATGTCGCCGTCGGGGTCGTGATCCGGCGGGAAACCGAACCACGGCTCGAGCGCTCGATCGACCAGTTGCTGCAGGTGTTCCTTGCCCTTGGGCTGTACGCACATCGGAACGACAGTGATGCCGGGCTCGGGGGTGGCGACGTCGAAACTCGGTACGTCGTATCGGCCGGTGGCGCGCGAGCTCAGGAACGACGGATGCGGGAGACCCCAGATGTCACGGAACACCGCAACGGTCGTCTTGGCCAGATCGTCGGACCAGGATCGATTCCGGTCCACGTGCGGTGCAGTCGGTTCGGAATCGACCGACATGCGAAACCCCAACGCGCTGAGCGCTTCCCGCTGCTCTTCGGTGATGGCACGGCTGTGATGCAGGTGCTCGTTCGCCGGGATCTCGCAGCGAACCATATCGAGATCCCAGGCGTAGAACTGCACGCAGGCTGCGGTGTCGGGCACGCCGTCGGTGCTGTCGTATCGCGACTCGATCACCAGCGCATCGCCGTCGCGCATCGCGCTGACGTAGTCGCCGAGTCTGCGCTGGAACTGCATCCAGGCAGCGTCGACGTCGAAGTCGAACTCGAGTGAATCGCTCATGTCGGCTCCTTACCCAGATCGCGTTGGCGTAACGCACAGTCGGTGACGCTAGCGGCGACCACCGACACGGTCTCGGTGTTCGCGGGGGCCGTCACGACGACGCTGAATCCTCGACCGAGCTGTGGAGCGGGTCGTGCTGAGACTCCTCGTCGATCACACCGAACGGTAGGGCCTCGGCGACACCGTCGAGCACTGCCGGACGCAACGCGTGCGGAACGGCGAGTACTTCCTCGATCTTGACAAGGATGCCCTGCTCGATGAGGGATCGGACGCGGTGGTCGATCAACTGCGCCGTACGCAGATCCTCACCGTCGAGTTCGGCGTAGTCCTCGCCCTCGTTGTTGATGGGGAGCTCGTCCGTCATGGCGGCGAGCAGCGTCTGTACCGCGAAAGTGTTCGCCAGCGAACGTGACACATCGGGGTCGCCGGCATCTCCCGACAGCTGAACGCGAACGTGTTCGGCAACCAGCTCGTGCACGGTCTCGGCTCCGCGGCCGGCCAGCGAATGCGCATTGTCGCCCGGCCTGGCGGTGTCACCGTCTATGCGAATCAATTCGGTCGCGATGGCCGTCGACCAGTAGTCGACCGCGGCACCCACCTCGAGCCGGGCGGGATCGAGCGGGGTGGAGCCGACCGCGCGCTGCAGGTCGGCGTCCTCACCCACCGCCAACCCGTCGGCCACGCGCGCGACGATGTCGTCGAGGGCAGGTAGCAGCGGCAACGCGGAGATCGCGGCGAGTTCCTGGGCCAGCGAGACGTCGGGCAGATCGATGTCGTCGGCGTCGAGCATGTCCGGCTCGTCGCCTTGGAGGAAGTCCGAGAGATCCTCCATGCAGTGCGAGTAGTCCTCGGGAGTGCCGTCCCAGAGATCGGTCTCGTCGAGGAAGGTCAGGTACTGCAGTGACGTGAGTACCAGATTGACCGCGGTGTCCTCGGCCGTGTCGGACTCGTCCTGCAGGATGCGTTCCGCGGCGTCCACCAGCAAGTGTGCATCGGCGGGCAGCCAGGCACTGGGGGAAAAGCCGTTACGGGCTCCGGCCAGCTGGGTCAGTGTCGACGACACGAGTCGAGAGATCGCCTCCGATTGTTCCGACATCTCGCTCTCGTCGAGCCATTCGACGAAACCGTCGATCAGATCGGCGATGCGTTCGGTCACGGCACCGGTGGGGGCCGGTCGGGATTGCTGGTGGCGCCGTTGCCGGGCCTTGGTCTTTTCTGCACGTTTCTGTCCGCGGTTGGCAGGCCGCTTCGATCCCATGACTGCCAGCTTATCGGTAGGCATGTCCGGTTTCGTCGATCCGTGCCCTCAGCGAAGTAGGAACGAGCCCGCAGATGCAGGAAGAGCTGGATTCGATGCGCGACGATACAGCTCTGCGGGTCGGCCGCCGCCTGCGGTCGAGGTTGTGCCTGTCCCTTCGAGCGACCCGATGACGTGACGTCGGAACGTGTCTTTCGGCAGAGCGCGATCGAACACGATCTCGTACACCTCGCGAAGTTCGAGAAGGGTGAACTCCGCGTCCGTCAACAGTGCGGGATCGACCTCACGCGCGTAGCGATCACGGAGGTCGAGAACTGCCTCGGTCACCATGGTGCCGTGGTCGAAGGCCAGTGTCGACACCGGTGCGGAGTCGTCTATCGGCATCGATTCGGTTGTGGGAGCCAATGATCGAGCCGAGATTGCTGCGCCGTGCGCCATCGACAGGACCCAGCCGCGGTCGTCGCGGTCGGGATCGTCGAACATCCTCAGCTGGTGAAAAGTGAGATCGATCAAGTCGGCCTTCGTCCTCAAGGCGCGGTCTGCCGCGTCGGCGAGAGTCTCCGACGTTCGCAGAAAGGTGCCCGGTAGCGCGGGGCCGCGCTCCGACGGCACCACGACGACGTGTAACTGCTGTTCGCGGACGGTCAGTACCGCCACGTCGACTGCCACGGAGGGGCGCGGGTAGTCGGTCAGCGCGTTGCCGTCTCGGTCTCGCCAGGTCATGCGTTGCAGCTTAGCGCAGTAATGATCTATAGTTAGCTCAACATCGATCTAAGGGGTAGGTATGCAGTTGACTGACATTCAGCGCGATCGAGCGCGGGGCGTTCTCCTCGGAACGGCAGTGGGTGACGCCTTGGGCGCGGGCTACGAGTTCGGATACCCCTCACCCGAGACGACGATCGCCATGGTCGGCGGCGGCGCATTCGATTGGGCCCCGGGGGAATGGACCGACGACACCTCGATGGCGCTCTGCGTCGCGCGTGCTCTCGAACAGGGCGGAGACATCGACGACATCGCCGAGAATTTTCGCGCGTGGTTTGTCCAGAACCCTCCGGACGTAGGAAATCAAACGCGCTCCGTGCTCGCGCAGACCACACTCAGCGGCTCAGAGATGACCGCGGCGGCAGCGTCACTGTCGGGTAGAACCGGCGGCAACGGATCGCTCATGCGTACCGCACCCGTCGCCTTGGCCTACCTCGACGATGCGGCCGGATGTCGAGCTGCTGCTGCACGGATCAGTGCCCTCACCCATTTCGACCCGCATGCCGGTGAGGCATGCCAATTATGGACTCACGCAATTCGATACGCGGTTCTTCGCGGTACATACGGCGGGGTGCGTGAATTTCTGGCCGCCGCCGACGCCGACGTCCGTGAGTTCTGGCAGCCCCTGCTCCACCAGGCACAGGAGGGACAGCCGTCCGACTTCCCGAACAACGGCTGGGTGGTCCACGCTCTGCAGACGGCGTGGTGGGCAATCCATCGATCTGCCGACGCGGACCGGCCTCTGCCTGCCGCTCTCGAACTGTGTGTCCGAGCCGGCGGCGATACCGACACCACGGCGGCCATAGCCGGAGGGCTCCTCGGAGCGCGCTGGGGCGCATCGGCGGTGCCGAGCGAATGGCGCGACATCGTCCACGGCTACCCAGGGTTGCGCGCCGACGATCTCGACCGAATCACCTCGAACATCATTGCAGCGAAGGGGAGTTCATGACAATCATCGACGTCGTCCAGGGCGACATCACGGACGTGGCCGCAGACGCGATCGTCAATGCCGCCAATACGCGATTGCTCGGCGGCGGGGGAGTGGACGGTGCCATCCACCGGGCCGGTGGGCCGGACATCCTCGCAGAATGCAAGGCGCTGCGGGCCACCACCCTGCCCCACGGCCTCGACATCGGCGCAGCCGTCGCCACCACCGCGGGACGACTTCGTGCCGGCTGTGTCATCCACACCGTCGGCCCGCGCTACTCCCCGCACGAGGACAGATCGGAGCTGCTGCGACTCTGCTACGCCCGAAGCCTGGCGCTGGCTGCGTCGATGAACCTGAAGTCCATCGCATTTCCCCTGATTTCCGGCGGCTCCTACGGATGGCCGATGCACGATGCAGTCACCCAGCAGGTGGTGGCAGTCAAAGCTGCCCGGCCGTCGGTCGACCTCGTCATGCTGGTCGCCTACTCCCGCGAAGCGGCGAACCTGACGCGGCGGTTGGTGGGGTGACGATCGAGGGCCGCTCGATCAGTAGTGCTCGCGAAAGCCGCCGATCGCGGAAACGGAATTGCCGTCGGGATCGGAGACCGTCGACAGTCTTACTCCCTTGTTCGCGTCCACGATGTTGCCGAAGTCGATGCCGCGGGAACGAGCGGCATCGACGAACAACTCGATGTCTTCGACGGCAACGTTGAACTGCGACGACCCTGCTCGCTCGGGGTCGACCGTCACCTGCACCCATGCAGCGGGGGCGGCCTGCCACTCCACCAGACTCGGCATCGGATTGTTGTCTGCAGGCCGGTCGAACAGCTTCTCGTACCACTCTCGTGCCGAGTCGATATCGTGTACTGCCACCACGGCAAGAACATGTTCGATCATCGCGTTCTCCTTCGTATCGTTCGGTTGCGCAGATATGGACCGGATCCGACGGCCCGACTCATCGCGCAGAATCTGTCGGTGGCTCGAGTAGGGTCGTCACGAACCCGAAATCGGGCATCGATACGAGCAGGCAGGGGACCGCGACGGTGTTGACGCTTCATCGCGCCGAACGCGCCGGAACGCTCGCGGCTGCACTGGCCGACATCCTGTCCGTGCCGTTGGACGATCCGTTCGTGCCCGAGATCGTGTCGGTCCCGGCGAAGGGCGTCGAGCGGTGGCTCACGCAGCGACTGTCGAGCACGCTGGGCGGTTCGGATGGCGACGGCATCGCAGCCAACATCGACTTCCCGAGCCCGACGCGATTGGTCTCGCGCGCCATTGCTGCGGTCGACGACATCGATCCCGACGACGATCCCTGGGCTCCGGGCCGGGTTCTCTGGACCGCGCTGGAGGTGATCGACGAGTGTCGCACCGAAACCTGGGCGTCGGTGCTGTTCAAGCATCTCGGTGCAGGTTCCGAGGATCATCGGGTGGGACGCCGCTGGTCGACGGCATCGCATGTGGCAGAACTGTTCCGCACCTACGGATCTCAACGTCCCCAGATGCTGCGCGACTGGTTCGACGGGCGCTTCACCGACGGCCACGGTGGTGATCTCGACGAGGACCTGCTGTGGCAACCGCGAGTGTGGGCCGCGCTGCGCGAGCGAATTGGCAGCCCGAGCCCAGCCGAGCGCCTGCCGCAGACCTGCGCACGACTCCGGGACGCACCGGAGTCGGTGGACCTACCGAGCCGGTTGTCGGTGTTCGGTCCGACCCGGCTGGCGACCGATCAGCTCGAGATACTGGGTGCGCTGTCGCAGGCTCGCGACGTGCACATCTGGGTTCCGCATCCAAGCCCGTCGATGTGGCGCACCCTCGCCGAGATCCCGGCGGTGACGCGCCGACGAGACGACACGACAGCTCTGGCCGTCGTGCACCCACTGCTGGCCGGCCTGTCGCGAGACGTGCGAGAACTCCAGGCCACCATCGCGTCGGTGGCGACGCACACCGTGCATCACCAGGGACCGGAAGCAGCGAACACCCTGCTCGGTCGAATTCAATCGGACATCACCGCGGATTCGGCTCCTACTCCCGAATTCGACGACGGCAGGACGTTCGCCGACGGATCGGTGCAGATTCACGCGTGTCATGGACCCGCTCGTCAGGTGGAAGTTCTGCGCGAGTCGTTGCTGCATCTGTTCGCCGGCGACCCGACGCTCGAACCACGGGATGTGCTGGTGATGTGTCCGGATGTCGAGACCTACGCGCCGTTGATCCGCGCGAACTTCGGGCAGACGGCACTGGTACATCCCGGACATCGGCTACGGGTGCGGCTGGCCGATCGAGGCCTGCGTCGTACCAACCCCGTCCTCGACGTCATCGCCACGGTGCTGGATTTCTCGGAGGGCCGGGTGACGGCGAGCGAGTTGCTGGACTTCGCCGCCAGTGGTCCGGTGCGCGAGAAGTTCTCGTTCACCGACGACGATCTCGAGCGACTGCGCGAGTGGGTGACGAGCTCCGGTGCCCGCTGGGGATTGACAGTTCGACAACGAGAAGCATACGGCCTGAACGGTTTTCGGCAGAATACCTTCAAGTCGGCGCTCGATCGCATCTTGCTGGGAGTGGCCGCGGACGAGACTCGCAACGAGTATCTCGACCTGGCGCTGCCTCTCGACGATGTCGACAGCAACGACATCACCCTCGCCGGCCGCTTCGCCGAGCTGGTGGACCGGCTCGCGTCGGTGCTCCGGGCACTGGCCGGTCCGGCATCGGTGACCGAGTGGACGCGGCAGCTGGGGCGCGCCCTCGATCTCCTCGCCGACGTGCCAACAGCAGACGAATGGCAACTGGCACAAGCACATCGCGAGATCTCCGACGCCACCGAACACGGCGGCACCGCCGAGCTGCGGCTCGCGGACGTGCGTGCCATGCTGGCCGGAAGACTGGCCGGCCGACCCACCCGAGCGAACTTTCGAACCGGCGAGCTGACCGTGTGCACCATGGTGCCGATGCGCTCGGTGCCGCACCGAGTGGTGGTGCTGCTCGGGCTCGACGACGAGGTGTTCCCCCGAGTGGGCAGTATCGACGGAGACGACATCCTCGCCCGCGATCCGGCCGTCGGCGAACGAGACATTCGCAGCGAGGATCGGCAACTGCTGCTCGACGCAGTGATGTCGGCCGAGGAAAAACTGCTGTTGTTCTACACCGGAGCGGACCCCGTCGACGGGTCGGCCAAGCCACCCGCGATCCCGCTGCGCGAGTTGATGGACGTGCTCGAGGTGACCGCGGGCGGAAGCGTCGAACATCGGCATCCGCTGCAGCCGTTCGACCCACACAATTTCGAAGCCGAACACCCGTTCAGCTTCGACACGGTGGCCCTGGCCGGAGCCGTCTCCCAGCAACGGACGCCCGATCCAGTACCACCGTTTCTGCCCGACGCGCTCCCTCCGGCCGATCGAGGGGACGTCGAACTCGCCGAACTCATCGCCTTCGTCGAGAACCCGGTGCAGGCTTTTCTGCGGCAACGACTCGGCTTCCGCGTTCCCGAGCTCGAGGACGACCTGGCAGACAGCCTGGACATCGAGCTGGATCCGTTGTCCCGGTGGAACATCGGTGATCGGATGCTTGCAGCAGTGCTCGCAGGTGGGGACATCGGAGAATTCGCCGACGCCGAGTGGCGGCGCGGAACCCTTCCGCCGTTTCATCAGGGCCGCCGCGAGATGTCCGACATCCGGCAGATCGTCGGAATCATCGCCGACGCGGCCGCTCCCTTCCACGAGGGTCCGGCCGAGACGATCGACGTCGCGGTCGATCTCGGCGACGGCCGACGCCTGACCGGCACCGTCACTGGGATCCACGGCCGCACGCTGGCACGTTCGTCGTACTCGCGACTGGCCGCCAAGCACCGGCTGGCCGCGTGGGTGCGGTTGCTGGCGGTAGCGGCATCGGAGGCAGGGGACTGGAGCGCCGTCACCATCGGCCGCGCGAGCGGAATGCGCCCGCCTCGTCGCTCTCGGCTGAGCGCCCCGCGGGATCCCGTTGCCGTACTGAAAGATCTGGTGGACTTGCGTGATCGTGGAATGACGTCGCCGCTGCCGATATCGACCGGTACCGCATCGGCGTACGCAGAGAAGCGGTTCGGTGGCGGGTCCATCGAGGACGGCTACGACTCGGCCACGTGGGCTTGGCGGGGCGACTTCGGTGACGGCACCGATCGATCGTTGCGGTACGTCCACGGTTCGGCCTTGTCGTTTCAGGCATTGCTCGCTGCGGCCCCGCTCGACGACGAGACCGAGCCCTCGAACGAGAAGAGCCGCTTCGGGATTCTCGCTCGAAAGCTGTGGGATCCGTTGCTGATCGCCGAGAACATGGGGAACGCATGACCGCCGCCCGCGGATTCGATCTGCTCGGTCCGATGCCGACCGGAACGACCGTCCTCGAAGCCAGCGCCGGGACCGGCAAGACGTACGCGATCGTGGGGTTGGCCGCGCGCTACATCGCCGAAGGGATCGCCGAGATCTCGGACCTGCTTCTGGTGACGTTCAGTCGAGCCGCGACCCAGGAACTCCGCGATCGCACCCGAAGCAGGTTCGCGTCGATCGCCCGGGACCTGGCCGACCCGGACACCGCTCGTGCATCTCGGGATCCACTCGTGGCATTTCTGGCCGCAGTCGACGACGCAGAAGTCGACCGGCGGCGTCGACGGTTGCGTAGGGCACTGTCGGACTTCGACGCCGGCACCATCGTCACCACTCACAGTTTCTGTCAGCGCATGCTCGACGGACTCGGCATCGCAGGCGAGCGCGAACCGGAATCGACGTTTGTCGAATCCGTCTCGGACCTACTCGAACAGGTCGTGGACGATCTGTATCTGCAGATGTTCAGCGGTGACGACGAAGCACCGGCATTCAGCAGGCGGGATGCCCAGCAGTTGGCGTTGTCGGCCGTGGGTGACCAGCAGTCGATTCTGTATCCCGACACCGAGGACTCGGACGACGGCAATCGCGAGCCGGCACTGCGTGTGCGGTTCGCCCGGGAAGCGCGCCGGGAGATCGAACGTCGCAAACGCCTGCTCGGTGTGCGCGATTACAACGATCTTCTGGGACTTCTGCATTCGGTGTTGTCGGACCCCGTCCACGGTGAGGCTGCCTGTGCGCGAGTGCGAGATCGATTCCGCGTCGTGTTGATCGACGAGTTCCAGGACACCGACCCCATGCAGTGGGACATTCTGCGGCGGGCGTTTCACGGCTCCACGACGCTCATCCTCGTCGGCGATCCGAAGCAGGCCATCTACGCGTTTCGCGGAGCCGAGGTACTGAGTTACCTCGACGCCGTGCAGACCGCGGACCACCTCTACGAGCTCACCGCCAACTGGCGTAGTGATTCGGGGTTGCTCGACGCCCTGCACCATCTGTACGGCGGCGCAGCCCTCGGCCACGACGACATCGTGGTGCACCCAGTCGAAGCGCGAAACCCTCTCTCGCGCATGGTCGGACATCCTCCCCTGCGGCTGCGTTACCTACCGCGAACCGGCGCTGGTCCACTGCGGCAAGGCTTTCCGGCAGTCGACCGGCTCCGATCCAGGGTTGCGGCAGACGTTGCGGCGGACATCGTCGAGCTGTTGTCCGGACATGCCGAGCTCGAGCGACCCGACGGCCGCCGGGTGATCGAACCGCGTGACATTGCGGTGTTGACCCGAACGACCAAGCAGGTGGCGTTGATTCGGGACGCACTCGACGCGGTAGGGGTGCCGTCCGTCGTGTCGAGCAGCACCAGTGTGTTCGGTACCGAGAGTGCCCGACATTGGCTGTGGTTGCTGCAGGCGATCGAGCAACCGCATCGCACCGATCGCGTACGTTTGGCCGCCCTGACTCCTCTGCTCGGGTGGACCGCTGCGCAGCTCGACGCCGGGGCCGAGGATGCGCTGTCCCAGGTCAGCAGCCGGCTGCGTGAGTATTCGGTGCTGTTCGACGAGGCCGGGTTCGCGGCAGTCTTCGAGCGGGTGTCGGCGCAGTCCGGACTCGACGCCCGGTTGCTCGCGGTCGAAGCCGGTGAACGCACGATGACCGACCTGCGGCACATCGCCCAATTGCTCAATCGCGCCGCGGTATCCGAGTCCTAC
Source organism: Rhodococcus cerastii (assembly GCF_033042195.1). NCBI lineage: Bacteria > Bacillati > Actinomycetota > Actinomycetes > Mycobacteriales > Nocardiaceae > Rhodococcus > Rhodococcus cerastii. The sequence goes on from NZ_JAWLKF010000017.1 coordinate 85,064, forward strand.
GGAATCACCGCCCTCACTCGCTGGCTGACCGACCGAATCAAGGAACCGGCAGCGGGCGGGTCGACCGACCGCAGTCGTCGACTCGACAGTGATTCCGCCGCAGTGCAGATCATGACGACACACGGCAGCAAAGGGCTCGAATTTCCGGTCGTCTACCTGCCCTACGCGTGGGACACGTTGTACTTCAGCAAGCCGTCGACGCTGTTGCTGCACGAGAACGGCACGCGAATCCGAGACGTCGGCGGACCGTCCGGAACGGGCTACGCGGCCAGGAAGATCCTCAACGACCAGGAGGAAGCAGGCGAGGAACTGCGACTGCTCTACGTCGGCCTCACCCGCGCCGAGAGTCGGATCGTGCTGTGGTGGGCCCCGGGCCGAAACACCGCGACGTCCTCGCTGCACCGCATGCTGTTCGGACGCATCCCCGGAATTGCTCTGCCGGAGCCGTCGTACAAGGTTCTCGACGACGCGACGACGGCGAACCGGCTCCAATCCTGGGTCGGGTCGGCAGCAGGCCTCATCTCGGTCGAACCGGTGGGGCCCGGCGAGCCGTCCACCGCACATTGGATTCGTCCCGAGCAACCGCACCTCGCCGTCGCTGCCGCACGATTCGATCGAACCCTCGACCTCCTGTGGCGTCGGACGTCGTACTCCGCGTTGACAGCTCACGCTCACGACGCCGCGCCCGCCCAGCCCGAGGTAGGAGTGACCAGCGAGACCGAGCACCCCGAGAAGACGGACGAGCCCGCCGACACGGCCGTGGGCAGCGAATACCCGGGAAGCGAGCACATCGACGAACAGCTGGACGGAATCGCGTCACCGATGAACGGCATGCCTGCCGGCGCGGCGTTCGGAACGCTCGTCCACGAGGCACTCGAACACGTCGACACGTCCGCACCCGATCTGCTCGCGGAACTCGAACGTCGCTGCGCTGCGGCGGTGGCGTCGCGAATGGCGGAGGTCGATCCGGTGGCGTTGGCCCAAGCCCTTCTGCCGGTGATGCAGACACCGTTGGGATTCGGGACGCTCGCCGACGTAGCGCCGTCCGACCATCTGGCCGAACTCGACTTCGAGCTGCCCTTGGCCGGCGGAGACGATCCGGTGGCGAACACGGTCACGTTGAAGTCCGTCGCGCGCCTGTTGCGTCATCACCTCGATCCGGCGGACGTGCTCGCGTCCTACGCGGATCTGCTCGACGGTCTCGAGTCGACACCACTTCGCGGCTTTCTCACCGGAAGTATCGACTCGGTTCTGCGCGTGGCAGGACCGCGGTACGTCGTGGTGGACTACAAGACGAATCGAATCGCCAGAGGCGATCTGACCACCGGCAACTTCACGCGCGAGAAGATGGCCGAGGAAATGATCCGCTCGCACTACCCGCTGCAGGCAATTCTGTATGCCGTTGCGCTGCATCGATATCTGCGCTGGCGTCAATCGAACTACGACCCGCAACTGCACCTCGGCGGAATCCGATACCTGTTCGTGCGGGGCATGGTCGGACCGCAGACCCCCGCCGGGTGTGGGGTGTTCGATTGGGATCCACCAGCCGCGCTGGTGATCGAGCTGTCCGACCTGCTCGCTGGGAAGGTGACCCGATGACCGGCGTCTCGATTGCGCTGCGCGGCAGTGGAATCCTGCGCACCTTCAACGACGTGGGTGTGCTGTCGGCATCCGACGTGCACGTGGCGCTGCGCCTCGGTGCCCTGGCCGGTGAGTCGTCGGAGAACGTACTGCTCGCCACTGCTCTGACCGTGCGCTCGGTGCGATCGGGCTCGGTGTGCCTGGATCTGCGACGACTGCGGGACGTCACCGTCGACGAGGACTCGGACGTCGATCCGAGCGCACTCCCGTGGCCGGAGCTCGACGACGTGCTGCGAGCACTGAGGGTGAGTCCACTGGTGGTCGGGAGCCCGAATGGACCGTTGCGGCCGCTGAAACTGGTCGACACCGATCAGGGTGAGCTGCTGTACCTGGACCGATATCATCTGCAGGAGAGCACCGTTCGAGATCTGCTCGACGCGCGTTCGCGATCCCATCCCGCCGCCGATGCCGTCGAGATCGGCGACGCGCTGGCCACGCTGTTCGTGGACGAATCGGGCGCGCCGACGGCCGCTCCCGATCGACAGCGAATAGCGGCAGCTCTGGCGGCGACGCAATGGACGACGGTCATCGCCGGCGGCCCTGGAACCGGAAAGACCCACACCGTAGCGAGAATTCTGGCGCTTCTCGTTCGCGAGCACGGAAGCGATCTGCGCATCGGATTGGCCGCACCCACCGGCAAGGCCGCAGCCCGGTTGCAGGAGTCCGTGTCCGAACAAGCCGGTCTCCTCGGGCTTCCGGCAGATCTGAAAGCGATGACGCTGCACCGACTTCTGGGATGGAAGCCCGGCAGCAAGACGAGGTTTCGGCACGACGCCGAGAACCGGCTGCCGTACGACGTCATCGTCGTCGACGAAACCTCGATGGTGTCTCTGACGATGATGTGTCGGCTGCTCGAAGCCGTGCGTCCGGAGTCCCGGTTGATTCTCGTCGGCGACCCGGATCAGCTGACGTCGGTCGACGCAGGTGCGGTGCTAGCAGATCTGGTTGCCAGGCCGGTGACCGGAATCGAGAACCCGGTTCTGGCGCAGCTCGTCGACGCGGACTTCGCTGCCGCCGAGGATCCCGCGGAAGCCGCTCTGAGCGCGTTCGAGCGAGACCGACTGCGCGGCGGCGTCGTTCGGCTCAGTCGTGGCCGACGGTTCGGCGGAGCCATCGCTCGCTTGGCCGTGGCCGTGCGAGACGGCCGGGGCGACGATGTCATGGCGCTGCTCGAGTCCGGCGCGGAGGAGATTTCGTTTCATGGCCCCGACGACGTCGACGCGCTGCGCTCCGACGTGATCGACACCGCCGCCGAGGTCACCGACGCCGCCGTACGAGGGGATGCCACCGCAGCACTGCTCGGGCTCGAGAAACATCGCCTCCTGTGCGCTCACCGCGAGGGTCGATGGGGGGTCTCGCGGTGGGACCGGCAGGCGATGGAGTGGGTAGGAGAAGGAAGCGGTACGTTTCTCGATCCCTCGCTTTGGTACCCCGGTCAGCCGTTGTTGGTGACGGCCAACGACCACGAGGCAAGGATCTACAACGGGGACACCGGCGTTGTGGTGTTGGGAGACAACGGAACTCCGATGGCAGCGTTCGCCCGAGGTCGTGGTCACGTGTTGATCCACCCGAATGTGCTCTCCTCGGTACACACCGTGTACGCAATGACGATCCACCGCAGCCAAGGCAGTCAGTACGACACGGTCTCGGTTCTGTTGCCCGCCGAGGCGTCGACACTGTTGACCCGAGAGCTGTTGTACACCGCCATCACCCGCGCGCGATCGCACGTACGAGTGATCGGTACCGAAGAGGCCATCCGAGCGGGCGTCGAACGTCAGGTGCTGCGAGCGAGCGGCCTGCGCCGAAAGATCCTGTAGTTCGTCGGATCCTCGTCGTCACCGGCACGCGTGTCGGTCTGCCCTCGTCACCGCGTCCATGCTGTGTGCGACCAGGAGCCAGGTGCGGGCAAGGTTCTTCCACACCGCGACCGAGTTCTTCCCATTCGTGTCGTCGGGGCGAGCGCGAACAGCGGCCGATCGATGCAGCGACAGTGCCCGCGCTGTCAACGCGTCGATATCGCCGTCGGCGCACACCGATCGAACGGTGTGCGCGTCGACGCGCCGACCGATCAACTGGCACAGCGCCTGAAGTGACCTCAGCTCGGCAGGAACGTCGTCGGATGTCTCCGAGGGACTCTCGGTCGCTGCGCCGGTCGTGCGACCGACGGACCCGCGTTGCAGGTCGACCGGCCCCGACGATGCTCCGTCGGCCGCCACGCTCCATACGCTCAGGAACGACGGATGTGGGACGTTCCAGATCTCGCGGAACGCGCGCGTGATCATCTCCGCGACGAGCGCAGCATCGGCTCGGGTGTCGGTTCGCGTGAGATCGATGATCGACCCGTCTGCGACCGGCTTGCCTCGATCCAGCCAACCGCAATCGAGGAGCTGCATATCCATTGCCGTTGCGTCCGGGGCATCCGGGTACAGCAGGGACGGCAGCGCTGCCACCGACACCAGCACGCCGCTGTCCGTCGCCGCCACGTCGATGTACGGGCGCAACCCACGCTCGCCGGGGCTCGCCTGAGCGGCGGACACCGTGATGTAATCGCGCCGCGGCAAGGTCCGAAGACGCGCATGCAGGTTTTCGGTGAATGTGGCCCACGCGAGCGCGGTGGTGGAGTCGAAATGGCCGTTCTGCAGTGCGGTCACGGTGCGAACCCTCTTCTCGGACGAGAACTGATGCCTGTACTCGAGACCGTAACGAGGGGGTCCGACAAGAAACCGCGTCAGTACACGTCGCGCAGGTAGCGCTTCGATTGCTTGAGCTCGTTGACATAGTCCTCGGCGGCATCGGGGGAGCGGCCGCCGTGTTCGGCGACGATCTCGTGCAATGCCTCGTCGACGCCCTTGGCCATGCGCGTCGCATCGCCGCACACATAGAGGTGCGCGCCCGCTTCGAGCCACCCGTACAGCTGCTTTCCCGCCTCACACATGCGGTGCTGTACGTAGATCTTCTCGTGCTGGTCGCGAGAGAAGGCCAGATCGAGTCGCGTCAGCAGACCGCTGCGCTCGAAATCGGCGAGTTCGTCCTCGTAGAGGAAGTCGCTCGATCGATGCTGATCGCCGAAGAACAGCCAGTTCTCGCCTGCAGCGCCGCGGGCGCGACGTTCGTGCAGAAACGCGCGGAACGGTGCCACTCCGGTTCCCGGCCCGATCATGATGATCGGGGTGTCGTCGGACGGGAGGCGGAACGACTTGTTGGCGGACAGGAACACTCCCGCCTGATGTCCGTCCCCGATGCGATCGGCCAGATACGTCGAGCAGACGCCGCCTCGATCACGCTCGGCCGACCGGTATCGGACCGTGGACACGGTCAGATGAACGGTGCCCTCGTGCGCGATCGGCGACGAGGAAATCGAGTAGACCCGGTGCTGCAGAGGACGCAGCAAACCGAGGAACTCGGCCGGATCGAACGTCCCCGACCGATCGAGATCGAGAACGTCCACGACATCGCGACCCCAGGTCCAGGCGTCGAACGATGCGCGGTCACCGTTCTGCAGAACGTGATCGAGCTCGGCGTCACCGGCCCGTTCGGCGACGGCCTCGATCAGATCCATGGACGGGATGCCGATTTCGTACTCCGTCGTCAGCGCCTGTGCGAGGGTGATCTCGCCGGATTTCGTGTGGACGGCCGTGTCTGCCTGCACTCCGAGGCGGTCGACGACGGCGGAGACCAATGCTGCGTCGTTGACGGGTTTGACGCCGAACCCGTCGCCGGCCTCGTAGACGATGCCGCTCTCGCCCAGCGCTATCTCGAAGTGTCGAACTTCTTTTGCGGATGTCGGACCGGACAGGCGACTGTTGCTCAGAACCTGCGCGCGGTAAGGATTCTTCCGATTCCACGGTGAGCGCTTCGATGCGGTCTTGGTGGCGCCGAGATCGCCGATTCGAGCGTCGATGTCCTGTACCTGCCTTGCATTTGTCGTCACGATGCGTCGAGCGAAAGGTCGACTGTTCGAAGACTAATCGTGCGCAGTCACTCGCGGTGCAGGACGTCTACTCCGTCGACGGAGAAGACGACGTCGTATCCGCTCGCCAGCGCCCGGCTGATCGCCTGACGATCACCGGTCTCGTCCGTCGGCCAACCCGCCGGCCGTTCGCGGTTCACGACGATCCAATCCGGGACGGTCGAATCGGTCGTGCGCTGCGGAAAGACCGACACGTCGTGGTCGGCGACGAGTTGGGCCACCAGATTGTTCGACGCCGCAACTCGATCATCGGCAGGAATCCACTCGGAGATTTCTCGGACGGTCTCGGCTTGCGGATCGATCGTCCATTCCTGGGCGTGCACCACGCGTGACATGGGCAGGAACGGCAATGCGACGACCGTGAACGCGGCTACGAACGCAACGATGTAGTGCCGGCCGCGTTCGCTGAGCTGACCGTGCCGGTGGCTGCGCGCGAACGCGTCGAGCAAGGCGACGAACACGATGACCATGAGGATCGCGTTGTAGTGATAGATCGGCTTCCAGAAGTTCGTGTTGTCACTGAGAAAACGCCATGCCACCGTCGGGACCGCGATCAGCAGTAGCGGAGAGCGCAGAGCGAAGAAGCCGGTGACCGCAAGCAGCAGAAACGCCGTGGCCGCCCGCGAATCGCCGACAACCAGACCGTGCGCTGTATCGGCGATGCCCTCGCCCAGCGGAGGCAGTTTCGAGCCTTGGTCGTACGAGTTGTCGTTGCTCAGGGCCGGAACGATCACCTTGACCGCGAGCACCATCCAGGTCAGTCCCCAGACGGCCGTCAGCGCACCGAGGATGCGGGTTCGTCCGGTTGTCCACAGCGCCACCAACGCCCCGACGACGATCACTGTCAGACCCATGTCCTCTTTCACGAAGACCAGCGGCAGTGCCCAGGCCAAGGCCGGCAGCCAGCGCTGCCGAACCAGTGCGACCATCGACATGGCCAGCAGCGGCATCGCGAAGGCCACCTCGTGAAAGTCGAAGTTCAGCGCAGCCTGGACGCCCCAGGACAGTCCGAACGCCGCGGCGATCACGATGCCGACGATCGTGCCGAACTTCTGTACCGCCAGTCGGCTGATCGGAATCACGGCGAGTGCGAACAAGACCGCTTGCGCGATCAGCAACGTCTCCGCGTGCGGGAACACCCGATAGACAGGCCCCAACAACGCGGTGATGGGCGAGAAGTGGTCACCCAGCGTGTTGTAGCCGGTGCCGAGCAGGTCGGATGTCGGTGCCTGGAACTGCGAGTACGACGCGATCTGCTGAACGAATATGCCCAGGTCGAATCCGGAGGTGCGGAGCTGGCGATGGCCGAGGACGGACATCACCGCGTACAGGGTCGCCAGCACGGCGAACGAGACGGCCGGCACCAGTGTCTCGGCGGAACGGAGTTTCGCGCGCCGGTCTGTGGTCCCTGTTTCGTCGGTCGCTGTGTCGACACTGTCGGCATCGGTGACGACCGTGGAATTCTCGGTAGTGGTCACGAGAAGGCATGTCTACCGGACCGACGTGAGACGTTCCTGAGAACCGCCGGTCAGCGCTTGCGTTTTTTCGCAGGCTTGCGTCGGGGCGGCTGCGAGGTGAGGTGATAGTAGAGCGCATCCTCGGAGTCTTCGACCACCACATCGATGAAGTCGCCCACTTCGAGGTAATCGTTGACGGCAATTCTGTCGGTCGAGCCGATGACTGCTTTCACCGATCGGGCGGGAACGAGGCCTCTACGGCCGTCCGGTCCCACGGCTAGTGCATAACGTGGGCCGGTGCGGGTGACCCTGGCACTGATGAAGTCCGGATCCTTCGGAATCGGGTCGGCCGCGAGCACGCCGCCGTCCTTGGACGCGGCCGTCAACGAGTCGAGCTGCGCGGCCAGATCGTCGGCCATCGCATCCACCTGATCGAGCAGGTGGGCCATGTGCGCGGCGTAGTCGGTGTGCTTCTTGGTCGGCTTGAGTGCCTCACCGGGCTTGTACATGTCCTCGTGGGTCAGCTCGCCCCAGGCGTCCTGCAGGCGCGTCTTGACCTGGACTTCCACCTTGACATCGAGATCGCCCTGGTGAGTGGCAACTCGAACGACCAGAACGGCGTGATACGCGCGGTAGCCGCTCGGCTTGGGAAAAGCGACGTAGTCGGTGGGTGGTTGCGCGAACCGCACGGAGCATTCCGGGTCGTTGCACGCACGCTCGAGCGCAGCGACGAACGTCAGCTGATCGCGCGGGGTCTTGCACAGCACCTTGACGCCGACGAGATCGGGCAACGCCTCGGCGACGGCATCGGCGTCGGTCGGTTCGGTGATGCGGCCCTCGGAGAGATACCGGCGCAGTTTGTCGGCCGATCTGCCCGGGTCCTTGATGCGTGCCATCTGCGCGTTCAATCGGTCTCGATCGACGTCCTCGAGAATCTCGTCGGCGATGGTCTCGAGGAAATTCTGCGCGGTGACGAGAGCGGCTTCCCACGCTCGACGACGCTGCAGGTACAGCTCTTCGACCAAGTCGTCGATACTCGTTGCCGATGTCACGATGCCGAGGTTAACGCAGAAGTGTCGCCGATCCTTTCGGCGGCGCGCATTCGAGCTGTGGTGCGACGGTGTCCGGTTTACGCTCTACCGCATGACCGTGGCCTCGGAACAGAAGGACGACTTCGTCGAGCAGTTCGATCCCTTTCGCCGTGAGTTGCTCGCACACTGCTATCGCATGACCGGGTCGATCCACGACGCCGAGGACCTGTTGCAGGAGACGTACATTCGAGCGTGGCGGGGGTACGCCAACTACGAGGGCCGTTCGTCCCTGCGCACGTGGCTGTACCGCATCGCAACCAACACCTGTCTCACCGCGCTGGAGGGTCGGGCGAAGCGTCCTCTGCCGACCGGCTTGGGTGCACCGAGTTCCGGACCCACCGACGAACTCGTGCAGAACAACGAGATTCCGTGGCTCGAGCCGATCGCCGATTCCGATCTGGCGGATGCAACTGATCCCGCCTCCATCGTGGTGGCCAAGGAATCCGTGCGGCTCGCCTTCGTCGCCTCCCTGCAACATCTGTCGTCGCGGCAACGCGCGGTGCTGCTGATGCGCGAAGTGTTGCAGTGGAAAGCGTCGGAAGTTGCCGAAGTTCTCGCCACGACGACGACCGCCGTCAACAGCCTCCTGCAGCGAGCACGGGAGCGCCTGGACGAGATCGCGCCCGAGCTCGACAACGTCGAGCCCATCGAATCCGCGGAATTACAGAAACTTCTCAGCCAGTACGTGGAGTGTTTCGAGAGCTACGACATCGACCGACTGGTCACATTGTTCACCTCGGACGCGGTGTGGGAAATGCCGCCGTTCGTCGGGTGGTACCAGGGTGGCGAGACGATCGGATCGCTCATTCGAAACAATTGCCCTGCAAACGGGGCGGGGGATATGCGGATGGTGTCGACCTCTGCCAACGGTCAACCTGCGTACGGGCTCTACATGCTGAGTGAGGGCGGTGTGCACCGGCCGTTCCAGCTGCATGTTCTCGATGTCGATGCCAGAGGGGTCGGGCACGTGGCCTGCTTCTTCGATCTGAGTCTGTTCGATCGCTTCGGTTTACCCGACCGCCTCTAGGCACAAGGTCGGTCAGCTCTCCGGGACGGCCGACGGGTCCATCCACATCACTTCCCACACGTGGTTGTCGAGATCTCGGAACGCCCGGCCGTACATGAACCCGTGGTCCTGGGGCTCCATCCACTTCGATCCACCCGCGGCGATCGCCGCGTCGGTGAGCGAATCGACCTCTTCGCGGCTGTCGGCCGAAACACACATCAGTACTTCCCGAGCCGAGCCCGTGTCGCAGATCGAGTCCGAGATGAAGTCCTCGAACCGAGAAGTGGCCAAGAACATCACGGTCGCCTGATCGCTGACGACCATCGAGGCACAGTTCTCGTCGCTGAACACATCGTTGAATTCGAATCCGAGACCCTCGAAGAATGCGCGGGTGGCGACGACGTCGCGGACGGGCATGTTGGCGAACAACAAACGGGACATGGATACACACCTTTTCCGGAAGAACTTGCTGCTTCGGACCGTCGAACAACGGTCTTGCTCGTACTGACAGCTGCAGATCCGAAAAGTCACCGGCCGCACCGCCCCGACACGACGCGACCCCGCCGAGCAGGTGCTCGGCGGGGTCGCAGACTGCGAAGCTGAAAGGGGCGTTATCGGGTGATCTGCGCGAGGCGGGAAAGCATGCGCGAAAAAACGTGACCGTCGTTACCCAGCTCGGCGTACGGCTCGGTTTCCTGGCTCGACGCGGTGGCGTCGGGTGTTGCCGCAGCGAGTGTGCGGGCAAGGCGGGTGCGACGCTCGATGGCGTCGAGGATGGTGGCGTCCAGCGTTGAAACTTCGTCGAAGAGCTGGTCGACGTCGGCTGTCGCGATATCGGCGGTCTCGTTGCCAATTGCGAGCGAATCGATCTGAACAGTCACATCGTCTCCTTTTGTTCGCGTCCTGAGGTGTGAGTCGTTCGGTCGGCCGGAACTGTTACAGCTCGTCTCGAGTAAAAACGATGTTTCCTCGCCATGACCAACATGCCCACTCGACGGGCCTGGGCCAACCTCTTCGGGGTGTGATGCTGCATACAGTCCGGTCGGTTCCAGTACCAGGAGATTCGTCGAGCCGAACAGCGCGAAGATTGCCCCGGCGCTGTCCCGGGTAGCCCATGGAGCGAATCACGTCGACTTTCGAGGAGTGAACGATGCGTTACGACTACCTGATCATCGGCGGGGGAATGGTCGCCGACAGCGCCGCTCGCGGAATCCGCGAGCAGGACGACGCGGGAACCATCGGCATACTCGGCGCGGACCCGGACGAGCCGTACACCCGCCCGGCGCTGTCGAAGAAGCTGTGGACCGATCCGGATTTCGGCCGCGATCAGGTCTCGCTGGACACGGCCTCCGACACCGGTGCGGAGGTGCACACCGGAACTCGAGTCGCCTCGGTGGACCGCTCGAACTCGTCGGTCACCACCGAATCCGGAGAACGCCACGAGTACGGCAAACTCCTCCTGGCAACGGGTGCAACGCCGACCCGGATCGAACTGCCTCCCAGCCCCCGCGTGGTGTACTTCCGCACTTTCGCCGACTATCGAGCGCTGCGCGAGCTCACGAAGACCGCCGATCACATCGCTGTGGTCGGGGGCGGATACATCGGCACCGAAATTGCAGCTGCGTTGTCTCTTCAGGATGTGAAGGTCACACTGGTCACCTCGGATGCCGTACTCGGAGGACACATGTTTCCGCCGACCCTGGCTGCCGGCTTCGACAAGGGTTTCGCCGGCCACGGCGTCACTGTGCGCCGGGGAACGAAGGTCGTGTCAGGGGCCGAGGCGTCGGCGCGCGTGCAACTTCAACTCGACGACGGTTCGACCGTGGAGGCGGACGGAGTCGTGTTCGGACTCGGTGTGCGACCCGAAACAGAGCTGGCCGAATCTGCAGGGCTGGCAGTCGACGACGGAGTGATCGTCGACGAGTTCCTCCGGACCGAGGACGAACACGTCTACGCCGCAGGTGATGTGGCGAACTACCCCGACGCCGTTCTCGGTCGCCGACGCACCGAGCACGTCGACAACGCGACCGAAATGGGCAAGGCCGCAGGACGCAATATGGCCGGTGCCGCAGATCCCTACACGTACACCCCGTACTTCTATTCCGACGTGTACGACGACGGATATCAGGCGATCGGCACGGTGTCCACGACGCTGAATGTCATCGAGGACTGGAAGACGGTCGGCAAGGAAGGCGTCGTGTACTACCTCGACGACGACGCCGTCGTCCAGGGCGTCCTAATGTGGAACGTCTGGGAGGGGCTCGACGTGGCGCGCACGTTGCTGGCCGAGAAGAAGCCGCAGACCGAACAATCGCTGAGCGGACTGATCTGAACTTCTGGAACACTCGAAGGTGAGCGGACCAGCGACGGTTGGACGTGACCTAGGAGAGATGATGTCCGAGTTCGATGGCAGTGGGTCGGCCGAGCAGCGTGCCCGATTCGACGACGAGGTTCACAGCCGCTGCGCCCGCTGCCGGTTGCCCGGACATTCCGAACCGTTGTCCGACGCGGCGGCGGTCGCCATCGCGGCCGGGCGCGTGGACGAGGCCACCCGAGCTGTTCTCATCAATCGATGGCATGCGGGACGCTCGCTGCCGTCGATCGGGGGATTCGGCGCGCTCCGCAATCTGGTGGACGAACGCGATCGGTGGCTCGCCAAGGACACGACGAGCAAGCCCGGATCGGCTCTGGTGTACAAACTTCGAGCTGCCGAGTTGAGCAAACGCGTCAATCACCACCGCACCACCGTGGTGATGTCCAATCGGCACTACGCCACCGGAGTACGCGCGGCGCGAAAAGAGCGCCGAGAAGGTGTGCACCTCGATCTGGACCAACGGGATGCGATTTTCGATGCGTTGACGAGGACGCCTGCGCCGGAGAAGTTCGGCCCGATTGCCGAGCGAGGTCTGTCTCTGGTGGACGCGGCCACGGATCGGGTCAGCACGCTGGCGCGCAAAACTCCGGTGGCCGACAGGGTCGAGTGGGCCACAGGACTGATGGATCAGTTCGTGGATCGAAAAGACGACCGCTTCGTCGATCGCTACGACACTCTGTTGTTCCTCGCGGGCACTTCGTTCGACCGGGTGCGTCGGTCGCCGGCATGGCAGTCGACGTATTTCGAGATCCAACGCAATCAGTTGGACCTGTTCGTCGAACTCACCGAAATCGCGGTCGATGCCGCGTCGCTGCGCACGGTAGCGACCGAGCTGAATCGGATCGGTGAGACGATGGTCGACGAAGAGACCGCAGCGCAGGTCGAATCCCGGCGTGGCGCACTGGAAGTGGTGTGGAGGCAGTTGACCGGACGGGTGGCCGCGCTGGTTCGACTCGCGAATGTGGTCGAGTCGTCGGAGACCGAGGCGCGCACGTCCGACGCGATGGCCCGCGCGCACAGCTTGGACGATCGGATCGATGACCTCGTCGGGCGGTCGGGAAGCCGGGAAATGTCCGCCGAGAACACACATTTCGTCGGTGATCAAGTGCGGACGCAGTGGCGCGACTGAGTGCCGCCGAGGGCACACAGTCGCGCCACTGGCTCTAGGCGATGATTGCGAACAGGATCCCCGCGACGGCGAAGCTGACCACGGACAGGATCGTCTCGAGGACCGTCCACGTTTGCAGCGTCTGCTTGACGGTCAGGTTGAAGAATTTCGCGATGATCCAGAAGCCGCCGTCGTTGACGTGGCTGGCGATGATCGAGCCCGCTGCGATCGACATGGCGATCAGCGCGACGGCCGGAGCCGAGTAATCCTGGGCTGCGACCAGGGGCCCGACTATGCCGCCGGTCGTCACGATGGCCACGGTTGCCGAGCCCTGCGCCACGCGCAGCGCACAGCTGATGATGTACGCCAACACGATGATGGGAAGACCTGCGGCCGCCATGGTGTCGGCCAACGCGGTGCCGATGCCCGTGGCCGAGATGACTTTCCCGAAAAATGCGCCCGCTCCGACGACGAGTAGCAACATGCCCACCGGGCGAAGTGACTCACCGGTGAGCTTGCTGAGTTCCTGGACCGTGGATCCACGTCGAATGCCCAGAACATAGAACGCGATCAGAACTGCGATGAGAAGCGCGACGGCCGGGGTGCCGAAGAAGGTGAGCACCTCGAGTAGGTTGCCGGGATCGAGCAGAATGCTGCCGAACGTGGCACCGAGGATCAGGACCAGTGGAACTGCGATGATCGCTCCGATGGTGCCCACCGACGGCGGCGTGGTGACGACCGGACGCTTGGTCGCGACCGTGCCTGCGCCTCCACCCTCGGTGGTGCTCGCATCGTTTCCGTCGTTGATGAAGTCCTCGGGGACGTCGACGATGATGCGTTTGCCGATCCAGTTACCCCACACCAGGCCGGCGGCGATGAATCCTGGTATTCCGCAGATGAATCCGAACAGGATGAGCCACCCCAGGTTCACCTCGAGCAGACCACCGAGGGCGACCGGTCCCGGGTGCGGTGGCAAGAAGGCGTGCGTCATGGACAACCCTGCCAGCATCGGCAGCGCATAGAGCACCAACGACTTTCCGCCTTGGCGCGCCGCCACGTACACCAGCGGTGCCAATACGAAGATGCCGATGTCGAAGAACACCGGAATGCCGAAGATCAAGCCCAGCAGTCCCATTGCGATGGGTGCTCCGCGTTCCCCGAAGACGCCCAGTAGCTTGGCGGTCAGTGCCTGCGCGCCACCGGACTTTTCGAGAATCGCGCCGAGGACAGTGCCCAGTCCGATGATCACTGCGATGTGCCCGAGGATGCCCCCGAATCCGGTTTCGAGAAGCGATTCGTTGCTCTTGATGGCGGTGCCGACTATCTCGTTGACGGGCAAGCCGGCAGCCAGAGCCAAGCCGAGGCCGACGATGAGAAGTGCGATGAACGGTTCGAGCTTGACCTTGATGATGACGATGAGCAGTACCGCAATTGCGATGCCGCACAATACGAGTAGGCCTGGCGTTGAGGTTCGCAGCCAGTCGACGACAGAATTCATGACGAGCCTTCCTTGATGTCTGCATTGATAGCCGCCACGAACGCCTGTGCTCGCACGGTGATGTCGTCCCACTGGCCGGCCGCAACCGACGCCGGTGGAACCACATCGGTGCCTGCGGTCACTGCGACGGCACCGGATGTCAGGAACTGAGCGGCGTTTCCTGCGTTGACCCCGCCGGACGGAACGAGTTTCGCGTCGGGGAAGGGGCCGAGCAGATCCTTGAAATACGCGGGCCCGACGGTCCGAGCCGGAAATATCTTCACGGCATCCGCTCCGAGATCGAGGGCAGTCATCACCTCCGACGGGCTGAGCGCGCCCATCATCAGCGGGATCCCGGCGTCGGTCACGATCGTGGCAACGTCGGGCCGCAGCCCGGGGGTAACCACGAAGCAGGCTCCCGCGTCGATCGCCGACCGTGCTTGATCGGCGGTCAGGACGGTGCCGGCACCGACGACCGCACCCGCGTTCGATGCCGCGCGGAGCAGTGCCAGCACGCCGGGCGTGGTGAAGGTCAATTCGAGGGCCCGAATCCCGCCGCGCGAGAGCGCATTCGCCAACGCAGCAGGATCGGAGATGTGCGGCGCACGGACCACCGACAGTGCGCGGTCCTCCAGAATGGTGGTCAGTGCATTCACGATGTCTGCTTTCTGGTGGGATCCATCCGCAGGGCACGGCCTGCCAGAGAGTGCGTGGGGCGGCGATCGTCGACAGCGAAGGCACCGTTGACCATCACGTGGCTGATGCCGTCGGCCTGTTGTTTCGGATTCTCGAACGTGGCGGTATCGCGTACGGTTGCCGGGTCGAACAGGACGAGGTCGGCTGCGTGCCCTTCGGCGATCGTGCCGCGGGCGCGCAGGCGGAGGCGCGCAGCGGGACGACCGGTCAGGTGATTGATGCAGTCCTCGAGCGAGAGCAACTGCTCGTCCCGAACGTAGTGACCCAGGTAGCGGGGGAACGTTCCCCAGGCGCGGGGGTGGGGTTTCTCGCCGACAAGGATCGCGTCGCTGCCGCCCATATGACGTGGATGCGCCATGATCTCGCGCACGTTCTCCTCGTGTCCGACATGCTGCAGGATGGTGGTGGCCAGCGCGTCTCGGCGAAGGAAGTCGAAGAACACGTCCACCGGTGATCGACCCGCCTCGGCCGCGATATCGGACATCGTGCGCCCGACGTAGCGATCGAGCTCCGGATTCGCCACTCCGCTGAGCTGGATGGTCTCCCATTCGACGGTCACGCCGTGGCAGCCGTCGGACCCGTCGACGTCGACATCCTGTGCGATGCGTCGGCGCATGTCCGGATCGGCGAGGCGTTCGAGCGCGCGGTCCGGGCCACCCGACATCGCCCAACTCGGTAGCAGCGCAGACAAAGTGGTGGCTCCGGGCAGATACGGATACGTGTCGAGGGTGACGTCACATCCGTCCGCGATCGCAGAATCGACGCGGTCCAAGAACTCTCGTGCCCTGCCCCGATTGACGCCGAAGTTCATCGTCGCGTGAGTCAGATGCAGCGCACATCCCGTCTCCCTGGAGAGATCGAGCATCTCCTGGTATGCGTCGAGTGCGCCCGCGCCGTACGACCGAGTGTGCGGCGCGTAGAACCCACCGAAGTCGGCGACGACCTCGCACAGCGCGCGTAATTCGCTTGTGTCCGCATACATTCCGGGCGTGTACGTCAAACCGCTCGACATTCCGACGGCACCCTCGTGCAGGCCCTGCGCCAACAACTCCTGCATGTGGGCGATCTCGGACGGCGTCGCCGGTCGCTGATCAGGGCCCACCGCGAGGTACCGCAGTGTTCCCTGGGGAACGAGATAGGCAGCGTTCGGGGTGATCCCCTCGTCGAGGCGAGCGAGGTACTCGGAAACCGAGCGCCACGAGAAGTCGAGGTCGACGGGATTGCCGTTCCATCCGGCGATCTGACGCCGCACCACATCGAGCGTCGCGTCGTCGATCGGAGCGTAGGCGATGCCGTCCTGGCCGATGACCTCGGTGGTGACGCCCTGACTGATCTTCGGGAAGTGGTCGGGATCGGTCAGTAGACGCAGATCGGAATGGGCGTGCATGTCGATGAACCCGGGGGACAGGACCTGCCCAGGTGTCGCATCGACGATTCTGTCGGCACCGAGAACGGTGCCGGGCTCGGCGATCGAGGCGATGATTCCGTCGCGTACGAGAACGTCACGGCGCAGTCGCGGAGACCCGGTGCCGTCGATGACGTCGGCACCTCGAAAGAGGATATCGGACATGGGGGTTTCGACTCTCTAGAAGAATGTGTGCACGAGGTCGACGACGCGAGGATCGTCGCTGTCGGCATCGTCGACGACGGGAATGAGACGCCACTTGTCGAAAGCGGTGCACGGGTGAGACAGGCCCAAGCGCACCACCGATCCCACCGGCAGTGCCCCGCTGTCCTCGGCCGGTAGGCGAAGGAACGCATGCTGATCGTTCAGCGCTGTGATGTCGGCACCGGAGTCGAGAGTCTCGGTTCCTCGAACGGATTGGGGGACAGGCAGTCCTTCGTCGAACGGGAAGTCCCGCTTTCCTGCATCGAGCAGCGCGAGACCGGGCTCCGGCCTTGAGACCGTCCGAGCCCATCCGTGCATCGCCGACATCAATGGCGCGTCGGTGCGGGCGGGAGTGAGTGGTGAGATCTGCGAGTAGAAGCCGTCGTCGTGCACCACGTAGGCACCCGAGCGCAGCACTACGTCGGTAGGTACTCCCTCTCCGTTGGTAAGAGAGTGCAACCGCTCGACTACGAGGTCCTGGTAGGCGCTGCCGCCGGCGGTCACGATCGCATGCCCGCCGTACAACCCCTCGGCATCGAGCGCGCGATGGAGGGTGGCCACGTTGTCGAGATAGGTCCGAACCGCCGCGAGGCCGCTGTCGGTCCGGTCGTGGCTCAGTGCGCCCTCGTAGCCGCCGACCCCGGCCAGAGTCAGCCGCGGCGACGACGCGATCGCACGTGCCACCGAGATCGCTTCTTCTGTCGTCCGCGCGCCGGTTCGGCCGTGCGGGCCACCGAGTTCGACGACGACCGCGACCGGCCGTTCTCCTTGCGTCGAGAGGATGCGGTCCATCTCGTGCACCGTTGCGACGCTGTCGGCCCAGCAGTAGAACTCGAATGTCGGGTGCGAATCCAGCTCGGCCGCAGTCCACGTCAACGCAACAGGGTCGATCTCGGCATTGGCAAGAACGATGCGTTCGACCCCGAATGCGCGTGCTGCCTGAACTTGCCATCCGGTTGCGAGGGTGATGGCCCAGCTTCCTGCGTCGAGCTGCTGCTTCCACAGTTGCGGGGCCATCGACGTCTTCCCGTGGGGTGCGAGCAGCACTCCCGCGCGCGCAGTCCACTCGGCCATGACCGAGATGTTCGACGCGATGCGTGCCCGGTCGAGAGTGAGGACGGGCGTCGTGAACTCGGAGAGCCGCGGCGACGTGGCGAGAAAGCTCTCGATGGTGTGCCCCCATGACCTGGGTGGCAATGCCTTGTACTCGGGTCCGAGCACTCGTCGGCTGAGTGCCTCGACGGCATCGGTGTCGATCACGATCGTCTCCTCGGTCTCGGAAAACCCGCAAATGCGTTGCGTATTTTGCAATGCTGGTTGCGCAATGTGTTTATGCTTTGTAGTCTGCAACGAAAGTCAGCGTTCCCGCAAGAGTTCGAGGAGATCGACGTGAAAGCACCACGAGCGGTGTGTGTGGGCGAAGGCCTCGTCGTTCTGGTTGCCGAGCCGGGCCCATTGGAGAAATCGAACACGTTCCACCGCACAGCCGGAGGCGCAGAAGCCAACGTGGCCAGGGTGTTCGGTCAATTGGGCGTCGATGCGTCGTGGATCTCTCGAGTGGGAGATGACGGATTCGGCCGGTACCTTGTCGGTCAATTGATCGCGGCAGGTGTCGACACCTCCGGTGTGACGCTCGACCACGAGCGACCCACTGGCATGTACGTGAAGCAACGCGGATCGGGTTCCGGCGACCGCCACGACCTCGCACGCCGAGACAGTGCGATGACCTACTTCCGTGCCGGCTCGGCTGCGAGTGCTCTGTCGCCAACAGACATCGACGGGAATGCAGCGAACCTTGTCGCCCGTACCGACCTGATCCACTTCACCGGAATCACGGTGGCCATCTCCGATACCGCCGCCGATCTGACGAGATACTTGATGGATCAGCCCACTCTCGTCAGCTTCGATCTGAACTATCGGCCGGCGCTGTGGAAATCTCGGCCGGACACAGCCACCGATGTTCTCGGTGAACATGTTCGAGGAAGCGATGTGGTGTTCATGGGTGCGGACGAAGCTGCGCTGGTGTTCGGCACGTCCGATCCCGCCGAGCTGCGCGAGATGTTTCCGCAACCACATCACCTGGTGATCAAGAACGACGCGCACATCGTGACGGCGTTCGAGGGGGCCTCTCGGATCGACATACCGGCGCTGAAGCTCGACGTAGTCGAGAAGATTGGTGCCGGAGACGCGTTCGCGGGCGGATATCTGACCGGACTGCTGTTGGGCAGGAGTTCCGTCGAGCGCGTTCGGTTCGGTCACCTGTGCGCGGCGGGTGCGTTGACCGGGCAGGACGACATCGCCTCGGTGCTTCCCTTGACGGTGCTGACCCAACTGGCCGAACTGGCCGACGCCGATTGGGCGAGGCTGGACTACGCGGCCACTGCCGCGCGCCACCCGGAGATGTCGCAATGAGTCAGAGTCTCGCGCGGGCGATGACACTGCTCGGCTTGCTCGGCGACGGACCGCGGTCGCTCGACGAGCTGGCGTCGGTTCTCGAGGTCCACAAGACGACCGTGCTGAGGCTCCTTCGCACGATGGAAGCCGACAGATTCGTCCAGCACGACGCGGACCACCGATATCAGCTCGGATCCAGGTTGTTCGAGCTCGCCAACCATGCGCTCGAACAGCGGGATGTTCGGAGCATTGCCCGGCCGCACTTGTCCGAACTGAACGCGATCACCGGCCAAACCGTCCACCTCGCCACCTACGAGGCCGGCGTCGTCATCTACATCGACAAGTTCGACGCCCAGCAGAGCGTGCGGATGTATTCGCGAATCGGAAAGCCTGCGCCGCTCCACTGCACAGCTGTGGGGAAGGTCCTCATCTCGGCGCGGCCGGAGGCGGAGCGTGTGCAGATTGCACGCAACATCACCTACACGCCGTTCACCGAAAGAACCATCACGACGGCCGAGCGTTACCTTCGCGAGCTCGACCTCGTGCTCGAGCAGGGGTTCGCCGAAGACCGCGAGGAGCACGAGTCCTTCGTCAACTGCATCGGATGCGCAGTACGCAACGGAACCGGTGATGTGGTGGCAGCGGTATCGATGTCCGTGCCCGACATGGTGCTCGATCATCAGCAGGTGCTTGCCACGCTCCCCGAAGTGCAGCACGCCGCGGCGGCGATCTCCGCAGGATTGGGATGGCACCCGCAAGAAGCCCAGGACGACAGAACACAGAACCAGAACTCGAAGGAAGGAACACAATGAGTGAGAAGATCGAAATCCGCACCACAGGTGCGCCCGCACCTGCCCACACATTTTCCCAGGGAGTCCGGAAGGGGCCGTTCGTTCAGGTCTCGGGGCAGGGGCCGGTCGACCCGGCCACCAGTGAATACCTGTATCCAGGCGATGTAGCCGCGCAGACGACCCGCACACTCGAGAACGTCAAAGCGATCGTCGAGGCCAGCGGTGCGACCTTCGACGACGTCGTCATGCTGAGGGTGTATCTGACCAAGCGTGAGGACTTCTCGACCATGAACGACGCTTACGGCCAGTTCGTTTCGGCACATACGTCGGGGGACGTTCTACCGAGTCGCACCACAGTGTTCACAGGACTGCCCAGGGAAGAGATGTTGGTCGAAATCGATGCCGTAGCGATCGTCTGATCAAGGCATGCGGCAGATGTTCACACGAAAATTACATCTGACCAGGCGATTTGCGTAAGCGTTGGTCTTCGCGTAACTTTTGTCGAGTCAGAGCAACACGGACACCGACCCGGTCTTCACGGACTGGGACGACGAGGTTGTACGGAGTATGCACTGAACAACCCAGGCAAGGCTCGAAAGTAATGAGTCATGTCTGGGGTTCGAGCGTGTAAGCCCCGAAGTTACCGTGCAAACGGTAGTGACGGTGTGTGCGTGTTCTTTGAGAACTCAACAGTGTGTCGATGAATGTCAGTGCCGAAATATTTTGTTTTGGTGAAAGCATTCGATGTATCAATCATCCGCTTGTGGTGGTTGTTGTCGGGTGTTGTTTGAAATGCTAGTTGAGTTTTTCTGCTAGTGATTTGACTTGATGTCTTTGACTGATTCGCGGTTCCTTTGGGGATCGTTGTTTCGCAGGTCTTTTACGGAGAGTTTGATCCTGGCTCAGGACGAACGCTGGCGGCGTGCTTAACACATGCAAGTCGAGCGGTAAG
>NZ_JAWLKF010000018.1:0-84146 GCF_033042195.1 Rhodococcus cerastii
CATCGTCGATCCTTCCCACCAAGCTGAGCTCGGCGTGTCGAACCAAGGACCGGATCAACCGTTATTCAGACAGTCCCTGCCGTAGCTGTCGCGGTCATCGCAGCGATCGTTGCTGGCGGACTGACGGGATGCAGCCTGCCCGCTCGGCCTGGACTGACTCTGGCGTACACCGCCTCCATCAACGAGCCGGCTCCGAGCACCGGACCGATCACCGAACTGATTACCGAGCATGCCGACAGCGCCCGCTACCCCGAAGACGGCATGGTCACCATCGTTGCCCCGGGCACCAGGACGACGATCGATCTGACCCCTATGCGCGGAAGCGAGGTCGAAGCCAATCCCGGGGTTCGCCGCGATGCGATGATCGCCGACAAGAGCGCCGTGCTGGCCGACACCGTAGGTGACCTCGCTGCCACTATGCCCGGACTCGACCCCGTAGGTGTCCTCGACCAGGCTCTTCAGAGCACCGAGCCCGGCGGCACCGTCCTCATCACCACCAGCGGATTCGCCACCGTCGCTCCCCTCGACCTCACCGCGGCCGGTGCGTGGATGTCCGCGCCCACCGCCCTCGCCGACGCCGTCGACGAGGCGGACTTGCCCGATGCGACCGACAAGAACATCACCTTCGCCGGTCTCGGCTATCCCGCCGTCACCAGTTCTCAGCAGGCCGCCGGACCGGCGGCAAGGGACGCCTTGACCACGCTCTACACGCGCCTGTGCGAGCGTATGAACGCCGCGAGCTGCACTATCGTGGATGGCCCTGTCGGCACCTTCGAACCCACCACGACGGTGGCGTCGCCGACCGTCACTCTCGACCGGATCGCGACGCATTGCGTCGGTCAGATCGACATCGACAGCAATCTTGCTTTCTCGCCGAACAGTGCGGATCTGCTTCCCGCCATCGGACCTCAGCTCAACCAGGTAGTGGATAGTCTCCGTGCTTGCCCCGCCACCGCAGTCATCACCGCCACCGGATACAGCGCCACCGTTCCTGGCCAGGACGAACCGGGGACTGACCTCGAACTCGCCCGCGCCGCGGCCGTGCTGACCCGACTGCGCGACCTCGGAGCCCCCAGCCACATTCTGGGCGCAGCCACCGCAGGAGGACAGATCGTCGACAACTCCCCCGGTGGCGCGTATCGCGAGGATCTCGCGATACGCAACCGGGTTGTCACCCTCACCGTCAGCCCCGGAATCTGATCCGACGGTGCAACGAATCCCCTGCCGTCATCGGGCAGGGGATTCGTCGCGTGCGGATCCCGGCATGCCCTGTATCCATCACAGTTCTCGTGTTGGACGCTCCTGGGCATATGTGATGTCCCAGTCGATGATGAGCGTCGGTACGAAATCCAGCTCGTACGAAGAGTCTTGATATGCCGGGTACCGATATGCACTTGGATGCTCTGTGCCACAGCTAGTTTCGTGAGGTAGGTCGCCCTGCGGCACATTCGTCGGTGCCCGGCTCTACAGTGTCGGGTGTGAGCGACAACGAGTTCGTGGCCACGGTGCCTGAGCGTGTGCTCGACGAGCTTGCGCAGGTGGTGATCGACAGAATCGATCAACTACTCGATCGGGTGACTGACCGCGCTGTGGCAGCACCGACGCCGGGATCGGCTGCGTGGGAGTTGGAGTGGAGCGCCCGAGGCACGGCGATCGGACGTGCGCGCGTGGCCGAACGATCACGTGTACGAGAAGAGTTGGCGCGCCGCGCATTTGCCGGACTCGACGCACCCGGGAGCGCTGCACCGGCTATGAAGGGTCGGCACTCTTCCCCGAGCCGACCCCGTCGGACACAGCCCGGACGTGTCCGCGTCGACGAGGCGCAGTTGGCCTTTTTCTGAACCTGCCGCTCCAACCGTTACCCGCCGGGTGCAGGCGTACGACCCCCGCTGCTGTCCTGCGGCACCCGTTTACCGACGCACGGTGCGTTTCTTGGTGCCTGCGGTGGATTTGCGGTCCTCGAACTTCAGCTTGAATCCGAACGTCTTGCTGCCCTGGTAGGTCCCCGCGGCCAGTGCGCCTCGGGCTCGGTATGTCTTACCTGTCTTGCTTGTGGCGTCGAATTCGATGGTCTCCCCGGCCAGTAGCTTCTCGAGTTCCTGTTCGGTGAAGTCCTTACCCGGCCAGTGGTCGTTGGCACCCCATCCTCGGCCTTTGAACGTGACAGGCTTGCCTTTCCACACTCCGCTGACCAGGTCTGTCCGAGGTGCACGCTCCTCGAATCGAGGGTTGAAGCTCACGTGTGGGTACTGCTTGCCGTCCTTGTCCCTCACGCCTGGTTCGAGTTTTCCCGTGCAGGTGAACGTCTTTCCCGACTTCGCGCTCGTCGCGACGATCTCGATGACCCGGCCGGCGAGCAGTGCCGCTACTTCGGTGTCGGTGAACCGGTGGCCACCGAAGACCCGCTTCGCGCGGGTCACGACCGTGCCTGCATGGGTGAAATGCAGCTTCGGCGGCAGGTCGATCATCTCCGCCGCTTCTCGGGTCACCCCGGCCTTGCCCATCCGTGCCGTGAGCTCGCCGGACAGCATCCTCGCATTCGCCTTCATCGTCTCGAGGTCGCGGCGCACCAGATCCGCCACGAGGGACAGATAGTCGGCTGCCTCGCCGGTTCCGGCCTCGATCTGCGCCATCTGCTCGAAGACCTGCTCGGTGATCGTCAGATCCCCGATGTGCGTGCCCGGCAGGATCCGATGGTTGAGTTCACCGATCGCGCTGAGAGTGATCTTGCCGCGCTGCTCGACCATCAAGGCCTTGCCGCCCGAGTTGTTCGTCACCTCGGCATAGGTGCTCGTCCGGGTCGCGCCGGTACCCACGCTCCGCTTCTCGAGCTGCTTCATCAACCATTCCATCGTCGGATGCGGCGGCCGCGGCGGGAAGCCCTCGTGGACGAACGGGTCCGCGACAGTTCCCAACGCCGTCACACCGGTGGGTTGCTCGTCGCGCTCGCCGCCGTCCTCCTCCTCGACGACGAACACACCTTTCCATCCGAGCACCGCGGGCACATTCAGCGAGCCGACGAAGCTCGGGTATTTCTCGACGTGGCCGCGATGCTGGTCGTACTCGTAATCGGGGGCGAGCATGGTCAGGTAGTTCTTCGCGAGGAGCTCGTAGATCTCCCGACCCAGCTCGCCGTAGGCCTTCTCCACTGCCGCGAGGCTCGGCGGTACGTTGGGCCCCGGACGGTTGGCACCGTGCGCGCCACCGGACTTGATGTGGCTCGTGCGTGGGCCGCGATGGCTCAGCGCCGCGGGGTCCACTCCGACGACGCCGGCGATCGCGTCGACCGATGGAAGCAGCTCGTTGAACTGCTCGATCGAGATGAATTTGTCCTCGGTGCGTGGGTAGGACACCACCTGCGCCTCGTACATCTTCTGATAGGTGTCGAGGACGTTCTTGGCACCGAAGCCTTTCTTCGCGAGCAGTGACGACAGTCCGGCCAGGTCCATCAGTTTCGGCGGTCCTGTTTTCTTGCGTGTGGTCCCGTCGTGGACGACCGGTGACGACTGAAGGCCGCCGGGAACATCGTTCTCGTTCTCGAATCGATCGACGTCGGGGTCGGTGTATGTCACGCCGTTCTCGTCCCGAAACCGGTTCTCGTAGAACGCCTTCTTGAGGTATCCGTTGTGGGCGTCGAGCCCGTCACCGACGATGACGACCATTGCGGACTTGAGTCGGCCGTTGCGTAGTACCGTGCTCGCCCCGGTCGTCTTGGTCGCGAGTCTGGTGAACTGCATCGAGAGCATGTCCCACTTCGACCGGAAGTCGGCCTTGCGGTAGTCGCCCTCGGCGGCGATCGCCGTGACCGGCCGACGGGCTGTGAAGGCCTTACGCAGCGATGCCGGTGTCTCGTCCAGGAACTCCATGCGTTCGAGCTTCTTGTTCTCGAGGCCCAGGTACTCCACGATCTCCCAACCAAGTAGGGAGCCTTCACCGGTCGGATCGAGATCGGCTGCATTGCAGATGCTCTCGCAGCCCGAGAGGGTCGTCTTCAGCTCAAGAAGCAGGCTTTTCGCGTCCGGATCGGTGATCAGCTTGCCGCCGGACACCCGGCGCCGGATCTCTCGCTCCCAGCGGAAGTCGTCGGCGTTCCACGGGAGATGCTCGAGCTCCCAGCTCTTGTACTTGTCGGTGAGAGGCGCGGGCACCATCGCGGAAGGATCTTTCAACTCCAGCAGGTGGCCGCGAGCGTGGACGATGACGTACTCCGTGCCCCCGAACGTGCCACTCATGCCGCCCAAAGCGGTCGCGAAGTTACGTGCTGCGGAGGGCTTTTCGGTGAGGATTCCTACTTTTCCCATGACAATAGATCCTTCTTCTCTGCGGTGCGTGCGGCGTGTGGACAGTGAGGGTGTTGCCGGTGGCCAGTCGGCTAGAGGCTTGCGCTGACGAGGCGGTAGTTCGCGACTTTCCAGCCGTCGTCGGTGCGTTCGAGGTCGACGGCTCCGGTGTAGCCGGTGAACGGGGTGATCTCACCGCTGCGGTGTTGGACGACGCGGTCGATGACGACAGCCACGGTGGCCTGGTTGTCACCGTCCATCTCGGCGGCTGTGCCGTCGGCGTAGACGCTGGTGTCCGGTCGAGCGACGGCGGTGACGACGTCTCCGCTGCGCGCCCACGCCGGCCATTCCGGGATCGGTTGCGGCGCTGGATCGGGTGGCGTGGCGGCGGCGGTGGCCATCGATCCGGTCACGTTGTCGCGTTGCGCGTGCAGGGCATCCCACGGTGAATCCTGCACTGCGGGTTGCCAGGTGTACACACCGGACATCACCGACGTCGCGACACCGACCGGGTCGGTGGCGGACGGGTCGATGGCGATCCCGGCGTCCGTGCCCGGTGGTGGCGCTGTGTCCGAACCGCGGAACACGAACACGACCAGAGCGGCAATGGCGACCACCCCGACGATGCCGAAACACGCGAACACGATGCCTGCTCTTCGGCTCATCTCGTGGTCTCCTGCGAGTCGGAGTCGTTCGCTGATTCAGCGTCGGTGTCGCAGATCTGGCCCAGCGCAGCGGCTTTGGCGATGACTTCGAGCCAATCGACGATCGGTGCATCCGCCTGGCGGTTGTGGAGGATCTGTGCCATGTCTGTGCTCCTTGGTCTGTGATGGTGCCAGTGTCCTGGTGGCCACCGACAACAAATGTGTGGGTGTGTGCCGCGCTAGCCGACGGTGGGGACTCCTGCTGCGGCGACAACGCTCACCGTCCATATCGCCCACATGACGAGCGCGGTCGCCGCCAAGTGCATGGCTTTGCGGAGCACAGTGACAGTCCAGTTCTGCGCTCGCGCAGAGGCGTCGGCGACAGCGATGAGGCTGCCTATGGTCATCGCCGCGGTGATGACGATGACGGCCCACCAACCATGCGCGAGAACGTCGCGGGTCGCCGCGGCGCGGCCGCTGTTCTCGATCGTGGTGATCATCGACTCCAGGATCAATCGGGCGACGGGAACAGCCCACACCGTCCATACGATGACCGAGGTCAGAGCAAGGGCTGTCAGTGCTCGATGCCGATCGTGGGACGTCAGGTGGTGGCCGGTGCGTGTCGGTGCGGTGCTCATGAGTGGGCCTTTCCGTCGAGCATTGGTCGGTGGCGGCTATCGGGCCAGGTCGTAGTCGGATGCGGTGGCGGTGATGGTGGTGACGTAGTTCTGGGTCTCCGAGTAGGGCGGGATGCCGCCGAACTGTTGGACCGCTCCGGGGCCGGCGTTGTATCCGGCGAGCATCAATTCCACGGGATCGCCGGTGATAGAGCCGGATTCGATCCCCGGCCGCAGGGTGTCTGCGACCGAGCAGTTGTAGCGGCCCTGCGCCATGACGGCGTCGCCGATGTCGTTGGGATCGCCCTCCCCCGCAGCTCCGGTGACCACGCCCTTGTCATCGACGGGGAAACCGAACGACGCCCACGTGCCGGGTAGGAACTGCGCATATCCTTCGGCACCGGCGGGGCTGGTCAGGCCGGGTGTGAAGCCGGATTCCTGTTTGAGCTGAGCGGCGAGGATCGCGGGTGAGAGCTCGCGGCACTGGGTGGCCGAGAGGGCGAGCCACGGCTCGAACTCGGGAGGGATCTGGCCGGCGGCGAGGTTCGCGTGATCACCGAGTCCGGCGCCGGGTGCGGTGGTGCAGTTGCCGGTGGCTTTCGGTGCGGATCCGCCGCCGCCTGGGACGGGCCCGTAGGTCTGGCCGGGTGCCGGTGCGCCGTGGCCGACGGTGGTGACGTGGACGTGGTCGAAGTGGTTCTGGGTGGGAGATCCTCTGTCCTCCATGGTGTTCGGTTCGCCTTGGGAGGGGATGTATTCCTGTCGCCAGATCATGTATTCGATCTGGAGGTAGTCGCGGTTCGCCCACAGGTAGTCCTTGACCTGGTCGCCGAGTGCTTTTCCTTCCTCGGAGGACCAGTTGTCGATCATGATGTCGGCTGCGCGTCCGGAGGGGTGATCGTCGAATCCCCCACCGTCGGCGCGCCACCCACCGATGCGCGTGATCTGCGGGAACTTGGCGTGCACGGCGCGGGCGACGCGGACGGTGTCGACCTGGAAGTGCTCTTCGGAGCCCACATTCGCGGGCAGCGCTGCCATCTCAGCGGTACTGCCACCAATCGGGGCGGTCGTCGACGGAGATTGTGGAGTCTGGCCTGTCTGTCCGGTGCCGGGGTCTGCGGCGGCGTCGTAGAAGGGTTGGGGGTCGATTGCGTTGCCGGGTGCCCAGCCGCCGGGGTGGTACTCGAAGTGCAGGTGTGCGCCGGTCGACTGTCCGTTGTTGCCGATGTCGGCGATGTGCTGACCCGCGGTGACACGTTCGCCTGGCTTGACCAGGACACCGTCGGGGAACATGTGGCCGTAGACCGTCGAGACGATCTGGCCGTCGATGTTGTGATCGAGAACGATCCACATGCCGAACCCGTCGGCGGGTCCGGCTTTCGAGACGATGCCGTCGGCGTAGGCGTAGATCGGTGTCCCGACGGGACCTGCGAGATCGATGCCGTTGTGGTTGGTGCCCCACCGCGTCCCGAACGGACTCGACACGGTCGATTCGGTGGTCTTGACGGGCTTGGCGAACGACCCGGCCGGAACCCCGCCTGCAGCAGAGGAAATGCCCTTCCCGGGAAGGCAATCGGTCGGCACTTCCTCGCGCACACCGGTGGTGACGAACAGGACCACGAACAGGGCCAGCGCGAGCACGACGGTCAGAGCGATCGCACCGCCCTTCTTCACAACGCGGCCGCCGAAATCGACTCCGCGCCGATCGATCGCGGGGCGTGGGCGAGGGCGGCCAAACGCTCGCTGAGGGAACGGTTCTCCGAACGCAGTCGCGTGATCTCCTCCTCAGCGGCACGAAGTCGTGCAGCCACCTCGTCCGCTGCGGGGCGACGCGACGAGCCGTACTTGTCCTTGATCCACCGGGCCACGGTGTTCTCATGCGCCCCGATCGAGACAGCCAAGGCAGCAACGCATTCGGCTCGGGAGGCATAGTTGTGTCGAGACTTCTCGTATTGATCGAGCGTCCACGCGCGGGTCTGCGCCGGGTACTCGGCGCGGGGGTACTCGGCGGTCATCACTGCGCTCCGACCAGTGCCGTGCCGTGCGCGTAGTGGGCGTCGTCGGTATCAGCGGCGTGGTGCTGGCCGCCGGCGAAGTACTCGGCGAAGCGGGCGTTGGTGTCGTGTACCCCGGTGTCGTATTCGACGTCGGTGAGAACCGTCTGGATGGGGATGCCGGGGGTGTTGTCCTTGGCGACCTTGATCAGGAACTTCCCGCGCCCGATCGGATTGCGGACGGTGCGCCGTTCGGACCCGCGTAGCGCCGCCCCACGCGACCAGGAGGTAACCATCCCGGCTTCGGCGTCGGTGAACTTCAGCTCCCCCGACAGGCGCTCGACCTCACCGATCGGCAGTCCCCCGCACACGACCATGCCGGCGCGGTCGATGAACCCTTTCGCGGTCTTGATATCGGCTTCGGTGGGCAGGGTTTCGAGGTCGCGGCCGGTGTGGGTGATCATCAGCAGCCCGGTCGCGTCGGTGCGGTTGAGGCGGGTGATCTCGTTGACGCGGGCGACCATGCCCGGTCCTGCGCCGATGACCTGCCACAGCTCGTCGAGGGCCATCAGGAACAGGCGTTGGCGGTCCAGTCCTGCGTCGGCGAGCAGGTGCGCAGCTTCCACGGTGCCGTAGGCGTCGGCCCAGCAGGAGAGCATCACGGCCGCTTTGAGGGTGGTGTCGCCGCGGTCGAGGGAAGAGACGTCGATGCAGATCATCGGTGCGTCGAGGTCGATCGGTTCGGTGGTGTGGTCGGCGAAGATGTCCCCGAGTGGGCCTGAGGTCAGTGCGCCGAGGGCCTGCATCAGCTCGGTGATCGCCTCGCGGTAGCCGTCGCGGTCGGTCTTGTAGGCCGCTTGGAGCATGTCCGCCGATCCGGCGTCGATGCGGGTGTAGAGGTCTTTGAGCAGCGGTGGGTGGGTGTAGGAGAACCCGCCGTCGGCGTACAGCTCACGCAGCGCGATCCCGATCAGCGAATTCTCGAAGGCCTTCACCGAGTGCGTGTCGTAGCGGATCAGCTCGACCAGGGCGCAGACGGCGTTGATCTGACGGGTGGAGATGGTGATGGTCGCGACGTCGATCAGCTCGTCGAGCTCGGCGATCCGATCGGGGTCGGTGGCCTCGTCGCGGGCGGCGATCGCGCGGACGACGGCCTGCCCGAGGGCCCCGGCGGCGAGGGGGTTGAGATGTCCACCGCCGTGGCCGAGGGTGATCACCTGCCCACCGACCAGGTGTGTGAGCTTGACGTACTCGCCTTTGATGTCGCCGGCCACGATCGGGGTCTGCCCCCAGCCGCACGCCCCGAGGAGGATCTTGCGGATCAGCGTCGACTTCCCCAGGCCCGGCAGGGACAGAACGAACATCGACGGGTTTCCGATGAGCTTGTCGCGGAAATACGCGAACGGATCGCACGAGACCGCGTTGCCGGTGATGGCGTGCTGACCGACGATGGTCCCGGACGAGGGCGCGGCCGCGCCGATCGCCCACGGGTTCAGTCCGCACATCTGCACCGAGGTCGCTTCGTACTCGATCGGGGCCGGGACGGTCGACATCCGGCCACCACCGGCACCTTTGAGGCCGCGTGCGCTCGACGACAGTGCTGCGCGCCACCAGGGGTCTCCCGCTGCCTCGTGGACGGCTTGTTCGGCCCGTGGGTGGTCGTTGCGCCACCGGGTCAGCCCGAGGCCGCGCCGGGAAAGAGCGGAGGGCTCTTCGGCGTCGCCGGTGGCGATGAGGGCGGCGAGCTCGGCGTAGTCGGTGTCGCCGATGATCCACCGCACGAACGCCGCCGACGGCTGCGGCGTTGACGTCTCGTACAGGTCGGGCTCGTCGGACCTGGCCTCGTCGTACCGAGGGTCGTAGTCCCTGCGCGGGCGGTGGTCGGTCGTCGTCATCGTGAGCGTCTCTTTTCTCGGGCAGGGGTGGGCCGGATGCGGTCGGCGGCGTTCTAGCTGCGGCGCACGAGGATCGAAGTGGAGATCTGATCGGGCAGGAGGACACCGACGCCGAGGCCGGCGGCGAACGCGGCGTCCTGGAAGGCGAACGCACGCCGCAGTCGCAGGCGGGAGCGGGCGGCGAGGGATTCGGTGACGGCGGCCGCGTTCGCAATTTCTTCGACCGATCCGACGGTGATCGTCAGCAGTGCCGAATAGCGTTCGTATCCGGCTCCGGAGACCATCTCGCGGCGGGCCTGCTCGGCGATCTCGTGGCGCTTCTCCGACCCGGCGGAGGTGATCTTGTTGCCGCGAGAGTTGATCGCGTGCAGAGCGTCTCGGTGTTGCTTGTCGACCTTCTTCGCGGCATCCCCGGCGGTGTAGGGGCGGTAGACGAGCGTCAATCGCTTACGGGGGATGTCGTCGTGCGGCTGCAGCAGCGGTTTGAGGACGGTGTCGGTGAACACCGATTCCGGTGGTGCAGCCATTTCCCAGACGACCGAGACTCCGCCGTCGTGGCGGTAGTGTCCCCATTCGGTCTTGGCGCGTCCCGGTCCGGCGTCGTCCCAGTCGACGCCGTGCTCTTCGCCGGAGATCTCGAGTTCCTCGAAGTCGTTCTCGGTCGAGGGGTTGTAGGAGCGGTGCACGGCCGCGGTGATTTCGGCGGCGGTCATCGGCTGGGCATCGATTCCGGCACCGGAGAGCGACTCGTACAGATCCGGTAGGCGGCGGGCCAGTTCGGTGGCCATCTCTTCGGGGTCCTTCTGGCGTTCGCGGGTGGTGGCGCGGAAGGTGATCGACAGTCGTGCCAGGGTGCGGTGGCGACCCGAGGGCATCCGGACGGCGGACTGCTCGACGAACGACGCAGCCAGCGGCGGTGCGGTGGGGACGAGTTCGTGTTCGGCGCGCCGTGCCAGCCGCAGTCCGGTAGCGGGGATGTTCTCCACCACCACCACGGCACCGACGATGTCGCCGGGTAGTCCGAGGTCGGCGAGGTAGACGCCCCAGTCTGCGGTGTAGAGATCCTTGTCGCGCTGGACGATCGCTTCGTCACCGCCGGGGAGGGCATCGAATACGACGGTGTAGCGGTGATCGTCGGGGTTGTGGATCATCCCGAACTCGTTGCCGTGACGGTCGATTCCCATGTAGACCTTGGTGCGGGCGAGCAGTCCGGGGAGCTTGTAGCGGCCACCGGGGATCCTCGAGTGCGGTCCGGCGTGATACTCCGTGGACTTGTCGATGTGCTTACGCCGCATCCATTGCATTCTCAGTTGTCCTGTCTCGTAGAGGGTTCGGCCGTTCGGGGCGATGACCAGAGGGGTGAGGATGAGCGCACCGACACCCATCAGAGCCAGTCCGACGACGACGTGGACGAAGATCAGGACTGCGAACGAGACCGCGAAAAACCCTGCACCGTAGGCAATGACCTTCGTCGGCAGGCCGAACGCGAACGTGCTTTGTGGCCGGTTACCTGCCGAATAGATCGGCGGCTCGTACGGGGCCTCGAGCTGCGCGCTCATCGTTGAATCCGTCCGTGGTAGTTGCCGACTGCGTCTTCAGCGGCCGAGCCGAGAGTGGTCGAGACCGAGCCTGCGGTGCGGCCGACGGTGCCCGCGGCTTTGAGTGCCCCTGCTGCGCCGCGCAGGGTTGCCGAGGTACCGGTGCGGCCGGCCGATGCAGCGGCCGTTCCGACTCTGCGGGCTGCGCCCATCGGCCCGGACGATGCGCCCGCGTGCGAGGGACTCGATCCACCGTTGTAGCGGCCCTGGAAACCGGGAGACGAACGTGCGCCGGTACCGGCCGCACCCGAAGACCCGCCCTTGCCGCCACCCGAGGATCCGCCGACGGAGTTCGCGACCGAGCCGAGGGCACGGGATGCCGCCATCCCACCGGCACCCATCACCGCCCCGCCTGCTGCGCCGAGCTGACCGACTTCGCGGCCACCGGCGGAGATGGTGTCCGCTGCGGGAGCGACGATCTTGATCAGGGTCGGCAGGGAGAACCCGATGATCGCCAGGAGGACGGAGCCGATGATGACCGTCGCGATTTGGTCCGAGCTCGACGCCGACGACGCCCAGAACGCGAACAGGTACAGCAACGTCGCGACCGGCTTGAACAGCAACGCGCCGAGAGTGAAGGCGATCATCGACTTGTAGGAGCTGCGCCCGGTGCCGGTGGCCGACGCGGCAGCAGCGAGCGGGATGACGGCGACGACGACACACAGCACCGCCTCACGGATCAACAGTGCGATCAATTGGGCGACCGACCCGAGGAACGCGAACCCAGCGCACGCGAGCGCCAGGATCGGGCCGAGACCGGTCTTGTCGTCGAATGCCGTGATGGCAGTGATTCTTTCGTTCAGATCGCCGCCGACGAACTTTTCCAGCGCGTATGCCGAGGCGATGTCTCCGCCTTGGTGGAACATCAACACCAGGATCGGCAGCAGTGACACGGTGACGACGGTGCGGACCAGCATGGTCGCGGTCTCGGTTGCCCCCTCCATCACCGCTTGTTTGCGGGCGATCGCGAGCTTGATCATCGCAATGATGATGGAGGCGAACAAGGCGACGACGGTGAACCCGGAGATGAGGTTCCGCAGACCCGACATGGCGTTTTCTGCGGCCAATCCGGGTATGCCAGAGGACATCCAGAACGTCATCACCGACCGGAATGCTTGGGTGTTGCCTTCCATCACCGATTTGGCGAAGTCCCCGACCGGGTCACCCCAGAATGTCGAGACTGCGGAGTCGACAGCGGTAGAGAACGCGTCACCGGGGTGATCACTGAACGCGTTGTCCAGGCACAGTGCCTCGTCCATGAAGCCACCGACCGCGGTTCCCTCGAGCGCATCGTTGAGCCAACCGTCACCGAGGACCGGCGAGCCTTCGGCGACGCACTCGCGGCGTTGTTGCTGGAAGTCGTTGCCGTCGGCGTCGGGGTTGATCTGCTCGGTCAGATTCGGTGCGGGTGCCGGTGTCGGATCTTGGGCGTGTGCGAGTCCGCTGGCCCCGACGACCGCGATCAGTGAGAGCAGTGCAATGACGACAGCGCGGGCGGCCAAGGCCGCTGTGCGGGTCACAGTGCCCACCGGGTGAAACCATCGAGCGAGCTGTACGGACCGCCAGTAGTGGCACCGTCGAGTTTGCTGACCTTCCAGGTGCCACCATCCCACGCCATATTCAGGCGCAGTCCTGTGTAGGTCGGGTTCTGCATCCGTCTACCGGCGTCATCGACATCGCGGATCTGAGCGAGCTCGACGACGGCGAAACTATCTGTGCAGGAGAGAATCTTGAACGCCATGGGTGCCCGCAATGCCACAGTCTCGGTGTTGACCGGTTTCGCGAGTTCTGCTTCTTTCTTCTCCTGGGTACCGATCTTCTCGTCGGGTATCAGGGTGAGCTTCTCCGTGGATTCGACAGCCACAGGTCCGCCCGCGAGTCCGCGGGGTAGGAAGTTTGCGGCGGCCAGTGCCGCGCCTTGCGGGGTGCGGGTGTAGCCGGCGAGGACCAGGCCGTCGATGTACGACGGACCGTCCGTTTCGGAGTAGAGGGTCGAGACACCGAAGTTGCGTTGGATCATCATCGACTCCGGGGACGTCACCGGTCGGCCGTCGTTCGTGCATTCGACTCGCGGCCCCGTCGGCTCACGCTGCGGTAATGGTTGGCCAGCAGGGTTGTTCGGGACCATCACCGTGCGCCCGGACAGGTCCGCGTCGGGAACACCGAAGCCTTCCGCGCCGGTGTCGAGTTCGGAGTCACCGGTGGTAGGTGCTGCTGTCGTCGGCGGTGGGCCAGCGGTGGTCGTCGGGGTGTCGTCGTCGTTCATGTTCGGGATGATGAACACGATCGCGCCGACGATGGCGATGACGACGATCGCAGCAACGGTGATCAGGACGGTACGTAGCCGACGGTTCATGGGGTGCGCTCCAAAGTGGTGTAGCCGTCGAGGGAGTTCAGTTCGACGGCGTCGATGTTCTCTTGCGCGGTCGGTAGGACGATGCGCCAGTCGTCAGCGATCCATTGCAGTGCAACGGGATAGGAATAGATCTGGTCGGCAGTTCCGATGGTTTGTGCCACCGACACCCCCGCCGACAGCGGATCACTGGAGTAGTCGGTGACCTCGAACCCGACGAACTTCGGTGCCGCGTCGGCCGGGACCGATCCGGAGACGGTGACGGCGGCGCGTGCGGCCGCGAACTCGTCACGTCCGGGTCCGGGTGCGGTCACGGTGTTGACCACTTCCGGCCACGCGCGGTCGTCGGCGACGGCAAGTGCGGTCTGCCCGTTGATCGCGGCCAGGACAGCACCTTGTGGGGTCTGTGCATATCCGCTGCGGTTCACCGATGTTCCGGCGAAGGGCCCGTCGACCCGCGAGGTGGGCACCGATACCCCTGCGACCTCGCGCCAGGTCAGCTCGGCCGGAGCGGAACGCAGATCCGGTGCCGGATCCGGGGCAGCGGCGGGTGTGTCGTCGTTGCCGGATCCGCACGCAGCGAGTGCGAGGACGGTCGCCGCTGTCGCGGCGATCCGGAGTGTGCGGGAGACGGTCATCAGGAGAATGCCTTTCGGGTCGATGCAGTTCGGGCGCAGGGAATGTCGGGGTTCTCAGGCGAGTACGGCTTGGGCGATTCCGGATGCGGATCCGATGATGGCGGCACAGATCAGGATCCGGGCCAGAGTGGCGTCCTCGACCATCTGCGTGCCGGTGGATTTACGTTGATTGACGAACACCGCCCCGCACACGAACAGTGCTGCGATGCAGGTGACGATGGCGAACCAGAGCAGCCACGACAGGCCCGTCATGATCGGCTGCCACACCTCGTCGGGCCACTCGACCGGTGAGGTCGGTGGTTGCGCGAGCACGACGGTGTTCATGTCATCGCCGCCGTGACCACCGTATTCGCCACTCCAGCAACAAATCCGAGCAGAATCGACACATACAGCAGTCCGATGGCCCGCTGGTTGGGCGCACAACCGCAACCCCTGAACTTCTCGTACGCAAGCTCGCCGCTGCCGGCCATGATTCCGATGACCGAGGCGATGATCAGACCCCACAGAGTCCAGTTGAGGATGGTCATAGGACGAGCATGTTGACCAGGCCTGCGGCACCACCGATGACGATGGACCCGAACAGTCCGCCGACGAGTTTGCCGGTGGCATTGCCGCCTTGGCCTCCGCCGGAGATTTTCTCGTAGGCGAGCATCGCGCCGCAGATCATGATTCCGGCGACGGCCGCGATGATGCAGCCCCACATCAGCCAGGACAGCAGGGTCAAGATCTTGTCCCCGGTGGGGCCGTCCGGTGCTTGGGGGCTGACGTCGCCGATGTTCTGCGCGAGGAACGTGGTCGTCGATGCGGTGAGGCTGGCAATCATGGTGTTCTCCTTGGGTGTTGGTTGAGAGGGTGCGGTTCAGTGGCCCGCTGCGATGCGGGAGGCGGTGAAGATTTCCCGACCGATCGCGGCGAGTTCGTGGTGTGGGCTGGTCGTAGAGGGGGCGGGGGCGCGCATCCGCCCTGGTGGGGGTGGGTCTGGTTCGGTGGGGGTCCATATCGCGAGTTCGTTCTGTCTGTGGGTGCGCAGATCTTCGACGTACGGGACTCGCCACACCGCTGGTGCTGCGGAGGCGACGACGTCCGCCCATCGGCGCAGGGTCTTGGGGAGTGGGCCGGGGGCGTCGGGTACCAGCACCAATCCGAGGAGAGTGCAGTCGCCGACGAGGCCGGCCTGAGCTTGCAGGAGAAGGTCGTGGGCAGCGTCGAGGCCGGCGCGGTCGGTGCGGCAGACGACGACGACGTTGCGGTGCCGGTCGGCGGCGGGCCAGCCCCGGCGGGCATCGCCCGCCGGGGCCCAGATCTGGGCGAGTGTGCCTGCGCCGGAGCGCCCGTGAGCGGCGAGGAGCCACATCACGGGCGGGCGACCGTGGACTGCGACCGGGGCGTCGTGAATCGGCGCTCGGCGTTCGGGTGGCGGTATCCGCAGCCCTGCCGGGGTGACCGACACGTCGTCGTCTCGGTAGTAGTCATGGTGCTCAGCTGGTTGTGCGGCCATCTCGGGCGCACCTCCTTCTCCGGCGTTCTCGGTCACCGAGTGGTGGTTGGTGAGACGGTGGTCGGCACAGCGGCAGAAACAGAGGGGGTTGTCATGGTGGCCGTGGTGGTCGTCGTGGCGGTGCCGGTGGACCCGATGGTGGCGTGGGCGGCGAGGATGCTCCCGGCACTGCGGACGGTGTCGGTGGTGGCGAACAGCGACGCACCCTGTTTGATTACTGCCCCGACCTTGTCGGCGAGAGACTGATCGCCGGTCAGGTCAGCGGCGAGTGCGACGATCCACCGGACGGTCAGCTCGACGGGGGTCTCACCTTGGGATCCGACCGGAACACTGTCGTAGGAACCATGTTTGGTGGCGGTGTTCCAGTACGAGGTGTCGGTGACGAGCTGCGCGAGGCCGGCGTTCTCGTCGATGGTGTTCGATACTTCCTCGAACGCGACGTCGACGGCCGAGTCGATCGTGGCCGGGGGCACGAGCTTGACCGCCGAGGACAGCACTTTGGTGGCGAGTATGCCGAGGGCTGCGGGTGGGTTGGTCAGGCCGACGGTGGCGAGCTGACCGATGGTCTCGGGGGTGATGACGTCCTTGGCGACGGTGATTGCCGCCCCGATGGCCATGCCGGCGATCTTGGTGACCGCACCGACCGCTTCGTCGATCATCTCGTCGGTCGAGGTGGCGGAGGGGTCGGAGTACTTCGCCATTTTCGACAGCACGGTCTCGGAGGACGAGGTGACCTCGAATCGGCCTGCCTTGGAGTCGAAGTCGATGTTGTCGTTGATCACCGACGCACCGGTCATCAGCGCGGTCCGTCCGACGGCGGTGGAGACGTCGGTGAGGATCCGGACGGGGTCGCGGGTGTCCATCGAGGACTGTCCGGCGATGGAGGCGACGAGCTTGGCGGCGGGGGCGTCGATGGGGGTGTCGCACGCGAGATCGCCTGCGGTGCAGTACGAGGCGACCCGGTCCGAGACTGCGCCGAATCCGGCGATCTTCGGTGTCGGTGCGATACCGCCGCCTGCGGGGGCGGCTGCGGCGACGGCCGGGGCGAGTTGGACGGTGTCCACTGCTGCACCGTCGGTTCCTGGTGCCGGGGCGGGGGCGGAGCCGCCGCCGGCGATGACGTCTTCGCCTTCGGCGCGGGTGGGGTCGGAGAACAGTGCAGCGCCGGCGAAGTGGTCGGCGTCGACGGGTCCGGTTCCTGCCCCGATGTCGCGGGTGACTTGGGAGGCGACCTCGCCGCCCTGGGAGTAGCCGGAGAGGAAGACTTTGGTGCCGGGGCAGCGTGCGGCGATGTCGGAGATCATCTTGGTGGTGTTCTCGACGCCGATGTCGACGGACTGGGCGTAGGGAACGGAGCTGCGGTCTCCTGGCTTGCCGCCGAACGATGCCGGGTACGGGACGTAGCTGCGTTCGAGAGCGGGTCCGTCGCCGGAGTTCGCATCACGCATCGCGGGAACGGTCAGTCGGGAGAAGAAGCCGGAATCGGTGTCGGGTGAGGAGTTCTCGTCGATCTCGGTGGTACCGGGGACGACGACGAGATGCAGTACCGGGCAGTTGCCGTCGGTGCTGGATTGGCTGGTGGTCGCCGATCCGGACGGTGTGGGTGTGGCGGAGGGCTGCGCGGCCGCGACGCCGCTGGCGGAGACCGCGACCGTCATCGCTGCGGTGGCGGCGAGCAGGCGCGGGGTAAGGCGGCGAACCTGGTCGATGGATGTGTGCACGGTTTCTCTCTTCTTCGGTGGGATCCAGCGGATGTG
The DNA here is from genome assembly GCF_033042195.1 of Rhodococcus cerastii. Taxonomy (NCBI): domain Bacteria; kingdom Bacillati; phylum Actinomycetota; class Actinomycetes; order Mycobacteriales; family Nocardiaceae; genus Rhodococcus; species Rhodococcus cerastii. The sequence continues at coordinate 17,275 of NZ_JAWLKF010000018.1, forward strand.
CCTGGTCATAGGGGGTCAGCGCGGGACGATGGCGGAGATGAGCGTTGCGCCGTCCTGCGCCTTGGTGGTGGTGATCCGTTGGCGGCTCATCCGGCCGTCGATCCCGGGTCCGCGTTCGACGACGGTGACGTCGTAGATCCCGGCGTCGATCGGGTCGGCCAGGACACAGAACTCGATGTCGGGTTCGAGCTGGTCGATCCCCTGCTGGAGTCTCTGCGCGGACGCCATCACCGCATCCGGTGCACCTGCTGCGCGGGCTGCGGCACCGTCGCGGTCGAAGTAGAAGGCCTTCTCGAACCGCCAGATCGCCACCGCGCCGGGGTCGTCGCTGTCTTCGGTGACCGGTTCGCCGTCGGCTTGCCCCCGGCACCAGGTGACATCGGCTGCGGCGGCTCCGGCGGCAGCGGGAGCTGCCGAAGTGGGAACGGTTGTGGTGGTGAGGATCTCGTCTGGCAGCAGTGCGGCAGGGGCCTGCGGTTCGTCATCGACGCCGGTGAGGACCAGAGCTGCTCCCAAGCCTCCTCCAACCAAGACCGTGAGGGCAGTCGTGACGGCGACAGTGGAGCGGTGGCGACGCCACCACGACCGTGGGGGCGGCGTCTGCGCGGTGTAGGGGCCTCCAGTGCGAAGTAGAGAGGTCCGTTCGTCGAAGGAGCTGTATCCGTCCGCTGGCCGGGCGGAGCCCATGTCGTTCGCAGAGTCGCCTGCGAACCAGTCGTCGTCGTGATCGTCGGTATGGTTCTGGTCGGTCAGGACGGTCAGTCTGCGCTCGGACGCTGCAGCGACAGTCTCTGTGTCGGCGACGATAGGGTCGGCGAACCAATCATCGGAGCTGTCGTCGGGGGTCTCTCGAGGTGCCACAACAGGGCCTTTCCGAGTGTCGAAGTGCAGGAACGGGATCGAACCTTCGGATACAGCCCGCCCACCGGTACGGTCGGGCTGTACCCGGAGATCAGATCGCGAGGTTCAGGCTTGCCAGGGCAGCGTTCGCCTGGTCGAGAACCGGTGCGACGGCGGTGTTCACCGCAGTGACGGTGTCAGCCACAGCGGGCTGCTCGAGCACTGTCGAGGTGAACTGCGTGGCCTGCTCGAAGGCCGGTTCGGTCCACACCGGGGCGTCGATGGCGCTCTGAACGCTGGGGGCATCCAGTGCTAGCGGCGCGGCGGTGACCGGCGCGGCCGGGGGTGCCGGTACGGCTTCGGCTGCCGGGAGCGGGGCGGGCTCTTCGATGATCTGCTGCTCACCGCCGAGGACGGTGGCACCGAGGACGCCGCCGATCGCAGCGCCTGCACCGGTCAGACCGAGAACGATCGGTGCCGACAGGGCAGCGCCCACGCCTGCTCCGGCGAGTGCCGCTGCGCCGGGAATGAAGACCCAGCCAACCGGTCCGCCCCAGACAATCGCACCTGTGCCGGTAGTGGCAGCGACGCCGAGTCCGCCGCCGATCGCAGCGGCGGTACCGGTGATGACTGCGGCCGGGACGGCGGATGCGGCGAGGCCGACAGCGCCACCGGCGACGACGCCGGTGATGGTGCCCGCAGCGATACGGTCCGCGCGGGATGCGTCGGCGAATCCGTTGTCCACGAGCCAGTTTCCGCCGTCGGCCTGAATGGCGGCTCCGGTGTTGTTGAACTGTTCCACCAGGTTCGGATCGAGCAGGTTCGGGTCGTACGGCACGAGCTCGCCTCCGACGAGGACGTAGCCCTCGGGTGCGTCGATCGGCGCAATGACCTTGCGCTGCACGGTCGGCACCGGCGGCGGGGGCGGCGGGGCCGCTTGCAGGGCGGGCGGTGCGTCGGTCGGCGCGGCCTGCGGCGCGGGAGTGGTCTCGTAGTAGGTGTTCTGGTACGACGACTGCTGATTGCCGGACCGGTAGTCGTCGTAGCTACGCCATTCGGTCTGCTGCACCTGGGGTGAGGCCTGGTAGCCGGGCAGGAACTGGCGTTCCTGGGTCGGGGCCGGCGGCGGCGCGACGGGAGTGGTGTCGGTGGTTCCGGACTGGGCGGTGTCGGGTGCGGTGACGAAGTCCTGCGGTGCTGCGTGTGCGGTCGCGGTGCCCCACGCGAGGGCGACGGCCACGGGAACGGCAGTGAGAACGAGAGCCCGGTCCCTGCGGCGGCGGTGACGCCCACCAATTCCTTGCTGAGGAGACATTGTGTGGCTGTGCCTTTCGTAAGCCGCTGTGATGCAGCGGTATTGGGTGATGTGTGACAGGAGTGGTTGATGGTGGAACCACCACCGTCCGCGCTGGGGAACGACCGAAAACGAGGGTCAGCCTTCGGGTGAACCCTCAGCGCGGACGACGGGTGATGCCTTGGGAGTGGATGCCAGCGGGCGTCCGTTGCACGCTGGCATCCACGAGCACTCAGCCCAGTAGGCCGAGCCAGAACCAGAGCTGCGAGAAGATCCAAGGCATCGGGCGTATTCCTTTCTGTTAGTAAGGAGTTGTGGAATGTGTTCGATGTCCCGGCGGGGTAGCGCAGTTCGGCACACGATGAGGTCGAAGCGTCACCATGCGACCCTCGCGCCGGTCCACCAATTGAGGGGCTACACGGGAGCCTCAGTGCAGTGCGTTCGCCGCGTAGACCCTCGCGACTGATCGCCTCTTCAGGCGTCAGTCGAGATTGGGGGTACTAGGCCACGTGGCTGAAGAGCGGAGACCGTGGGAGTGGTTCCAGGAACGTCGCATTGGCGTCAGTCCATTCACCAATCACCGCGCCCGTCTCTTCGCAGATCAGCCTGTGGTGGCTGTGGTGGGGCACGGCTGGGAGCGAACACACGGCCAGGCCCGCAACACGGTCGTTGACCGAGGGGCAGAGGGCGATGCCGGGATTGCAGGTGGAGCCCGGATGTAACGTTCGCGGTTGCGCGACAGATGTCATAGGTGTCTCCGATCCGATTGCGGTTCTGCTAGATCCGCATAGGCTGGGAGAGCCCCTGCGGATACAAGTTGGGCCCGATATTGGGGCTTTGTTCTGTAGGTGGAGGGGACTCCGGATGCGTTTCGGGACGACCAATCACGGCGCATCTGGAGTCTGCTAATTCGAGTTACTCTGAGCCAGTCGGCTTCTCGCTTTCTTTGGCGCATCAGTGATGCGTAGACGCTGTGGTTGATGCGGTGTGCGTCTGTAAGCCGAATCTTGCTCTGCCGACGCCCCGGGGGTGAACCTCAGTTGCATCGTCTAAACAACTGTATCTATACACTAGCATCAAAACATGCTTTATGTGCTACCGAATTGGGACAAGTGGCATCGTGTCCTCTCGTGAGGTTCCATCGGTGAGGCGTCGGTTGCGTGGTTTCGCACCTGACAAGCTGCGGGCACGACGAATTGAACTCAAGCTGAGTGGTGCCGAGGTTGCGCGCGTTCTCGGAGTGGCTTTGACGACGTACTCACAATGGGAGCGAGGCCAGTCCCATCCCCGTATAGACACTCTTGCTCGATGCGCTAAGGAATTCGGGTGCGAGATCAGCGATTTCGTCTCAGTGCCGGAGGACGAGGAATACCTCGGTGATCTGCGAATATCCAGGGGGCTGACCCAGGGGATGCTCGCGAGCGAAATCGGCGTCAGTAGCCAGTACATCGGGGCGCTCGAGCGCGGGCAGAGCAAACTGAGCGCGCCGGCCGCCCGCCAGATAGCGGAAGCGTTGGGGTACCCGGCGCAACGGGTCAGCGAGGCATACGAGCGTGTGCGGAAGCGGCCACGGGGCGAACCGGCCTGAGTAGGGACCTGACTCTGGATCGACATTCTGGCTCCAAGACGCGTGCTTGTTAGCCACGTGAAATATGTTCCACGTGGTGCTCAAAGGCTGCGTCTGAGGGCCATGCGGCCGACAGGAAATCTTCAACTCTTCGGGAGAGCGGAAGGTGCCGAGGGCGAAGCTATCACGATCAGTTAGGGAGTGGGAACCTCGAGCACCTGCTCGGAAGGTTGTAGCGCGGGGAGCACCGCAAGGACCAGCCGGTCACCAAGCTGTCCAGGGTAGGGCCTTAGTTCGAGTCGGGTTTGCTGCCACTTCCAGCCGGTCGCGTCGCCGCCGTCGATTGCACGGACGCGTACATCAGCTGACACAGGTGACGTATCGTGAGTCCACTTTTCCAGAGCGTCTGACAGTGTCGCTCGGTCGTCGTCGTGCAACACGCCACAGCCGCTTGTGAGGTCACGCCATTTCACCCAGGTTGGAGCTTCCGGTAACCACATTGTCAAAATCCCGGTTCGGCCGTCGAATACAGCGATGCGTGTTCCACCGCTCTCGAGGCCGCTCGGCATTCCCAGCTCAGCCAATGTCGGTTTGTCGGGTTCCGTTGTGTCTGTCACGTCGTGCCATAGCAGCCTGAGGCCGACGTTGGGAGGGTCAGTTCTCCCCCTCCCCCAGCAATGCCAACGCATGATTCGGCCATCTGCGTGGAGAACGGACATCGGGCCCTCCCACTTCTGACCGTGTGTAGGAACCAACGCCTGGGCGAACAACTCCTCGGACCCATCGAATTTGACAGCCTTGGCGTTGTACTCAGCCGGGGTTCGTTCTGGTACGTGATCAGCAGCAGAGACGCCGGACATCGCGGAAGCCTCGACTGTCTGCTCGATGACGGTGCGTTCGAGTAGCCAGGCTATTCCGGAAACTATGCGCACAGGATCGGGTTCGACCTCCGGGTCCCCCACCCAGACCTGTATGCCGTGGGTTTCCCCTGACGGCCCCAGAACTGGTACTGCGCGTATGCGAGCTTCACGCCGACGGCCTTTGAAGAGCACATCTTGCTGGGCGCGAGAACTGCGCGTGAGTTCCAGAAAACCAGGTAGATCGAACTCAGGCCCAGGTGACAAGCGATCGATTTTGGTCCAATCTCGGACCTTCCCCCCAGTACTGATGACTGTCATCTGTCCCGGCACCAGAGTTTCCACCAGGTGCCAGCTGTTCACGGTGTCCACAGGTTCCCCCTCCTGATCGACTTAGACCGACGACGGTACAGTCACAGCCGCCGCGAAACAGAAAGTCTGACGCCGTGTGGCCTCATTGTCACTGCTTCGCGCACATCGAGCTGGTAACCGGGGTCTGCCCGAATCTCGTACCGACGAGCGATGGACGCCAACGCAAGCACCGCCTCGTGTAAGGCGAATTGGCGGCCGATACACGCTCGCAGACCAGTGCCCCAAGGCTTGTAGATGCGGCGGTTGGTGTCGCTGGCCTGGCCTGTGGCGAACCGGTCGGGGTTGAACTTGTCTGCCTCTGGCCCCCACTCCGGTGAGCGATGCAGCTGTGGAAGGAGAACAAACACCCAACCCTCCGGTACCTCGTACCCGCCCAGCGAAGTTGCTCCGCGCTCACGAGCCTTGCGGAAGTAGCCGGGTGCAGCGGGCCACAAGCGGAGAGTTTCGTCGACTACATGTCGTGTCCGTCGCAGCTTGGGTACATTCTCGAACTCGATGTCGGTGCCATCAGGAGCGACGGCGTCAACTTCGGCCCGTATCCGCTGCATCTCATCGGGCCGCGTGCTCAGGAAATGCAACGCAAAGGCGATGGTCGATGCTGTTGTCTCGTTCCCCGCGATCAAAAAAGTGATGATCTGATTGCGGATGTTCTCCAGGGCCAGTCTGTCGCCCGTATCGGGGTCTGGCGTGCTGAGCATATGTTCGAGCAGATCCGGAGATGTTTTGCTGGAGTCAGGCTGGGCCATTCGCTGTTCGATCAGGGAGTCGACAGTGTGGCGTATGAACTGGAGGTCCTCATCGTGCTGCCTCGTCGCCCTTCGTCCTAAGACAGAGCGGATGATCGGCACATCGTTCGATGACTTGTTCACATAGTGAAGGACGCGAGCGATGGCGTCCGCAAAGGGTACGGCCTGGCGAAACGAGCCAAAATCATGCGACAGGGCGCAACGCCCGATCACGTCGAAGGTCAGCTTTGAGCACTCGTCGTAGGCGTCTACCGGACCAGATCCGCTATCCCACGAGGTCAGAAGTTCGTTGACTGATTCCTGCATGGCTTCGTGGTAACCGCGCATGGCCCCTTTGCTGAACGCCGGCCCTAAAACAGCATGCGCGCTATGCCAGTTCGGCTCCGAGTTGAACGCGGTGAACAGACCGTCTTCGCCGATGGCGCGTAGCTTGCGATGTGGCAGGGCGAGAAATTTTGCCCAGTACTTCTCGTCGTTCACTTCCGCGACAAGCTCCGGTTCCGAGACGACCACGAGTCGGTGGCCGAAAATCTTGCGTTCGTAGATCCCCCCTAGCTCGGTGGCCATTGCCATCTCTTTCTGAACCGGCTTGGCAGTATCGAGGCCAACGATGTCTCCGGCAAACGGCAACCGGTAGCGCGGATGAGGCAGAGTCTTCGAGATGGTTTGGGCGATCTCCATGCCAGATAGTGTCCACCACGTCCACAGACTTTGGTCGACGGCCATTATGTGACGCAGCTGCGAGAGTGGACCGGCAGCGCGTGAAGACCGTTTGAATGACAGAGGTGTAATTCCTGGTGACTTCCTCGGCGTGTCTCAACGCTTCGAAAATGATTCTGGTTCAGGATAGACACCGGTTGGGACCGCGGAAGTAGACGAAGGAGGCCGTGCCATGCCGATGCCCAGTAAGGGTGACCGGACGTCACTGACTGTCCGACTGCCGTCGGAGCTGATTGACACGCTCAAGGCGCAGCGAAGCTCGGCTGGTGCGACATCTCTGAGTCAGTACGTCGCTGATCTGATCGCGATTGCCAGCGACCGCGAAGATCTTGCGCGCGAACTGAATCGCGCGCATGAACAGGGGGTACTGCCCTTGACTGCGTAGCCGTCTCGACCTGAATCGACATTCGGGTCTTAGTCCAACTAAATCTACGCAGCACCTTGAGATGACAAAAACCCCCGGCGTGCGGGCCGAGGGCTTCTGAAGTCAGAGAAGCGAGTGACTAGCTCGCGACTCGTTCTGTGTTGCTTTCCCCGAAGGGACTGTCTTGGCGGACATGTCTCAGGGTACATCGTGCCCTGAAGTAGGTACAAGATTGAATGCTCGTGTCGTCCACCCGGATGCGACTGCGGACCGGCTGTGGCGTCGATTCGCACCGGCCATTGCTGCGCGCCGATCGATGCGTCTCTACGACCCGACGACACGTAAATACGTGTCCGCGGGGCCGCTGACGGTCAAAAGGCCGGCACTGCCTTCCGCTGTTCCGCTGTTCTCACGCGAGCGCGCCTGCATCGTTGCCCTGGACTTCGACACCAAACACCACGGTCACGCCGCCGTTGCGGCCGACGTGACGCGTCTGCTGGCCTGGTTGACCGAATGCGGTGGCCGCGCCGTCGTCGACCAATCGACCAGCGGCGGCCGACACGTGCTGATACCGCTGGCACCGGGAAGAACAGTCACCGCCGGCGAAGTACGGCCACTGCTACGTCTTCTTGCAGCGCGACTTCCCACGTTGGACATCACACCGATGACCAACCACAAAACCGGGTGCATCACGGTGCCGGGCTCGCAGTGCAAAGAAGGTGGCTACCGCACCCTCGTCGACCTCGACCCGGCTACAGCGGCCGACATCCTGACCGTCGGGTCCGATGCCGGCACACTCCAGCGCCTCGAAGCCCTGCTCGGAGGAACGGGCCGCACGGTCACCAGCCCGATCGACACCCACATCCGCGCCGAGACGTCCACTGAACGCGTCCTCGGCAGCAGCGATGACGCCCGGTTGCACCCACGTTTCTGCCGTTCCGCCCCGCCGCCTCGCTGCGTCCTCGACTTCGCCAGCACCGGCCGCATCGACACCCGCCGCTGGCCCTCACGCTCGGAAGCACGCCAATCCGTCATCACCCACGCAGTCCTCGCCGGTGCCAGCGCCACCGACATCCTGACCCGCGTTACTGAGCCTGCATGGGCGGGTGTGCGTGCCGCATACGCCCGCTACGCCGAACCCGAACGCGCCATCCGCCGCGACACTGCCCGCGCACTCGACTGGGCTGCATCGACACTCCCCGACCCAGTCCGGGATACCGGGCACAAGCAAAAGCACACAGGGGGTACCTACGATCCGGTACTTCGTTTATGGCTTACCCACGCTCAAACCTGGGTCGCCTCCGAGTTTCATCATCGTCGGGATCGATGGACTACCCATGCAGTCGTTCAGGCACTGGCGTGGGCTGCCGCAGTGTCAGGGCAGATAGTTGAAGGTGTTCCCACTGTCGGTGTCGGTGGGCGGTCACTGTCCATCGCCGCCGGCATGCTCCCCGAATCGACGGTGTGGTCAGTTCTGGAGCGGCTGCGGGACATGGAAGGCTCTCCACTGTTGCTGATCGAGCGTGGGGTGGGTCAGAACCCTGATCGGTACGCGCTGGTGTCCACACACGCGGGTCGGGCGGGGGTGATGGACACCGTGACAGGGGCAGCAGAGGTGGAGTCGGTACACCCGGTGTGGAGTGTCATCGGATGGCGTCACCGCATCCTCTACGACGCAGTGGCCGCCGCAGCAGAACCTTTGACCCCGGATGAGTTGTTCACCGTCGTCGGGGTCGGACGGAGCAGTGGGTACGAGGCTCTGTTGGATCTGCGTGTCGCCGGTCTGCTCACGGTCGAGAACACCCACATCGGTGTCGGGCCGGTCGATCTCGACGACATCGGCCATCGTCACGGTCTCACGTCGGCCGTCCGTGCCCGCATCGTGCGCCACCGCGCCGAACGCATCGTCTGGAGAGAATGGCTCGCAGCTCGGGAGGAGGCACGCACCCCGCCCGAGCCCGATCGGTCATTGTTCGCGATTGCTGACAATCACCCGGCCGCTCCACCCGACCACGACTACATTCTCGCCGTGATGAACACCGGCCCGCCAGACCCGTTCTAACGCATTTGTGTCACGGTCACCCATCTACGGCAGACCGTGAGCGCCGGGCTTTTTCGCGTCGCTCGCTCTCGCCCGCCCACAGCGCGGACCGCACGCTGGAATGGTGGACCGAACTGGCTTCGTACACCGGCGTCGCTGTGTGCTGCCGGTGCTGCACGACCCGTCTACGTGCTCGACTTCGGCCCAGAAGACGTTCTGTATGAGATCAGATGACCGGTGCGTTGGGTTGACGGCGGATGAAGTCCGCCATCCCGGGGACGGTGAAGGCAACCAGGCCGCGGGCGGGAGACCAGATGAGTCCTTTGCGTATGCAGGAGTCACGGTGCGGTGCCATCGATTGCGGGTTCGACCCTAGGGCCTCGGCGAGGGCTGCCGTCCGCGGAGTATCGGTTCCGCTGCGTGCAATGGCAACCAGATAACGTTTTTCGGCTTCGGTGGCCCGTAGCCACCTCGAGCTGTAGAAACCGGAATCGAGCGAGGCATGACCTGTGTCGACGGCGTCCTCTGCGTCGGCCAGTGTAAACGGGGACTGTTGGGCTGCCTGCCAGAGCTCGTGACCGAACACCTGAAGGAAATACGGGTAACCGTCGCTCGCCGCGACGACGTAGTCGGTTGCCTCGGTATCGATGTCCTGGTTCAACCGGGTGATGGGGGTGACGAGCGCATCGCGAGCCTGATCGTCGGCGAGCGGACCGATGGTCCTGTAGTCGAACTGACGCTCGGCGTACGAGCGTGCGTCTGCCAATGCTTGCGCGAGGTTGGGCAGGCCTGCGCCACATACGAAAAACGGCCACTCACGCTGGGCCGCACGGTGCTGGGTTGCCAGGATCACCTGCAGGAGCGCCGGCTCGAGTTCCTGCATCTCGTCGATGAACAGCCCCAGCGCGGTGCCGTCCTTGCGGAGTTCCTCGGTGAGATCTTCGACGAGGTCCTCGAATTCGACCCCCAGGGTCGGCTTCTCGGCACTGGCGGAGCGAGCGAGCTCGACTCCGACACCGAATGCTGTGGCGGACACCGAGAACTCTTCGGTCAACTGCCGGATCTTGTTCGCTACCGGGCCGGAGAACTGACGACGGCGTACAGCGCGAGAGATATCTTTCGCGATACGCCTCCGCAGGGCCTCGGCACCTTCCACACTGGTCTGAGCTTCGACCTCGACCACCACCCAGTTGTGGCGGCGAGCTTGGTCCGCCATGGTCGCCAACAGTGTCGTCTTGCCTACCCCGCGGAGTCCCTGGAGCATGAGCCCGCGGTCGTAGCGGCGCTGTTTCGCCCGTGCGATCAACAAGTCGAATCGTTCGAGTTCGGCGGTGCGTCCGACGAGTTCGGGTGGTCGGGTGCCAGACCCGGGTGTGAAGGGGTTCAGTCCGTACTCCATGCACTCAGACTATCGGATCGTATGCATATGTATTAGATCAGATCTTATATTTGCGTATACAATCTGATATGGCGAACGGCTCGGCGCAAATCCAGGCGCACTACGTCGACAAGCCGCACCCGGCGCGGAAGCAAGTGCTGCGACGCCTTTGCGGTGTCACTGTCGGCGGATGGGCGGTAAGTGTCTTTCGTACCGTCAAGAAATGTTGACAGTGTGCGGGGGATTCCAGAGCTGGGCCTGCAGGCCACACGTCATTCCCCGCCGTCATGAATTCAGGTGCCAACCCACGTTGCGGCAACGAAGGTGGTGTCCGGCTTCTGTGCTCGATGAGGTGTACGACGGTGGGGTCTCGGTGCGCTACATCCCGAGCCCAACGTGTCAGGTGCTACCACCGCTGGCGGATGAGTCGAGGAGTTGGAGGGTGCGTTCGAGGAGTTGCTCGATGCGATCCTCGACGTCGTCCACCATGTCCGGCACATCGGCCAGTGCCGTGTGGGCGCGGCGACGTGCCTCGACACCCGAGCGGTAGTACCCGGAGTCGAGCTCCGTAGATGTCGGCTCCGGAGCGGCGATCGGGCCACTGGGCTCAAAACCGTCGGATGGTCTGACGATCAGGCGACGTGGAGTGTGCAGCGGAGAAACGCCCGTGCGGTGCCGGGCGGTCACCGCTCCGACCTCGGCGGCGGTCATCGCCGTGACCGGCAAGGGCAGGTGGCCCCACCGGTCGATCGGCACCGCGACCGGACCGCGGCGCTGCGGCAACCCGGACATATCGGGAAAGGTGTTGCGCTGCAGATGTTCCGCCAGCAGTGTCGTCGATGGGTAGCGCTCGGAGAACTGCAGGACCGTGTGCCACCGGTGCCATATCGTGGCCGGCTCGAAATCAGTGGCGCAGTTGGGGACGATGCGGATTCGGTGGCGGCCCTCGATCCACACACTGTCGCCGCCGATGGTGATGTCTGTGCGGTCGAGCCCGGCAATAGCCCTGTGGGACAGGCCCGCTCCGGCGAGAACGAGAAGAACTGCGTCGCGGCGGCCGAACAGTGCAGCCGTTGATCCGAAGGTCGGCAGTCCGGCCGAGATCACCTGGTACTGCTCGGCACGACGTAGCGTTCGGTCGCTGCGGGCCGAGTCCAGTGCGATCCGAACCGACGTGGCTCGCCCGGGAGCGGGCTGGCCAGCGTCGAGGTGAGCGCGATTGATCGCGGAAACCCGGCGCCGCTGAACTGCGTCGCCCGCAGGATTCTCGGCCAGAAACTCCGACAGCGTGATCGGCGATGCGGGTAACGCCTCGACATCGGCCGCGGAGCACCAGTCGACAAACAACGCCCACTGGTAGCTGCAACTACTCACCGTGTTGCCCCGTCTCGGTCCCACAGGTGCGACGGTACCGCTCACAGAACCTTAATCGCGGGTCCACCACGACCTGGCGCACAACCGTGCTTGCCTCCATCGTTGAGGTGTCGGCGCTCCCCTCTTGCCTATCCCGAAATCATCTCTGGGGCTATGCGGTGACCGATCCGGTCAAGGCTGCGGGTGCTTATATGATGCCGTGCCCGCGGACGTTTCTGTCGGTCGCAACCTTCAAAGAATCGGCGACTTTGCCAGCTGCTTCGTGTCTCTGTACCCGCAGGCATTTCCTTCGGTTGTAACCGATGTCGCTTTGGCGAGCTACACGACCGGCTTGTTTCTGTGCCCGCAGGCGTTTCCTCCAATCGGAACCCAAGACGGCAACGTCTGGTCCGTGCTGGATGCATACACGTTTCTGTGCCCGCAGGCGCTTGTTTCGGTCGTAACGACATTGTTCCGGGTCAGACCAACAGCAACTTGTTTCTGTGCCCGCAGGCATTTCCTTCGGTCGTAACTACACCCCAAAGACAGTGATTTACCCAGCAGGGCAACGTTTCTGTGCCCGCAGGCGTTTGCTTCGGTCGTAACCCTACTCGGTTTTCGGCTGGTGTGACCTGCATGTTTCCGAGGGTCATGCACGCACCCCTGCGGGTGATGTGCACCGCCCGGTCGCAGCGATGCCGCACTCGTCTGAACTGCAGTTTTGGCTGCATGCACCCTGTGCCCCGAGTCCAGTGGTCGGCGGCTTTGTGAATGTTGCCGAGTGCGGTCTGTGTCCGATGTGCTTCGGCGATTGGCCCGGTTGATACCACCACCGGCACGGACCTCGACTCAGACTAAAGCGGACAGCTGAATCAGCGGTGGGTTCAAACCGGCGGTCGCCATCAGCGCTCGGGCTCACCCACGTCCTGCCGGCAATTGGATCATCGTGCCCGAGCCGGCCTACAGGCTTTGTCCCTGAGTCGGCGTTGGCGGGCGGACGAGGAGCGCCGACGCAACATCGCCGCCGAACTGCGTCGCAAGTGCAGGACACCCAGCAGAACAAGTAGCGCTCGGTCGGTGGTGTGCTCAGAAGTCGTGGCTTCGTTGCCCTCGTAGAGCGCGTCATGAACCGGTGCCCACCGCGAATACACAGCCGAACACTGTCAGTCCGTTCATTCGAACGATCTAACAACGGTCGGCTGGAGTCATTCAAACAATCGACAGCGTCATCGACGCGGACCTTGGGACTACGCCAGTTTGCGCCGGCCATTCGTGCCTAGGTGTGATCAAATCTTGTTCGATATCGTTGCCGCCAGTGTGCCGCGTGGCCACTACATCGCTCAAGGGCGCGCCTCCCGTTCGGCGCGACACCAATGCCCAGGTGGCGCATCGGGCATCAACAAAGCAGCACATCCGAGTGCTTACGGCAGTCCCCAACGGTCTCGAATACGCGTGAGTGTCCCTGAATAGAGGGGTTTTCCGGTGATCCGCGATACCTCGATTCGCCGCCGGTGTCATCACAGTCCCGCCATAGGCAAGGTGACCTCAACGGTCGATACTGACCGCGGGCCGGCCCATCGAGAGTCGACGCCAGATGTCACTGGCCACCGGGCTGTGTACCCGTGGGTGACTTGCGGGTGGTAGCTGCTGTCGCGCTGGGCGGATCTGCGTTGAGTTCTCGCGGTTGTTGCGGGGGCTTAGGAGACGGTGTCGCCGAGTGTCGGTTGGCGAGCCATTCGTCGAGAAACGACCGTTCTTGCCGCTGAGGTTCGCGTCGCGCGTGTAGACCCGATCCAGCGGCGGCCACACGAGACTTTCCGGCCGCCGCAGCGGTGGTGAGGGTTCTGTGCGGCTCGACCAGGGCAGCGACGGTCGCGTCATGGACCAGCTGAGTCACCGACTCGACATCCTGGGCGCTGCGGGCTACACGCCGGTCATTGTGGTCGATCATCACCGTGTGCGGCGAGACTCCGACATCGCCGGCGGTACGCAACGTGATTGCCGCAAGGTTCGGAAGTGTCGTCAACACCGCGGGGTCGACTTGCCCACCGAACCGTGTGAACAGCTCGGCGGTGTCGGCGACCGCACTGCGAAATGCCAACGTGGTCGCGACATTACCGTCGATTGCCGGCCGCAACCCAGCATCGAGCTGGCCGAGGTATTGGTGTGCCAATACCACCGACAGCCCGAACTTGCGACCTTCCGAAAGCATGGTTGTGAGCGCGCCGGCGATCAGCGTCTGGGCCTCGTCGACGACCACAGTGAACGGCTGCTGTGTGCGCCGGCGCCGCAGCGCACCTTCCCATGCACGGTTCAGATATAGGTACCCGAGGAGTCGCGACGCCTGCTCCCCGAGATGGGCTTTGGACAGATCGACGAGAATGATCCGTCCCTCGTCCATCGCGGCAGCGAAGTCGATCGCGTCTCGTCCGGATCCGAGGGCCCCTCGAACAGCGGCGGTCGAAGCGAACGCCTCGAACTTGGAATTGACCCAGGACACGACTTCACCGTGTTCGGCGGACCGCCGCGACAACTTCTCATTGGCCCACCATTCACGCAATCGATCATCCGACGTCGAGGCGGTGAGGTCGTCCATCAGTGCCGGACGCGCGAGTACGGCCGGTACATCGAGAAACGACGCTTCCACACCGTGAAGTAAAAAGAGCGCGCGCATTCCCATCGCTACCCGCTCCCGGAAGCGTGGTCCGACGACGCCGCTGTCCTTCCTGTCGAACAGCTCCTGAAAGATCGAGCAGGTCGCGTCGATAGCGATATCGCGGCGCACCGGGTCTGCTTCGGCGAGCGGCGACAATGGCACCGGATTGCTGACATCACCGCACCGGATCACCCACGTGCGGGCGATAGCATCCGAGGGTAGTTCGGCGAGCACACGCTCGATGAGATGCCCGTGGGGGTCGAGGACGAGCGCACCCTCCGTGCCCGCTGCGGCGAGCTGGTTGATCAGCGCCGCCAGTGCGGAACTTTTTCCCGTTCCTGTCCGCCCCAGGAAGTGTAGGTGACGGACACGCTCTTGCAGGGAAAGTTCCACGGGGACCATCTGTCCCGACACGGTTTTCGCGTGCCCGATGCGTATGCCGCCTTCGGCGGCGTCAACGACCTGCTGCCTCGACGCGGGGATGGGAGCGGCAGGGCCGGTGAACGTGCCAGGGACCGGTTGGCGCCCGGCAACCGGAATCGGCAGAACCCGATCCAGATCACCGACACCGACACCGATCCACGATCCAGGTCCGGCGGTCCTGACGACCCTCAGCCCGGGAAATCGTTGCCGCACAACGGCGCGCACACCCAACGGTGGGTATCCACTACGAGTAAGAATGCTCAATCGCCACTCGAACCCCTCGCCGGCCCGGCGAAGCGTGGTGCGAACTCCGGTGTGCGGGGTTCGGGAAAGCTCGGTGAGCAAGGAGTCGAGCGAGGGAAGTGTGCCCCCGGGGAAGACGATTCGCGATGACTGGGTTGGATCGATGCCGAACCCGAAACCTTCCCCGTGTGAGTCGACTGTTAAAGCCCATTCAGTGACCGTCTGCTGTTCCACGGCCCGGACGTCGCAGAGTTGAGCGATCGGTGCGACCAGATCGGTCATCGCAACAGCGATCTCGGTCGCATCATTGATGTCACGAGCCACAGCAGCCAGAGTGGTGGTGACCATCGCGCCGTCGTCGCTCATCATCGTCAGCTCGAGAGCGCTGTCACCGCCAGCTTCGGTCAGCAGCGCGCCGAGCCGCACCGGCAATTCGAGGCGCATACGGGTGCTCTCGGCTTCGGAGAGTCGCCGCAGGGCACTGAGCTCGGTGGTAATGCGTTCGCACGAACCTTCGTTGGCACTGTCATTGTCGTACACGTTGCACTCCAGCTGTCGGGGACAGCAGCAACCTCAGGGACAGCCCATCTCAGAGCAACAAGGCGCATGGGCACGAAGTTGCATCGCCCCTGACCGGTCAGCTGCAGCAACTTCTGTGTCCCTGAGTTACCGGGTGTCCGCAAAACAATCCCGTTGAAAGGGGACCGTCCAATGATGGATCAGCCGCCGTTGGTGCCGAACGTCAGCGAAGTGCGCTACGCGAAGGAGCAGCTGAAGCTGCGTAAGCGTGCCGACGAGGAGCGCAAACGCAACCTTGCCGCTGAGCAGCGCCGGAAGGCACTGGAGACCAAGCAATCCAAGTAGCCGTCTGATCTCTGAGCTGGTGGGGGGAGCAGGACGACGGCTCCCCCCACCTCGGCCTGTAGCCGAAGCGGTCATATGACAATTGCGGCGTCGGAATCTCCCAGGTTTTGCACGCCCACTATGGTCGTCCACCTGGGTATGTACGAGATGGGGGCGTACGCAAACTTACGAAAAATGCAGCTCAGACCAGCCGAGAACCGGGTAGGGTTTACGACCGAAGCAAGCGCCTACGGGCACAGAAACGATTGACCACAGAGTTCTCTTGCGATTGCGAATGCCGTTACGACCGAAGCAAACGCCTACGGGCACAGAAACATCTTGCTCGCATCAGCGATGGTCATTTCGTCCGTTTCGACCGAAGGAAACGCCTACGGGCACAGAGTCGGTGTGCCGTGTTGCTCAAGATCCCCGTAGCAGGATTTGCGACCGAAAAATCGCCTGCGGGCACACACGGGGCGCGCGTCTGAGACCACAGCGCCCCACGTGACGGGCGAGTTCGGCGACGGCTCACACCTGCCCAGATCTTTTGTATCGATGCACGCGGAGTGCCGGTTATTGTGTCGATGTGCAGCGGTGGGTGGTGAAATTCAGTGGTGAAAAGGTGGTGTTGCCGCCGCGGCTGCGGTGGTCGCAGTACCTCCCGGTCGGACTGAGCATTGTCGGTGAGTTCGAAGGAGCTCACCACAGGTTGGTCAAACCGCATACAGTCCGCTCGATCGTGGTCGACGGGAAGACATCGACGATGACCGCGACGGTGTGCTGGCTCGCCGACAGCTATCCCTCGCCGGTTGACCCAGCATCGTTGGTGGGCCGTCGGTTCGAGTTCGGTGGTATCTCGTTGCGCTGCGCGGCAGTAGATTTGATTACGGACGTGGAGCAACGCGCTTTGCTGGGTGAGGTGTTCTCGGATCCGTGGTTGCCGGATCCCGTCGGCAGCATCGTGGACCCGGTCGTCGAATTCCGCATGCGCAGCGCATCCCCGTGGGTGTTCGCTACCGGCGACCCTGCCACCGAGTTTCACGCCGGTCGGTCGGTGTCGCGCCTGGCGCGTCGTTGGAACGAAATGCTGGTGTGGCGACCGGATTCGACCCCGGACGATCGCGGTATGACCACCGAGGAGTCGGTGCCGCAGGAGGTTATCGACGAACTCGCCGAATGTACTTCTGCGGTGAGTGTGTCGCGCCTGTCCGTCAGCGAGCAGCAGCTGGCGTTCGACCCCAAGCGGAGGCAGCCGCGCACGAGACCGTCGGTCGAGGTCGACGCTGTGGTTCGGTGCGCAGCCGATTCGATCACGACGCTGCTGTGGTTCCAGACGCTGATGCGGTTCGCGGTGTGGTCGGGTGTCGCGACACGGACGACATCGGGTCTGGGGCAAGTCGACATCGAGCAGGTACGCCGGCTGAGCGACCTCCCGCACGCTGTTGTGCCGGAGTGGGAGATCTGGTGATCAGTGCCTCGGCAGCGATGACCCTGCCGTCCTCGTCACGGACGAGGTGACCGGGGCAGAGCAGATCCGATCGATCCGAGGCGACGTCGAGGACCAGTCGCGAGACGATAAACGCAGTGCCGCGTCGAGATGCGGGTAGTCCCAGCACTTTCGGGTTCTGCTCGATCAAGACAGGGACTCCGTTGTGGTAGCCGGTGATGTGGACGGCGCGGTGGTGTATCCGGGCGACTTGGCCGCAGGCGGGGATGCTCAGGTGTCGGTGACTACCGACGAGAACGATCGCATGTTCGGTGAGATTGATCAGCTCGATGCCGGAGGTCGGCGTGGCTGTATCCCGTCCGGTCTCGGTCTCGGTCTCGGTCTCGGTCTCGGTCTCGGTCTCGGTGTCGTCGGGTGTCGAGGAGTGGGACGCGGGCTGGGTGCTGGCGGGCATGGTGTGCACTTCAAGGACAGGGTCGCCGGCTCGGTCCTTGAGTGGATCGTCGTCCTGATCTGCCCCCGCCGTGCGAGGAGTCGTATCCATGTCCAGTCCCGTCAATTCCCCTGCTCCGGAACCGTTCGATCAGCTGATCGACGGTAGGTCCGGTACCCGGTTGAGGTCACGCCGCCGTCGTATGGATTCACTGGCCGGTTTGATCGCTCAACCACTGTGGATGCTGTCTGCGCTCGCAGCGGGGTTGGTGACGGTGCAAGCCGTGGCCACGATCGGTGAGTACGCGTTCCTGCGGTCGAGCCTCGATCACATCCTGCCCGACCAGCCGTCTCGGTTGCTGATGATGATCGCGGTAGGAATGCTGGTCGCCTACTCGGTGCTGTGTTCGGTGGTCGGGCATCGGCTGGCGGTGGCGAAGGAAGCGACCGACGACGGCACAGAGAAGTCATCGGGGTGGCGCGCATTCGGACCGGTCGGAGCACTGTTTCTCCTCGTCGCGGTCAGTGCATTGATTTTCATGGCATGGCGTCGAGCAGATGTCCTCGCCGATCGTGCGGCCGCGGCAACGGTCGCGAAAGCGCAGGCCGGTGCCGACCTGCTCGGTGCTCAGACTGCACCGACTGCCGACCTCGACGCGATCCGAGATCAGGCGTACCAGAGTGCATGGTGGAGCGATTTCTGGTTCGTCACCGGCGTCATGGTGTTGCTCGGTGCGGTCTCGGTCGCAGTCGGACTCGGTATGCACCTGGTGATGCGGGCGTGGAACATCGCAGCGGTCCAGGCCCGCGCCGATCGATGGATTGCCAAGGCCGGCAGGGCGGATACGGCCCGCAACGCCGCCCAGGATGCGCTCCGTACCCGCGTGGCGATGCGTGAAGACCGCAGCGAGCTCGCCCAGAACCACCGGGCCGCGGTGACGCAGCGATTCGACAACGCCCGCGCGCATGCACGGGTGTACCTCGCGCAGCGACTCGGGTCCCCGGACGCGACGACGAACATCGTGCCCTCCCCGGCCGACATCGCAGCGATCGAGAAGTCCCGTCCCTGAGTGCAGCAGCACCCATTCCCCTTCGACCCCTGGAGGTCACCGTGCCCGAGTCCACCTTCCCGACGCGGCTGGTCGCCGTCACCGCGGCCGGCGCTGCTCTTCTTCTGTCCGCCGCGTGCGGCAGCGAGGAGGCGGTAGCACCGAGGACCTCGTCCTGCGCGTTCGTGCCCGATCTGAGCGTCAGTGCCTCCTCGGTGACGGCGCGCGCGACACAACTGCTGTCGAGCTTCGTGCTCGATCAGGGTTGCGCGTCGGTGCAGGTGGTCCCCATCACCAGCAACTCCAGCGGTGAAGCGTGCACGGTCCCGGCGATCGACCTGCTCGATCTCACCGCCTCACCCGACAATCCTGCCGGGACCGCGGCCGAGATCACGGATGAGAAGCTCCCTCTCCTCCTGCAGCAGGTCACGGCACTGAATCAGTGCGTCACGGCCAACGGCAACGATGCGGCCACCGACGTCACCGGCGCATTTCGGCAGGCAGGCAAACTCGCCAACGGCGCGCCGGTGACGATGCTGGTGATCTCGGACCTGGTCCACAACGTGGGCCTGAACATGGTCACCACCGCCCTCGACTCCGACGCCCAACGCTCCGACATCGCCGCTGCGCTGGCGGCGCAGTTACCGGACATGCCCGGCTGGTCGATCACTGCGGCCGGTGTCGCGGCAGGGACCTCGGCGTTGACACCGACCCAGTCCGATTCGGTGCAGGCGGTGTGGGAGTCGGCGGTACGCAACAAGGGCGCGAGCTGGCACCGAGCAGCGGTGTAGTCATTCGTTCGACGGACAGGTGTTCGTGCCGGAACCCACGAACGCCTGTCCGGCTCTATTGTCTAGATTCCGGCATTCAGGAGGGGCGTACTCGATGGCACAGTGGTGGATTCATGTCGATCTCGCCGGAATTCAACGCTACGTCTTCTCCTCACGCACCTTGCTCGACGCCATCGGGCGAGCCGCGCAGGTCGAAGACGCGACCGACCGTGCCGCACTGATCGCGGCCGACGTCCTTCCCGACGGAATCGACATCGAGTTCGGTGCAGCCGGCGCATTGATCCTGACCACCGCCGCCACCGAATCCGACCATCCCTCTCAGCCGCCGCCCCGGGTCACCGACGCAGTCTCGGCCTACACCCGGTGGCTCTACGACCTGTCCGATGCTTTCACCCCGGTCGTCGCGATCCAGTACGTGCGCAGCGGCGAAGAACAGCACGCTCACGCCGCGGCAGGAGACCTGCTCCGCTGGGCTCGACACACACGGATCCCAGGCGTGGGCACTGCCCTGCCGCCGGGAGTGCTGCGCTGCGCGTTGACGGGCGCCCCTGCGACCGATTTTCTGCCCCCGACACGCGAGATCCCTGTAGCGATGGAAGCACTGACCGCTCGCCGGCGCGGCCGGCAGTGGCACACAGCGCAACAGCACAAGATCCTGGCGACGGCACCGCTGCCGGACGCGATCTCGGTCGACCTTCCAGTGCAAATCGACCATCTCGGACGCACCGAGGGCGTCACCAGCCACGTCGCCGTTGTGGTCATCGACGTCAACGATCTCGGCGCAGCGCTGCGGAGCCTGCCCTCGGACACCCTGCGCACCCGCTCGGCGGTGGCCGATCACCTGCGAGGATTGGCGGACGAGCTCGCCGAGCATCTGGTGCACCGGGTGTGCTCGGCGATCGAGGTCATCGACGGCGTCCCAGCCCTCGCCGGGTCGCCGGCGGCCTTGTCCTTTCCACTGCACCCGGCCCCCGCCGCGCCGCGAGCAGAGGAACCCGATGCCGCAGCCGATTCGGCCGAAGGCACCTCCACTCGAGACTCGGCAAGCGACGCAGAGCAGGCAGTGTCCCCGACGAGGTGGTCACTTCCGGTGCGGCCGTGGGTCATCGCCGGAGACGACTTGGTCCTGGTCTGCGAATCGAGACTGGCGTGGGATCTGGCGACTGCTGCCATGAATTGGATCGGCGCACCCGCCCAGACCGGAGCCCGCGCGGATCTGGCCGCTCTCGGTCCCACGTTCGGGAGCCAAAGCTGTCTGACGTTGACTGTCGGTATCGGAATCGCAGTGGTTCCCGTCGGATACTCGTTGGCCGCCGCCCACGATCTGGCCGCCGGGTTGTGCAAGAACGCGAAGAAGCACCGACGCGAGCACAGCTGGCACGGGCACGTCCTGGACTGGCATCGGGGACCGTCCTCCATCGCCGACGTCCTCGCGCACCGAGCACGAAGCGACGTTCGTTCGGGTTCGAGACCGTACCGCTACGCGCCGGATCCGGCGTCCGGCGACTCGCGCGCATCGGCACCGACGTGGAGCGATGTGGTGGCCCTGCTCGATGCCGACGCTCCCGGGAGTTTGCGCGGCCCCACGGTCGAGGAGAAGAGCCACGGATGGGCCAGCCGTCGCAGCTGGGTCAAGACCGATCTCCTCGCCGCCGCCCGCAGTCCGAAACCCAACGCTGTGTCGGAAGTGTTGGCGGCGAAGAACGAACGCGAGAAGTTGTTGACGGGTGCCCCGATGGCCGAATGGAACATCGACGACAGGACCTGGAGCCCGACCGACCGCGCGAACATGATCGTCGACGTGATCGATCTGCTCGATGATCACCTCGACCTGACCGCAGCGGTGAACCCGTCATGAGCGGCGAGACCGTGGTGCCGAGTTTCCTTCGAATCAAGCTGCTCTCACCGGCCGTGGTCGGGGTGGCCAGTAGCGACCCCCTCGATGTCGACCTCGAGGTCACCGCCGACGCGCTCGGGTTGCCCTACCTACCCCGTCATCGGCTCGCTGCGCGGCTGCGCGATGCCGCCGACGATGTGGCAGTGGCGTTCCCGGACATGGCCGGTGCCTTCCACGATCTGCTCGGATCCTCACGGCGGCTCACCGGAACACGGATGCTCCATGTCGGGCACGGGGAACTCCCACGGTCGGTACAGGCTGCGGCGGCGCACGCGGTACTCAGCGAGGCAGCGAGCACCGTCGATTCAGATATCCCACGACCGCTCGCGGCGCGGATCCGCGCCGCCTACACCGAGGTACTCGCCTCGACAGCCCGCGACGACGACGGTGCCCCGATACCGGGGACGTTCCGCCGGATCCGTGCGATCCGCGCAGGTACCGTGTTCGCCGCTCCCGTGGCCTTCCGCCGAGGTACGGTCGGTGCCGACCACCGCCGCGCTCTCGCACTGATGTGTGTCGCGCTCGAACAGATCGGAAGCGGCAGCTCCCGCGGCCTCGGACAGATCGAAGCCAGCCTCGACGGCGACCTCGAGCACACCCGCGACCTCGCATTCGGCAGGAGCCAGACGTGACCGCACTGTTCGCCGTCGTCGTTGTCGCCCTGCGTGACCGTGCGCTGATCACCGACACCCCCGCGGTGTCCCCTCGCACACTCGACCACCTTCCGGGCCGGGCGATCCGCGGCATGCTCGCCTCGATGTGCTCGCCCGCCGAACTCGACCTGCTCATCGCGACCGAGTCGATATCGTGCGGTCCGGGCCTGCCCGTGCTCGAAGAACCGGAAAAGCCCGAGATCTTCCGCCGCGGCCTCACCGTCGCATACCCCGCCGCCCGCACCATCGTCAGCGTCGACGAGGGCAAAGGCTACTACGACCTCGATGACGCCCGGACCGTGCAGAACAACGACCCGGCTACGAAGATCGGTCCGGTCACCGGATTGATCGTCGAGGACGTCGAAGCGCGACAAGTCGCGGCCCCGACGAGCACCCACCAGCGTCTGCAACGACGCGCACCCGGCGCACCAGGTGGACCGTTCACCGAAACGGTCCTCGAACCCGGGACCGTCTTCGAGATCCGGTTCCGGATCGCCGACCACGTCGACGACCCCGAAAAAGTCGTGGACACACTCGAATCCGTCCTCTCCCGGCCAGGTCTACGGATCGGATCCTCCGCCAACGCAGCCTATGGAGGCGACCTCGCGCTGGTCTCGTTCACCTACACCGAGAACGAGCCGTGGTCCGATGCTCCCACCGATACCGCAGCAGACGAGCCCGTCCATCTCGCATTGGTCACCCCAGCGCTCGTCCGCAACATCCACACCGGTGAACACGACCCCGGAGCGCTCCCCCTGGCCGTGATCACCGCCCTGACGCGCACGTTCGACACCGCGCTCGACCGGCCGGTGACCGTCGCAATCGCCGACGGTCTGCCGCCCTCGATCGCAGCGACACGAATCGGCGGCTTCGACCGCGGCTACCGGGGACTTAGACCCGAATCATGGGCCGCCGCAGCAGGATCGGTGGTCACCGTCACCGCCGACACACCCATTGCAGCCGACCTGTGGGATCGAGCTCTGTCGGAGCGGATCGGCGAACGCACCGCCGACGGCTTCGGTCTTCTGCGTCGCACGCCGGAGACCGTCGAATGGAACGAAGTCGGTGCCGAACTCCACTCGATACCGACAGCAGAGGAAACATCGCCTCCCTTTGCTCGGCTACGCGTCGGAACTGCCGCTCCCACCGTCGATCACCACGATGCCGACGTCGCAGCATTGCGCACGGCACTGTTCCACAACGCAGTCCCCACCGCGGTGTCCGACCTCGCCGTGTGGCTCGCCCGCGGCGCCACCTCGATTCCAGCGAACAGCACCCTGGCCAGGGTCAGCGCACTACTGCCCTCGCCGAGCCGGAACCGGGAGGCGGCATCGGCAGATCTCGCCGCCGTGCAGCGACACATCGAGGGCTACCGAACCGACGACACCCCCGACCAGCGCCCCGCGGCAATTGCCCTCGCACGCTGCCGAATCCACTGGAACATCGACCGATCGTGGACATTGTTCGACTTCCTGTCCGAGATGTCGGCAGAACCCTACGACCGGTCCACCTCGATCATCGTGCGGTCAGCGGATCCGCACGTCGATCCGCACGCCAGGCTTGCCCTGCCGGCGGCATTGAGCGACCACAGCCTCATCACCTCCAGCACCGATGATCGCCTGCGCGACGCAGAGTCCTGGATCGGGGAGCACAACGTCGAACTGCGACACGCTGTGCTGGTGAACGTGCTGCATGCACTGCGCAACGGAAAGGCACAGTCGTGACCACCACCACCGAACACCGCGCCGGCACCGCGACTAACAACGCGGCAACACCCGCAGCGTCCACCGTGCTCCGAATCCGCGGACGCATCCACCTGTGCACGGACACCACCCTCGGATCCTCCACCAGCGACCACAGTGCCGACACCCGCATCGCACGCGACACCGAAACCGGTCGGCCCCTGTGGGCTGGAACAGGCCAGGCCGGAGCGCTACGCCACCACCTCGCCGCCGTCCTCGGCGACACCCACGCCGCCACAATCTTCGGCACCGGCGACACCGATAGCGCCGTGCGCACCACCGACGCGCTCGCCTACCGAACCGACGGCGGTTACCCCACCACCTCACTGCGCACCGGAAACCGTATCGACACCGCCACCGGCATCGTGGACCCCGGAGCAGTGTTCACCGACGAAGTGCTCCCCGCCGGAACGGTGTTTCTCGTCGACTGGTCCCTGCACGCTCCATCGGCCCAGCTGACCGACCTCACTGCGGCGCTCGTCCGCGCCGTCGACGGTTTCGACGACGACAGCATCCGGCTCGGCGCACGCGCGGGGAAAGGCCGAGGAGAAACGCGGGCCTCGCACTGGCAGATCGACCTACACGAACTCGGCACCGCCACCGGATTCGAAGCCTGGTACACGCGCGAACGCACCCCACGCTGGCCCACACCGGACGAAAAGATCGACAGTGGTGACGATCTCGCCGCGCGCCTCGGTATCGTCCTGCCCGGGGTCGCAGACCGGGTAGCTGCTCTGCGGGCCATCGACCGACGGACTCGTATCGTCGTCACCGCATCCCTCGCCGTCGCCGAGACCGTTCTCGTCGGCACCGACGCCCACGCACCGAGCGAGACCACTCGGCCGGCGACGATGGTGCAAGGAACCGGCGGCGACGACGACGGCGATCGAGGGCCGCTCGCCCGATCACCGCTGACTCGCCCCACCGGTCGCGTCGGCGCAGAATCGCCGATCGACTCCGGCAGCGCTGTCCATTCGATGCTCAAACGCCACGGCCGGTGGATCCTGCATGCTCTCGCCAACCGCGTCGACAGCCCCGACGCCGCAGCACATGCAGACGCGATCACCGACGACCTGTTCGGCTCCTCCACTCGCGGCAACCGAACTCCGCGGCGACTGCGATCCTCACGGGTCACCGTCACCGAATCCCCCATCCACGCGGCGACGGCAGCGCAGCTCCCGCACGTGCGGCTCAACCCCCTCACTCAAGGAGCCGTCGATGGCCATCTCTTCTTCGAAGACGTCCTCGTCGGCGGTACCTCCACCCTCACCATCACCATCGCTCGGGCATCACTGCCCGACCTGGGACTACTGGACTGGATCCTGCGCGACCTCACCCACGGGGCCGGCCCCGCGATGGGTGCCGCGACCACCAACGGACACGGACGACGCGTACTGATCGCAGCGGAGTTCGACATCCCGGCGGACCTGTACGACGGTCACCCTGATGGATGGCATGCGGAGTCCCTCAGTAGCTACTTCGGCAGCGGTACCGCGTTGCGCGAGGCCGCCCACCGCGCACTCGACACTGCGATCGCCGAGGGACTCTCATGACCGACACCCATGCTTCGGCGCTGCAGCCTCCCATCGACGGACTGGACACCGCGCCGCTGACACCCGGCGAGATCGCCGACCTCATCGACTCCCTGAGCGCCGGCGGTGCCGGGTGGTCACCCGAGGACACCGGCCCGGTGTGGTGGCTGCACGCCGAACTCGGCTACGGCTACCTCGTCGGCCGCCACATCGCCGGTGGCTGGACGTTGGCGGGCCCAGACGGTCGGGCCGTGAACGCACTCGATCCCTCCTGGATACAGATCCGAGTCTTTCGACCCGGACGCGAACTGATCCTCTACCGCGACCGCGACCACATCGCCGGAACCAGCCGCGTACTCACCGACACCGCCAGCGCCGCAGGACAACCCAACACCCGCACACTGCGCATCGAAAGGACCGCTGCTGCTCTCCGAACGCCGGCGGTCTTCCCCGTGGTACGCGATCCAGCGACCGGGCTCACCGCCGTGATACCCGAACCACGACGCGGCACAATGCCCGTCGCACTCGTTGTGCGCGAACACTTCTCACGCGACCAGGACACCGGAGCGATACGTGTCGCGGCCGTGTGCTGGGACCGCTACCGAGGCGGTGCATCGGATGCGCTGATCGACGGCGAACTCCAGCCATCGGACAGGCCCCTGTCATGAGTCTCGGATGCCCATGCAGGACCAAACCCGTTGATAAACAAGAACTGTCGAGGAGTTCACGATGACCGCACCGTACACATTCGTCGGATTCCGCACCCCGATGCCCGGTCATCACTTCGCGCAGGACAACTCGGCAGTCCACGATCGCCCCGTCGTCGGCCGGGTCAGTGGCCGGATCGATCTCACCATCACCACCCTCTCGCCCTTGTTCATCGGCTCGGTCGACCACGCAGCCGGAACCACGACAACACTGAACTCCGTTCCGGTGATCCCCGGTTCGGCCCTCAAAGGCATGGCCCGTTCGTACCTGGCTGCGATGACCGGCTCGACGCTCGGACCACAGGCCGATCGCATCATCTGGTACCGCAATCCTGTTGGCGACAACGACTCTCCGACTCTGACGGCCCTGCACCACCAGTACGTCGCCGTTCGAGGGCAGTCCGCCGAACCAGGACGCCAACGGATCGGACTGCTCACTCGAACCACCGAGGGTACCTACCGGGTCACCGAATGCGTCCAGCTACGCCTCCAGCCGCCCAACCAGGCGTTCTACTACTCGATGGTTCCCAAGGTGACGTGGCGCATTCTCGCTCGAGACCTGTCGCTCACTCGCGACATCGACGACGACATGCTCAGGTCCCACAACGATCGACGGGTCTTCGTGGTGTGGGCGGCGGTGGACACCACACCGGCCAGGGGACAGAGGTCCATTCGCCGGGTCGTCTTCGCGGTCGGCACCACAGCACAGAACGCGATGGATGCAGCGGCCCGTCGACGCCTGAAGAACAACGGTGTACGAGATTCGGTTCCGAAGAACGTCGTGGCCGCTGAATTCCTGTCTTTTCTCGACGATGCGGGCAACCGTCACGACGGGCAGGACGACGAGCCCTCACCCCAGGTGATGGTGCTGCACGCAACGGGACTCACGTCATCTCGAGACGGCGACCGCAACACCGTCAGCAACGACGAGAGAAACGCCTACCTGTTCCCGCTACGCAAATCCCAGACCACCACATGGATCGCGAACAGCGGCGATCACGCCATGAGAAACGTCGGCGAGTGGGACATCACTCCCGAATTCGTCGACGCCGCCCTACGCGACGATCGCCAGCAATTGACCGACTATCAACGTTCTCTGCCCGACATCGACGAGCTGCTGACGGCCGATGGTGTGCCGGTCTTCTTCGACACCGCCATGCGGCGTAACAGAGAAATTCTGGTGCGCCTGGGGCGTGGCGGTGGGTTTCGGGTTCGGGCCAAAAAGCCGTTCCTCGCCACCATCGACAAACAATTTCGGGATGCCGGGTTCGATGCGCAAGCACCCGATCTGGTCCAGTCCTTGTTCGGCGACTCCGACGAGGTAGCGGCCAGGAAAGGGCGAGTGTCGTTCGGGACAGCGGTCGCTCAGTCGAACGCTCCGCGTTTGTCCACGCAATCCGACATCGTGCTCCTCGGACCGAAAATCGAAGCGTGGTATCGGCGACTGAAGCAGTCCTCGAACCCTACGACCCACGCTCCGATCACCTACAACAGTGACGATGCGACCTACCGGGGTCGGGAAATGTACATGCACCGGTGGCCGAAGGATGTCACCGACATCGACGAGACCTGGACGGCAATTGCAAAGCAGCGCCGTAATCCCGGGAACGCGGACAACGCTGTGGGCCGGGCGATCACGCCCGTGGCCCCGGACACGACGTTCACCGCCAGCATCCGGTTCACCAATCTCACCGCAGCCGAGCTCGGCGCGCTGCTGCAGGCGCTGCTGCTGGGAAACACCCTGCAGGACAACACCGCTGGTAACCCGGTGTATGCCCATCTGGTCGGCGGTGGGCGCCCACTGGGATTGGGTTCGATCCACCTCTCCCCCACGGTGTATCTCGATCACCCCGACCGCTACACCCGATGGGACGCGCCGATGTGGCACACAGCAACCAACGCCGAAGTCGGCGAATACATGCAGGCGTTTCGCGTCGCTCTCGAACAAGCCGAGCCCGACAGTCGGCAATGGACCACCGGACCTGACGGCCGTAGCTGGCCGCGCTCGATCGCCGAGGTCTTCACGGTTGCGCAGTGGCGAAACCGACTGCCCGAGGACCTGACCGCCGAGATGCCCCTGGCCGACCATCGACTCAAGAAAATTCCGAAACCGTTGTCGGAACTGACGCCGATGTTCGGGCGGTGACCGTGTGGGCCGGGATCTCCCGGTCCACACAGTCACTGCGCATTCAGCATGCGGTCAGAGCGCTGTGTCGCGCATCAGTTCCGCCATCGGATCTGCTGGAGCCGCCGGCATCACGCCGAGTGCGCGTGCCCGGCACTCCGATGCGGTGTCGGTGTAGCGCTGTGCGCGCGACTGGATCCGCTCGACCCGTACCTGGGCGCGGTCGGCGTCC
Source organism: Rhodococcus cerastii (assembly GCF_033042195.1). Classification (NCBI taxonomy): domain Bacteria; kingdom Bacillati; phylum Actinomycetota; class Actinomycetes; order Mycobacteriales; family Nocardiaceae; genus Rhodococcus; species Rhodococcus cerastii. The sequence continues at coordinate 45,579 of NZ_JAWLKF010000018.1, forward strand.
TTTCTTGCTCGATCAACGAGGGTGTCATCGACCTGCCGTTGCTGATCGATCAGCTCCTGCAGTGCGGTCTGCGCGTCGGCTTCGCATGTCCGTAGCCACTCGTCGAGAACGTGGCCTCCCCCGTCGTCGATGCTGCCGCGTTCGATGTAGCCGTCGATCCATTCCTCGACGGTGGCCCGAAGCTCGGCGGGGGTGGGGACGCCGAGGGTGGGTAGCGCTGCGCTCATCGAGATGTCGATGCGGCGAACGGATGTGGTGCGCGCGCTCTGACGGCGAAGGGTGAACAGGCTCATGTCAGAGTCCTTTCGAGGTAGAACAACGATGGTCCAGAGCTGCTGAGGTGACCGCCGGCCGGGCGGCCGAGGGAATGGGGTAGCCGGCACGGACCGCGGACTCCTCCGGATGTGTGCGGACGAACCACCGCCAATAGACGTCGACGATCTGCTGTCTGGTCACTCGGGCGCGATCGATGCGATGTTCCGCGGTCTCGATCTGGTACGCGCGCAGCACCCCCAGTGCGGCCAGATCACGCTCGATCACGTCGAGCCGCGTCCGCTCCGCGGCGATCGAGCTCTGCTGGCGGGCCTGTCTGGCAGCCAGATCTCGCACGCGGCGGCGCTCGTCGAGGTCTTTGGCGACCAGTGCGTTCGGCTCGCGCGCGGTGAGAGTCTGTTCCTCGGCGGACTGTACCGAGGCCCGACGTTGTGTCGCTTCGACGGTGAGCCGGCCGGTGAGTTCGTCGATGGCGCTGAGCACCCGAGACAGAGTCAACCGTTCACTGTCGACTGTCGATCCGAACTCGTTTGCGATACGTGCGGTGTGCTGGGTGTGACCGCAGTCCGGGTCCGGAAGCAGCCCGTGGCGGCCATCGCGATAGCCGGTGATGATGGCACGCAGCCGATCCCAGCGTGTCGGAATCGACACCGTCCCTACCGCGGTGAGCAGTTCGGCGGACAGGCGTGCAGTCTCGATCGACGGTTCCGGCACACCGGTGGGCACCGATGACATCGACCGATCGCGGGTGGATCGTCGGTGGGACAATGGGAGGTCGGATAATTTCACGTGCGCTCCTCGAAGGGTGTCGGGGTGGTTCCGGCACACTCAAGGACAGGACATCAGGTTCGTACGGGTCGCGCAGATCCGAGAAATCGAGCGATGTCTTCGTCCAGGTCCGCAGCAGTCCACGGCGCGATCGGGGCGTGGTTCTCGTCGATACCCGAGAGCACGTGCAGTCGGGCCCACAGTGCGTTCCACTTGACGCGTTGACCGGCATCGGAGGTGCCCTGGGCGCGGTCTGTCACCGCGACCCAGGTTCGGACGGAAGGTCCGAACCTGTTGTTGAGCACTGTGGCCTGGATTGCCGTCAGACTCCGGGCCAGGGGCCACTTGACATCCTTGCCCCGGAACGGGGATCCGACGGCGAACGCGGCGAAGTGGTGAGTGATGATCACCGGGGCCACGGCGCGCATGCCGATATCGGTCGAGACGAACACCTCGACGCCGTCGACATCGCTCCACCGGGCAGCAAGATCCAGCAGGACATCGCATTCGATCAGCGAATCCGTTCCCTGCCAGTACGTTTGGTCACCGGAGTACGGCTGATATGGACCAGGGAGCCCCGGTGCGCCGCGGCCTCGTTCGGATTCGGTCAGCAGATGCTGCCACCGCGGAGGCACGTTCAACGAGGCGATGCTGCCGTTGCCGAATTCTCTTACTCCTCGGGGAAGCAGGTGTTCGATCGCGGCACCGGATTCGTGGGCGTAGCGCAACAGTCCCGCAGCGGCCGACTTCTTGGACGGCGTCGGCAGGACGGCCTCGGGCTGCTTCGCCCAGGCTGCTCGCCACACCGCGCGAGCCGACAAGTTCTCGGTGTCGACCAGTTCGACTGCGCTACCTGTCGTTACGCGTCTGACGGTCTGCCGCGGCCCCACCACTTGCAGAGTGCGGGTCTCGTTGTCGAGAATGAGGCCGGTCAGGATCGGGGACCCCCCTATCGCAATCATCACCGTGCCGAATACCGGTTGTACAGGTGGGGGCGAAGCGCGATCGAGCGCGGGCCCACGTCCGATCGCAGAGGACGGAGCAGGCAGATCGAGGCGCAATCGTTCGATCATTGCGCCGAAGGGATCAGCATTCGACTCGTTCCCTCGAGCCCGGGGATCGGTCTGACGCATCGCAGACCGCGATGCCGGGATACGCCGATTCCCGGCCGACGACGGCGCGGAGAAAGTGTGGATCAGATGCACGCGATCGAGTTCGGGCATGGAGCGCTTCCATGAGTCGATCTCCACGTCGTACGCAGCAAGGAACGGTCTCTTGTCTGCATTCGCCAGTACATGGATCTGAACTCGCGCCGCGCTTCCGAACACGTGCAGCGCCGAATTCATTCGGTGGCCCAGATCGTCCCGGGCGTCGAGGTACCCCTTCTTGCTCTCGATACACACCACCCTGTGGCCCGATCGGACGATCACGTCGAACTGAGCGTCGTCGGAGGCGTGGACGTCGAAGGCGATCTCGTCGCAGCAACCGGATGCGATTGCCGCGGCCAGCGACACCAACTCAACGAAAGTGCCTTCACGTGTGCTCTTCTTCGCGTCCGGCGGTGGTCGCAGTCGCGCGAATACCTCACCAAGCCCGATACTGCTCCACGCAGCTGTCCACTGTTCTGTGATTGTCTGCGCCTGGACTGCCGAACGAGTCGCCTCGACGAACGACGCAGCTGGTTGCTTGTCTCGTACGTGCACGAAATCCGACGTTCGCAGCACGGCACCGAGAGATACGTCGACGTCGTGTAGTGACGCCAGCACTGCGATCGTGAGCACGGCAGTGTCGACCGCAGTGGCCGTGCCCGAATCGTAGACCTGTTCACCGGATTGCTCGTCGATGTACGACCGCAATGACGCACCCCCGTCCACCGCCGAGTGATGCTCTTCCAGGTGGATCTTCACTGCCGCCATCGTCATCGACGTCGTTCCACCGGTGTAGTCGAGGCGATACGGCGAATCGGGCATCGTGTCCGCCATCGCGGCATAGGTCGCCCTCCACGACACACCCGACCCGACCTGCAGAGTGCGAAACACTGTGTGCGGCAACAGCGCCCCGATAACATCGATCAACCGATCCCCCACCGTTTGCGATGCAGTGCTGCAGACCAGCAGAACGTCGTTCGGGATTGGCGTGCTCGTCAATACCGCGAGGGCAACAGGCGTGGGATTCAATCCGACCGTGCAGATCAGTGCGCTCACCGGCCAATTGAACCCCAATCGGTTGGGTCGCGTCGACGTCGACGCGACCCCGGGACTGCCGGTCACCCCAGTCGGCGGCGTGCCCGGCGAACTAACAGCTCCCAATACGGTGCGTGATACATCTGAAGGCACCGTCGAGCATCCTCAAGCATCCCCGCCAACTCTTCCCTGGGCAGAGCACGGAGCGCAACGAACGCCGCCGAGCGCTTCCGCCCACCCCGCGTCACATCGAGCCATCCGACGACCTGCTCGGTCGGTGGTGCATCGGAGGGGCCGGCCAGCCACGCGGTCACCTCAGTGCATCCCTTGTCGACAGCGGCAACCAGGTGCTCGAGAGTGGCGTGAGTCGGTGCCTCTTCCACCAGTGCCAACGGCCGCGCCAACGTCTCGCCCTCCGATGCGGACACGAGGTCGGCGGGATCGCTGAACCCCGCGTCTCCGTCGAATCGACGGAAGCGGTGACGACCGAGATCGTCACCGTCCGCGACGACCGACTCGAGGGACATGTCCGACCGCCCCTGGCACTCCTCGATCAACGTTGCCCATCTGTCCGGAGCGACCGCGATGATGGTCGCCCGGCCTTCTCGGACGAACTCGGCAAGCTGGGCCACTGTCAGAGCCGCAAGCGGGTGCGGCCCAGCGGCCGCGGTCCGGCGAGACGAGCGAATCGAATCCGCGACATACGCCGCGGCGGTAGCAACGTCGCACCGACCGGTGAAGAATGCCAGCGGAGCGTTGTCCCGGCGGCCGGTCGCACCGCGGATCAGCCGCGTCATGACTTCTTTCGCACCGACCGACATCGGCAGTTTTGCCAGTGGGCGCTCGGGTCGACCCGTGAACGAGGTCCCCGCGGCTCGACGCCGCGCAAAATCACCGAGTGCATCTCGGATGACGTCGGAGACTCGCCGCTGAACCAGCTCGTCCCACCGAAACTCCCCCGCCTCGGTCGCGGCGGCAAGGACCTTGGTCATACGAGCGCGAGCGGACGGACCGGCAACGAAATCGTCACTGTCCTCATCCGGCCACGCCAAAGCCTGATGCTTCGCGCACGGGCAGCTCAGAACACACAGTCGATACGCACGGTCGGCATAGGATTCACGGTCCTGCTCGACGTAGAACATTCGCCGACCAACACGTGCGCACGCATCGTACAGGCCTTCACGCTCGGCATCGACGACACAAATGGAGACAATTGCGGACATCAGGACTCCTCACGTCAGCGCCGAGGACGCCCCGTGCAAGGGTGCGCGCTCCACTTCCATGACTGCTCGGTTAGCAGCCCATGGCCGCACATTCGCCGAGTCCTGAATTCAATTGACCACCACAGCATCAGAGCCGAAGCGGAATAGAAGAGTCACATACCGATAGCCGGCTGTCAAGAGCACGTGCGGTGTTGCAACCAGCCGCTGACGATGATGTCAGTGCAGCCAGTCGATGATTGCGGTGCCGTCGAACTCCACGGTACGGGGATTTCGGTCGCGCCAGAAGGCGAACATCGGAGGGGGATTCTGCCGGAGTAGCTGCGCCCACGATCGGGACTGCTCCGCGACCGACGTGCCGGATGGGGCGGCGATGAGCAGCCTGCCCACGTCACCGACCATGCTCGCCAGATGTTGATCGCATCCCATGACCCTCGACCGATCATACAGTGCGGTGCCTTTCGGCACTGTCACGCCGAGCGCCCGCCACGAACCGGTGATCAGGATCGGCACCAACCACGACACGTCGGGTATCGGACTGTAACGCACCTGCGCACCTGGCGGTAGACGGAGCTTGCGCAGAAGAATTTCCAGGGCAGCAACATCGACGTGCCCGGCCGCATCGAGTCGCCGCCACCACGATCGGTCGACGGCCAATTCGTACCTCGGGTTCGATGTCGATTCCCACTGCACCCGATGCCGATGCGGCCACCGTCCATGCCGCCACGAATGGGCGTATCCACTCGCGATATCGACATGCAGCAAATCATGGTCACCCAGTGCAGCGACCGCGGTCATCCCAGCAGTCACCGATTTCGTGGCAGGTGTGATCGCCAACGTCGCCGGGCGCAGTTGCCCGCACGCTGCATCGATGGAGCGTGCGTCCACACCGGCGACACGAAGCACCGATACAGGCCGTGCGCTCTGCTCATCCCTGCGAGAAGCGTACGCGCGCAAAGCATCAGACCTACCGATCAACAGTGCCTCGGAGGTTGTCACCGCCATGACCGAATCGACCGCCAGAGGACTTCCCCCGACCGCCGTCACCAGCGGCCGCTCGCGCACCGCGTCCGGCTCCGTATCGGACCGGTCGGCCGATGGCGCCGCAAGTGCGGTCGACGTCGTGCTCGCGTCGGATGGCGCGGCAGGCCAGGTAAAGTCGAGAGCACTCGTCGATGTCGACAACACTCCTGCAGCCATCGAACCCGCCTGCCGCAGGCCCTCGATCGCGTTCCCGTGTTCGAGCACCACCCTGCGCCAGCGGCCCAACGACTCCAATGCTGGTTCCCATTGACCCGCAATATCTTCCAGGCCGCCGATTCCTTCTGGGTCGTTGTCGCGCCTGATGCGTGGGCTGATCGACAGGACCCGTGTCGCCCCGCCGAACACCGCCCGTGCAGACGCGAGCCGCCGCCCCGCAGACTCGGCGACTCCGCCGAGTGAGCTCTTGACCTCCACCACGACGATCTGATGGCCGCGTCGGACGATGATATCGAACTCGGTGACAGGATTACTGGATTCGCCTCCCAGTGAACGGATTTCGCACGAGAAGGCAACCTCGTCCCACCGCCGGCCGAGCAAGACCGCAAGCACCGCCAGTTCCATCGTTTTGCCCGCTCGGTCGCTACCGTCGGCATCAGCCTTGGTTGACCACACCTGCTCCGGCACCCCCAGCTTTCCGCCGCCTGTAGGTCTCCCGCAGCCCGGATCCGAGACCAACTCGAACATTTTCGCGAGCGCGAGGCGAAGCTCGACCGTCGGTTCGCTTTCGGAGTCGGACTGATGACTACGCTGCAGAAACGCGTTCTTCCACAACGCAGGTCGATCCCACACCACCGCCGGAGACGGGGAGCGTAAGGCAGTATCGACACCGAAACCATGCACGTTGGCCATCTCGGCGATGGTCATCTCGGCACCGAGGCCGAATTTCCTACCACTGTCGGACTGCAGTGATCCTTCGGACTCGTTCTGGTACAGGCGCAGATCCGGTCTATCGGCACCAGCGTCGATGTGGAGTCTCTGATGAATTGCGACGGCGATCGCGACCATCGCCGAAGTACCACCGGTGTAATCGAGAAGGAACGGAGCACCGACCCCGAGACGAGCCAACCCCTCCCACATCGCAGCGTACGAGTCGACGAAGTCAGTACCCGACCCGCACTCGACGATATCTATCTGCACACCGGAGGACGCGATCAGCGCTGCAACACGACCGGCCTCGACCCGTGTGCGATGCGAGGACACCAATACCACCCGAGATGGAGATGTCGCACGAATCGACAACACCAGCGGTACCGGACTCGAACCCACCGTCACTACAGCAGTACCCGACACCATCACCCTCTCGACACAAATTCGAAACTACGGTCACGTGTTCAGAGGCTCAAGTATTTCGTGCCCGTAGACATTTGCTTAGGTCGTAACAACATGTGGCTCCAAATCGGCTGATGTGGACAAGGTTTCTGTGCCCGCAGGCGTTTGCTTCGGTCGTAACCGACAAGATGGGCATGGCAGAAATGGCTGACAACGAGTTTTTGTGCCCGCAGGCGTTTGCTTCGGTCGTAACGCAATGACAGGTTTTCTCAGCTGCGATGGCTATTGTTTCTGTGCCCGCGGGCGTTTGCTTCGGTCGTAACCGCGCAAACAATTTGTGCACTCGTCGTCAGCGAGAAGTTTCTGTGCCCGCAGGCGTTTGCTTCGGTCGAAACCCTACCCGGTTTTCGGCTGCTCTGAACTGCATCTTCCCGAGAGTGTTTCACGCACCCCCGTGCGTGAACCGCACAGTCCGGTCACCGCTACGGCACATACGGCGTGACCTGCGGCTATGGGTGCATGCACCGGGAGTGTCCGATTAATGGTGGGTCCGACCTCGGTGTCGGTTAGTTACCGTTCGGGTTGATGCGTCCTTCGAAGGTGATCGCGAACGCATTGAGCGCCGGCTTCCACCTGATTGCCCATCGTGCCTTACCTTTCCCTGTGGGGTCCAGTGCCCGCGTGGCGAGGTACAGGCACTTGAGGGCCGCTTGCTCTGTCGGGAAGTGCCCACGAGCGCGCACGGCGCGCCTGTAGCGGGCGTTGACGGACTCGATCGCATTCGTCGAGCAGATCACCCGCCTGATCTCGACGTCGTAGTCCAGGAACGGCACGAACTCGCTCCACGCGTTGTCCCACATCTTGATGATCGCCGGGTACTGCTGACCCCATTTCGTGGTGAACTCGGTGAACCGTTCCCTCGCAGCAGACTCCGACGGAGCGGTGTAGACCGGACGCAGATCACGCGACATCTCGTCCCAGTACTTGCGGGACGCGAACCGAAAGGTGTTGCGTATCAAGTGAATAATGCATGTCTGGACCACTGCCAACTCCCACACGGTGTTGATCGCATCCGGTAGGCCCTTCAGTCCATCGCAGACCACGATACAGACGTCTCCGACACCCCGGGTCTTGATCTCGGTGGGCACCGAGAGCCAGAATTTCGCGCCTTCACCCGCCGTCGCCGGCGCAGATTCCGAGAATGTCGCGTTCACCGTTGACGGTGACACCGATCGCGACATACATCGGCCTGTGCGTCACTTGGCCGTCTCGGACTTGACGTGTACGGCGTCGATGAACATCACCGGGTACACCCGCTCAAGTGGCCGGTTCTGCCACTCGGTCATCTCCCCGACGACCTTGTCGGTGATCCGCGAGATCGTGTCCTTCCATATCGTTGCTCCATAGATACCGAAGGCAGTGCGCGGACACCTCGCCGGTCGTCAAACCCTTTGCCGTCAAGGATAATACGATCTCGTCGATACCTGTCAGGCGTCGTTGTCGCTTCTTGACTATCTGCGGCGCGAAGGAGGAGTCGGTGTCGCGTGGAACGTCGATCTCCGCCGGTCCGATCTCGGTGAGCACCGTCTTCCATCGGGTGCCGTTTCGGGAGTTTCCGCTGCCCCGGCCGTCGGCGTCGTGCTTGTCGTAGCCGAGGTGCTCGGTCATTTCCGCGTCCAACGCGGTTTCGAGGACGTTCTTGGTGAGCTGATTGAGAAGCCCGTTCGGGCCCATCAACTCGATTCCTTGTTCCTTGGCCTGAGCCAGGAGCTGTTCGGCCAACTGCTTCTGATCCACCTCATCCGCCATGGGATCCAGTGTTTCGGTCATCGTCGATCCTTCCCGCCAAGCTCAGCTCGGCGTGTCGAACCAAGGACCGGATCCACTGTTAATCAGACAGTCCCCCACATTCTCGTGGGGAATCCGACCTGGAAGGTGCATGCACTCGTAGCCGCAGGTTACGCCGTATGTGCCGTAGCGGTGACCGGACTGTGCGGTTCACGCACGGGGGTGCGTGAAACACTCTCGGGAAGATGCAGTTCAGAGCAGCCGAAAACCGGGTAGGGTTTCGACCGAAGCAAACGCCTGCGGGCACAGATACTTGGCAACGGGATCTCCTGTCACGATGATCGACCGTTACGACCGAAGCAAACGCCTGCGGGCACAGAAACTTACTGTCGATGAAGCGTCGCGTTAGCGAATCTGTTACGACCGAAGCAAACGCCTGCGGGCACAGAAGCCCACCCTCTGAGTAGTACGGGTCTTCGGACGAAGTTAAGACCGAAGCAAACGCCTGCGGGCACAGAAACTCGGACAGGACTGCACGTCCAGTTTGTTCAAAAGCGTTACGACCGACGAAATCGCCTGCGGAATGGCCCGAGCATCTCCAGAGGTCGAATTGAGACTCCGCATTTTTCCTTTGAGCAGTTGGCGGGGTCGCGGAGTTGCCTAAGGCTGCGGTAGTGGCCGTCACAACGACCGCGCTGAGGCGGTCTATCAGATTCTGCCCCGCACAAGTTCACCGCGACGAGCAACGATCTCACCTTCTGCGGCCTGTTGCTCCGGTGCGTGCACTACACCCAAGATGTCGCTACAACCCAATGTCGGCAACGGCGTTTCCTACCAATGGTGCGTGTTCGCGGCGGTACACCTCGACGGAATCGAGACTGGCGTGTCCGGTCTGCCGGGCGATAGCGGAACCGTCTGCGCCATTGCGGGTGCCTTGGGTGACGAAGCCGGCGCGGAGGGAATGGCCACCTAGCTTGGCCACAGCGGTGGGATCGAAACCGGCGTGCTCGGCGCGGCGGCGGATAGTTTGGTGGACCGCCGCGCCGGACAGTGCCGTTGAGCCAAGGTTGCCGTTCTTTGCAATCGCGCGAAACAGCGGTGCACGGGCGGCGGTCCGGGGTACTCCCCCACGGCACACGTGCGCGTTGAACGGTTGCCGCTTGCGGAGCAGTCGGATTACCGACGGTCGTTCGCCCGCATCGAATGCGGCGACTACCTGAACCCAGCGGACGTACGCGCAGGGCGGACAGGTCTCGTGGGAGTCGGTGTACGGCAGTCCCTTGACCGCTCCCCTGCCCTCCTGGTCGGTCTTCGACTTCCGTAACCGGATGTGAAGGCCGTCGTGCCGATGCACCGAGACATCCCCACATGTCATCTCCGACAACTCGCTACGGCGGTACGCGCCGGCGAACCCAAGCAACAGGATGGCGGAGTCGCGGCGTTCGAGGACCTCGTCCGCCCAGCCCCGACATCGGTTCCGCGCCGTTTCGACAAGCAGTTTGACGTCATCCACCAATAACGGGTCTCGCGGGGTGCGGGGTCGGTCCCCCGCTGCGGCGTACTCCCGCCGGATGCCGGACAGGGTGGCGGTGACGAGTTCGTGCGCGGACGGCGAGAGGTGTCCCGTGGTGCGGTGTTGGTGGTTGATGGCCGCGATCCAGGTACCGAAGGTGGCGACGGCGTACGCCCGCTCCCCCGTTACGGTGCGGGTGTCGGAGGCGTCAACGAGGTAAGCGGCGACGGTGATCGGGTGCGCCGGTAGCGTCACGTGACCATTCGTCTCGCACCAGGTGGTGAAGCGTCTCCACGCCGCGGCGTAGGTCTTGCGGGTTCCCTCGGACCGGGAGGAGTGCACGGCGCTGGCGATCCGTCTCGCGACGGCGGGTGGGATGTGCGGCTCGACAGCCACCGGCCTGCCAGTGCCGGGGATGCCTGCGGAAGGGGTCACCACAGGTGTTCGGCCTGACCGAAAGTCCATACCAGCAGCGTAGCGCAGGTCACCGACACATTCGCAGAGCAAAACTGTGTTGAACTGCTGTTTTGCGTCAGACGGTGCGGAAAATGCAATTTACGTTGTCAACATCCATAGAAATATGGGTGACTAGATAGGGCCGGGATTGCGGGTAAGAAGCGCGAAGTGGGTCGTGAGTGTCGACACGTGATGGTGAGCCCGACTCCAACCGGGCCATTTCCAACGACGAGCACCAGCCTCACGGAGCAGCGCCTCGTGGGGCCGCCTCGGAACTGCTGCTCACCCGTTCCATGCAGTACATTCGCGACGCCCTGAACCTGCTGTCCCACGATGACGTCGCCGAAATCCTCGGGCACGGCGCCGCACGCCTTGCGCTGACTGTCGACGAACTGCGTACCGCTGGGCGACTCATCGGATTCCCCAGCCCTGCGGGCGCCTACGAGTACCCCTCCTTCCAAATCGACACGGAATTGCACCGAGTACACCCCATCGCAGCGCAGGCCAACCGCGCACTCCGGGCTGACCGCGACCCCTACGGTGTGGCCAGTTGGTGGCTCACCACTACCGACCTCCTCGACGGCCGCTCGCCGCTCGATGAGCTGACCGATGGCACCCTCACAGCGATCGCGGTCGACAACATCCTCAATCTCCTGCGAAGCGGAATGTGACCAACGATCGGTAGGTGGACTGGACCGACGACGTGGGATGGAGAACCGTCGATGGTCCGAATCACGTTCGTGGACAGTCAACCAGGAGGTCGGACTGGGCCAGCGACCGTGGCTGCGCGGAGGATTGCGACCGCATCGCGGGTCACATCGACCACCGTTCGACGTCGGGACGCGCGAGTGCGAGGGGCTCCTCGACGGACCGGCCGCCCGTGACCCAGTCGACGGCGTTGCGGTCTCCGAGTGTGGATTGTGCGGTGCGAAGCCAAACCGCGCAGGTCCATGGGTCCGCGGCGGCGCGGAGTGTCTTCCACAATGTGGTCAGGTGCGGGTGCACGGTGCGGGCGGAGGTGAAATGCCAGGTGGGGTACACCCACTGTCCGTCATCGAGCTTGCATGCGATCGTGGTGCTCACGCCGATACTCTTGTTGATGGCTCACTCCCAGCCATTTTGTGAGGCCGGCGGTGTCGTAGAACGGTCCCACCAACCGGTCGTAGGGGTGGCTGGTGGGCAGCGCGGCGACCATCGCGGTAGCGATCGCCTCGACGTCCCCGAACACCTCGGCGGGGACGCCCGCGGCCCGTGCCTCAACGAACGTCGCGCGCACCCGATCGGTTAGGAGCTCCATCAGCCTGCGGTCCTGATCCGCGAGAGTTTCCATCGCCCCACCTCGATTTTGGTGTCATGGCACCACGTAAACGAATAATGCCGCAGAACCATCAGATACGTCAGCCCTCGGGCCCGTGAGCAGTCGCACGCGTCAATCGGAGGCACTGTCTGGGCACGGCTGGCCTCGCATCCGCCCTCAATTCGTGCACCTCAGCGCCAACCCGGGTGACGCCCTTCGGGACATCCTTCGAATTGCCACGAAAGCCGAGGATGGCACAACTGTCGGTGGGCGAGAGTAACGTCTGAGGGCTGTCAATCAGGAGGTTCATTCGTGCAGCTTGAAGAGCTGAAGCCCGGTCTGCGGATCGACGGTCTCATCCCCGCTGTGGTGATCACCGTCATCGCCGCGCAGTGGCACGGCACTGACGCGCTCGAACTCACCTACAAGTACGCCTCGGGCGGGCTCGGCCAGCAGGTGGTGTTCCGCAAGGACCAGGACAACCTGAGCATCGCGCAGAGCGGTAGCCGCGCGTTCGACGCCACCGCCAGCGACTTCAAACTCGTCGCCGAGGCCCAGCGCATCTCGCTCGCCGGCCTGTTCGACCCGATGCTCGCCGTCGCCACCAGCGACGTACAGCCGCTGCCACACCAGATCCGCGCTGTGTATGGCGAGCTGCTGCCACGGACTCCGCTCCGGTTTCTCCTCGCCGACGATCCAGGCGCCGGCAAGACGATCATGGCCGGTCTCTACATCAAGGAGTTGCTGCTCCGCGACGATGTCAAGCAGTGCCTGATCATCGCTCCCGGCGGACTGGTCGAGCAGTGGCAGGACGAGCTCTTCTTCAAGTTCGGACTCCGGTTCGACCTTCTGACCAACCAGCTCATCGATGCCCAGGCGAACTTCAACGTCTTCGAGACCAACCCGTTTCTGATCGCACGGATGGACCAGCTCTCCCGCAATGAGCAGCTCCAGGCCCAGCTCAAGGAAACCGAGTGGGACCTGATCATCGTCGATGAGGCCCATCGGATGGGGGCGCACTACTTCGGTGGCGAGCTGCGCAAGACCAAACGATTCCTGCTCGGCGAGATCCTCGGCAAGATCACCCGCCACTTGCTCTTGATGACGGCGACCCCGCACTCGGGCAAGGAGGAGGACTTCCAGCTCTTCCTGACTCTTCTCGACCGTGACCGGTTCGAAGGCAAGCAAAAGAAGAAGAGCGCCGATGTCAGTGGCATTATGCGCCGCATGGTCAAGGAAGACCTCCTGACCTTCGAGGGCAAGAAGCTCTTCCCCGAGCGCATCGCAGAGACGGTCCCGTACGAACTGACCGCCCTTGAGTACGACCTCTACGAAGACGTCACCCACTACGTCCGCGAGGGAATGAACCGCGCCGAGAGAATCGGCGGCAAACGCAAGAACACCGTCGGCTTCGCACTCACCGTCCTCCAGCGACGTCTCGCATCCAGCCCCGAGGCGATCTACAAGAGCCTCGTACGACGCTCCGAGCGTCTGGAACGCAAGAAGCTCGAGATCCAGAACGGCACCTACCGCGACAGCGAACCGACCGTCGACATCAGCAACGTCGATGAGGACGAGTTCAACGCCGAAGAGTTGGAGCAGATGGAGGAAGAGCTCCTCGACGCTGCGACCACCGCTCAGACAGTCGCGGAGCTCAACGCCGAACTCCTCGAGCTCGGCGACCTGATCCAGACCGCACGGCGGGTCCGCGAAGCGGGCACCGACCGCAAGTGGACCGAACTCTCCAACATCCTCCAGGACAACGCGCTCGTCACTGACAGGAACGGCTGGCCGCGGAAGTTCATCATCTTCACCGAGCACCGCGACACCCTCGACTACCTCCAGGGCAAGATCGGCTCTCTCCTCGGCAAGCCTGACGCGGTCCGTGCCATCCACGGTGGCGTGCGACGGGCCGAGCGCCGCCAGATCACCGAGGAGTTCACCAAGAACCGGGATTGCCAGATCCTCCTGGCAACCGACGCGGCAGGTGAAGGTCTCAATCTCCAGGCCGCGCACCTGATGGTGAACTACGACCTGCCGTGGAACCCGAACCGCATCGAGCAGCGCTTCGGGCGCGTCCACCGCATCGGCCAGGAAGAAGTCTGCCGCCTCTGGAACCTCGTCGCCTCCAACACCCGCGAGGGCGAGGTCTTCACCCGCCTGCTGGAGAAACTCGACCAGATGAGGAAGACCTACGGCGGCAAGGTCTTCGACGTCCTCGGCGAGGCCTTCACCGACACCCCGCTGCGTGACCTGCTGCTGGAGGCCATCCAGTATGGCGAGCGGGCAGACGTGAAGGCCAAGATGCACGAGGTCATCGACGCCTCCGTCGGAGACGGCCTCAAGGACCTACTCGATGAGCGAGCCCTCGCCTCCGAGCACCTCGCCGACTCCGACCTCCACGCCCTGCGGGCCGCGATGGACGAAGCACGCGCGCGCCGGCTGCAGCCGCACTACATCGAGCTCGCCTTCAAGTCCGCGTTCACCAAGCTCGGCGGCCGCATCGCCAAAAGAGAAAAGGGGCGTTACGAGATTGCGAATGTCCCGCAGCACATCCGCTCAGCTGGCACCGGGCCGATCGCGACCAAGTACGACCGAGTCGCTTTCGATATCAGCCATGTCCAGCCCGGGGAGTTGACTCGCGCCGACCTCTTGGCGCCGGGTCACCCGTTGCACGACGCCGTCATGGGCGAGGCGATCCGCAATTTCGGCGGCGTCCTCAACCAGGGCACGATCCTCTGCTCCTCGACCCTTGAGGAGCCTCAGCTGCTCGTCGGTGTCATCGAAGAGATCGCAGACGCCACCGGTGAGTCGGTCGCGCGGCGATTCGGCTACGCCTACGTTGACCACTTCGGCACCGTCAGCCCCGCGGGACCTGCGCCTTACCTCGATTGCGTAGCCGCACCCGCCGGGCCAGCCGTTGACGCTGCCCGGAGCCTGGCCTGGCTCGGCGACGCCGAGGACAAAGCGATGAGCTGGATCATCGCCAACCAGCTTCCCGAGTATCTCGCCGACGTCCAGCCGCGACGGCTTGCCGAACTCGAGAAGGCCCGTGAACTGGTGACTAAGCGTCTCAGTTCCGAGAGCGAACGCCTCCTACTCGACGCCGCAGTGGCATCGGAGAAGGAGCAGAAGGGCGAGAAGCCCAAGGAATCCTCCGACAGCCTCAACCGCAAAGCCGTCGAGCTCGACGCGCGCCTCCGCAAGCGCCTGGCCTTGCTCGACCAGCAGCAGCTCATGTCGACCAAGCCTCCGCACATCGTCACGGCAGCATTGGTACTTCCGATCGGGATGCTGGAAGGCGAGATCCCGGCCACCGCGCCCATACACGCCAAGGAGACTAAGGAAGTCGAGCGCCGTGGTGTCGATCTTGTGCTGGCACGCGAGCGCGAGCTGGGACGCAATCCGGTAGAGCAGGCGTTCAACAACAAGGGCTTCGACATCCTCTCGACCGACGCCAACGGCGACACCTACCGGATCGAGGTCAAGGCACGCATCGAGGGCGCCAAGGACTTCTTCGTCACCCACAACGAAGTCATGACGGGCAAGAACGCGGTCCCGCGGTACCGCATCGCGCTGGTGAAGGTCGACCCTCGCGGCGCGCAGTTCGACGAGGTCCGGTACCTCGACGACCCGTTCGCCACCACCGAACTCGGCGACTTCGAGGCCACTGGCATCCGCGGCGACTGGGCCAAGACCTGGGCGAAGGGCGCGTCGCCGTTCTGATGCTCTCGGGCCCCACGGATCACTCGCGTTCTACAGCGTCGGTCCCCGCCGGTAAGTTCATGTCCAAATCACGCGCCGCAGCAGTGGCGAGGTTCGCCCGATGAATCGGGCACGGAAGGTCGAGGACGTAGTGCACAAGCGCAAGCTGATCGAGGTGGCCCTGCCGCTGGAGGCGATTAACCGAGAATCCGCTCGGGAGAAGTCGATCCGCCACGGCCACCCATCGACCCTTCATCTTTGGTGGGCACGCCGACCGCTAGCTGCTGCGCGCGCCGTTATCTTTGCTCAGCTCGTGGACGACCCGTCATCGCGGCCGGAGGAGTTCCCAACAGAGGAACTGCAGCGTAGGGAGCGAGAGCGACTCCACGGAATCATTGAGCGGCTTGTTTCGTGGGACAACGTTCGTGACGAGAAGCTGCTAGCCGATGCACGCGCCGAAATCTCGCGATCAACCGACGGCGACCCGCCTCCGATCCTTGACCCGTTTGCGGGTGGCGGAACGATCCCACTGGAGGCGCAGCGGCTTGGCCTTGAAGCGTGGGCGTCGGACCTGAATCCTGTCGCGGCGCTCATCAACCGAGCACTTATCGAGATCCCGCCGCGTTTCCGAGATCAGGAGCCGGTCTTCCCTGGGCTAGCTGGCTCGCAGATTCGGACCTGGGCTGGTGCGGCCGGCCTTGCTGCAGACATCAAGGCGTATGGCGACTGGATGTGCTCGGCGGCAAAGAATCGGCTCGCGAGCAACTATCCGATGGCGTCCCTGGCCGGCGGCGGCACCGCCACCGTTGTTGCCTGGGTCTGGGCGAGGACTGTCACCTGTCCAAACCCGGCCTGTGGGATCGCGATGCCGCTCGCGCGCTCGTGGTGGCTGAGCAAGAAGAAGGGCAAGGAAACCTTCATCGTCCCGACTATAGTCGGCGACCTGTCCCACCCATCGGGCCTCAGGGTGAGGTTCGACGTCAGCAACGAGGGCTCGAAGGCCCCCGATCCGAGTTCAGATGGCACGGTTGGTCGTACCGGCGGCCGTTGCGTGGCTTGCGAGACGGCAGTTCCCTTGAATTACATCCGGTCGGAGGGCAGAGCCCACCGGATGGGGGCCTCCCTGATGGCGATCGTCGCCGAGGGCAACCGGCAGCGCTTATATCTCCCCGCGACCGAGGATCATATTGCGGCTGCGTCGGTACCCCGACCCGACGATGTTCCGGCAGGTGACCTCCCGAACAACCCGCGGGACTTCAAGACACCGAACTACGGGATGACCGCTTGGGCCGACCTTTTCACGAATCGCCAGCTTCTCGGCCTGACCACCTTTAGCGATTTGGTGGGCAAGACGCGGTCGAAGGTGATCGACGACGGCGGTTCATCGGAATACGCGGACGCCCTCGCCACCTACCTAGGCCTCGCGATAAGCCGAAATACGGACTACTCATCCGCGATCTGTAGCTGGCACTCTGGCCGAGACACGGCGCGTAATGTGTTCGCGCGCCAAGCAATTCCCATGGTTTGGGACTACGTCGAATCCAATCTTCTCTCGGGTCTTTCAGGCAGCGTCGCAAGTCAGCTGTCCTGGGTGGCAGGGGTTGTTGGGGCCCTTGTCCCTGCTGCTCCGGGCACGGTGGAGCAGGCGGATGCCTCGACGCGCTCATACGACGGGTTCGTAATCGCAACAGACCCGCCGTACTACGACAATATTGGCTACTCCGATCTATCGGACTACTTTTACGTTTGGCTTCGACGGACACTGCGGGACGTGCACCCGGACCTGCTCGCCACTCTCCTCGTCCCAAAAGCCGAGGAACTCGTGGCGAACCCGTATCGGCACGACGGCAAAGTCGGGGCGAAAAGATTCTTTGAAGACGGGTTCAGGCGTGTCTTTACGCGGGTGCGGGAAACCGCGAACAGTGACTACCCGATCACGGTCTGGTATGCGTTCAAGCAAAGCGAGGCCGACGACACCGGGGAGGCCTCCACTGGTTGGGAGACGCTGCTTGAGGGCATGATCCGTGCTGGCTGGGAGATTACTTCGACCTGGCCGAACCGGTCCGAGATGGGCAACCGCATGATCGCCAGCGGTAACAATGCCTTGGCTTCGTCGATCGTCCTTTCCCTCCGCCCCCGGCGAGATGACGCCCAGACGACCGATCGCAGGGGATTCATTGCGGCGCTTGAGGCGGAACTTCCTCAGGCCCTCAGGCGTCTTCAGCAGGGACAGATCGCGCCGGTCGACATGCCGCAGGCAGCGATCGGGCCAGGAATGGCTGTGTTCAGTCGGTACTCCGGAGTGCTTGAGCCTGATGGCACCAAGATGACCGTGCGATCGGCACTATCGCGGATCAATGAGATCCTTGACCAAGTGCTGAACGAGCAGGAGGGCGACTTCGACGCCACGTCCCGTTTCGCGATCCCCTGGTATCGCCAACACGGCTATGGGATCGGCAAGTTTGGCGACGCCGACAGTCTGGCTAGGGCCCGCAACACGAGCGTCGACGTGATGGACCGCGAGGAAATCCTGACAAGCCGAGCCGGCAATGTGCAGCTCATCAAACCTGCCGATCTCCGTTCGAACTACGACGTCGTGAAGGACAGTCACACAAGTAACTGGGAAGCTCTCCATCACCTGATCAAGATTCTGGAGCAGGAGGGGATCAATTCCGCGGGCGAATTCCTTAGGGAAGCGTTGGCTCGTTCCGACAGCGCCGTGGATCCCGATCTGGTGAAGGAACTCGCCCACCTTCTGTTCCGGATCGCCGAAGGCAACGGCTGGACGAAGGATGCGCTCAGCTTCAACAGCCTTGTGGCCTCCTGGCCGGAGGTTCTCGAAGTCGCGCGGAGCGTCCCCAAGAGAACGAGCAAGCAGGGCGCATTCTTGTTCGATGAGGACGACTAAAGATGACCCTGGGTCCAATCCCCGCCTCTGACCCGCAGTTCATGCGTCGAGTTCGAGTACATCAAGCTTGGTATAGGTCAACCGTCCTCAACCTTCCGACCTACGGCAGGCTCGCAGGCTCGGGGGATCCCTGTGGGTCGGTGCTGCCCGAGGAAGCAGTGAGCCAACACCTCAATTTCGTCAGCGGTGCTGCGCTTGCTCGATACCTTGACAGGCGTCAAGGCGGGTGGGGTGTCGACCCGGTTCGGTGTACGAGTTACATGACGTCAAGCCAGACGTTGAGTTTCAATATGCTCGCGGACGCCGTCTCTCGCCCGAATGCCTGCGCCGCATTGTTTAGGCGCCTGCTTGACCGCGACGACTTGGCTGAACTCGAGTCATCCGATTTTGAATTTGCCGCGCAAGGGTCTGGCTACGGACTCGGCGATAAGACGCTTATCGACGTGCTTCTCCGATTCAGGACACAGCGTGGCGACTTGCAGGTCGTCGCTCTGGAGACGAAGCTGGCGGACCGCTTTTCGACCAGGCGGACGGGCGCGGAGACCGGGCCAGGGTACGTGAAGGTAGCGACCGCAAGCCGGTTGTGGAAGGACTTGGCCGCGTCGGCTGCAAATAACCGGACTCGGCAACTTACTCGCTGCCACGCGCTTGCCCAGTCCGTTCAACTGTCCGACGAAATGCATGAAGGTGGCCTGGCGACCATCGTCGTGATCACCCACCCCGCCGATTCAAGTGGGCATCGTTGTGTGGATGAATATGCGACCCACGTAGCCAAGGGCACCATGATCGGTCTGTCATGGGATCAATTCTTGGATACTGCGCGAGCGACCGGAGCGATCGACGTTGCGGCGGCCGACGAGCTAGGCCGCCGCTACGTCGATCTCTCGTGGAGTCAATCAGCGTGGGCGCAGTTCGAACAGCAAGAAAGCCTGGAGATGGAGAGGAGCGCTCGAGATGGCGCTAAGTAACCGCGACCGTATCGACCGCATGTTTCAGGTACTGGCGCCGGCACTCGATGACTTCATCTCAACCGTCGTCGGGCAGGGTGATCCGGCGCTCGGGGCCGTGTGGACGAAGCTTGTTCAGGCCAAGGATGGCAAGAACGGGGCTTCGTCGACGAAAACGTACGACGCCCTGGACCCGCAGGTGCAGTTCAGGATGCTGACCGAAGGGAACATCACCGGCGGGTTCAGGAAGGGGTGGTACCCGTTCAATCAGGCCATCGGCCGCGCCGGTGAGACCTTTGCTAGCGAACTCCGGGAGGTGCGCAACAACTGGGCGCACAACGGCACGTTCACCGACGACGACGCATATCGCGCCCTCGACACCGGCGAACGACTCCTCAAACTGATCGGTGCTGCGAAGGAAGCCGATGAGGTCCGAGGGATCCGACACAACCTTCGTCGCGTCACCGCAGACAAGGACGACAAGAAGGTACTGAAGGCGGCGGTCGACAACCCCGAGGCCGCGGGCCTTCGGCCCTGGCGTGAGGTTCTCCGGCCCCACGACGATGTAGCAACCGGCAACTTCCACGCCTCTGAGTTCGCGGCCGACCTCTACAAGGTCGCCACGGGCGGCGAGGTTGACGCCGACTACGCCGACCCCGTCGAGTTCTTCCGCCGCACCTACCTGACTGAGGGTCTCCGCGACCTCATCGGCCGCGCGGTGCGTCGCCTCGCGGGTGACGACAACGCGTCCCCGGTCATCAACCTGCAGACCAACTTCGGTGGCGGTAAGACTCACTCGATGCTCTCGCTGTGGCACGTCGGCGCGGGCCTGCCCGTCGGCGACTTCCCGCAGGAGACCCAGGAACTCCTCACCGCCAACGGCTACTCGGCCACCATAGTCAACCGCGTCGCGATCGTCGGTAACCACTTCAGCCCGTCCGGCGTAACGAAGGACGATGGCACCCAAGTGAACACCATCTGGGGTGAGCTCGCGTGGCAGCTCGGTGGGCCCGACGCCTACGCCGTCGTTGCAAAGGCAGACTGCGACAGGACCCACCCAGGTGACGCTCTCCACGAGCTACTGGCAAAGTACGCACCCGCCGTCATTCTCATCGACGAGTGGGTTGCCTACGCGCGGTCACTGGTCGGACGTGATGACCTTGCGGGAGGCACGTTCGACGACCAGTTCACGTTTGCTCAGTCGCTCACCGAGGCGGTCAAGGGAACCAAGGGTGTCCTGCTCGCGATCTCGATTCCGGCGTCGGAGACCGGGGATGCCAACGACAAGATCGTCGCGGGCAACGCTGAGGAGGTCGGTGGTCAGAACGGGTTGGAGGCACTTAAACGCCTCCAGAACGTCGTTCGCCGGGTCGCGGACCAGTGGCGGCCCGCGTCGTCCGACGAGGCCTATCACATCGTCAAGCAGCGCCTATTCACGCAGCCGGACGCCGCTTCGCTCGCAGCCACCGGTGCGACCGCGCGCGCGTACGTCGAGATGTACCGCAAGTTCTCCGACGATTTCCCGCGTGAAGCCCGCGACAGCGCGTACGAGGACCGGATCAAACGGACCTACCCGATCCACCCGGAGCTGTTCGACACCCTCTACGAGGAATGGTCGTCGCTGGAACGTTTCCAGCGCACCCGTGGCGTTCTGCGCCTGATGAGCACGGTCATCCATGCCCTCTGGACCGGTGAAGACCAGTCGCCGCTGATTATGCCGGCATCGATCCCGCTGGCCACGTCCAATGTGAATTCCGAACTGACCCAGTACCTCCAGGACTCCTGGAAGACGATCATCGACGCCGACGTCGACGGCTCGAACTCCGAGCCGGCTCGTATCGACAAGGAGAAGCCGCTCTTCGGGCAGCGGGCATTGACGAAGCGTCTCGCGCGCACGGTCTTCTTCGGTGCGGCTCCGACGATCGCACCAGGGTCGGTGCATAAGGGCATCGGCGCCCAGCGGGTCTTCCTCGGAACCGCCATCCCCGGCGACGTCCCCGGCAACTTCCATTCCGCGTTGACCCAGCTCGGCGACCGCGCGACGTACTTCTACTCCGGGTCGGGCAAATACTGGTACGACGTCCAGCCCAACATCACCCGCACCGCAAAGGATCAGGCCGAGCGTCTCCACAAAGAAGACGTGTGGGCTGAGATCGTCCGACGGCTCCAAGACCAGGGTCGCAAGCGAGGCGACTTCGCCGGCGTCCACGTCTGCCCGGAGTCGAACTCGGACATCCCCGACACCGACGAGACCAGACTCGTCATCCTGCACCCGAAGGTCGCCCACAAGCGGGGTACGGATTCTGCCGCAAAGGAGTTCGCCCACAGTGCCACCGAGCACCGTGGCAGCTCGAACCGAACCCACCGCAACGCACTGGTCTACCTCGCAGCGGACGAGGCGCGACTCGAAGAGCTCGACAACGCGACCCGCGACTACCTCGGCTGGACGCACGTACTCGCAAACGCAGTCGACCTCGATATGACCGAGAACCAGAAGAACCAGGCCTCTCAGCGGGCGGCGCAGGCCGACCAGACGGTCACCGCCCGTCTGCTGCAGAGCTTCACGTGGGCCTTGGTTCCCGCGCAGCCCGATCCGGGTGCGCCGTTCCTGATCAAGGAGACCAAGGTCGAGGGTCAGGCCGACGCTCTCGCAGACCGCGTGTCGCGACGCCTGGGCAACGACGGTGACCTTTCGACGAGGCAGGCGGCTGCGACGATCCGCCTCGCGATCGGCAAGATTCCGCAGATCTGGAAGGACGGCCACGTCTCACTGGGGTCGCTGTGGGGGCTGTACTCGCAGTACCCCTATATGCCGCGCCTACGCGACCGGTCAGTTCTCGACGCGGGCATCCTCGACCTGCCGATGATCTGGCAGACGGACGCGTTCGCTCTCGCGGCGGGCTACGACGAGGCCGCCGGCCGGTACATCGGCCTCTGGACGCCGGAGGACAAGGAAAGCGCGCCGGTCGTAACCGACTCGCTCCTTCTCGTCCGCCCCGACGTCGCACAGAAGCAGCGCTTGGACGAACCTGGCCCTGCTCCGACACCGGGACCCGACCCCGAGGCGGGGCCGGGCCCGTCGCCGAACCCGCAGCCGGGTCCCGGTCCGTCGCCGACTCCGAAGGTCGACATTGCCACCTGGCCGACACGCTTTTACGGGGTCAAGACCCTCAACTCCGACAAGATCGCACTGGAGTTCAAGAACGTTGCCGACGAAGTGCTCGCGCACCTTCGTTCCGGCGAGAACACCAGCGTGACCGTGCGGATCGAGATCGAGGCGACCGACTCCGAGGGCTTCAATGAGAGCCGCGTTCGAACCGTCTCCGAGAACGCGAGGACCCTCAAGTTCGACCAGTCCGGATTCGAGGAAAGCTGACTTGGCAAGTCTCGTCGTTAGGGTTCTCGGCATCGGCGCTGCTGAGCCAGTCATAGAACGTGGGATGTCTTGAGCGCCCCCTACGTGTCGATCAAGCGACTGGTCGACAACTCGCTCGCCGCCATGCTCGCGGCCGTTGAGGTCTACAACAAGTCTCAGATGACCTATCGTGACGAGGTCGCGGTCATGCTCGTGGTCAACGCTTGGGAGTTGGCGCTGAAAGCGACGCTCAGGCAGCAGAGGCAGTCGAGGGATGCGGACAGGAGTTCTCGATGCGCTCATCGAGGGGGTCTCATGGAAGTGTCAGGCGGACTTGTTCGAGCTGTCGTGATCAAATCGAGCGCAGTCTTGAAGCCGCCGGAAATCGACGCGGAATGGCTGCGTGCCTCCGCTGACCGAGGGAGCGTCGACTGTTGACGGTCGAGGTGGTGGCATCACACGTGAACGCCGTTTCGGTGCAGGTTGGGGACGAGCCGTCGACGCGCGTTCTCGGCGTTTTGTGTGCGTTTGTGGGACCTGGCACGCAGTGCTAGCTAGGCTAGCAAGGCTAGCAAGGCTAGCAAGGGGCTGGAGGGTTGCTTGCTGGATATCTATTTTGGCAGGCCTAGCGTCATCCGCTGCTGTGACGGCTAAATCGCGTGGTGGCGGTCCCACTCCGGGTGTCGGGACGGTAAGTGGCGGCACCCGTTGTGCAAAGGGCGGCCTACGCACGCGATTGCAAGTGGTTGCGTCTTTTTGCGCTCATCTCGTTCGTCGTGTCCGTGACTTGATCTGCCGGCGGCCGGGACGCAGTGCTAGTGCAGCTAGCATCGCTATCTATGCTATAACTGCTGGTTAAGACGCTGGCGATCTCGTTTGAGAGCAGTTCGGCAGTGCCGCTTGACCTAAAAAATAGCAGAGCTAGGACAGCTATGGGAGCTAGTACAGCACCCAAAGGGTGTCTAGGTTAACTATGTTCGCAAGGAGGGCTACGGGTGCTTGCGTAGTGTACGAATTTGTAATAGCGTAAATAGCTATGTCAGCTAGGCAAGCGCGGCAAGCGAGCGTTGCAACGCTCAGTAGTATCCATAAGCAAGCTAGTAATGCATTGGTAGCTATGAGTGCTGCGTGAGCAAACGTTGGTCAACTAGCACGCTAAGCATTGCTTGCTTTGGGTGCGCCGCTCGTATAAGTAGCACGCCAAGAAGGCTAAGCAAGGCACGCAAGGCTTGCGACGCATGCAAGACAAGCTATTAAAGATGTGCAAGGTATCCGAGCACGTAACGCAATGAAAGCGAACACTGCTCCGCGTGTTAGTCAAGCTCAGCGGGCTGTCAGTTATAGCCTCTAGCCTCACTAGCAACCAGCCTACGAAAAGCCCGTGAACTAAAGGGAAGGAACGCGAAACCTATGCCAATGCCGTCGGCGCAACCCAGGAAGTTCGCGATATGCAATCAGAAAGGCGGGGTAGGCAAGACTGCCACAACCCTAGGACTAGCAAGTGCGCTAGCTGACAAGGGTAAACATGTTTTGGTAATCGATATGGATCCGCAGGCGAATGCGACCACCGGTCTCGGCGTTGACGTTGATGACGCTACGCGGACAACGTTCGATCTTATGTCGGTCACTAGCGAGGGTGCAGCTGCGGACGCGGTAATAGCGTCAGAGTGGGATCGCGTTGATCTAATCGCGGCGACCCAGAGCCTTGCCAATCTTGAAGCTGACGGCGCAAACGATCTGATCTTTCGACTGGACATCGCGCTTGAGGGCGTCGATCTCTCTCCATACAGCGCGGTATTCATCGACTGCCCACCCTCGCTCGGCAAACTGCTGTTCGCAGTCTTGTGTGCTTGCGATTCCGTCATCGCGGTGACTGAGCCCACCATCGATAGCGTGCGTGCGATTACCAAGGTCGAAGAGACCATCACCAACGTTAAGAGGCGGGCGAATCCCAAACTGGAGCTGGAGAAGATTGTCCTGTCCAAGAAGAGGAGAACTTCGGAGCACCAGTACCGGGAAGACGAACTACGGGCCGCCTACGGCGACCTGGTCGCAAGGGCCGGGATCCCGGAACTCGCAGCGCGCCAGGACGCCCACAGCAGCCACACTCCCATTCACGCTTACAAAGGTGGCCGGGCAGTCGACCTGCAAGTAGCTTACGACGCCCTGCTCAAAGAACTTTCGATCAACATTTTAGGAGAGCCTGCCGCATGAGTGCACAACGAGAACCCGCGATTATCCGTCGACACCCAGCTGCGGATCTCCCTTCGCGACCGACAACCTCACCCCGGCGAGTGGAGCCCGAAGTTCGAACGGAACCGGCTGCGTCCGTTCCTGATGCCGCACTGAACGCTGGTCGTGGCAGTGAAGAAAACGACCCAAGATCTTCGGTGTCGGATGAAGTTACACCGGAGGCCACCTTTCGACCTTCCGCGGGGACAAGCGCCGAGAAGTTCACCGAACAGCACAACGTCCGGATCCGGCCGTCCACGAAGCTTCGGTTGAACCGAGCAGTCGACAAACTGCGGTACGAGACGGGCGATCGTTCAATCAGCATTGCTTCCTTGACCGATGCTGCACTTTGCGAGTATCTCGACCGGCGCGGTATCTAACCACGCGACTAACATTACTCGGAGATGCTAGCGCCGCTAGCTAGCTCTGCTAGCTCCCATACTTGGATCGTTCGTGCGATTGCATTTTCCAGGAGCCGGTTGAATAGTCCGACAGCGCTGCCGGGCGCGAGCGCGGCTGAACCGCCTGTGCGATATCCGGCCCACATCTGAGAAATCGAACCGCGCGAACTCATCGGTGGTCGCATGATTCGGATGGCTTGACTCGTGTCCATTGTCAAGTCTTGCCGGCGGGGTAAGACGACGCGTGCCTCGATGGACGATCGTCTATCGAGACACCCGACACGAGATTTCGTGTCAGTTTCAGAAGTAGGCTGCACGATTTGCTGGGGTTTTACCCGTGATTGCAGTCGTCTTCTGACATTCTGAGTGCAGAAGCGAACTGCACAATCGGCACCACAGGTCGGGGTGTTCAAGGCTGTGGTGGGGGTGGGCGGCCGATGTGCGGACGGGTCGATACGTCGACCAGAATCATCGGTATGACGGAAGAGCGGTCGGCAGAGACTTTTGTGGGGTTCGCGGTGCGCTGGGAACCCTATGGAGGTGCCGATGACGAAGACATCTTCGTGGCGTTCGGGATTTCGGGTGCGGAGTATCGGCGCCGGTTGTGGTGGGCCTTGAATCTGCCCAGTGGCCCAGACCTGGACGACGATGTCCGTGATCGACTCCGTGAGTACGCCATGCGTACCACGCGCCTACGCCGTCGTCGGGGCGGTAGCGAAGTTCGCGATGCACTCAGTGGCGTGTGGAAATGGGGTGATTCCTACGGTGATCGCGACGTGAATCGACTTCCCACCAGCGAGGGCGATCAACGCGAGGATCAGTAGTGTCGATGACGTTTGTCAGTGTCAGAAGTTGGCTGCACTTCGTGCTGACGCCGGGTGTTGGCCTGGGGAACCTTTGGTGCGGTTTCGCAGCGCCCGCGTGATGTCGATGATCGTCATGGCCAGCAGGACTGGTATGGCAATGCTTAGTACGGCCGCGGACCCGATGACCGAGGCAACCAGAATTGAGTAGATGTCCACCGGTCAGGTCTTGTCGCTGATGTCGTTCGGTGTTGTCGGTGCTGTCGTCGACGGTTCGGATTTGTGGTGCTCGATGATGTCGGCGTCGTCGGCGAAGATCAGCGTTCCGTCTTCCGACGCGATGGCCCATCGATGGGGCATGGCCCAGTCTCGGCCGGCGGCGGGGACGGTCAGCAAGTAGTCGGCGAAGTCCTCGACTACGGTCCCGGTAGCGGTGCCGCCCTCTAGGCGTCGCACTTGGAGTGTGTCACCAATGGTGGGTGGTGTCGTTGTGATCTCTACCGGTTCGGTCATGACGGAATTGAAGCAGACGAATTCTCGTGGCTGATCATGCGTCCATCGATTTTCAAAGTCGTCGATGTGCCCGAGACCCCCACGGTGGCAGCTTCGGAAGTTGACTCGCATCGGCCCGGCGGGCCATGTGCGAGAAACGGCGATTGGCGGTGGGCTATTTCAAGTGCCGGTACAGCGTCGATCGCGACACTCCGAGCACTTCTCGGATGTCGGTGAGTGACATTCCGCCGGTGCGCATTCGCTTCGCTTGTTTGATTTGCGTCCCGGACATCGCCGGTGGTCGTCCACCGAGTCGCCCTTGGGCGCGTGCCACTGCCAGTCCGAGGTTGGTGCGTTCGCGGATGAGGTTGCGTTCGAATTCCGCCAATGCTCCGAAGATCGAATAGATCAGCTTTCCGCCGGAGGTGGTGGTGTCGATCGCTTCGGTCAGCGAGCGGAATCCGACGCCATCGACGTCGAGCTGCTCGACCGTTTCGAGGAGATGGGGGAGTGAACGCCCGAGACGGTCGAGTCGCCACACCACTAGTGTGTCGCCGCGCCGCAGATGCGAGAACAGATCCGACAGCTGCGGCCGAGACGTCGTCGCACCCGACGCAGTTTCCGTCCACACTCTCGAACACCCGGCAGCGCTCAAGGCTTCGCTCTGCGCGTCGGCGCTCTGATCGGTCGTCGACACCCTCGCGTAGCCCAGAAGTTCTCCCACAGGGTCGAGTGTGTCACAACTCGTCGTAGGGACACATTTCGGCGTGTCGGTTTTGAACATGAGTTCTGACACACACGCTCATCGTCCTTGCCGTGTCAAATCCAGGACGTGTCTAAAACGAAGGTTAAAGACACGTAGTCATAAGTGAGCGCCTAGGTTCGGACGATCGGGCAGTCAAAGCACCAAAGGAGCAATCTAGCGTTTTCGCTAGATTACTTGAGAGGTGTCAAGTGCAGCGCACTTCTGAACTCGTGCACTCGTCTTCTGAAACTGACAAATCGGTCGACGCTCGGACCAGCCTGTCGGTGTCTTGATAGATAGTGATGTAAGTAATCCCAGTTTGATCGCAGATTCCGAGACGAAGGGCTTCAGGTGGACGAAAACCTGATCGGGTACGCCCGATGCTCCACACGAGGACAGGATCTACGAGCGCAGCGCACAGCCCTTCGCAAGATGGGCGTCGACACCGGCAACATCTACACCGACCGCGGATACACCGGGCGCAATCGCGAGCGGCCCGGTCTCACCGAAGCTCTCGCGGCAGTGGGGGAGGGGGACACTTTGGTGGTCACCAAGCTCGACAGACTCGGTCGGTCGGTGACCGACCTCAATGCGATCGTCACCGAGCTGGATGCCAAAGGTGCACGGTTGATCTACGGTGGCCAGGTCTACAGTCCAGGTGATCCGTCGAGCAAGATGTTCTTCACTGTTCTCGGCGCGATGGCCGAGTTCGAGGCCGACCTGACTCGCGCACGCACCCGTGAGGGCGTCGCGATCGCCAAAGAGCAGGGCCGGATGACCGGACGCAAGCCCAAACTCACTGCACTGCAACACGAACGTATCCTCAAGGACTACGAGTCCGGCGAGTTCGGTGCCGTGAAACTCATGGAGCTGTACGGTCTGAGCCGATCAGCCGTCTACGCAGCCCTCATTCGGGCCCGCGAGCAACGCGACGGAGCACCCACACTCCGCGCCACAACTGCCAGGAGCTGACACACAATGAGCACCGACGCCAATCGCCACACCACCGACACGATCGGTGGCGCTCAGTTCGGCCTTGCCGCCGAGGCGACTTCATGACCGCCGAACGGGTGGTCGCACGGTGCGCCTGGTGCGACCAGTGGCACTCCGAGACTCCAGCGAATTCGGTGCCGGCCGATCCGGTCTATCACGACGAGTGCCGCCCAGCCGGCGTGCACGGCTGGACCGCCGCCGATGCCAAGGCTGCTGGCCCTGCTCGGCCCAGGCGGTAGACCCCACCCGCCGAAGCGGTTGTAATGCAATGACTTCGGCCGCGACGTCCATTTCCCCGACCGCGCAACAGAAGCGCAGAGATCTGCGATCTCCTCGCGCACCTGTGGCCACACCGAATCACATCATCCGACCGCTAAGGCCCCGACAGTGCTCCAACACCGCCGGGGCCGGTCGATCACAGAACGGACCTGCGATCAATGAACAACGCTAATACCCCCGACCACGACCCCACCAGCGAGGACACCCTCGACATCCACCCCCGCGTCCTGACCGGTGCCCTGATCACCGGCCTGGCCATCGCCATCGTCGTCGGCGCAGCATCCTTCAAGCTCTCCTTCTCCACCCTGCTCGACCTCGCCGTCATGGCCGGCATCCACCCGGCCGATGCCTGGGTCATCCCCGTCGCTCTCGACGGCCCGATCCTCGCCGCCGCCGTCATCCGGATCGCCCTCTCTCAACACACCGACGCCGCCACCAAAAGAGGCCGGCGACTCGTCGTGGCAGTGCTGACCGTCTCGGCGATCCTGTCCATCGCAGGCAACGCCTATCACGCCGTCCTGACCGCAACCGTCCTCAACGCCGCCGTCGCAGCGGCAATAGCAGCATTAGCGCCCGCGATGGTCCTCACGATGAGCGAGATCGTCGCTGTCGTGCTCCGCGCACCCCGCCGCCGTGCCGCAACCACGATCGAGACCCCCCAATCCTTCGATACGGCCACCGAGACAGTTCGCATCG
Organism: Rhodococcus cerastii; assembly: GCF_033042195.1. Taxonomy (NCBI): domain Bacteria; kingdom Bacillati; phylum Actinomycetota; class Actinomycetes; order Mycobacteriales; family Nocardiaceae; genus Rhodococcus; species Rhodococcus cerastii. The sequence goes on from NZ_JAWLKF010000018.1 coordinate 74,946, forward strand.
AATACCCAATCGATCGCGTGGAGAGCGAACAGTACAGCGCAACAGCAGGATCGGCGCTCGCCGGGATAGACGAGGACCTCGATAACGGCCTGCTCAAGCCCGCCGTGTGGACCAGCGTCGACCTCTACCTCGCGCACCCCGACTGGTCGTTGAGTGACATCGCCCGCCACCTCGAGCTGCACACCTCGACCGTCTCTCGACACATCAAGACCTGGACACAGGTCCAGCAGAACATCGCCAGCGAACGCAGCACCGCAACCCCCCTCGCAGCCAACCACACGCACACCACCGACCCCGGCCAAGACCAGAGCCCAGGCATCGATGAAGCGGGCACGGACGACCGAGTCGACGACGAGTACGCCCCGATGGACACCGGTCGTGACTTCGTAGGTTCAAGTCGCTGACCGAGAATCGAGCCACTGCGACGCGCACACTTCTGCTGGCGAAGCTGAGACCTATTCCACTCGACACGGTTGCACTGAGTCCTCAGTGCCGCCGGTCACTTCAGCGTTGTCGTTCGGTAGGGTCCTCGCGAGTCCGGTGACGTTCCGGCGAAGATCTTGGAGCTGACGCATGACAACGGACACCGAAATCACTTATGAGACTAAGACGGTCCGCGCGGTTCGCGGCATGGAGTCGCGGACCATCGAAAAGTGGGAAAGTGAAGGCTGGGAGGTTGTCTCTCAGGTACCCGCGAAGATCCGGACGGAGATCACGTTCCGACGCCCGGCACCCAAGTCTCGTCGGGGCCTTTTGATTGTCGGTGGCGGCGTGTTCGCGCTTGCGCTCGCGGTCATCTTCACCATCGGCATTATCGGCGAAAGAGATACCGGCCCTGCGGAAACTGCCAGTCCTGCGCCCAGTGAGGTAGCGGCCCCGAACGAGCAACCGTCCCCGGAATCGATGGCCACGGCGACGCCTACACCATCGCCGTTGCCTGACGACGTTGTTCTCACGTCGGAGAACAGTCCGGAGTTCGCGGCCCTGCTCGCATTGACCGACACTTGCTCGCCTGACATCGCAGCGTTCGCTGCGGCTCATCGAGGTCAGACAATCTCGTTCCCGGGCAGCATCGTCGCGATGGGACCTCACGAGGGCGCGAGTACCAGATACGACATCCTCATCAACGCCGGCGACTTCAGCGAAACCTTCTCGCAGCCCGGGCCAAGTTTCCAGTTCCGTGATGAGAACACCAGCTACGACCTCAACTGGATCGGCTCGGTGCCAGACACTATTGGCGTCGGAACGAACCTTGGCGTCACGGCGGAGGTCGACCGCTACGTGGAGCAGCAGTGCCTGTTCCTTCTCGATCCGGTTACCACTGCCGTCCGCTAACTCGAACTCGAACCAAAGATCAGAGAGTCTTGCCTGCGCAGAACAGGATCCCGGCACACATGCCCGCAGCGCACGTACGGCCTGGCTTTGATCTCGCGCAGTCGTTTCGTGAGCAAATCGGGAGGCCGGTTGGTGTAGGGCAGAGGAGAAAACCGGCCGACGAGGCCGATTACGTCAGTGTGCAGCGTTGAACGCTTCTTCGATCGCAGCGGGAATGCGGCCGCGATTGTTGATTTCGTAACCATTGTCTGCGGCCCATTGCCGGATCGCTCTGGTCTGAGCCGGATCACGTGTGGCCCCGCTGTTCGAGGGTGCAGCAGATGGAGGCGTGGAGGTGGGGGAGTGTCGACGCTTACGCCCGCCGACCCGGGTTGCGTGCTCGATGTAGTAGCCGATCTTCCGGTGAAACTCGCTGGCGTTCTTCGCCTTAAGGTCAACGAGGTAGTCGACACCATTGACGGAGAATTCGATCGTCTCGCCTGATTCGTCGTCGATGACCGAGCCGTCGATATCGTCGACCAATTGAGTGAATACTTTTTTCGCCACGGTTCGATGCGGCCTCTCTCGAATGGAAACACATTGCTGTCGATGACCACCCTAACCGGACCGAATTCGCAGGCAGATGAACCGGATGAGGAAATTCGGAATAGGCACTTCCTCCGTGTCGACCACAGCACCGCTACTCGGCCATATTTCGTCTAGTCGACTTGACTAGAAAGTGTCCAATAAACTAGACTAAAGTCATGGTTACCGAGCAGCCCACGCGGAAAGTGGTCAAGGCCCTCAAGGCGGCTGGGTTCACTTCGGTCCGCACGGTCGGCTCGCACAGTACGTGGGTCTCGGCCGATGGCGCAGTCAAAGTGACTGTGCCCGATGGGCACCGGACGATCTCGCCCGGCGTCTACCGCAAGATCCTCGCAGCCATGAAGGAGGCGCAGCAGTGAACAAGACCTACACGGTGTCGGTCACCCGAGATGGCAAGTGGTGGATGATCGCTGTCCCCGAACTCGACGCCCTCACTCAGGCCCGTCGCATCGACGATGTCCCCACCGCGGCGAAAGAACTGATCGCCCTCGAAACCGGAGTCGCCCTCGCCGATGTCGAGATCGAGCAGCACATCGAACTCGAACCCGGGGGAGAGGATCTCGCGGTCCGCATTGCCGAGATTGCGACACAGCGAGCACGTCTGGCCGAGGACGAAGCCCGCGTCAAAGCCAGCACCGAGGCCTTCGCGAAGAAGCTCGCCACCGCTCAGGTACCCGTCCGAGATATCGGATCGCTACTCGGCGTGACCTTTCAGCGCGCCAGCCAACTCGTCAACAGCTGACCACCCGACCGTGCAGGCACGGCGAACGAGATACTGATCCCATGACCAGCGACCGCAGTTTCGATCCGAATCCCGATCACGGACAGGCCGGATGGGTGACGCTCCCCAGCGGACAGCGGGCCTACCGCTACGACGGCTCTGACGACCTGATCTATGACACGGGAACCGCGCCCGACGCCGCCGCGTCGAACTAGACATGGACCCAGAAGAACGCGCGGCCATCATCGACGAGGGCTACGACCCCGACGACCCGATCGTGCGCGCGGACCTCGATCACGTCAGGCGTCTGCTCGCCGAACATCGCCACCTGACGGCCGACCCCGAACTCTCCCTCGACCACCTCGTGAACGCCGCCAGGGTTCGCGAACCAGGGCCAGCTACGAACGTACGCAGGTAGTTCGACATCGAACGTATGTTCGCATAGATTGAGGGCACTGATCCGTTCGGCGAAAGGTCGCACTCATGGCCGGTACCGCCGACACGATCCCCGACCTGACCAACCTGGACAAGGCTGCACAGCTCGCCGCTCTCCGCCGCAGCATGGCCGCGATCCCCGGACGCCGCGACCACGCACCAGTCGACTCCGACGACTCGCCCGCATTCGCCCCCTCGCAGCCGAACGCGCAGGCCGCCGCGACCGACGGCGATGAGCGGGCCCTGAGCGGCCCCGTGCGCTCACGAACCCTCAAAACCCTGCCGGTACCCACGCCGCTGTCGGAACTGCTCCCACGCGGCGCACTGGCCCGTGGAACGGCCCTGTCGATCACCGGTGCCGGATCGATTCTCGTCGGACTCGTCGCCACCGCCACCGCGGCCGGCCACCACGTCGCCCTGATCGGTCAACCCAAGTTCGGGCTCCTCGCCGTCCACGAACACGGCGGGGACTTGTCGAAGATCGCCCTGATCGACCCCGGTCAAGCAGACCCTCTCGACGCCGCCAATATCTGCATCGATGGGATCGATCTGGTCATCAGCACCGTCCACGGTCGCGACGTACCACCGACCCGCGCACGTGCCCTGCTGGCCCGAAACCGGACTCACGCAGGGATATTCGCGATCACGGACGGTCGAATGCCCGGCCTCGATCTGACGATTTCCTCTCGGCCCATCGTCTACGGCGGCATCGAGCAAGGCAGGGGCCGCATCCGCTCGATCACACTCGAGACCACCGTCCACGGACGCGGAATCACCCAGCGCACAGGCCGCTACACCCTCACCGCACCTACGTTCGGCGAACACGGCTTGCGCTGGACCCCTGCGGCCGCCGACGCAGTCGCCGAACATGGGCCGCACCGATTGGCGGTCGCACAATGACCCCCGACCTGTACGAGAACTGGCCCGTGAGCTTCGATCCCCCCACGCGCCGCATCGTCGACCCACCTCGGAGAGTCCTGGTCAACATAGCGCTCACCGTGGCAGGCTCGTCCGGAGGATCCTTCCGCGACGGGACGCCTCTCAAGGTCCGCTCGGAGGGACTCGCGATGGATACAAAATCGCCCGGACTGCTTCATGCGTGGGCGAAAACCGCTCGTGGACAGTGGATTTGCTGTCTGAGCTTCGACATACCGATCGGCAACGGCAAGGGATTCCTTCGCCTCCATCAACAGTGGTGCCCCGCCGAAGCCGCAACCCCAGTCAGCTGAAGCACGCTCTAATTGTCAAGATATGTTGACGGACAGAATACGTCAAGATATCTTGACGTTATGGAATCGGAGAAGGTCCTCACCCCGACCGAGCTGACCGAACTCTACGTCCAATACAAGGACGCTCTCGTCGACGTCGACCTAGCCGAGATGGTCCACGAGCAGGGGCGCAAGGACGCCGGGACGTGGACCGTGAACGCCCAACGCCGCATGGACGACGCGGTCTCCGATGTCGACGCACTCGAGATCAACGCCTTCCTCGCCTCGACGATGATTGCCGACCGCTACGCCATCATCGGACGCCTCCGGACCCAGGAGCGGCCTGTCCCATGGTCGAAGATCGGCGAGATCCTCGGCATGAGCAAGCAAGCCGCCCAGCAGTGGTACGACACCTACAACCTGCGCCCCCGTATCGAGAACCCCACCCGCCGCACCGACCCGGCGTGAGCCGCAGGCTCGATCATCCTGCGCTGTAGGCGAATCGAGTGGGTATGGTGCCGCCGTTCGACGCCCGCAACGAGACCGCTCGGATTCGCACAGGAATCGAAAACCGTTGCAGGACTTGACAATACAGCGTGACGCTGTAAGGTTGGGGCATGGGAGAAACCGAGCAGAACCTCACGGCAGTCACCTCCGAATACGGCGACGAACGCCCCGAACGCGGCCTGGGAGTGTCCATCCGACGGGGCGGCATCGAGGTCGAATACATCGACGCGCCCGGCATCGAGAAGCACGCACCGATGGACTGGACCCCGGACACGGCGCAGGTCCTGCTCGCCCGTCGCGGATACGCGGTCACCGGGCGATGGGTCGACATCAGCGACCCCTGTGCAGAAGATCCGATCTGGGAACTACCCGTCGTGAAGACCGCCGACCGCTGACCCTCGCTCGACCCTCCACCTGCGAACGGGCACCGGGCAGCTGATATCTGCCCGGTGCCTCACCTGCACACACTAACCAGGGAGACCACGATCATGACCACCACCATGGCTGCACAATCGGCACCGACCTCGACCGGCTACACCCTCGTCGACGCCGACCCGCACGCCCTCGACATCACCGCCAACGTCCGCGACGGCGTAGACATCACCGCCGACCCCGAGTTCGTCGCCTCCATCGCCGCCCACGGTGTCCTCCAGGCGGTCTCGGCGGTCCGCCGCGCCGACGGAACCCTGGTCGTCCACGACGGACAGCGCAGAACTCTCGGGGCCCGCGAAGCCGGTCTCACCTCGATACCGGTGATGGTGCGCGAGCAGTCCGACGACGAGAAGGCCGCAGGGATCGAACGCATCACCGAGCAGGTCGTATCCAACGACCAGCGCGAAGACCTCACCACCGGGCAACGCGCCGCCGCCGTCACGGGCCTGCTCGATCTGGGCCTGAGTGTCCGCAAGGTCAGCGCGCAACTGCACGTCCCGAAGGAGTATGTCGAGAAGGCCGGTCGCGCAGGACGATCGGAGCGCGCCCGCCAGCGGCTCGACCAGAGCCAGCTGACGCTCAATGCTGCCGCTCTGATCGCGGACCTCGAAGAAGCAGTCGAGGCAGAGCCGTGTGTTACCGACGCCGTCGAGAAGGTCTTCGAGATCGGATTAGGCATCGAGAACCGCCTCTCGACCATCAAACGTCGAGTCGACGAACGATCCGCCACGCGAGTTGCCGCCGCCGCCCATGTCGCGCGCGGCTTCACGTTGCTTCACGATGAACCGTCCACCAGCGAGGGGGGAGTGGTTCTCCCTCGCGGACCTGCGCACCGCCGCTGGCAATGCGGTCCCGGCCGACGCCCCGGAGCAGGCACCGCACTTGTGGCACGTCTACGTCCACGAGACCGGCACCGTCTGGGTCGACAAGACGACCCGTGAGGAAGTCGCCGAGGACGACATCGACTTCGACACCGAGGACGACGACGCCGCCGAGGCGTACGAGGAGCTGCGGCACGCGAACACGGTCGAGAAAGTGACCGCCTGGGGGTGCGAGTTCTTCCTGCGCCACGACCATGTGTCTGCGGCCGGCCTCGAACTCGCACCCGAGAAGATCGCCGCCGTCGACGCAGAGGGCGGCGACGCCGAGGACGGATTGACCCCGGCGCAGCGCACAGCCGCGCGCGCCGAGGCCGAACGCATCGAGACCGAACGTGCAGAGCGCCGAAAGGTGAAAGCCCTCAACCGTGCCGGAGCGACCGCGACCGAAGCCCGACGTGCATTCCTCACCGGGCTTCTGTCGGGCAAGGCCGCGCCGAAGAACGCCACCAAGTGGATGGTGACCACCCTGGCCACGCACGGTGATGTGTTCACCGAATCCAAGTGCTCGGAGCGGTACGGCGAGATCATGGGTTCACCGCTGGGCGAGGTCGACCGTAAGGCAACCGGTGCCACGCCCGCTCGCGCCGAGGTGTTGCTGCTTGCCCGTGTGCTCACCGCGTTCGAGGCCCGCCTGACGGGACCGCAGGACGCCAAGGACTACTGGCGGTTCTCCTCGAAGCACTACCGAGGCATGGTCGGCATCGACAGCTACCTGACCTTCCTCGCCGACAGCGGCCACGCCCTGACCCCGGTGGAGCAGGCCGCGATCGGCAACATCACCGTCGACGCCGCGTACGCCGCCGTCGACGACGACGCCTGACCATCCGCTGGAGCGTCGCAACCAGCACGGCAGGAAGGCCCCGACCATCACGCCGATGGCCGGGGCCTTTCTGGTTCGTCAAGATATGTTGACGCGCGCAGGGGTGAACCGGGAACGCCGAACGGCGATCAGCGTGGGTACAGGTCGGTTCGTGCACCACTGCCGGGTCGGCCTGCGATCCACGCCTCGATGTCCTCCCGCGAATACAGCGGAGTGCGCGAGAGGTGGCGGGCAGGTTTCGGGGCCTGGCCACGAGCGACGTATGACCGCCACGTTGAGGACGCGATCGCTTTCCCGGTCGAGGCCTCGATCAGTGCCAGAACCTCCGAGAGGGTCAATTCGGTATCGGTCACGGTTCCTCCGATCCCCGCACGAGCATGATTGTCGACATACCCGCACCTTACAGCCCCACGCTGTAAGTACTCCGCCGAACCCCTTGCAACCATACAGCGTGACGCTGTATGGTTTGGGTATGACATCGACACGCACCGGCGAGATCGAATACGGTTGGCAGGCAACGCTGTTCACGTCTTGCGCATTGCCCGGGTGTGCTGTTCCGGTCGCTACGCCAGGCGATGTGTGTCAGTCCTGCCGCGCAGCGTTCGGGGACATGCTGAACGTACGAACCGGCGGATTGGCCGTAGATCCGGAGCAGGTCCGCGCCGACCTCGCTGTCCGTGATGCGAGCACCCGTGAGCAGTACCGCGCACAGGCCGCCACCGTGGCTGCCGCGCAACAGGTGTCGACCCGCAAGCGCAACCAGATCTGCTGGCTCTGTGAAGAGCGACGGACCTGCACCTCGACCGCCGGGCGCTGGGAATGCGCCGACTGCCAGGCCTTGCCTTCCTGAGCGCCTGCGCACGGCCCGCGACCGTCGTCGCTGAAGTCTTTCTCCGCCCGACCTTGGGAGTACTCATGACCGCCACCCTGGCCGCATCCACCACGCCCGCGCGCCGCCGTCTCAAAGGAGTTGGAATGAAACTGATTTCGCTCGATACCCAGTTCGACGGAACGATCATCGACATTCTCGGCTACCGCACCGCACCCGCAGGCCGCGTCGAGGTCACCGCCCTCCTCGACGCACCCGGTGCCTGGTACAGCCGCATCCACCCCGTCGTCGTCGACGCCGGCGATGTACGACTCTCCCTCGCCGTGCAGTCCATCACCCGCCCCGAGCTGGGCGTGCGGTGATGGCCGAGACCGCAGGCCAGATCGACATATTCGAGGTGCTCGCCGCTGCCGAGCTGGACGCCGATAAGGAAACGCAACCGACGTAATTGCGAACTTCTGGTCAGTCAGTAATCTATTGCGCGCCAACATATTCGAGTTAAAATGCCTCGCTTTATCTATGGATAATCGGGGCAATTTGAGGTAAAATCGACATATCGGAACAATTCTCTCAAGGAGTGAGCTATGTCGATCACTGTGTACACGAAACCCGAATGCAACAACTGCGATCAAACAAAACGACGCCTGAACAAGCACGGGATCGAATACACGACCGTCGATGTCACCGAAGACGCAGCGGCCCGCGAGTTCGTCACCAACGGACTCGGCTACCGGCAGATGCCCGTCGTGGTCGTCGACGAGAACACCCACTGGTCCGGCTTCCGGATCGACGCCCTCGACAAGCTCGCCGCCGCCTGACCGACCACTCCGTTGACCGAGCTTCACCTGCGAGAACGAGCCCGACGATGACGCCACTGAGCGCAGTTCCACCGCCCGACGAGCCCGAGCGTGTCGTTCGCAGCCTCGCCGCTGTCGCCGACGACACTGCCGTCGACAACGAGACAGCTCACGAGCCGTCCACCGACCCCGAGGCACTGCTGCTGTGCGCCCTGATGTGGAGCGCCCACACCGGGGGAGTATCCGCCGAAGATCTGCGCATCACCGCGATCGTGACCGCCGACGACTTCGACGACGTCGCATACCGGCGAATGTTCGTCGTGATCGCCGGTCTCGTCACGGCCGGCGAACCCTACGACCCAGCGAGCGTCACCGCAGCCTTCATGCGATCCGGATCCGGCGGAGCCAAAGACGCGCCCCTGCGTCGCCGCTTGAACGAGGTCATCACCGCCGGGGCAGACGGCTTCACCGCCGTCCACTACGCCGACATCGTTCTCTCCCAGTCCTACCGGCGCAGTTACCGGACCGTGGCAACGGCAATCGTCCACGCCGCCGAGGAGCTACCGGAGGAATTCTAATCTGGATCCCGTGCTGTTCTGAGTCATGAATATCCAGCTCAAAGCGTAAAAGGCATCTCAGTCACAGGGTCGT